>CAYTOK010000012.1:0-6366 GCA_964439595.1 uncultured bacterium | reverse complement strand
GAGAAAGATCCCAAAAGTGTTTCTCCAGAATGGGTTATAAAATGGAAGAATTCTTGTGGAGAAGCTTGTGCAGAAGAAGGTAAGTCGAACGAGTATGATGATGACCTTTTAGCTGATTTTGAGGCGGTATTTACTTCTCCTATAAAAGGACCGATCATTGATGGTGAAAATTCCTCTTCTTTTACAACGGGTAAAGCTTCGAATTTTAAAGAGGTTTTATCGACTGAAGGGGGCGAAGATCTCAATTTTGAGGGTTCTTTAGAGGTGAAACCTTATTTTGATGATAAACTAAGGTTAATAAGAGATACCAAGGGTCTTAATGCTTTAATGGATGCATATAGTAAAAAGGTTGAAGAAGATCCAAATATCGTCTCTTTAGAGTGGGTTTCAAGTTGGATTGATTCTTATTACGAAGCTTGTAAGAAAGAAGGTAAAGGGCTTGAGTTTTTAGGGTTTTCTAGTGCGCCAAACAACGTGCAGCTAGCTTTGGTTGAGCGCTTTCCTCCAGAGGAGCTTGATGCTACAGTCTGGCGAGAGCGTCCATAAATTGTAATAAATTGAGCTTATTACAATTTTCTATTTTTAAATTAAAAACAACATTCCTTTGTTGAATGGTTTAATGATGTATTATTGCGATTTTATATTTTATAATTAAATATTATTTTATAATAATTTAGTTATTTGTTATGTTTATAATTAAAATAGATTAATTATAAAAGGTGTGTATTATGAAAATCAATCCTAATAATGGATCTGATCAAAATCGCATAGAAGATAGAGGAAGGGCTTCTTCGTCGCCAATCCCTCAAAAAGAAAGTTTGGTGGCAAGGGCTATTAAGATTCCTATTGGGGCTGTTTCTGATTTTTTTGCAGGATCTTCACTTAGGAGGAGATCAGAGAGTTCACCTGCTGTACTTGCAAAATCTTTTTCAAAGCAAAGTACTTTTGAATTAAATAACTTTATGAAAGATTATGAACAAAAGATAAAAGAGAGCCCTCAAAGGGTTTCAAAAGAGGTTGTTAGGCAGTGGCTTGCTTCTTATGAAGCTGCTTGTAAAAACGAAGGAAAAGAGCAAGAATTTTATGGCTTTGCAAGCGTTCCAATCGATGTGCAAATAGCTTTATTGGAAACGACCCCTAAAGCTGATTTAGTGCAAGACTTCCCCGAAATGGCGACAAATTTTAAAAACGAATTTTCCTTAGGTGAGGGGGCTTTATACGCTTTACATAACCGTTTTAGACAGGATTTTTCAAGAAGTATAACCGGGATGCATTTTTACGTATCAGAAAATAGTCCTTTTAGGGAGGAACTGACAGTTTCTAGCATAAACCCTTCTTGGGTTTCTTTATTAGATGTTCAAGTTGCGGGTGAAACACTTGGTGGTTTACTGATAGCAGAAGAATCTGTATTGAACACGCCGGATATATTAGGGGCTTGTCGTAAATTTTGTAAAGAGGAGGATTCGTCTGAATATCCCGCAGCTTTTAGATTGCAAAGCGCGAGTGATCCAGAAGCGTTGCTTAGAGATCCGGATTTTCGAAAAAAGCTTTTAGGGGAAGTAACTAGCAAAATGGAAAAAGCCCTTCCTGCCATGCAAGAGGTTGCCGGGAATAGGATTTCTTATCGGACTAAAATCAATGAATGTATAGGTGTAATTAATAGGCTTCGCATTGCAATGGGAGAGGATCTTAGGGAACAACTCCCTAATTTAGGAGAAAGGAAAATAAGACAACAGCTAAATAGTTTTGGGCTTGTAGAGAGGTCCAGGTCTCCTAACTCAGTTGTAGAGACAGGGATAGAAGGAACTCAAGAGGCTGGAATAACAATTGGTGAAGAGCTAGCTCATCAGGTATTAGCGGCTACTCAGTATGCTACAAAAGAAGAACAAATACTACTATTACAAACATTTCAGATAACGCACTTTTCTTTGCCAATGGCAGATTTGCAAACTGCCTTTGCAGGTCGAGATCCTCCTGTAATTGTTAGAACAGATGAAAAATTTCCCCTGGAATTTGCAATTCACCATCAAGGTGAGGACCTTTTTGTAAAAGCTAATTGTAAAATGCATGTAGTAGATTCTGATACAGAGGGAGTTATAAAAAATTTTAATGTTAATATGATTTTTGATGTAAGAAATCAATTATTGACTTATAGGTTGCAAGAAAGACTTGTTTAATAGTTTTTTTTATCTAGTAAAACAATAGTAGAGGTTTGATATGTTGAGTGGCTTATTTGGTCCAAAACCTTCAGGTAGTCCTTCAGGGGAAAACCAAGATCCATCTCTCGTTATTCCTGGGGCAGATAAAGTCTCTAGTGTTTTTTGGAAAGCTCTGCCTAGTTTTACTAGCATATCAAATGCAGGATCTTCTTTATTAGAAACAGCAAAAAATATACTTAGCAGAGAACCTGAGGATGTATTTGGTTTTTTAGGTAAGTTAGAAGAGCCTATAATTACTACTGCTGAGCTTAATCAGTTAATGATTTGGTATGGCAAGAAACTAGGAGAAGAGAGCGCTAGTGATAAGAAAGTGTTCTATTATGCAGCCTCTCAGTGGATTCATGACTGGACCGAGGTCTACAAAAAAGTAGACTCGGAAAAATTAGTGCAATTTTTTAGTCAGTCAGAGAGCCCTGATCCTGGAATTTCTATAGAAGCAAAACAAGCTTTTGATGACTGCTATAAAGCCGGGGTAAGCGAGTCTAATTATAATAAACAGGTGCCTTTAAAAGATGACTCAGCCCTTACTATGCAAAAGCTGCAAGACGGATTAAGGCGAGATTTTGCTCGAGATATAAAAGGTGTTCACGTTTTTATAAATTGTAGTGGGGAGAGGAGAGAACTTGAGGTGACAAAGGTAGACCCTTCTTGGAATCGTTTGAAGGATGGTGTTTCTAGCGGTTTGGGGGTGGTTTCTCAGCTAAGGGATTATCAAGAGGGCTCTGCTAATTCTATAAAAAAGGGACTTGAAAAAGCCTTTTTACGAGGAGAGCTTGGGATGTACCCTTCGGTGGCAGTGCTTTTAGATTCTACGACGCCTCAAGATCTACTTAAGGATTCTGCCTTTAAAGAAAAGCTTTTAGGTGAAGCGTCCTCTAAATTAGGGCAAGATATTACTCAAATGGAAACTTTTGCAGGAGATAGATCCTCTTATCAAACTGCTGTATTTAATTTAAGAAATCAGCTTAACCAAAGTGAGGACCCTGTTAAGGCTCTATCGGATAAAGAAAAGCAGCAAAGAGCCTATCTAAGCGAGTTTGGATTTATGCCGAATCTTCCATCTGCAAGGAGTTCTCCTTCAACGGTGACAGCAGAGCTGGGTAATCCTATAGAGCATCACGAAGAGCTAGCCTATGAAGTTTTACAAAGTCTTGAGGGCATTGCTAAAGAAGAGATGGTACAGGTTTTACAAGCAATTAGATTGACTTCTTCCTCTATAGTTGTACAAATACTGAGTAAAGAGGGGGTGAAGGTGGAGCTTAGCAAATCTTCTGACATAGAAATAGAGATCATTACTCAAGAAGGGGGGCTTTCTGTGAAGCAAACTTGTAAACTGGATGTAGTATCTGCAGAGGATGGATCAAGAAAAGAATTTGCGGTGACCATGGTATTCGATATAAAAAATAAGACTTGTGTCTATAGTTTAAGTCAAGTTACGATTTAGTATTTTCTTCTACAAGAGAGTCTAATGCTGCTTTTTCTAAAAGCAGATCTTCTTCTAATGAAATGGCCTTTTTTTCAAACCAAAGAGAGAATTGCAATTTTGCCTGCTCTAAAAACA
Source organism: uncultured bacterium (assembly GCA_964439595.1). Taxonomy (GTDB): domain Bacteria; phylum Chlamydiota; class Chlamydiia; order Chlamydiales; family Rhabdochlamydiaceae; genus CAIJXB01. Next base: position 2,586 of record CAYTOK010000012.1, on the reverse strand, counting down.
TTTTATATCCATAGAGAACAGCACATCCTTTTTCTTTTGCCTGGGTTAAAAAAAGAGTGTCTTTAGGTTTTGTTGTGATATCCATGACAAGAGCTTTTGTCAGTATACATGCAGGATCGATGGGTAAAGAAGAGGGCGTGCAATTGATTAAAATATCGTAACCTATTTTGGCATAATTCGCTATTTTAGGCAGATCAGCTCTTTGAAGAAGTGTTACAAGACAGTTTTCTTTTTTAGCTTCATAAGCTATCGCTTTAGCGGCTCCCCCAGATCCAAGAAGGATCACATGTTTTTTTTCTAAAGGTAGGATTGCCTTTAAGGCGTTCATAGCTCCCGGCGCATCTGTGTTGTACCCTATTTTTTTACCCTCTTTAAAAACGATAGTATTTACAGCTCCTATTTCTGCTGCCGCAGAAGAGAGTTCATCTAAGTAGGGAATAATCGTTTCTTTTAAAGGCATAGTGACGCTAAAACCCTTAAAAGGGAGATTTTTGCAGAGCTCTAAAAAAAAAGGCAGTTCCTCTTTGGAGATTTTGATTTTTACGTAAACGGCATTTAAATGACGGCTTCTTATAAAGGTGTTATGTGTTTTTTCACTAATACTTTGGCTTATAGGATCTCCAATAAGGCCATAGAAATCTGTCTCTGCGTTTAAGTTCTTGTAGTTATATTGCTGTTTAAGTGTTTTGACATCGATTTGTCCGAATTCTTCTTCATTTTTTAAAGAAGCGTAGGTAATAGGTTTTGCTAGAATTCGGCTAAGCTCTCCGTAGGGCCCCATGCTGATAGCTATCACCTTATTTTCTTTTTTTTGCGCCCAACTTATGAGTTGCAAAGTGTCTATAGAAGAGTTTGCCCAAAGAGCTATCTTATATAAAAAAGCAGGTTTTTTTTGTAAATTTTGATAGAGACCTTCAAGATCTTTTGGAGTATTTTGAAATTTATGATAGGAGAGGATGATTTTGATTTTGGGGTATGCAAAGTTGATTTTTTGGATAAAGGTAAAGGGGGTAGTGTGTTCGAGGTCTAGGTAGGCAGGTTTTAGGTTAGCTAAAGAAAAAATAGTGTTTAGTCGAGTTTCTTCTGTCCCTTCATATAGACCTCCTTCAAGAGTAGGTCTTAGGGTAAAAATAAAGGGAAGGTGACTAAAAGAAAGGAGCTCTTGGATAGCAGAGGGCTCTATGAAGCTAAGATAATCTAGGCGTAGCTCTAAAAGATCTGCTTCTAACGACGCTTCTAGGATTTGCTCTTTTGCCTTAGAAAAAGAGGGTCCTTTAATGACTATACAAATCATAGCTTAGCGCATTTATTTAATAAAATAGCATCGACAAGAACAAGAGCTAGCATGGCCTCCACAACGGGAACAGCTCGAATAGCAACGCAAGGATCATGTTTTGATCCTTCAGGCAGCTCAAAAAGAGCAGTTTTTTTTTCTATAGTTAGGGTCTCTTGGCTTTTTTTTATGCTAGAAGCTGGCTTAAAAGCTACTTTACCAAATAAAGGCATTCCTGTAGAGATCCCTCCCAAGACTCCTCCTGCCTGGTTTGTTTTTGTTTTTGTTTTTCCGTTTTCTTCCATAAAAATGTCGTTATGTTCGGATCCACGTAGTGTAGCTGCAGTGAAGCCTGATCCTATTTCAAAGCCTTTGGTGGCGGGTAAACTCATCATGGCATGGGCTAGGTTAGCTTCTAATTTTTCATAAATAGGGTCTCCAAGTCCTGGAGGAAGGGATATTGCTATAAATTCAATAACACCACCTAGGGAATTGCCTTCTTCTTTTGTTGCCTCAAGCAACGAGATCATGCTATTTGTAGCTTCTATATCAGGGCAAGATAGAATACTTTTTCTAGCCGTTTCTTTAAGGGCTAAAAAGTTGGATTTATCAATGGTAGCTTGAATATTGCCTATTTGTGTGATGTAAGCTAAGACGTCAATGCCATAGTGACTGAGAAGTTTTTTTGCTATAGCGCCTGCTGCTACTCGGCAGGCAGTTTCCCTTGCCGAGGATCTGCCACCCCCTCTATAGTCAAATATACCGTACTTTTCTAGATAGGTGTAATTGGCATGTCCTGGTTTTAGTAAATTTTTTACATTTTCGTATTTACTAGAGTCTGCATTTTGGTTGGGGATGAGGATGGAAATCGGAGCCCCTGTTGTTGTATTTTCAAAAACGCCAGATAATATTTCGGCTTGATCTGGCTCTTTCCTCGGAGAAGTATATGGGTTATTTCCAGGGGATCTTAGCGCTAAAGCTTCTTGAATATCTGCTTCTGTGATTTTTAGACCAGCAGGGCATCCATCAATAACTACCCCAATAGCTTTTCCGTGAGACTCTCCCCACGTTGTGATTCTAAAAATATTTCCTAAAGAATTACTTGCCATAATGCCTCATTTTCTCTATGGAAGTATCATCTGTAAACAGTGTTTAAAAAACAATTTTTTTCACCGGAATTTATTTTTTCATAAAAAAAAGTAAAAAAGTTTGCGCTAAAAAGTGGATATTCGCTATAGTCTTGGCATCTTACCGAAAAAGTCTTTTAAATAAGACGAGCAGGTAAGAAAAGCTGAGCCGTAAGAGCCAGCGTT
>CAYTOK010000011.1:0-78211 GCA_964439595.1 uncultured bacterium | reverse complement strand
ATCTGAGTTCTGGCTAGCCCTTCATCCCAAGCTGAATTGTGGGTAATAATCAGCCTTTAGGGCGAGGAGGAATCTCTGCCTCTTTTTTTGAGGATGATTTTAATACAGAGAGCAATTGCTTAAAAAATAAAAGCTTCGGATTTTGAAAAAGCCCTCTTAGATAAATCAAGAAAGGCTTGTGTTAAAGTTTGTAACGAAATTTCCTTATCCGCCTATGAACATCTTTGCTGGAACAGGGGGGCTCTTCATAATAAAGTCTACTCCCATACAAGAGAAAATTCTCCGTTAGGTTCTCAAATGGTTTGTAATACCATTTTTTCTGTATGTAAGGCTTACAAAGTGTGCGCCAAGCAAAGTTTATGAATACTAACAAAATGAAAGGAGTTTGTCGTGATAAAGGTCTAGCCGTCACGTAGGAAGCTGAGCATATGCCGGGGTAACTCTGCATATAAAGCCTCAGCCAACAAATGTACGAGATTTGTATCCTTGTGAAAAATTCTGCAGGTTTGCCCGGTCAGCCGACCGGGTAACGGCCACAGTCAATAGGTCGATAGTAGCAAAAGAAAATCTTTTAGTTACAAGTCATGTCCTTTAGGGCGTGGTAGTTGACGAGTTGATTAATCTGAATCTTAATTGGATTTAATGGAATTTTCTAGCTCTAATTTTTTTTAAAGGTTACTCTTTCGAGAAGAATGGTTGATTGATAAATATTTTAATACGACTAGCCGTCATTTTTTAAGATACGGAGATTTTATGCAAATAGGAAAATGGGTTGTTGTAGCTGTGCTTTGTTTTATTGGGTGTCTAGAAGTGAGTGCATCGCATGTGATTACTGAAATTCCGGTGGGAGGCATCGTGATCAGCGCCCCAGGAACATATGTTTTTGGAAATAATATTACGTGGAGTCCAGATGGTGATGGGCAAGCTATTTTGATTGAGTCGAGTGATGTCACTCTTGATATGCAAAACTTTACGTTAGAAAGTACTATAACAACTTTTAATACAACAGGCATTCTAGCTACTTTGGCAAAGAACCTTATCATCAAAAATGGAACTATTGTAAACATGGGACTAGGCGGTATTAAATGTGATGTATGTGAAAATATCCTTGTGCAAAATATAGTAGTGGATGGGTTAAATTTAGAGGATGTAGTCACGTATACAGTTCCAACAGGGATACTTATCACGGCATCTATCAATGCTACCGTGGATAAATGCACCGTAAAAAATATTGACGTAAAGACGGGTTCAACAGCAGGAATTCAGTTTACCGAAACCGTTTCTTCTACGGTTTCAAATTGCTTAGTTAAAAATTTACTAAATAGAGATGGGGCTTGCACCGGGATCGGGCATTTATTATGTGATGCGGTAGTGGTGAAATCGTGTACGGTAAATAATCTTAAAAGTGAATTTATAGATAACCTGAATACAGAAGGGCACACTGCGATTGGGATCATACCCGTTACTTCTACAAATATCCTTATAAAAGACTGTACTGTTTTAAATATTACAGGATGCTGTGACGATGCCCACGGTATGAGTCTTTTTGAATGCCTTAACGTTCTTGTAAAAAAGTGTAGGGTGAAAAATGTTGTAGATGGAGCGGGGGCTGCACAAACGGGGGCTAAAGCTACTGGTATTGAAGTTTATGCTTCTAATGTAAAAGTAGTTGAATGTTCTGTTAGGAATATTACAGCAATTAATCCTCAAAGTAAACAGGCGGCAGGCTTTAGCTGCGCAGAGTGCGATGGAGTCAAATTTATTAAGTGTCATGCGCAAAACGTTAATGTTGTTGATGAAAACGGAAACCAGAATTCTGCGCTTGGATATGGTGTTGGATATGGTTGGGCACCGGATCCAAGACCTGAATTTGTTGTCCCGGCAGTGAATGTTCTCTATAAGCAATGTACAGCAAGAGAATGTCAAGTTGGATTTGATTCTTGGTTTCATATTGATTCTCTTTGGACTCATATTCATTCAGTATGCAATGGAGTTTCTATTTTGGATTTAGATAAGTCTCAAAGAACGCTTTCTTGTAATGCTTGTTCTGAGTGTGGATGTATTAGTGCTGGGTGTTATCCGGAGCCTCGAACAATTACGATAGAGAATGTGGCAAAAAACAACAGGTTTACGCATGTAAAAGCAAAATATTGCAATAAGTAGTATCTTTTCGCAGCCTTTTTAGGAAGGGGTTTTTTTAATAGACTTCTTACGAAATCCGTCAGTCGGCGATATTTAGCTAAATCTGAACCCAAATCGTTTTTTCTATTTCGATATCGTTCATTTAGTATTTTAATTTTTTTAAAAATCCTATAGCATGTCCATAGTGGAAATAAAAGAGTAGTATTTTATAGGAAGGTGCAGTCATGGACTTATTGCGTATTTTGCTGGTGCTGGTTTTTGCAGGGATCCAAATAGATCTTTGCGCTAAAGAGCGTAAAAAGGAAGATATAGCTTCTATTTATGATGATTTTGTTGTAAGAGGACAAAATCTTGTTCAGAAAAGAAAATCTTCGCTACGGTCTTCTGCTTTTTCTACATATCCATTTGTTCTTTGGGATTATGCCGAGGACATCCAATCTACGAGCCCAAACTCGGGGCCCGTTCATTGGAATAATTTACTGCAGTTTATTTCAGAAAATACTATTACAAGGGTGATTACCAATATCAAAAACCCCAGCACTTTTCCTTTTTTTAGTGTACAACAGAAGACAAATTCTTTTATTAGTTATGCTAAACAGCTACCTTCTTCTTGTGAGCTTGCTGTTTTATTTGATTTGAGTAGTTTTATTTTAAATGAAACTTCTTCGGGTCCTGCTCCCTCGGCTCTTCCATCTCCCTATCCAGCCTTGCCTTCTTATTTTCAGCAGCTACCAGAGAAAATGGACTGGGTGCGACAAATGATCGGGCTTGGAGTAAATATTAAAGAAGTTGTGCTTGATCCTCAGCCAGCTAAAGAGCATGGAACTGTGGGAGATTACCAACTGCTTATTGATTTTATGGATTATTTTTGCACTGTCAATAATCTCGAGGTTCGTCTTGCTGTGACATATGGAATAAGCGAAAGAACCCCTGCGTATGCTAACTTGGACGTATTTCCAACAGATTCAGGGTTAGTTCCTCTTCCTGATAATTTCCCCCCTCTTACAAAAGGACTACTTGCTCCTGAGTGGCGTCCGCATTCTATAGAGCCTCTTCTTGATCATGTGTACATACAGGCGTATGAGCCTGATATGCCGTATGTTTTTACGCTGTCAGCGGATCCTATTTTAGCAGCCACATCTCTTTTGCATAATTTTCGTGATGAACCTTATGTCCAAGGGATTGGCACTATTTCTTTTTCTAGTACATCAACAGAAATTAAAGGAAGCGGCACTTCGTTTTTAAAAGGAAATCCAAAGACCGGTCTTTTAGCTGTAATCGAAGATATGCCTATAGGTGTTATGCAGGCTGGCAACATCCTTCCTATAGGGATCGTTAGTGAAAGTGTGCCTATTACAGCGACAACCCTCAGTTTTAATTCTCCTCCTCCTATAAGCGGGAATAATTTGCCTTTTTATCAAACGGAAATTATTAATAAGTGGGTTTTTCCTTTTACTAATCCGATTGTTGCTAGTAAAATTTACATCATGTTTAGTTTTGAAAACTTTAAAAATAACCAAGACCCTTTTTTTGGGACGTGGTCTGCGGACCAGTTTATGGTTTTTCTCAACTCTTTTTATACTCAAGGGCAAAATAGTTTGCCCATCTATATGCAAAGTGAGGATGTTTCCATTCCCTTATCTAACAACTTTGTTATTTATGACTTTAATATTTTCGATCAAAATATGCAGTAATAGGCTAGTTAGAACCATACGTTTAAAGAAAGCTCTCCTCCCCATTCATGAAATGTTTGGGACGTAATCCCGAGTGGCTCTCCTAAAGAGGAAATAGCCTTTGATTTTCCTAATTGATATTCTTGCCAGAAAGGCTCCAAACAAAAGCCCCATTGCACTTTATTTTCGATTACCCCTTCTATAGGAATAGAGAGCCGAGTTCCTGTAGTATGATCTAAGCTCCAAGAAACCCCTTTAAGGTCTGAGACTTTTACAGAAGGACTAACATCATATCTTTGAGAAATAGATAACCCGATATTGCATTGTTTGTAAAAAAAATATTTCCAGATTATTCCAAGAGGAAGGTAGTAGTTCTCATAGGAGAATTGTAAAGAAGCATATTCAGGACTTTTTTTACGGTGTTCAATCAGATAGTGGAAGCCATATCCAATAAAAGGAGATAGTTGCATGTGCTTGAAGGCCCACGTATAACCTAGTTGTCCTTCCACAGTTTCATCATGGAGAAAACGACTGGGGTGACCTGAGCTTCGAATGCTTCCAAGTGCCCAATTTACAAATGCTTTAGCATAAAGGCTATTAGCTTTTGTATACACATAGCCTAAGCTTGCTCCTGAGAGTGTTCCGTGAAAGTGTGAGACATCTCGAATCGCTGTTTTAACAGAATATACCTGGGGTCCTAGATATATTTTTGAGTAAGGAGGATTTTTCTGTATCTCAGAAGAAAAAGCGGTTGTTGTTTTAAGGATTCCCAAAAAAAGCACGGTTTTTAAGGTGATTTGTGTCATAGAGCCTCTTTATTTAGTCTGTTTTTAAAGAGAACATAACAAACAAATTCTGTTAGCGCAAGACTCTTAAGAAAAATAAAAAGATATCTTAGCTGCAATTCTTGGAGGCGCCTTATTGAGCTTTTTGTAGAGAAAAGGTGATAGAAAAATTACTAGCTTTATGTTAGAATTTTCTTATCAAAATAAGGTTTCTGGAAAACAAAATTTATATCGTAAATCAATGACCCAACTGCATCAAAAAAAGCCAATTACTTTTCACTCGAAGTTAGAAGTGAGTACAGTTTTTATGGAATGGGAAGATAAGATTCTTCTTTTGCAAAGGGCCTCCCATAAAGTAGCTCCCGGTACCTGGGGAATCCCAGGAGGGAAGTTAGAAGGCACAGAATCTCCCTTAAATGGACTATTGCGTGAAATTAAAGAGGAGTTACAGCTTACTCCTTCTCTAGAAAAAATTTACTATATTGGAAAGCTGTATGCGGAAAATTCTATTGTGCAATACAAGCTACATTTATTTCGATGGAGACTAGAGTGCGTGCCAAGGATCACTTTAAATAAGGAAGAGCATGCTGCTTTTATTTGGCAGCCTATCGCAGAGCTGAATGATCTCCCTCTTTTGGAAGGACAGTTGGAAGCTTTTTCTTTTGCGTATAATATGTAAAAACAGAACGAAGATTTGTTTTTTAGAAGAAGAAATATATCTGTTACCTTGGTTCTCATAAGGGGGAAATAATGATTCATAGAAAAGATTGTGAGATAGAATGGCTTGAATTTGAGCTTTTACAAGGACTTCCTGTATCTCATGGAATTTTTTTAAGACATGGAGGAGTAAGCCAAGGGGCCTTTTCTAGTTTAAATGTGGGAGCTTCAGTAGGCGATTCTTTTGAATTTGTTACACAAAATAGAGCTCTTATTAACCAGGTATTTGGATCAAATAAGTTAATCTTTGGACAGCAGGTTCATGGCGTTGAAATTGCCGAGGTAAAAGCGCAGGAAGCTCGTGTGGATACCTGTGACGGGTTAATCACAAAGGAAAAAGGCAAAGCTCTTGCGATTCAACATGCGGACTGTCAAGCGGCTATTTTTTATGATCCAATTCAGAACATTTTAGCAAATATACACTGCGGGTGGAGAGGCAGTGTGCAAAATATATATGAAAAGACGGTAGATCTTTTTAAGGCAAAAGGATCCAATTCCGCTAATATCTTAGTGTGTATTTCTCCAAGTTTAGGTCCCCTAGCAGCGGAGTTTATCCATTTTGAAAAAGAATTACCGCCGTCTTTTCAAGATTTTCGAGGCGATGGATATTTATTTGATTTTTGGGAAATTAGCCGGTTTCAGCTAAAACAAGCAGGGATTTTGCCGTGTCATATTGAATTGGCTTCTATTTGTACTTATCAAGATGGGAGAAATTATTTTTCTTATCGTAGAGATAAAATCACGGGAAGACATGCTACAGTAGCGCAGCTAAACTGAAAAGGAGGGAGCTTTGAAGCAGTGTGGTTTTTGGGAGTCTATCATTGGAGTAGAGATGTTTGCAAATCCTCCTTTAAATTTTCAGGAGCTCCTGACTTTTGCGGAAGGGGTGTTTTGGACAGAATCAAGGGCTCAAGAAAAAGGCAGAAGCGCTCTTATGAGCTTTGATCCTCTTAAGGGTATTAAAGAGGAGTGCCCAGGATTTAGTGCGCAGTCAAGGATTCACGAGTATGGGGGAGGATCATTTACTGTTTTTAAAAATGGGTTAATTTTTGCAACCTCTAGTCAAGGTATTTATTATAAAAACCTAGAAGGGGAGATCCGGAGTCTTGTCCAAGACTCCTCTAAGCGTTTTGCCGATTTTACGGTATCACCAGACGGTAAAACTGTGCTTTCTGTTTGTGAAGATCACTCACTACCAGGAGATCCAGAAAACTATCTTGTAGCTATTGATATTGCAAGTGGCCATCTTACGGTTTTAGAAAGGGGCAAACCATTTTATGCTTCTTGTCAGTTCAGTCCTGATGGAAAAAAGATTGCTTTTCTTTCCTGGGAATTTCCTTATATGCCATGGGAGTCTTGTACTTTAACAGTTGCTAATTGGAGTGTAGAAAAAGGGATTGAAAAGCTGTATACTCAAGGATCATTAGAGGAGTCTGTTTGTCAGTTTATTTGGACGGGCCCTGGTGAAATAGTATTTGCTTCGGATCGAAGTGGTTTTTGGAATCTCTATATGTGGGACTTAGAGAAGGTCGAGGCTCTTTGGATGCAAGATGCCGACTTTGCTTCTGCATTATGGGTCCTAGGAAGGAAGAACTTTTCTTTATGTTCCTTCCACGGTAAGAGGTCGCTTCTTTGTGTTTTTACCAAAGAAGCTGTGGACTATATGGGTATTATTATCCTTGAAGGTAGAGAGTTTTATCCATTAAGTCTTCCTTATACAACGATTAGAACGGTAGATGTTCAGGGTGTAGGTAATGCGTATTTTATTGGGGGTTCTTCCGCAGACCCTCTTGCAGTTGTACGGCTTAATTTAGAAACACTAGAGTGTGTAAAGATTCGGGAGAGTTTTGTTTGCAGTGAAGCATTGAAATCTTATATATCTTTGCCGGAAAAGATGATCTCTTATTCTTCTTGTGATAAAGAAGCTATTTTTAGCTTTTATTATCCGCCCAAGAACCCAATGTATAGTGTTACTGAAGGAAATAAACCGCCAGTGATTATAAAATGTCATGGAGGGCCTACCGCCCAGGCTTATATGTTGTTTAGTTTAGATGTGCAGTTTTGGACCAGTCGTGGATTTGGTTTTTTAGATGTAAATTATAGAGGGAGTACGGGATTTGGCAAGAAGTATAGAGAAGCGCTTCGAAATCTGTGGGGGATATTAGATGTGCAAGATTGTCTGGATGCTGCAGAGTGTCTTGTCGCAAGTGGAAGAGTGTCTTCTGAAGGTGTTTTTGTTAAAGGTCATAGTAGTGGAGGATTTACAGCGCTTTCTATGGCAATGTCGGGAGGAATTAAAGGGTGTGTTAGTGTCTATGGTGTAGCAAACCTTTCTTCTTTAATGCAAGATACTCATAAGTTTGAGAAGTATTATTTGGATTTTTTGGTAGGGAGTAAGGAGCAGTGTGTGCAAAGATCACCTGTAACGCATCCTGAAAAAATCACTTGTCCTGTTTTGTTTTTACATGGATCTGCTGATGTAGTAGTTCCTTTAATACAGGCGGAGAGCTTGCTTAAAGAGCTAAAAGAAGGAGAACTTATTGTTTTTCCAGAAGAGGGTCATGGATTTAGATTCGCTTCTACTATACAGAAATGTTTAGAGGTGGAACTCAGTTTTTATCAAAGTAAATTGTCGTCTTCTAAAATATGAAGGCCGGGATATTTTTTTTTAGCGTTTTTTCTTAGTTTAGCGTGATATCCACAGCCTTTTAAGATTTTAGGATAGCCAAAACAAGAAATTAGAGGCCAGCTTCTGCATACTTTGGGTCTGAAAAGATAATTTGCGCAGCTGCCGTCTTGTTTTAAATGGCGGCAGCCCATTACATGCACTTTTTTACCTTCATGGGTATAGCTTAAATTAGTCCTTGGGAAGAAACCATGGACTTCGGTATTCCAAAAAAGGAATATTTTTTTTATAATACCACTTGTTTCTGGAAAAAGAATATAGTGACAGCAGTTTCCTCTTCGTTTACACGTTCCGACTTGTTTAAAAGGAGGGGGGATAATTTTTTTTGCGATTTTCTCCATCAACAGTTCTAGGTGGAGGAAAGGGAAAAAAAGATACTGTATTGTTTTACGTATCCAAGGTGCTAGTTTTTGCTTAGGGATACCTCCAATTGGATCTTCTGGCGGTTTTATAGCGTTTTCTGCGGTTTGTAGAAGTTCTTCCAAAGAGGAGGGGGTGCGAGTATCCATGCCTTTACTCTAAAAGAGATTTGGTTTTTTTGCAATTTTTCTTTTTTTATTGTTTTTTTAGATGAATATTCCCACAATCTTTTATGTTTTAGAGATGAAATTATTATAAAGGAGTTTTTATGGAGTATGTGCCGCCGCCATCACACTATGAGTATGTGATAAAATCAGTTCGAGCAGAGAAAACACAGAAAAAATACAGAGAAATAGCTTTGAATTCTATGCGTTATTTGGAGGGGTGGTGCTCTGAAGGGAAAGCTTCTAAACTAATGGATTTTGTTTGGGCGATGAGCCCACAGGTTATCGTGGAGATTGGAGTTTTTGGTGGAAAGTCTTTAATTCCTATGGCCTATGCCTTAAAGGCTAATGGGTCGGGAGTCGTTTATGGGATTGATCCATGGAGCTGTCAGGCTTCTGCAGAAGGCATGGATGGAGCTAATAAGGAATGGTGGGGATCTCTTGATCATCAAGCCATTCTAAATGGATTACAAGCTAAAATTAAACAGTTTCAATTAAATCATTATGTGAAATTAATACAGGCTACTTCCGCTGATGCTCCGTTGATTAATGATATTGATATATTGCATATTGATGGAAACCACTCAGAGGAAGCTTCCTATTTTGATGCTCTTAAGTGGGTTCCTTTAGTTCGCAGAGGAGGAATTATTATTTTTGATGATATTACTTGGGGTACAACAAGTAAGGCGACAGATTGGCTTGATGAACATTGTCAAAGAATAGAGACAGTTCAAGATGTCGAAAATGAATGGGCTATTTGGATAAAAAAGTAAGATATTGATTTTGTAGTTTTTATTATAGAGGGTCTTTTTCTTGACAGGAAAAGAGTGCTTTTAATAAAGTTTAGTGTTTTTATGGCTCGGTTATATTTTTATAGCCTTTTTAAATTTAATATGGGAGCTGTGCGTTCTTTCTTTTTATAAGAGTAAGATTACCGCACTGTCAATGGGATGAATTTTACGAAAAAAAAGCTTTGGTTTGTGTTTGGTTCTCTTTTTATTTGCATAGCGCTGCCAACAGTTATTCTGTGGAGAAAAGTGGATCGCGTTGCGAAAATGGAGAGATTTATAGCAAAGAGACAAAATTCAGAGATATTAGCTTTAACAGGTGCAGCCGCTACTTTAAAAGAGGTTACACAGTTTTTAGGTAAGAGTTCTGTTGTTTTGCCTAAAAAGCTTATGCATATTCCCTGTTCAGAAAGACTTGGAGTTGTAAAAAAAGTAAGAACTCTTGCTATTGATTCGATTTTCGCTCCCTATAACGGGTCTATTTTAGAAAATGATCAAGGGGGGTATCACCTTGTTTTTCGCTATGACGAGCCAAAAGAACCTTGGAAGATTTTTCCTTTTTATACCCATATTGGATATGCAGAATTAGATTCGAAATTTTCTGTTATTCGGGTTGTAGAAAAAATAAATACCGGCAGTTTGTCTTCAGAAGATCCTCGATTAGTCCGAGTTGGTGACGATTTTTTTTTAGTGTGGAACGACAAGGTCAAGTCAGAAGTTTATAGCAGGACCATGCATACGGGTAAATTACGTTTTCCCGAAGTTCAGTTAGAGTATATTACTGATCTAGATCAACGAATTAAACCCGTAGAGAAGAACTGGGTTCCGTTTGCTTCGCAAAAAGAAGGAAAGCCTGTTTTTAATTTTGTGTATGGGATGCACCCTCATAAAATATTAGAATTGCCAATCCCTGAAAAAAATCAAGTTGTACATCTTCCCGGCAAGGAAAGGGCTTTAAAGCAAACTTTTGAGTGGGAAAGTCGCTGGGGTGCTTTATACGGGGGTACTCAAGCAAGACTTGTAAATGGAGAGTATATTTCTTTTTTTCATTCTTGGTTTAAAGAAGATGGGAAAGTTTGGTACGCGATGGGAGCTTATACTTTTGAAGCAGAGGCCCCTTATAGGATTACTGCAATTACCCCCTATCCTATTTTATTTCCAGGGATTTATGAATCTTCCTATATTAACACATCAGATCCTACTAAGCATATAATATATCCAGCAGGATTGGCCATAGAAGAAAGGGGAAAAAAGACCCTTTTACACGTGTCCTGTGGGGAAAATGACGGACATATAAAAATTATTTCCTTTGATTATGAAAGATTGAAAAAAAATATGCAGCCGGTTAAGTGAGTTTTGTGATTTTTTTGCGACAAGTGCTGTTTTTTTGCGTTTTTTTATTCTTTGCTTTTGATGTGATGGCAGAGGAAGACCTTTTGCTTTCTAAAAAGCAAAGTGCATTTAGTTTGGATCTGCATGAAAAGAAAACATTTGATTCTTTATTTTCTTTTTTACCATACAATCCTTTTATTATAGTATCATCTAAAGAGACGAGCTACTTTGCTTTTTTAAATAAACGCTTTCCTAAGGGAGTCGTAATTAGCTGGGAAGATTTATCTAGAGGAGTCTATGACGATTTTTTATCGGTTGATTTACTTTGGATAGACGCTAGTTTTGGGGGATGGAAAGCTGTTATGAGAGACCCTTTTATTTTAAAGAGGGTTTCCACTCTCTATATCAAATTAAACTCTTTTCTTGAAAAGAAGAAAGAGATGGATTTTCTTACAAAGTACCTAGGTAGATGGGGCCTTGTTATATTGCCATCTTCTGCTGAGAAAATATCTAATGATGTTATTTTTATTAAAAAAGAGATATATGATGCTATATTCTAAAATTATAGTGTTAATAATCAGCCCTTCTTTATTTTTTGGTGGGGTTCTTGACCACTTAAAAAAGGCAGAGGGAAAGTCTTCCATACACAGTATGGAAGGCGTTGATTTTATTTATATGATCAATTTGGATCAAAGACCGGAGAAGTTTTTACAGGCTTCTTCAGAGTTACATTCATATGGAATTTCTCCCTATCGTTTTTCTGCTGTGAATGGATGGGAGCTACCTTTAGAAGTTGTTAATGATGTAGGTTTAAAGTACCAAAATGGGATGACAGCCTTGTTTGCCACATCATATCCTCTGGAAGCTGAGGGGCTTCCTAGTCATGGTTTTATGAAGAAAGAGGGTTTAGCATATTTTGTTCATTGTATGGCCTATGGAACAATTGGTTGCGCCTTAAGTCATATTTCTGTACTTAAAGATGCCTGGGATTCAGGATATGAGACTATTTGGGTTTTAGAAGATGATATAATTGCTTTAAAAGACCCTAGAACTATTTCTGATTTAATTGTTAAATTAGATGATCTTGTCGGAAAAGATAATTGGGATGTTCTTTTTACGGACAGGGATTATAGAAGCTCTTCCGGGGGCTATGTAGTCGCTTCTGGTGCCGCTAAAAGGCCTGATATGGACTGTAGTTATGAAGAAAGGTATAGTGACAAATATACGGTGAATACGATTGTCAGCGAAGACTTTTGTAAAATTGGAGCTAGGTTTGGAGCCCATTCGATGATTATAAGGCGCTCTGGAATAAAAAAACTATTAGACTTTGCTCTAGAACATCAAATTTATCTTCCTTATGATTTAGATAATTATTTAGCTCCAGGAATTAATCGTTATAGTCTTTGTTATGATCTTGTCACTAACATCTTGCACGCACTAACTGATAATGGCACTCCCGGTTATAAGACTGCAGCTCTTAGATAAGAAATTTGTTAAATAGACCTTTTTGCATTTGTTTGCACAAGTTCAAAAAGGTCTTTACTGTCGATATGTAAGAAGTTACATCTTAAATCGGATGCCAACGACTCCAATATTCATTAACTGAGATCCCATTTTTAAAAGCCAATTTGTTGTAGCCACGTGGCCTGTAGCTACAGTGCTGCCAAATTGATAGTCTGTATCAGAGATATATAGGAAGCGATATTCAGCAAATAAGGATATTGTAGAATTGCAATCAAAGAGCATTCCAATTTTTGGTTGCGCTACAAAAGCAATGCAAGAATCTGATGGGTCGCCACTAAAGTGGTTGACGCTTTCTGGAGGAGTTGTTTGGATAGCTTTTGCTTTGGAAATAGATACAACAGCAGCTCCCCATCCTAAGCCAAGGTACCCATGCAATTTAGGGCAGTTTTGATGGCTAAAGTCAAAAACCATATTTACTAAAGCAGCCCCGATATCTGTAGGGAGAGTTAGTTTGAAAATATGTTTTGGAAGTGTTGAAGATTTATTGTTTTGGTGTGGGCCTTTAATTGTATGTTGGCCTATATATAAGCCTTCTAACTCGATAGATGGTGATACATTAAACCCTGTTAGATTTAAGGGTTTGGTAAACCAGTTATAGCCAATATTTCCCCCAACAAGCCAAAAAGAACTGCTTTTTGACGAACCTTTTGCATTTACTGGTATGGGGCCGCCGTGGTCAGTATCATAAAGGGCAGTTGCTAGTTGGACTAGATCAACACCTGACATCATGGAACCTCCTCCGCCAAAAGCAGACACATAAAGTCCAGTAAGAGGAGTAGGTTTAGGCTCTACACTAGCATCTGCGAAGGCGCCGGCGCTTTGAGACAGTATACAGGACAATCCCGCGATTAAAAAATACCTTAAACTTGAGTGTTTTTTCATTTTTTAACTCCAAAAATTATAAATAGTTAAGATCTTCGAGGCCAATAAAATAATTTAATAACCTGTAGACATGCGTCAGACTATGCAGTTATTGTCAAATTACGTCAATTGGATTTTTGATTTTGACATTTTTATTTAACGCTAACATGGATTTTTTTGGTTTCTTAGCGTGTTTGTTTTTTCGTTAGCGATTTGTTTTTAGTTTGTTAGAGTTGTTTTTTTTCGCAAAAAATGCAGAGATTACCGGATATATTGTGGGTAGGGATAAATTATTTGAGGAGAAGAGTCTTTTACCGAGCCTATGAGGGCGAATCCTATTTTTTAGGGCTTTACACCTGTAATTATTGTTGATAATGAGTGACATGCACTATTTCCTTGATTTTTTGTTGCATAGATGCAAAAATTCCAGGAAAAATGGCAATTAGCAGGTCGATATGATATCTAGATTTTTTAAAAGCCCCAAGAAAGAGAGTTTTTTTTTATTCGGTCCAAGGGGTACCGGGAAAACAACTTGGCTGCAAGCGACCTTTCCGGATGCTTTAAGCATTAATTTACTAAATGTTCATGAAGAGCGTATTTTTTCCATGACTCCGGAGCTTTTGAAAGAAAGGTTACAGGCAAATCCTTACAAAAAAACAGTTATCATAGATGAAGTCCAAAAAGTTCCTAAACTCTTGGATGTGGTTCATGAATTAATTGAAGAAAAGCATGGCATTCAGTTTATTTTAACAGGCTCCAGTAGTCGAAAACTACGAAGAGGAGGAGTGAATCTTTTAGCTGGACGAGCGCTTTGGAAGGATTTTTATCCATTAATTGCCTTTGAATTACAGGAATCCTTTGATTTGCAGAAAACTTTAGAAATAGGAACTATTCCTTTAATTTGGACTTCAGATGTGCCGGAGGAAAAATTAAATGCTTACATCGATTTATATTTACAAGAAGAAGTAAAAGCTGAAGCTTTAGTAAGACAGGTTGGTGATTTTTCTAGATTTTTAGAAGCTATGGCGTTTTCGCATGGGTCAGTACTTAATCTTACAAACATTTCTCGAGAATGTTGTGTGCCAAGGAAAACGGTGGACTCTCATTTGCAAATTTTAGAGGATTTGCTTTTAGGTTACACAATACAAGTATTTGAAACTCGTGCTAGGAGAGCTTTGACTTCACATCCTAAATTTTATTTTTTTGATCCTGGTGTATTTCGTGCGCTAAAAAAACAAGGTTTTTTAGATAGGTCAAGGGAGGCGGAAGGAGCCGCGTTAGAAGGACTTCTAGCAGAACACTTGCGATGTTGGAGTGGTTTTCAAAAACAAAAGCACGAAGTGTATTTCTGGCGGACAAAATCTGGGCTAGAAGTAGATTTTATTATCTATGGGCCGCAGTCATTTGTTGCTTTAGAAGTCAAAAATAGCAAGACGATTTCTCCGCAAGATCTACGAGGTCTTAAGGAGTTTCATAAAGATTATCCTGAGGCAACAAGGATATTTATATATAGAGGTGAAGAGAAAATTGTACGGGATGGGATCCTTTGTATACCAGCAAGGTTGTTTTTGTTAGGTATTGATCCATTATCGGCATTTCCCCAGTTTCTTTAGCTTATTTTACTAAAAACCAGATGTCGTTATTTGTAAAAATTTTCACTTTATGGTTGTCGCTGAATTTTTTCAGTGCTTTTTGCACAAAGGGGTCAGTTCCCATGCTTCCTGCTATAAGCGATCCTTTAGTGGTGTTTAGGTAAGCTTCTTCTAGATTTTTAATAATGTCATGTCTTCGATAGATTAGGTCTAAAAAAACATGTGTCTTATTAGAGCGATTTGAAGCACAAATTGTATAGGCACTATCATAAAAACTAATAGGAATAATATTTGCAGAGTGAGATAGCAGGGGATTTTGACTATATTTGGATAAATGGGCAGTAGGTTTTTCATGTCCCCACGCTCCCCAGGGATCTTGGACATAGATTGTTTTAAAAGAGGTGTTTTTTGCTATTTCAAAAGGGCGAAGACCCATAATAGCGCCGATGCAAAGTAGGCTGTCGTTAGGAGATGTATATTTTTTGCATATTTTCCAAAAAGAGAGAAGAGTCTGTTTAGAAAATTGCGTATTTGTTATTGCAGAAAAGTTTTCCGGGCTCTTTTTAATGTTTTCTTGATAGGCTTTTATTTTATTTGCCCAATAGTCGAAAAAACCTTTGTCTTTTTTAGGTTTCGCCTTTTGTATTTTGTCATATTCTGTAAGGAGTAAAGTTTCATCAATTTCTTTCCAGTCATACACAAAAAGTGTTGGCAGATCTGCATATAGATCATCTAGGTCTGAGTGCTCTACAACCGGGATACAATTAAGTGCTATTGCTTCCCAAAACCTCACTGTATCCGGACCGTAGCCAGGAGGAGCTAGCACAAATTTAGAAGAAGCTAGGTTGTGATAGAATTCTAAAGGTGCCGTAGATCCTTTAGTAAGACAGTAAGGTTTATCTTTGAAAAGATCATAAAGTATAGGTCTTATTGGATGAGATGCTAGTTGCATATTCATGTATAGCAAATGGCTTTTATCCACATTTTGCTCGATCGAGAAAGAAAGATCTTCTTGAAACGTAGGATTTCTCCAGTAAATAATTTGCTGCCCAATCGGAATTTGTATAATTTTAGGATGCCTGGAGATGATCATATTTTTACAAAACCAAGCAGCCACTTTAGGGTCATATAGAAGGGTTCTAATAGCATGTACAGAAGGGGACCATCCCCACTTCTCTTCGTAATCCCATACCCCCGTGTCAGGATGAGAGCAGTCGGAGTCATTAGAGATGAGTATATAGGGGTACTTGATCTTTGGATGTATATATTTTATAAACCAAGAAATGTAAAAATCTGCTAGGTAGATTGTATCTGCTTTTTGCACAAGATCTGGATCAAAGAATTCGGTCATTTGATCAATGGTGTGGTTGGCAAAATGACGGAAAGTCATATCTGTAGGAAAGGGATACTGTCCGGGGTGATTTAACATGCGGTGATTTAACGAAGAAAAGACATGCTGCGGTGTTTTGATGCTTTCGGCTTCTAAATATCCCGTAAAAAAAACACATATAGTAAAGATTGTGAGTCGCATAGAATTTGGTGGGGGCTCCTGAGTTTTGTCCGGTATTTTATTTTGTTTTTCTAAATTTCGCAAGTTTGATTTTTTTAGGATCTCTTTTATAAAGCGTCCTATAGGAAAATCTATAGGGTAAAGTAAATGCGGTCTGAGGAAGATCTGTTCTAATGTAAATCAGGGGAGTAAGATGACAATGTACAATTTCAGGTGACCATGCGTACTCCTAGTTAATATGGAGGTGTGTATTTATTTGGAAATGACTTAGTTTAAGCGTTAGAGGTTTTTTTTAAGTTGTTTATAATGAGTGCATTACTTTGCAATTCGTCATTTTTTATATTTATAAAACACGTCTAAAACCATTTTTAAGGGCTTTTTAATTTAGTGCCGTGAAAATCTTTTCATAGAGCAAGAAGAATTTTTTTTACCCCTGCAGGCTTCCTTAGAGATTTAGATCGCCCCAATTGCTGAAAAACGCTAACAAACAAGAAAAAAATTGCAATAAACACACGTATAATGTATAATTATTCTTTAATTATTATAAAATAACAAAAGGAATTGTAATATGATTAGCATTGCAAACTCAGTAAGAAGTTTTTTAGGAATTACTACCTCTGCAGAAAAGGCAATAGCACCTGATTACATTACGAATTTATTTAAAAAATATCATCAAGAAGTGAAAAATTTGCATGAATTGAATATGACTGAGCCTAACAAGGGACTAGATGACTACATTCATAGTACACACAAGCAATATATGACATATCCTGTAATGCGTTTTGTTGATGGGAGATTTCGCCCTGGAATAGCCATTCACATCAAAGGACGAGAGACTTCTCAAAGAATCGTTTCTGTAATGACACTTTCTGAAGATCGTTCTGATCTGGTGAGAGCTTCTGCTAAGATATCCTCTCTAGAAGGTGTTTTAGTTCTTCATAGACGCTGTGGCCTAGAAAGCAAAGATCCTTCTTGGGTATATAATTCAGGAGGTAATCTCGATAGAGCGATAAACCAAAGGCACGATCAAACTGATCACACTGGCCTTTCAGTGTTAGCATGCAATAGCTGCCCTTTGGATAACGGAAGCGGAATTCCAGCCTCTCCAGGTTTTCTCGAAAAGCTTTTTAAGGGCGAAGATCCTGATTTCCAATTAGGAATTGATCCTGACTATAAGCTCTTTTCTGAAAGAGTGACTACACAAGAAAACACGGGATGCCTTTCTTTTTTATCTACAAAAGTACAGTCCGTATTTAGTGGGCTTTATAGGCTACTTGGATCTTTATCTTGTTGCAATAAAGCTACTTCTGCATAAAAAGCTAATAAAAGCAGCCAAGGTATAAAACACACCTTGGTTGCTTTTGTCTTTAGTGCCCTCCCGCAAACTGGATAGCGCAATAAGAAATGAAATAGTGTAAAATTCCTCGTAAAAGGAGGAGAAAACCATGGCCAAACGAGTTACATATACTCCAAGCTTCAAAAACCACTTGCAGACTAAGCACATTTGTACATTCCTGGATTAGTCAATCTCTGAGATAACCTTCAAGTACGTTCGTAGTTAGAACAACGATTCCCTTCTCTGTAATAGGATAATTTCCAAGTCGCAGCCTAGTATCTCCAGGAGTTAGTGTCACAGGATCCATGTTAGATGATCTACTCACCGTAGGTCTTTACTATAATGGAGAGTTTAAAGGTGGCTATAGCGATCATAGCTATGGGGGAGAGGTTCGTTTCGGATTTTAAAAGGATAGAAGTGTTTTTCCTAGGCAGAGGGAACCTCATAAAGGGTTCCCTCTTTATTTATAGGAAAATTCTAGATCTTTAACTGCAAATAAACACAGCCAAAAAAATACTCTGCATCCCATGACAGCAAATAATTTAGATCTAAGAGAGTCTGTATAGTTTTTCAATATAGTTGGAGCGACTAATCCAAAGGATCACTATTTTTATCTTGTTGCTTAGACAGGAAATAGCTGTCAGATTTTATTAAAAAAACATCACTTCATTTCCATGCTCCAGGACAAAGTAGAAAAACTATCACTATTTGAGGAATGTAATGCACAACATAAGTAGCGTAGCGGTTTATGGGACAAGAGCTTTTAGCTTATAGAGAGCTCTAGAAGGGCTAACTTATTTTTTTCGGATAGGGAGAAAATAGGAAGTAAAGCGAAAATAGATTATATTATTGCGATCGAGTCTCATATGGGTCCTGTTACAGTGAAATTCAGAAAGACAAGAAGCATGCTCTCCATCCATATTTTTATGGAAGAAAAAAGATTTCTTTTAGGCATTTGAATGAGTTAAAAATTTATCGTTATTTTTTACATGATAAAGGAAATTCCACGCATTGTTAAAGAGCTTTTATAATAAGGCACTTTAATATTAGCGATTTTCAGCAAGATCCTTTGCAATAAACGGGAAAAAAAAGGTAGAATTTCGAATTTCCGCTTTTTACTCAAAGGAGTTATTTGTGAATATTTTATATAATAGTGTTATTGCCCTATGTTGTTTTTGTGTTTTTTTACCCGGATATGCTCGCTTAGAAGATCATTTTAAAAAAGCGGAAGGTAAAACAAGCGTATCTAAAATGCGCAATATTGATTTTATTTATATGATTAATTTAGATGAGAGGCCTGAAAAATTCCAAAAATGCACTGACCAATTACATCCTTACGGAATATATCCTTACCGCTTTTCTGCAGTGAATGGCTGGAAACTATCTCTAGAAGCTATAAACGACATAGGACTTAAGTTTGCTCCTGGAATGAAGGGGGGGATTTGGGGGACTAGTTATTTGCCGGAAAATAATTTTGAGCCGACACATGAGATAATACAAACATATGGCCAGACATATTTTTGTCATGCTACCGCTAGAGGAACTATCGGGATTTCTTTAAGTCATCTTTCTGTTTTACAAGATGCATATAACTCTGGATACAAAACTATTTGGGTTATGGAAGATGACATAGACGTAATAACAAATCCAAGGGAAATTTCCTCACTAATTGAGGAGCTAGATGATCTAGTGGGAGTTTCTAATTGGGATGTTTTATTTACTGATCAAGATATTCGCGCTGCAGATGGTTCCTATGTTCCAAGTAAAGGTATGGCTAAAAAACCTAATTTTAACCCTAAGTCCTTAAGTCAATATTATGTAAATAAACCTGTTGGTAATACTTTTATTTTAAAGGGGTCTCGTTTCGGTGCGCATTCTATGATTTTACGCAGAAGCGGAATAAAGAAAATTTTAGATTTTTGTAAGCGTTATTCTGTTTTTTTACCTTATGATATGGAATACTACTTACCTTCTGGTATTAAGATGTATTCCTTACAAAGAGATGTGGTATCTAACCAGCTTAAAGCTCTCTCAGATAATGGAGCTCCTAATTACAGCAGAGTTAATTAATGAAATTTTATATCCTGCTGTTTTTTGCTTTACTGTCGCTAAATTCTGTAACTGGTTTTGCAGGTCTGTCTTGGAAAGAAGAGAGGGGTCTTCTAGAGAAGAATTTATCTTTTCAAGAACATAAATCGCAAATATTGCAAGAATCACAGGGAAGTTGGTGTTCTTCAGAAAAAGCTTCTTTATTAATGGATTTTGTTTTTCT
This sequence comes from uncultured bacterium, assembly GCA_964439595.1. Classification (GTDB taxonomy): domain Bacteria; phylum Chlamydiota; class Chlamydiia; order Chlamydiales; family Rhabdochlamydiaceae; genus CAIJXB01. The sequence continues at coordinate 58,469 of CAYTOK010000011.1, read as the reverse complement.
AAGAAAACCTAAAGTTTGTGTTGAGATTGGTGTTTTTGCCGGGGCTACAATTTTACCTATTGCTAGTACATTAAAACATATTAAAAAGGGGAAGATATTTGCTGTAGATGCTTGGGATAATGTAGAAGCAGTTAAATATTGGAAAATAGAGGATGAACATAAAAAGTGGTGGTCTTCTATTGATATGAAAGAAGTATTTTCTTCTTTTCTTGAGATGAAAAAAAAACGGCAATTAGATCCCTATGTAAGAGTTGTAGCAAAAACTTCTGCTAAGGCTGCGACCGTACTTCCCCCCATTGATTTTATTCATATAGACGGTAATCCATCTAAAGAAGGTTTTTTACAGGATCTTTTACTTTATTTACCTAAGGTAAAAATAGGAGGTTATGTATTCTTTTCTAATTTGCTTGTTTCTGAGGGAGTTTCTTTGCCCAAAGTGGAAGCATTATTCCTGTTGCCTTCTTTTTTCTTATCCTATGAGCTTGTCGAGGAAATAGAGCAAGGAAATGCCTGTCTTTTAAAGAAAATACACGACTAGGAGGTGTGAATGCGTTGTTTTTATTTATATAGAATCGGATTTTTTTTGAGTGTTTTGTTCTTTAATACTTTCCTTAGTGCGGATTGGAACTATCATTTTTTGGAAAAAGAGGGAGCAAGACAAAAGGTAAACGCCCCCGCTTTTTTGCAGTTAGAACATGCGGTTATTGCGCATTTAGAAAATAGTTGGTGCTCTGAAGAAAAAGCGAGATTGCTTATGGAGCTAACTTTATTAGAAAAGCCTTCTATTTGTGTAGAGATCGGTGTATTTACTGGGTCAACGCTACTACCGGTAGCTGCTACTTTGAAATATTTACAAAAGGGAAAGGTCTATGCAATAGATCCTTGGTCCAATGAAGAAGCTATAAAAAATTGTTCAGAGTTAGATCCTAATATAGCTTGGTGGCAAACACTTGATATGAAAGCTGTTTTTCGCTCTTTTTTACAGATGCATAGGAAGTGGCGATTAAAATCTTTTTGTGAGGTTCTTAAGCAGCCTTCAAAAGAGGTTGCTTCTATTTTTGAAGCGACATCGATTGATTTTTTACATATTGATGGGAACTATTCTGAAGAAGGTTCTTTAGAGGATGTTGCTTTATTTCTTCCTAAAGTGCGCAGTGGAGGTTATGTGTTATATTCCAATTTTCCTTGGGTTGTAAACGGCATTCAAACGAGAAGAGAGGCATTGCAAAAACTCCTTGATTCTTGTGAAATTGTATCTATTATTGATGACAGAAGCTCTTTTTTATTGAGAAAATTTTAAGGATGGATTTATGTTAAAACAAAAAATAGTGTTATTTATAGTAAGTATTATTCTTATTCCGTTTGCTCTTAGCGCCTCAGAAAAAGTGACTTTAATTACAACACTGTCCCCTTGTCAGTCATACCCTAGAACTATTATTTTGGAGATGACGCAATATAGTTTTATGAGAAATATTCCTAATTTTGCTCGCATGCCTAAGGTTATTGTTTGTGATGGAGCTAAAAACTCGGCTGATATCCCAGCTTATGAGGAGCTGAAGATAAGGCTGCAAAAATTAGTTGCTTCACACCCGCATTTTCAAAATACGACACTTGTGTTTTGTAGTGAACATAAGTGCTTAGTGGGAGCAGTTAGAGAAGCTCTTAAAAGTGTAGAGACAGAGTATGTATTTTTACACCAAGATGATTTTGAGCTTTTAGTTCCTCTAGATTTAGATGGACTTGTAGCTGCTATGGATAAAAATCATAATATCAAGCATGTAAGGCTTAATTCTGGGATAAATACTTGGGGAAAGAGTAACTGTTATGATCGGATAATGGATGATTATGTGGAAGGAGGCAGTGATTTCCCACTTATTAGAACGGGTGGGTGGAGTGATAATGATCATATTGCCAGAAAGGACTATTATGAGAACTTTGTGCTTCCTAAAATTGGCGAAGAGAAAACTTTTATGGAGCATAGAATGCACCCTGCCGAGCTTGAAGATATAGCAAAAGATATTAAAGCGCATTTAGACTATGGAACATATCTTTATGGTACTTTTGAAGAAGGTCCTTTTATTTATCACTTAGATAGGAAAAGCTCTGTTTGGTAGAGGAAAGCTTTTGAGGGAGCTAGAGGAGAAGGAGGAGTTTTTAAAACCCCTCCTTTTAATTCTTTAGGAGATCGTCGAAGGTAATCAAGTTGCTAAAGAAGTTTTCCTTGATGACTTGTTTAGAAAGTTCTCTTTGGTAGGTATTTCTACAAGATATGTTATGTATTTTGCCTAGATTAATAAATCTATCTGGCAACCAGGTTTTGATCCTGCGGACACTCGCAAACTTCGTCCTTGGGGACGGAGTTAGTGTGCCTCTTCTGTTTTCTATGAGAAGTTGTAGTCAGCTGCTGTTTTTTATAGAAAATTTTCTAATTGTTCAAGCTCAGATTCTCTTCCAAAAAACATAGGTAATTCCCCTAATTTCGTCTGTATAATCTCATTATTACATTATTCAGACGGTTTTTGTAATCTAATTTTTCGTCTGTATAACCTGGTTTTATTAATATATAGCCAGAAAGAGGAGTCTTTTTTGCTTTGTAAAAAAGTTAATTATTTGGTTATTAAATGCTTAAGTTCGTTGCGCAGGGGCTTTTACTCAGGTCTGTATAGGAGTCTTTATTAGAGTCCCTGGTTGAGTGAGCTTCCTATAGAGGTGTCGGAGGAAGTATTTAAAGCCGTCGCTACGTTTTTTTTAACGGAGTACTCTTTAAGAGTCGGGACGTAGTGAATGTCTACGTCTAGGGGAGAGAAAAGGTAAACGGATTTAAAGTAGTTTGTGATTTTTTCTAGTCCCTTTGAAGAGAAAATCACAGAATGGAGCCCGTGTCTTCCATGAACTCGTAAGAGGTTTTCACTGATTGAATAATATAAAGGTGTGTAGTTGTTTTGTCCTTTTCTTGGTTTTTGATCCCCCATGCCATGAGTAGAGTTATCAGTATATAGCATGTCCCAGTCCGGATCGATTATAGAGAGTTCCTCTATGTATGCATCAAGTAGATTAGGATTATCTGTGAATGTAATGTCATCTTCACAGATCCATACGGCATTGAAGTGTTCATTTAAAGCGTCTTGATAGATAGAGAGGTGGCTGAGAAAGCATCCTATTTCTCCTCCTGATAAAAAAAGGTGTGTCGGGCCACTAAGCTGCAGCTTGGTCCATGTGGGTATTACCCAGCCATTAACGGCGCTTACACGATTGGCGTATAGATTTTGTTCTTCAAAAAAAATGCGAGTTCTTTCCCACCGCTCAGGTCTTTTATCTAGGTTAATGACATAAATGCAGTTTACGTGATTAAGGCCAGAGGGTTTTTTATGACTTTGAATATTTGTTAGAAATTTATCAATAGGTGGCTTAGGTAGGTCTTGAGTATGTCCGGGAAGGGGTATAAGAAAAGTAATTAAGATGGTTGTTATTAATTTTGCATAGAAATAGTTTTTTGTTTTTTTAATTGTGAATAATATTTCTTGAGATATATATAGTTTATATCTTAATAAGAAGTATAGAGGTGGTTGTTGTTTTATGTGTGCAAAATGAGAGTTTTTTAGTAGGGAAAAGGTCTTTGTGAATTTATTCATGAGGTATCCTTGTTTTAAAAATTCTAACAAAAAAACAATTTTGTGTGTGGGGTTTTTCTGCAAAAGAGGGGTGTTTTTTTTAAGGCGTTTTTTTTTGGCCTGAGTGTTAAGAGGTTCTGCTAGTTTTCAGGAAATGTTTACAATTATTAAGAAAAAAGGCATAACATTTGTATTAGTTTTAAAAGAGAGCCTTATGGAAGAAAAACAAGAATTGCTGAAGAGGATTCGAAAAGAACTTCAAGAATTGCGTCTTGGAGGTTTGTATAAAGAAGAAAGGGTTATAACGTCCCCTCAAAAAGCTGTAATTACTGTGGGTGGCAAGGAAGTTATTAATCTTTGCGCTAACAATTATCTTGGATTAGCTCATCATCCTGAAGTAGAAATAGCTGCTAGACAAGGTCTTTCGGATCATGGTTTTGGATTATCTTCTGTGCGTTTTATTTGCGGAACACAGGATGTGCACAAAGAATTGGAAAAGAAGATTAGCGAGTTTTTAGGAACAGAAGATACTATTTTATATACCTCTTGTTTCGATGCTAACGGAGGTCTTTTTGAGACGATTCTAGGTGAGCAAGATGCCGTTATTAGTGACAGTTTAAATCATGCTAGTATTATTGATGGTATTAGACTTTGTAAGGCTAAAAGGTTGCGTTATGCGAATAATGACATGGCTGATTTGGAAAAGCAATTGATAGAGGCTTCAGGCTGTCCTGTTAAATTGATTGCCACCGATGGGGTTTTTTCTATGGATGGCGTGATTGCCAATCTTTCAGCTATTTGTGACCTTGCCGATAAGTATGGGGCTTTAGTCATGGTTGATGATTCTCATGCTACAGGATTTATAGGAGATGGAGGACGAGGGACGCCTGAATATTGCCAGGTTATGGGGCGAATAGATATTTTAACAGGCACTTTGGGTAAGGCGTTAGGTGGAGCTTCCGGAGGCTATACTAGCGGGAAGAAAGAGATAATAGAGTGGCTAAGGCAAAGGTCGAGACCTTATCTATTTTCAAACACATTAATGCCCTCTATTGCGGCGGCGTCCCTTAAGGTATTGGATCTTGTTAAAGAAGGTGATGGCCTTAGACAAAAATTAAAGGCTAATAGTGCCTATTTTCGCAAAGGAATGGAAAGCTTGGGATTTGAACTTGTTCCCGGTGTTCACCCGATTATTCCGGTTATGTTAGGAGATGCAAAATTAGCTAAGGAAATTGCTTCACTCCTTTTAGAAGAGGGTGTCTATGTCATTGGTTTTTCTTTTCCCGTCGTTCCCAAAGGCCTTGCTCGTATTAGAACGCAGATGAGTGCGGGTCATGAGCAGGCACATTTAGATAAAGCCTTAGAGGCTTTTGCAAAAGCAGGTAAAAAATTAGGAGTAATTTCATGAGAGCATTAGGGAAATTGAAAGCTGAGCCGGGTCTTTGGATGTACGATGCCCCAAAGCCTGTAATAGGAGCTAATGATGTGCTTGTTAGAGTGCAAAAAGCAGCGATATGTGGAACGGATTTGCATATTTATCAGTGGGATGAATGGGCTCAAGAGACTATTCCTGTTCCTTTGACAATTGGGCATGAGTTTTATGGAATAGTAGAAGAAGTCGGTGAAGCTGTTTTGTGGTTTAAGCCGGGAGATAGAGTTTCAGGAGAAGGGCATATTGTATGTGAGGGGTGTAGGAGTTGCAGAGCAGGGCGCAAGCATCATTGTCGTAATACACTTGGGACCGGCATACAAAGGCCTGGATGTTTTGCTGACTACATTTCCATGCCTGCAAGTAATCTGATTACTTTACCTAAAGAAGTGACAGATGAAGTGGCTTCTTTTTTAGATCCTTTAGGCAACGCTGTTCATAGCGCTTTATCATTTGATTTAGTAGGGGAAGATGTGTTAATTACAGGAGCTGGTCCTATTGGTTGTATGGCTGTTGCGATTGCTAAAAAAGCAGGGGCTAGACATGTAGTTATTACAGATATGAACGATTATCGACTAGCGCTTGCTGATAAGATGGGGGCAACAAGAAGTGTTCATATAAAAAAAGAAAAATTATCTCATGTGATGAATGAGCTTGGTATGAAAGAAGGGTTTGATGTAGGTCTTGAAATGTCAGGAAGTCCTCTTGCTTTACGTGATATGATTGAAGCTATGAATTATGGAGGAAAGATTGCCCTTTTAGGGATTTTGCCTGATTCTACGCAAGTTTCTATGACTAAGGTTATTTTCAAAAGCCTGTTATTAAAAGGGATTTATGGACGAGAAATGTTTGAAACATGGTATAAAACAATTAGCTTGTTACAAAGTGGGCTAGATGTAAAACCTGTAATTACTCATGCCTTTAAGGCAGAAGAATTTGAAAAAGCTTTTGAAGTTATGATTCAAGGGGAAGCAGGCAAAGTAATTTTAGATTGGTCCTAGCCTGTTTTGTTATTAGTAAAAAGAACAAAAAAGGAGAAGTTATGAAAAATCAGTTAGTTGCTTTATTTTTAGTTTTTAGTGTGTGGTGCGTGGGTGCACAGGCTCATTCGGTTGACGCTGTGGGAGAGTATTTAGAAGTTATTAGAAAAGAAATTCCGGTGGTAGCATGCTCTGGATCGATGTCTATTGCTAATTTAAATATGAATAGGCAAGGCAATGTCATTATGGCGCGGCCTGGAGAGAAAATCTACGGCATGGTGAATTTTTCTTGTAATACCGCCAGTTTAGATCAGTATTCGCTAAATCAAATTATTATAGGATACGAAGGATTAGGTCCTAAGGGATGCATATTTAATGAGCTCGGATATCGTTGTGGAGATGGCATTAAAACTATTTATTTAGAAGCTCCCAGAGAGCCTGGTGTTTATAATATACAATGTTCTTTAGAGCAAGCGCGCTCTCCCAGTGAGGCAATGCAAAATTGGAGTAGCAGCGAATCTGTTAAAATGACAATAGGCAGCATTGTTGTTAATTAATTTTAGAATTTGATAAAAATGCCCCATTCGAGGTATCATCGTTTCTTCGATTTAATTATCTTGAGGGGGGTATGTTTTTTTTACAAAAACGAAAAGGGTGGTTTTTACTTGTCTTTTTATATTTAACACAGTTTTTAGTGGCAAGTTCGCATTCAGAAATGAAATCCCTTCCTAGGGAAAAAGTGGACGTTGTTGTGATAGGCGGTGGGGTTGGAGGATTAACCTCTGCTATGTATTTAGGTCGAAGTGGGCTGAGGCCAGTCGTTTTTGAAGGGCCTTTATTGGGTGGTGCGATTGCCCAGTCTAATGGAGTGCAAAATTGGCCCGGTGAAAATACTATTAGTGGGTTAGACCTTGCAGATAAGATAAGAGATCAGGCAGAAAAAAATGGGGCGATCGTATCTAAAGAAGAGGTAATTGAGGTCGACTTTTCAAATAAGCCCTTTTCTTTTTTAGTACAAAGTGTATATGACCCAGCTAAAAAACGTGTGGTTTTAGCTGATAGTTGTCTTATTGCCACAGGAGCTAAAACAAGAATGTTACAGGTTCCTGGAGAAGCAATCTTTAGTTCTAAAGGCGTTTATACTTGCGCTGTTTGTGATGGCTCTTTGTATAAAGATAAGGTTGTAGCAGTTGTAGGTGGGGGCGATGCCGCCATCCTTGAAGCAGACTATCTATCTGGTATTGCTAAACATGTCTATGTTTTAGTGAGAAAAAATGCATTTAAAGGGGTAGAGGTAACACGCAGAGAGAAGTTAGCTTCTCTTTCTAATGTCACTATTATTTATGATGTAAATGTAGAAGCTATTACGGGTAAAGAGACAGTTACAGGGGTGAGCTTACACTATAATTCAGGAAAAAAAGACTCTTTAGCTATAGATGCCATTTTTGTGGCTATTGGTTCTATTCCTAATACGCAGCTTTTTTCTTCTGCACTGGAACTCGATAGGGAAGGATACATTTTACTAAAAGATGGATTTGAAACATCCATTCCAGGAGTCTTTGCTTTTGGAGATGTGGCAGACCCTAGATTTAAGCAAGCTGTTTCTGCGGCAGGAGATGGAGCGAAAGCGGCCATTCAAGCGCATATGTTCCTTTCTTTAAAACAGCCATCAACACCTTTATTAAAGGAAAGTTATTTAACAAGTGCTGCTTCCGTAGCGACGCAAAAAATAGTAGAAATCAAAAGCTTAGAGCAACTTAAAGCAGTCCTTAAAACAAGCGAAATTCCCGTGCTTATAGATTTTTATGCTACGTGGTGTGGTCCCTGCCGCTACTTAGCGCCCTTTATGGATGACTTTGTTAAAGAGCTTCAGGGTAAAGTTCTTATTTGCAAAATAGATGTGGATAAGGTAAGTGATGTGGCTAGGTTGTATAAAGTGCGTTCGATGCCAACAGTTTTACGTGTGGATGCAGAAGGTAAGGAGTTAGCAAGAAAAGAGGGGACAAAAGACATTATACAGTATGTTAATGGATTTAAATAGTTTTGCTTTAAGGCGAAATCACCTTTCCGCTCTTCTACATTTTAAATAGTTTTTAGCTGTATCTAAGATAGAATCTGGTATCTCGCAAACTTTAGCGATGTCAAGGGCATTGCTCCCTTCTGCAATTCCTTCTTGTAGGGCATATGAACCATCGCTTACCATCTTTAAATTTTGATAGGAGAGATGTTTTTCTGTTTGTTTATTTCCTAGCTCTTTCGCGACATTGATAAAGTGAGAAATAATAATAGGAATATTTCTTTCTGTAAGTAATTCTGCTGCTGTTCCTATAGCCAGCGCGCTTCCCGCAGAGGATCCTGTTTGTGTAAACAATTCATCTAAAATTGTTAGAGTGTGGACTTTTTTAGTTTTTGTTAACTTTAATACATCTTGAACTATTGAGCTAGCTAGCCTACATTGGGACATGAATAGTGATTGGCTATCTGTGATAGAATCTTGTATGTTTGCAGACATTCTCACGTAATTAAATCGGCTTAGGCTTGCCTTTTTTGATGGACAGAGTCCAAAATACGATAAAACCGTAGCAATTATTATCGCTTTTGCAAGAGAAGATTTTCCTCCGGCATTAGCCCCTGTTAAAATAATTCCATCTGCACTAGCGCCCTCTCCAAGATGGATATGATTAGGAACAGCCTTATCAGGGTGAATCATTGGATGCCAAACAGCATCAAATAACAATAGAGATTTTTTTTCGGAGCCTTCAACAAACAAAGGAAAGCAATATTGTGTTTTGCTATCTTTTTGAGAATTTTGTATTAAGGAAGATTCAGATAGGAGAGCATCAATTTCGCCAATGGCGGGTAGTGCTTTTTCAAAGGCATTCCGTATTTTAGATTGTGTAGAGGAATCCTCTTCAGGGGGAAGTTTATTTTTTTTGGTTTTTTCTTGAGGTCTCCGTTCTGTGTTTTGTATTTTAAATGCCGTAGCAAGTCCTAAGCCTAAGGCAACCCCTATCGCCATTCCAACTTCTTCTTTAAAAGCTAAGATTTTAGCTAGCTGTATTCCTATGTACATACCAATGCACAGCTTTACGCCTAGTTCTAATCCATTTTTCATTCTTCTCGCATTTCCGGCATTCCTTCCTTTTATTTTGGCATTTTCATCTACAGGATATAGAAGTTTCCACCCAAGTAAGGTTTCTCCTGCATTAAACCATCTATTTGTCAAGCCTGTATTAGATTGTAAAATGTGGATTAGGGTTTCTAATTCTTTGATCTCTTCTTTATTATGAATAAATGAGTCCAGTTCTCTAAAGTGTGTAAGTATTTCTGCAATTTCAGGATGTTGATGAATTAAATCATGAATTTTTTTCATGCCTTGATAGTGCTCTGCGATAGAAGACAATACCTCTTCCATTAAAGCAAATGTTCCAATATTTGCTTTTAATAGTTCAAAGGAATCCTGAGCATTTTCTAATAAGCCAACGAAAGCTGCGGAATACAAGATCGTATTGAATACAGGAATGTCATAGGCAAAAAGCCATCCCCCAATACTTCCAATGCCTTTTCCGCTAAATAAAAGAGAGGAGGCGTATTGTTTCAAAATGGCTGGAATTGTAATTTTATTAATAGCGTGAGCTATTTGAAAAAGTGCATTAATAATTGCAACTCCGGCACCTAGGCTACTTGTGATTGTTGTACTGCCTGTTTGGCAAAGAAGTGTGACATAGCCCATGGTTAAGGCTAAGCTGCTGTTATTACAAGGGACACGCAGTATTTGATTGGTGAAATAGAAGGTATTAATTAGCTGAGGAGATTCTGAAAAATCCCAGGCACTAAGAAGAGGAATTTCACCCCTTTTTATATTTTCTAAAGCTTCTCGTAGTTGGCTTTGTAGTTCAGGATTTTCTATGAAAAATTTCATGATTTTTTGGCGGTTTTGTATTTCAGATTCATCGGGAGAAGGACGGGATACTATAAGGTGAAGGTATGCATTTCCTATTTTAGTTATTGTGCGATCTATGGCATCAAAGATAGTTTTACCTTCGGAAGTGGCTGTTTTATCGCCGATGAGTCCGATGTCCGTAGCTGTTTTTATATCTATAATTGAACATCTTCCTTCTTCCGGCTCGGTTTTTTTTAAAATAGTATAGATAATCCTTCCGATAGACGCTTTTGTGACGCCATGCTTATCTTGATTTTTTTCTATTAATAATAAACGATTTTCCTCTATCCATTCCGTAGAGTCCCTGTTAAATTTTCCTTTTGCTTTGGTTCTTGGGGGGCCTTCTTCCATTTTGCTTATTTCTGACCTAGCAATAACGTCTGATTGAATAGTAACGGTTCCTGGATATTCAATTTGATTGTGAATTTTTACGTATTCATTGGGTTTTAAATTAATCATAGGCCTCCGGATTTTATATTATATATTAAATTGAATAAAAAGTATTCTAATTAGTTTAATTTATTATTTATATCTTTGATGCTTAATGTTATGGGTGTTTTTTGTTATTGAAAGTTATTTTTTTCATGTTACAATCGATCAATTTTACTTGAAGATTTTTTAAAAATTACTTGGGTATGTGACATTGAGCGTTTCTTTATTTCGTAATTTTATTCCTGATTATCAAAGGTTTGCAGCTAATGCCTTTGATTCTTCTAAGGATAGCGACGCTGATTTATGTAAGCGGGTTAAGTCTATTGTGTGTAGGATTATCGCTATCCCTATTTGTTTAGCAAATGGAGCTTGGTTTTTACTTGGGCGTGTAGTTGATTTGTCCAAGTCCTGTTTTTTGAATAGGGTGGCTGCGCAGTACCCCCAATTTTCGTGTTCTTTAGAAGGAAAACAAGCTATTGATTTTGCAAGAGAGCAGTTAAAGAAATACTCTAGAGAGCTACCTATCCTTAAGCCTTATGATGAAACTTCAGAAATACCCGTTTGGAGGGTAAACTGGTATGAATGCTCAGCGTATTTACAGCCAGTCAATAAAGAGATTACTCTTTTGACCGTGTTATATAATGAAGTGTTTAGGAAAAAATTTCTTGATGTGCTAAAAAATAACGTAGAAGATCCTTGGCATCAGGAATCTGTAATTGATGCTGCAGATAAATGCATGAAAATAGCATATGCAATTGGGGTTCTTACTCTCGACGATTTAGAGTCTTTTAATAAAAAATTAGTAAATGGTATTTTTATTATCGACACTTCAAAAGTTAGATCCTCAGCTAAGGCGTTAGTCAACCAGGATTCTTATCAATATCGCACATTTTACTTTTGTACAACAATATATCACTGGATTAGAGGACAAGTTGTATATAGTCCAGCTAAAGGGGATATTACCTATCCGGAGGAAAAGTATTTGGGTTTTCCGTTTTATATAGAAGGAACTAAGCAAAACTCTTGGAGAATTTTATATAATGAATACTGCCAGGGGATAAGATTGTGTGCTTCTGAGGAAGAGTTGTCTAAAGAAGATAGTCGCGCTGTTATCTGGACACAAGAAGATACTCAGCCTAAAACATTTAGCCTTGATTTGGGTACTCAGCCGACGTAAGCGTAAAAAAGCGTCTTTTTCAAGACGCCTTTTTTAGATGTAGATGTTTAAAGCGACAACCCCGCTTGTAAACTGAGAAGTATTTCTTCCTTTGACGGAAAACCAAACCCCTGCAATCAATCCGACGTTAATATTCCAGTTATATTCAATAGCAGGAGCTATGCTGATAGAGTCTGTCGAGGGCTTTTTCATAATAGCTGGGACCCCTGGCGCTATAAATCCAGGTTTTCCAGCAAAGCGCACTTTATTGGTATGGGAATAAAAAATATCCATGGCAAAGACCCAGTTACGAGTCAGGGTGTATTCCATCCCAAAATCACTCCAAAAAACATTTCCCGGGTAAATAGTACCCGATGTATCTAGACTTCCTCCGTAGACGCTAATTCCTTGTACAGGAGTGGGTGTATGTGCTGTGTAGTTTAAAGAGAACCTAGGCGCAAGGAAATGCTTATTTGGTAGCTGATAAAGTCTTGAAAAGGCAAGTCCTATTCCAGGACTCCAAGATCCGTTACCTGCTCCATCTGTTCCAAGCTTATCAGGGTTCAAGTTTTTATATTTGCCAAACGGGACAGTGCCTCTAAGATATAATTTAATGGCAGGGAATCTTGTTCCTTCTAAATCATTTACCAGCTGAAAACCTAACACAAGAGGTAAGTCTCCGAAGCTAGTGGACCGCACTCCCTCCGTAAATTTGTAGGACATTTGAGGTACAACTTGAAAGTCCATAAAACTAGTTATCCCTGCTTGGATATAATTTTGTTCTAATAGAGAGTAAAAATTGGGATGGGAATCATAGTCCCAGTTTTTATTATAGGATCCTGTAGAGGTGAAGAAATATACATAAGGCTCGATGTTGATGTGTCCAAGCGGTACTGTATGTGCTGAAGGCGCCAGTAGGGGGCCTGTCAACCAAGGAGTGTTTTCTTCTGTTAGGTGTGGTGTGAGAAGGTGGTTTTCAATAGATTCACTTTGTAATTGAGTATAAAAACAAATACTTAAGCAAGAAAGGACTAGGTGGGTTTTTTTTGCTAATGACATGGGAAGCCTCCTTTGTTTAGTTTTTTTTATACTGTATTGAATACTTGGATGACAATCTCAAAGGCAACAAATAGAGTTAGAAGAACGATCATTCCCTTACCCCCAAAAAGCTGTTTGCTATGAGAATTATAGTGTTTACGATACCTACCAACCCAGGCCATAAGTGGCGGAAATAGGCCGAATAAAATAGCGCAGCTATATCCCCCAGCATAGCTTAGAGCTGATAAGAATAGGTTAGGGTATGTGATAGAAATAAGCGTTGGAGGCACAAATACCATAAAGCAAAGAACCACCTTATTGCCGCCCTTTTTTTTGATATTTAATCCATCTGCTAGAAAGTCGATAAAAGCGAGTGCAAGAGCTATATAGGATGTTGTTAGCGTAAAGAAAGCGAATGCTTTCCCTACTTGAAATAAGATAGAATTCCCTGTCACTGTTTGTAGCGGTTGTACCGCATTTTCTCCTTTTAGAAGAGCTTCCATAAGGCCTGTATGAGGAACGATGGCAAGGATGAGCATTTCCCAAACAAGGTATACGACAAGAGGGATTGTTGTACCAAGGAAAATGGCAAGCCGTATTTTTTTAACATTTCGATCCATGTATGTTGTCAAAGTTGGAATGATTACCTGGTATGTGAACGCTGTAAAGACAACAGGTAGTGCAAGAAATGCTTTAGGCCAGTCTGCTCTTTTAAGAAGGGTAAAGTCGGTATATGTATGAGAAAAGAGAATAAAAAGAAAGTAGGTGACAATTGCGCCAGTTAAAAGAATCGTGTTGAGTTTATTGACAGAGGTAGCCCCTAAGTAGGCTACAGGAGAAAAAATAATCACGTATAAGATAGCAGATATTGCAGGGGAATGGATTCCTAAAATAGAGTGTAAAATTTCACCCCCACCTGTTACGTGGGCGATCATCACAGTGACAAAGAGAAATAGATAGACAAGCCAACAGACAGCTTTTCCTACGGGGCCAAGGATATTGCCGGCCATAGATATGAGATTCGCATCTTTGGGAAGCCATAGGCAAACCTCTAAAAGAAGCAGTCCTGTGCAAAGCATAAACAGCCAACAAAGAAAATAGATACTTATAGCAGGAAGGAATCCTCCCTGCCCTGTTGCAATAGGAAGTGCTAGCATCCCTACTCCAATAGTTGTTGCTGCAATCAGTAGGGTTCCTCCGAAAACGGATCCATGTGTTTTTGCTATATGCATAAAAAACCTTTTTTCAGTGTTATGTGATTTTTATTGTTTCTTTGTCAAAAACAAGAATGCTTTGTAGATATAATTATTAGGAAGTGGATTTTTTCTTTAAGGAAAAGAAAAAGCTGTGTTACCGTGAATTTCCTGTTTTTATAGGGGAATTGTATGCACTATTTTCTTTTCTTTTTCTGTCTTATTTTGCGATTTTTACAGGGTGATATTGCCGTCACAGAAAACCATCCGGAGACGCTTGTAGATGGTGTTAGCGTCATTACAGGGGATCTTTACTTGCAAGAAGAAGATCTTGTTGTAAAAGGTGTTGAGCCCATACGGTTGCAAAGAAGTTATATAAGCAATAAGGGAGAAGGTTTTTGGCAATTTCACTCATATCATCAGGCTATTGTATCTGAGTATACAAATAGAATTGATCTGATACAGCCAAGCGGTACTAAACTCACTTATACCAGAACAGATTATGAGGACGTATACACGCCTTTTCGTTTAGAAGAAGTCGATGGGCAGGATCTTAAGGGGTGGACTAATACAGCTAGTGGTAAACTGTCTGCTAAGACTAACTTAAAAAATCAACGCATAGTAATGGCAGAGGATGGGAAGACGTTCATTGTATTTGCCCCCGATGGAATAAAAAGAAAATATCATATCTATGAGCGAAAGGTTCGAGGTTTTTTAAAAAAAGCTAAAAGGGCTCTTAAGTGGATTTTTCAAAATCCTGAGCAGAAAAAAAAAGCAGGACTTCCTAAAACATACCGGTTAATTCGAGAAGAACTTCCTAATGGCAATAGGATTATTTATGATTGGCCTGACGAGGAAGATGACGTATGGGAGATTAGATCCACAAGTCATTATGAAGATGTTACTTATGCTTGGATTCGCTTTTATCCTCATATGGGCCGTGGTAACACAGGCAGAAATAACTATGGAGTAGAAACAAGTGACGGCAGGCATTTTGAGTATAGGTTCTTTGAGTATGATTCAGGAGAAACTGAAGGGTATCAGCTAAAAGAAGTAGAGTCTAGCGAGAGTGGTACGCAGCGAATTCATTATTTTCATTATAGAGATAAGAGACTTGTTTCTTCTATTACAAGGCCTGGTAATCGGTCTTTTCATATTTCGTACTATGTGAGAGGGGATCGTTATAAGGGGGAACATCTAGTAAAACAAGACCCGGTTTGTCTTAGGGTCAAGGAAACTACCGTCCCATCCAAAGAAGACGGGACCCTGGCCCTTTCTCATCGCTTTATTTACGACGTCTCAAATAAACGCACAAGGGTAGAAGATGTCTATGGGGCCTATAGGGTGTATTATTGGAATGATGATTTGCACCTTACAAAGATTGATTATTTTACTAAGGAAGGAGCTTTTCATAGTAGGGTGAAATTTATCTTCGGTAACCCTAAAACAAAAGATGCCTATAATCTCATTTATAAAATTTTTTTTGATATCGATAAGAAACCGGTAAAGGCTATCCATTATTTTTATGATACCTGGGGTAATGTTATAGAAGAAAAAGTATTAGGAGATCTTACCGGGCGAGGCAGCTTTTTTTCTTTAGATAAGGAAGGTATCCCTATAGAAGAGGGGGTAGAGAAATATTCTACACATTATATGTATAGTCAAGATGGAGCTGGGTTGCTTTTAAGACAGGAAGAAGATTCTGGATTGCGAGTAGATTTTTCGTATCTTAAAAAGACCCCCTTAGTTACGGAGGCTTCTTATTATGATCTTGGTGTATTAAAGAAAAAAGCTATCTACAAATACAACGGTAGAAATGTGTTATTTCAGGAAATTGTAGAAGATGCCTCCTCAGGCACAAGGTTAGTGAAGGCAATAGGTCATAGGACAGATAGAGCCCCTTATCCTGGGATGCCTGCTAGCATTGAAGAGTGGGCTGGCTCTGATGCTAATCGTCTTTTTTTGGGGCGAACACTTTTACATTACTCTCCGGAAGGTCATATTTCAGAAAAAGAAATTTATGATGGTAGTAATACTCTTTGCTACAAAATGAGTTACTCTTATTTGAAAGGAAGGCTTGTTTTAGAATCTAATCCTATAGGGCAGGTAGCTACTTATAAATATGATGAGTCAGGAAATAAGATTGAATCTGCCGGGTTTGAAGGAAAAACAACGGTAGAGGTTACTTATGATCTTATGAATAGACCTATTTTTTTTACAGAAAAAGGAGCCCATTTACAAAGGGACTATAGCTATAGATACGATTATAAGGGTTGTAAGATTGCAGAGGTGGACGAGTATAATCAGAAAACAAGGTATGAGTACGACTGTTTTGGCAATATGGTTGCTACGTATTTCCCTAACGGGGGGAAGGAAGCGGTTAGCTATAACAGCTTAGGATTTCCTATTTCATCTATAGATGCAGAAGGATTTGCTGTACGTACGACATATAATATTAGAGGGCAGCCAACTAGAGTTGTTTATCCAGATGGAGGAGAAGAGCTTTTTCAGTATTATCCCAACGGCACCTTAGAATGTCACGTAGATCAGTCGGGCTTAAAAACTACGTATACTTATGATGCTTTTGATAGAGTACTTACAAAGCAAACCCCCTACGCTTTAGAGCAATTTGCCTATGATGCTTTTAATTTGGTTAGTCAAACAGACCCTGAAGGGGTTGTCACCTCGTATTATTATGACGTAGCAGGTAGGAAGATTTGTGAAGAATCAAGGGGA
The DNA here is from genome assembly GCA_964439595.1 of uncultured bacterium. GTDB lineage: Bacteria > Chlamydiota > Chlamydiia > Chlamydiales > Rhabdochlamydiaceae > CAIJXB01. The sequence continues at coordinate 41,951 of CAYTOK010000011.1, read as the reverse complement.
GAAAGAACCTTTTATGAGTATGACACCTTAGGTAGACTCTATAAGACAACTCAGGGAAAGTTGACGCTTCAAACGGAATATGATTTCTTAAACAGGGTCGAAGAAGAAAGAAAGATAGACGAGTTTTCTAGGGTTCTAGAGAAGGTTATTTATGGATATGACTCTGCTGGTAATAGGATCTTTATAACCAAAGAAATTAACGGTAATGAATCTACAGATTGGACCCATTACGATGAATTTAATAGGGTGTCTTCTCATATAAATGCTTTGGGACATAAGACGGATATGTCCTATGGCATAGCAGTAAATAGTAAAACAGTTATAGATCCTATGGGATTTCGTATAGAAGAGATCTTCTTAGCAAATGGCAAGGTGGCTAAGATAGAAAAGTATAGCGCCCCAGGACATCTTATTTCTAAAGAAGAGTATCAATATGATCTGCGCTGTAATCTAACCAACAAAAAAGTGACTTTGTCAGAAAGAGTCGCTACTAATGTTTGGAGCTACGACTGTAGGAATCGCATCGAATCATTTACTGAAGGAGCAGATACGATAGATGCTAAGACTACTTACTACACCTACAACACAGCAGGTCAGCTTGTAAATACTCATAAGCCAAATGGGGTTGACATAACTCTTGTATATAATGACAGGGGACAGGTTGTTTCTGAATTTTCATCCGATAGCTCTATTTGTTACTCTTATGAGTACGACTGTTTTGGCAATGTTCTTTTAGCTCTAGATGAAAACAGTCAAGAAGCCGTTGCAAGGACATATGACTTTAGAGGTAGGCTTTTTAAAGAAACTCTTCCTGTCGGAGTTTCTACAGCTAGAAAATATGATTCCCAGGGAAGGAAAACAGAGCTTGCTTTTTCTGATGGGTCATCTATTGCCTATAATTACAGCGCTCTTTATTTACAAAAAGTTTCCAGATATAATTCTAGGGGTATTTTTTCTTACTGTCATGAATATGTAGATAGAGATCTTTCCGGCAATATTTTGCTCCAAAAGTTGCCATTTGGAGCAGGAGAAATAAGAAAAACACATGATCTTTTAGGAAGAGTAGTTTTTTTAGATTCACCCTATTTTACCCAAAAACATCTGGAATTTGATGCGGTGGGTAATTTAAAAGAAATGGAGTATAGAGACGTAGAAAAGTCTTATAGATATGATGAGACATATCAATTAAAAAAAGAAAACAAGCACACCTATGCTCACGATGCCCTTTATAATAGGATAAAAGCAGATCACCAGTCCTATCAAATTAATGCACTAAATCAAACCTCAGCTTTAGAATACGATGCAAGTGGTAATCCTCTTCGATATCAGGGAAAAACTCTTAAATATGATGCTTTAGATAGGCTCATATCAGTCGAAGAATGCTCTAAAAAGGTAGCTTATACCTACGATGCTTTTCATAGACGACTTAGTAAAAAAGTATACCATCAAGAAAGGGATTGGGTGTTAGATTCTGCTACGTATTTTATTTATGACGAACAAAATGAGATAGGTGCAGTAGATTCTTCTGGCAGATTTATAGAGCTCAGGGTTCTAGGTAGCACCTCCTACGCTGAGATAGGTGCAGCAATAGCTTTTGAATTATATGATAAAGTATATATTCCTTTTTGTGACCTCCAAGGAAATGTCGCAGCCCTTTTAGATGTAGAAAAGTCTACTATAAAATATTTTACCTATACAGCTTTTGGGGTGCCGACAAGCGCTCCTTCCTCCCCACACCCTTGGCGATTTTCTTCTAAACGGGTAGATACCGAGACGGGATTTATTTATTACGGTAGAAGGTATTACATGCCTGAGCTTGGCAGGTGGCTTACGCAGGACCCTTTAGGGTTAACCGCTGGACCAAATGTTTATGCCTTTTTAAAAAATAACACTTTAAGCAGTTTAGATCTTTATGGCCTTGCACCGCAGCCTGTTTATGATTTTGGCACAGGGGAGCTCTATACTCCTCCAGATGCAGGCTTTATGGCAAAAGCCCTCTTTCAGCCTCCTTCCCAATACTACAGTGTGGGGAGTCAAGAGTTTTCTGGACAAATAGGCTTTGTAAATGGAATAAATACCACTTCTTATGAAGCTTATCAGTATTCTTCTATGATAAGTGAATTTGGAGGTGGCATAAAGACGAATAATGTATATAATACTACAAACGGAGCGATTTTTGATGTGGGACGCTGCGTGGCAGAGACCTCTTTGCGTTATGAGCCCCCCTCTGTCAGGCTCATTCGTGATTCGATTGTTAAATTTGATTTCGAGAACACTTCGTCTCCGAATAAAAAAATGTTTTGGGTAGTTCATAGTGAGGGAGCTCTTCAAATGTACAGTGCTTTAAACGGGTTAAGAGACTCATTTCAGCAAAGGTGTATTGTGCTTGCCATAGCTCCAGCAAAAGTTGTTCCTAAAAGGATGTGCTTTGATTCATTTAATTACGCTAGCTTTAGAGATTTTGTCCCTTATTCAACTGTAATTGTGGGGTCTGCTAATGATATAGTGCAAAATGTCCTAGACTCAAGAGAATTGATTATTTTAAGACCGCACCCGGATGCTTCATTCCACGATCATAGCTTTAACAGTCCGACATTTAAGGATGTAATTAAAAGAGACTTAAAAAATTATCTTGACGCAGGTGTTTTGGGGGAAATGTGAAGTATTGTATTTTGGCTATGTTAAGCTTATTTGTTGTATGTATATCTTGTGGAATGTTTAGTGCTACAATTGAAGATGAAAATTATGAACGTATAGCAGATAGGATTACAGCTAGAACGGCAAAGAAATTGCAAAAAGAGTTGGGATTACTTTGTATTGGGACTGGCGGGGGGATGATGGGTGATATTTATCATATGTCTATGAGTTTTCAATATTTTGAAGAAGTTGATGAGGGGAAAGCAAGGGACTTGTTGGTGAGTGCAACACAGGAATATTTGTCAGCTATTAACAATGATAAAAAGGTAAGGCCTTATTTGCACAACTATCCCTTTACGGTTGAAGGCGTTGATATTAGCATTTGGAGTAAAGAGCCTGATGGGCACAGTGTTCCTTTTGATAAAATAGCTTGTTTTGGTGTAACAAAAGGTGTGGTGGATTACTCGCTGGATCAACCTGGGAATAAACCCTATGTAGTAATTCATAAAGAGCCATATGCAGAAGCTTTAAAGATAGTAGAGGAGCAGAGGGCTACAGAAAAGAAGGTTGCCCTTTAAGGGAATCTTGATGAAGAGACTTTGTTTGAGGCTCGTCTTAAGAATGTGATATACAGCTTACCGGTATTCGATAATTGTTTTGTGGGTGTAAAATACCTATCTATATGAGAGTTGAAATTCTTGTTTTCTCTGTAAATAACTTTGAAAGTTTTGTTTTTCTAAATAATCGGATTTTACAGTCTTTTTAGGTTAATTTATCTCGGAGTTCACTCCGGAAATGGCGTTCATTTTTGGGGTTTATTCAAAAAAATAGGGGAAAATAGGGCTCTAATTCCGAAATTGGCCGCCATTTTCGGATAGGACTCCGAATTTGGCGCCTCAAATCTTTCTGTTTTAAAAAATCACAAATAGTTAAAGTAGAGCTTTATTTTGGAGATGTAATATCTTATGAAAGCTATGTCAGTGAGAAAAAACAATATTAGAAAATATTTACTTTGCGATGTTGTTTCTCAGTTTGGCTCTGGGATGTCATTTATTAGTTTAAATTGGTTTGTCCTCCAGAAAACAGGAGATAGTAATGCTGTTGGCATTGTGATGTTTTTAGGTATTTTGGGAGGGATAATAGCTGCTTTTTTTGCAGGGGTCATTTCAGATCATTTTAATAGAAAGTCTATTCTTGTTTTTTCTAATTTTTTGAGAGCTCTCTTCATATCTGTAATAATTTGTTTAATGTCGTACAACCAATTTAATGTAATTTTTGCCTATATGTTAGCTTTTGTAGGGGGGTTAGGTCTCCATGTCTATATGTCGGCATCAAGAGCCTTTATGCAAGAGCTTATAGAGCAAAAAGATGTGGTGAAATGGCAGTCTTTTATAGAAGTGAGCATACAAGTTAGCATGCTTATAGCTGCCTTATTGACAGGGGTATTTTATAACTTATTCGGGATGAAAGTGATTTTAGGGATGGAGGTGTTTTCTTTTTTCATTTCTAATATTTTGCTCTATAACATAGAGCATCAGTCCCTTGTGTATAAAGCTGCTAAAGATCGGATTAGGCATAAATATTCACAGGGTTTGCTGTACTTGAAATCTCATATATGGATGTTCATTTTTGCTGTTATTATGGTACTGCCTTACGTTGCTGCTGTAACACTGGACATTGTTATGCCTCATTATATTTCACAGCATCTTAGTGCGGATGTAGTCATGTACGGCATAATGAATATGAGCTATGGAGTAGGAGGGAGCGTAGCTGGATTAGTTATCATATACGTTCTTTCAAAATATTCACACGTGGCTTCTATCAACATGTGTTTATCGGTTGCAGTGGTTGCGTTGTTGTTTTTATTTTTTAATCGAGAAGCTGTGATTTCTTCTCCGCTATTTTTTTTCTTTGGGCTGTCAAACTCTTCTATAAAAATCATTTTAAATTCTATTCTTATGAAAAATGTTTCTAATGAGTATATGGGGAGGGCTCTTTCTGTTGTCAGTTTGACTTCATCTGTTTTACAGATGCTTGCGACTTACGTAGTTAGTCTCATGATAGAAGAATTCATTAGCATGAATAGCATTGTATTTTTAGTTCTTATTATGACCTTTTCCTATGGTTGTTTCCTTTGGTGGCTACCAAAGTATAGAAGATATTTAAATACGCGAGTTCATGCTTAATATTTAATTAGAGAAAATTGCTTTGGATCCGCCCTCCCTGTTTGAGTGGTTCAATTAAGTTAATGAGTCAAATGAGGAGAAAATAACTGGAATTTTTTATTTAATTTGACTCATTTGACTCATTTGAGGCATGATTAGGTTAAATGAGTCAAATGAGGAGAAATACATGAGTGTATTGCGCTATCCGGAGTCTGAGTCCGCTTTATTGGAATTTAAAAGAGAAATACCGAAAAACGAACAAATTATTAAAACAATTATCGGATTTTGCAATCAGAAGGGGGGCCGCCTTATACTTGGTGTTGATGATAACCGAGTCGTGGTGGGGCTTTCTGAAGATCAAATAGATAAACTGTTTGAGGTTGTAGATAATATTATTTATGAAGCATGTTATCCCCCGATCATTCCCCTAGTTGCTACTCAAACATTTGGAGATAAGGTTGTATTTATAATTTCCGTTTCGTCAGGAATGAATAAACCTTATTTTAGAAAGTCAGAAGGCATAGAAAAAGGAACGTATGTTCGTGTTGGTAGTAGTACGGTGCGTGCTAATTCCTTTATGACTGAAGAATTAAAATGGCAATCTCGAGGAATAGATTTTGAAAAGTTGCCGGTTTACAAGGCTAACATCGATGTCCTTGATGATCAATTAGTGCAAAATTTCCTTAACGGAAGAAAGAATCAAGCCTCTGCAAAAGTAACCAGGGATGTTTTACGGTCTTATTCGTTAGCTGTCGAAGAGCACTCTGAACTTTTTCCTACTTATGCGGGTATATTGCATTTTGGAAAATCTCCTCAATTCTTTTTATCGGAAGCTATGATTATTGTGACGCATTTTCAGGGAATAGAAGGGAGGGAGGCTATTGCTTCGATAGATTGTGAAGGAACTCTTTTAAATCAATTTCAGCAAGCTCATCATTTTATTTTTAACCGTCTTTCTAAGGCATTTTCTATTAAAGGACTTGTCAGAGAGGAAAAATTGGAAATACCTGAAGTGGCGTTTAGAGAGGCTTTATTGAATTTATTAATACATCGAAATTATCATATATCAGCTCCGTCAAAAATTGCTATTTATGATGATCGTTTGGAGTTTTTTAGCCCTGGGAATTTTCCAGGGCCTATTGAGCAAGATCAGTTATTGGAAGGGCTAACCTATTTGCGTAATCCGGCTATTTGCAAGGTTTTTCGAGAAATGGGACTTGTGGAAAAAATGGGAACTGGATTTATTAATATTTTTAAAAATTATGAAGAGTTGGGTCTTGAAAAGCCTCAGATTATTGAAGGAGCAAATTTTATAAAATGTATTTTACCAAGAGTCTCCGCTAAGAAGACTTTTAATAAAGTGCAAACTGCAGAGGATGTGCTCTCTTTATTTTATTTGCAAAATGAAATTACGACGCAGGATGTAATGAATAAATTTTCTATTTCTCGGGCTACTGCGCAAAGATGGCTTAATATGCTTGTTGAGAAGGGGTTGATTCGGCGCACTGGTAGGACTCGTAATTTGAGGTATTGCAGACCGTAGTAAAAAAGTTATGTGTAGTAAATCGGCATTTGGTATGATTAGAGCATGATTGGAAATAAAAAAATAATTTGCATTATCCCTGCAAGGCTTAAGTCAACCAGGTTCCCTGGTAAGGTGTTAGCTCCTTTGGGAGGGAAGCCTTTGATTCAAAGAACTTGGGAGGCTGCCTGTAGGGTGCCTTTTTTTGATGAAGTGGCGCTTGCTATTGACTCTCAAGAAGTAGCGTCTATAGCAGAGTCTTTTGGGGCCCGCTATTTTTTCACTGCAGAGACATGTCAAAATGGCACGGAGCGCCTTATAGAGTTACAACAAAAAAATCTTTTGCAAGGGGATATTTGGGTTAACTGGCAAGGGGACGAGCCATTTCTTTCCCTAAGAGCTATTCAAGATCTTTTGCAGTCTTGTGAAACAGAATCTGCGGATGTCTGGACTTTAAAGCAAGAGCTTGAATTTGATAAGGTTTCAGATCCCAACCTTTGTAAGGTTGTTTGTGATAGTAAAGGGCATGCTTTATATTTTTCTAGAAGCCCGATCCCTTATCATAGAGACGGAGGGAAGGTAGCAAAATATTTTAAGCATATTGGATTGTATGCGTATGCAGAAAATGCACTTAAAAAAATTTCTTCCATGAAGTCTTGTGAGATAGAGGAATCGGAAATGCTTGAGCAGCTGCGGTTTTTGCATTACGGGTTAAAAATAAAAGTTCACGAAACTCAAGAAAGTTCTATAGGAATTGATCTATTAGAGCATCTTATTTTAGCTGAAAAACATCTTAAATCAGAGATTCTTTTTTCTATTTAATAGGACAAGGATATCTTTATAATCTTCCTTTTGGTATTATGTACGTCGAATCGGAATTTTTTTTTGAGTAGACGGATGTCGGTAGAAGAAGTATTAGTACAGTCTGAGTTTCAGTCCACAGAATACAAGTATGGTTTTTCGACTGAAATAGAAACAGAAAGCTTCCCTCCGGGGCTTAGTGAAGAAGTGGTGAGAGCTATCTCTGCAAAGAAAAACGAACCTGCATTTTTGCTGGAATTTCGTTTAAAAGCATATCGAAGATGGCTTGAGATGGAAGAGCCTTGTTGGGCTAACCTCAATATCCCTCCTATTGATTTTCAAGCTATTTCTTACTATTCCACCCCAAAGAGAAAACAAAAATTGGATAGCTTGGATCAGGTAGATCCTGAGCTGTTAAAAACATTTGCTAAGCTAGGGGTTCCTCTTGATGAGCAAAAGCGCTTAACAAATGTAGCTATTGATGTGGTATTTGACTCTGTTTCTATAGGGACGACTTTTCAAAAAACTTTGCAGGAAGCTGGCGTTGTTCTTTGCTCTATTTCAGAGGCTGTAGAAAGGTATCCAGAGCTTTTAGAGAAGTATTTAGGTAGCGTGGTGCCTCCGGGTGATAACTATTTTTCCGCTCTTAATTCGGCAGTTTTTTCTGACGGCTCTTTTGTGTATATTCCTAAAGGAGTTAGATCTCCAATGGAACTTTCCACCTATTTTAGAATCAACGATAAAAAAAGTGGACAGTTTGAAAGAACTCTTATTATTGCAGAAGAAGACTCTTATGTTAGCTACCTTGAAGGATGTACGGCGCCTTCTTATGATAACAACCAATTACACGCCGCTGTTGTTGAATTAGTAGCTTTTGATAGAGCAGAAATTAAATATTCTACCGTTCAAAATTGGTACGCAGGGGACCCGAAAACCGGAAAAGGTGGTGTTTTTAATTTCGTAACGAAAAGAGGAAGATGCCAAGGGTTTAAATCTAAAATCTCTTGGACTCAGGTGGAGGCCGGCGCTGCCATCACCTGGAAGTACCCTAGCTGTATTTTACAGGGGGATGGCTCCATCGGTGAATTTTATTCTGTTGCTTTGACAAATGGATACATGCAAGCCGATACAGGTACTAAGATGATACATCTTGGTAAGGGTACTAGGTCTACAATTATTTCTAAGGGTATATCGGCAGACCATTCACATAATACGTATAGAGGACTTGTTAAAGTAGCTCCTAAAGCTACTAAAAGTCGTAACTATACACAGTGTGACTCTATGCTTGTAGGGGATCTTTGTTCAGCAAATACTTTTCCATACATTGAAGTAGCTAACGCTTCAAGCGCGGTAGAACACGAAGCTTCGACTTCTAAGATGAGTGAAGAGCAGTTATTTTATCTTCAAGCTAGAGGGATTTCTAAAGAAGATGCGATACACATGATTTTAAGTGGTTTTTGCAAGGAGGTTATTAAAGAACTTCCATTAGAGTTTGCTGTAGAGGCGCAAAAGTTACTTGCTTTAAAATTAGAACACTCAGTTGGGTAACTTAAAGGAGATGGGGATGTTAGAGATTAAAAATATAACGGTTTCTACCGAGGGTAAGATTATTTTAAAAGGCCTTTCTTTGAAAATAGCTCCAGGGGAGATTCATGCTATTATGGGACCTAATGGAGCTGGTAAGTCTACTTTGGCAAAGGTTTTAGCTGGGGATCCTGCTTATGAGATTATCCAGGGGGAAGTTCTTTTTCAAGGGGAGAACATTTTAGATTTGGAGCCGGAAGAAAGAGCTCATAGAGGTCTTTTTATGGGTTTTCAATACCCTGTAGAAATCCCAGGTATTACCAACTCTACTTTTTTATTTGCTTCTTTAAATGCGAAAAGAAAGTTTGAGGGGAAGCAACCCCTTGAACAAGAAGAATTTGATAAGATATTACAAGAGAAAATGGCTCTTGTTCAGGTCAGTAAGGAATTTGTATGCCGAAATGTAAATGAGGGGTTTTCCGGAGGAGAAAAAAAACGCAATGAAATCTTGCAAATGTCTTTATTAGATCCCTTTTTAGCAATTCTAGATGAAACGGATTCCGGTCTTGATATAGATGCCATGAAAGTAGTAGCAGAAGGCGTAAATAGGTTTATGAGCCCGGAAAAGTCGCTTCTTTTAATTACTCACTATCAAAGATTATTAGACTACATTCATCCTGATTTTGTTCATGTGCTAGTTGATGGAAGAATTGTGCAATCCGGAGATGCGAGTTTAGCGCTACAGTTGGAATCAAATGGATATGAGCAGTTCAGATCTTCCTTAGAAGAGACTAAGGTGTTTTCATGAGAGAGTGCTTGGAGAGAGTAGGCAAAAACACTTTTTTGGATCTTATGCAAGATCTTATGCTTCAAAATAAGGAAAGTCCTTTGGCCTTTTTAAGGAACCTATCTCAAGAGAAATTTTTGAGGCTAGGCCTTCCTGACCGCAATCAGGAAAGTTATCAATATGTTCCTTTAAATAAATTATACGAGGGTTCTTTTGTAGGTAAGGAAAATAGTGTTGAAGCGCAATTAGAAACGCTGCGTCTTCCTGAAAGCTCTAACTCTTCTTTTGTATTTGTTGATGGCTGCTTTTCTAAAGAGTTATCTTCTTTAGATGCTATTCCAAAGCAGGCGGTGATCATGCCTCTTTCCAGTGCTTTAACAGGTTCTTATAGTTCTTATCTTAAGCATCGCATACAGACTCTTACGCAAGAAGAGGGAGATTCTTTAGCTCTTTTAAATGGAGCTTTAGCCTCTGATGGTTTGTTTATTTATGTGCCTCCTAAGGTGAAAATAGAGTCTCCTATCCAGTTTTTATTCTTGCAAACAGGAAAAGAAGCTTTTTGTAACCCTCGCATTCATCTTTTTATGGGAGCTCAAGCCGAAGCGTCTTTTGTTAGTTCTATAGAAGGAGACAGTAGGTTTTATAACGGTTTTGTCGATTTGGCTTTGGAAGAGAAAGCTATTTGTTCTTATAGCTGTCACAGCGGACTCGAGACAGCAGGAGGAAGTTTTTCTTTTTTTAGGGCTACTTTAAAAAAAGGAAGTTTTCTTAAATCTGACCTTGTGACCTTTGGAGGAGACCTTCTTCGTCATGATTACAAGGTGTCTTTACTTGGAGAAATGGCAGAAGTTGAGCTTAGAGGCCTTGCTCCTCTTACAGGGGTAAAGCAAGCTCATGTGCACGTGCACATCGAGCATAGCGCCCCTTCCTGCCGCTCTCATCAGCTATTTAAAAACATTCTTCTATCCAAGAGCCGTAGTAGCTTTACGGGTAAAATCTACGTGAAGCGTACTGCGCAAAAAACACAGGCATATCAATTAAATAAAAACTTGGTTCTTTCAGATCTTTCCATGGCTTTTTCTAAACCCAACTTAGAGATATTTGCCGATGATGTAAAAGCATCGCATGGATCTACGATTGCGCAATTAGAAGAAGAACACTTGCTATATCTAAGGACAAGAGGGATTTCTTTAGAGGAAGCTCAAGCTCTTTTAATACAGGGTTTTTGTGAGGAAATTTTAGAGAAAATTTCCTTAGAATCCCTTCGCTCTAAGCTTTTTTCTTTGAGTTTAGCATGTCTGAAGTAGTTGACTTAACCGATGTAAGAAAGGAATTTCCTTTATTTGCTAAAGAGAAAAACCTGCCTTGTATTTATTTTGATTCTGCGGCAACTTCACAAAAGCCTCAAGAAGTAATCACAGCAATGACAAAGTATTTTTCTGAAGAATGTGGGACTGTACATAGGGCAATTTATTCGTTAGCAAGAGAAGCTACAGCTAAATATGACGCTACAAGAGAGCTTGTCCGGCAGTTTATTGGAGCAAAGGAATCTTCTGAAGTTATTTTTACGAAAGGGACAACGGAGTCAATTAATTTAGTTGCCTTCTCTTATGGAAAAGCTTTTTTACGAGAAGGGGATGAAATTCTTATAGTAGAAACAGAGCACCATTCTAATATTGTTCCCTGGCAAATGCTTTGTGCTGAGACCGGGGCTACTTTACAGGTAATTCCCGTTGATGATGGAGGAGAGATTGCATTAGAGCAGTTTGTTAAAATGCTTTCTTCTAGAGTGAAATTGGTATCTCTTGCCTATATTGCAAATGCAACAGGTGTAATTCACCCTGTAGCTGAAGTTGTGCGCCTTGCTCACGAATTTGGAGCGAAAGTATTGATTGATGCAGCGCAGGCTATTTCTCATATGAGGATCGATGTTCAGAGGCTTGACGTAGATTTTTTAGTATTTTCAGGGCATAAAATGTATGGGCCAACAGGTATTGGCATACTGTATGGTAAAAAGCATTTACTAGAATCTATGCCTCCTTATCAAGGAGGGGGGGATATGATTCGTAGCGTGTCTTTTGAGAAAACAACCTATCAAGGTCCTCCTTTACGCTTTGAAGCGGGGACTCCTAATATTGCAGCTACCATGGGATTGCATGCAGCTATTGGTTTTATGCATAAAATAGGTCTTGATAAAGTGGAGGCCTGGGAAAAGACTCTAACAGAGTATGCACTAGCTTCTTTAGCAAAGATACCGGGTATCCACTTTTTATCTAAGCCTAGGCATAGATCTTCTATTATTAGTTTTAACTGTGAGGGGTGTCACTCTTTGGATGTAGGTACGCTACTTGATACGAGAGGCATTTCTGTAAGAACGGGCCATCTTTGTGCTCAGCCTGCCTTAAGAAGGTTTGGGGTAAGCTCTACTATAAGAGTTTCTTTTGCTGTTTATAATACTTTAGAAGAAATAGATCGGTTTATTCTGGCTCTAAAGGAAGTTGTAGGGATTTTACGGGGAGATGGTTAAAGGAAAAGGTAACCTCGAGAAGTTCGAGGTTACCTAGCATTACTTGTTTTAGAAGTCTAGTCTAGCAGAAAGAGTCCAACCTTGGAAGGTGAGGTCTCCTTGATTTGCTACAAAAGATCCTGCGTTTCTATCGGTTGTTCCAATGAAATGTTTGAATTGATTAAATCCAAATAGCATAAGATTTTCCCAGCCACCTTGGATACCAAAATGGCATCTATCATCGGCAAACATGGTATCCCAACGTAGACCCAAGGCTAATTCGCCAATAGCTCGTCCAACACGAACGCTGTCTCTGTTATTTACATTAACGCCGACATCGCCATTTTCAAACAGTTTATCTTGGCGGTTTTCTAAATGAAAGAAGCCGTATAGTAAGGAACAATTCGCATTTCCAATAAGGCTAAAGCCGTAACCTAGGCCCCATTGTGTATTGAGTCCAGCTTTAGGGCCGATACCCCAGAAGTTGTTGACTAATTTACTAGCGGTGCCTGTTTGGGCTCCAGCAGATTTTGCATGTGTAAATGTAGTGACGAGTTTTTGGTGAACCCAACCGTTTCTAAGTCCTATAAAAGGACGTAGTGTCACCCATTTGCTTACGAAAAATTCTCTGCCGAGTTCGAGGTCAATCAGGTTAAGGTGAAGGTGTAATTGACTGTTCGTATGTAAATACCCTATAATAGGATCTGCTACAGTTCCTTCTGCAGGAGAATAGTTGAAAGTTGGTCGTAGAATTTTGTCTCCATCTACAGCGTGGCTGTCATGCGCCTTAGTGCGAAACCAAGTCCAGTTAGTTGTTACGTCCCAACCGTCATGAGGAGTATTCCAACCGAGTCCTACGCGGAATCCGAAGTCCCAATCAAAATGCATGTTTTTTACGGAAGAGTTGTAAAGAGCAGAAGAAGTAGAGTGATCAGCATCACCTTTTACAGTGTAACCAAGGCCATTTTCATGGGCTTGCCAAATAAGCCAGTCTGCCGTAAAGAAAATGTCTGCACCGTCGCGTACTTGAGGGCGGCCTGATGGATTAACCATCGCATTAGCTCCCTTTTTTTGTTCAAGCACGTTCACTCTGTTTTCTAAATTGCGCACTTGTGCATCAGACACTTCAGCTTGTAAATGTCCGACACTAGCAAAAGAGAGGGCAGAGAGTAAGCCCATAACGATTGTATTTTTTTTCATAATAAAGAAGTCCTCTAGATAAGTTAGTCTGCTTAACAAAAAAACGTCAGCATAATACGAATTTACAGAATTGGGGAAAAAAAAGGTAGTGTCTTTTGTGAAAAAGTTTTATTTGAAGAATTCTAAGCGCGATGCAATCTTTTTAAATTGCTTCTATAATGTGTTTTAGGCGCTTTTTTAGAAGTAAATGCGGGCAGACCCCATCCAACCTTGAAAATAAACATCCCCTTGGTTTTGAGTGAAATTTCCCCAATTTTGTCCGTCTACAAATCGCATGAATTGATTTTGTGAGAAAAATGCGTGGTGTTCCCATCCCCCTTGTATGAGGAATCTGATTTTCTCTTTAAAGAAGCTAGAGCTCCATCTTAATCCCATTTGTAGATCGAGAATAGCTCTCCCTGCGTGGAAATTATTTTCTTCTGAAAGAGTAGTCCCATCTGTTACTTCTTTTAAGAGGAAACTTTCTGTATATGAAGTATCAAAGACGCCATATAGTAAGGCTGTTGTTAAGTTGCCAAATATACTGATGTCTCCTTTGATCATCCATTGAGAGTCTAATCCTCCTTGAATCCCGATACCCCAAAAATTGTTGATCATGTGTGTTAGATATTCATCTAAAACGAATTTAAGCTTTTTTTTCTTTAAATTGTAGCTATAGAGGTCTTCATACTTTACATCATAGGACTGATCTATCCAGACAGTTCTAATACCTAAGTGGGGACGTAAGGAGAGCCATTTTCCTGTTTTAAATTGTCTGCCTAAGTCTAGATCTAACATGTTAAGATGTATCAACAGATCGCTATTTGCTTTGAAGCAAGAGAATATGTTCTCGTCATTATAGGCATTTGGATGTATGAAGGAGGGGTAAACAGCAGGGGAGCCATCTTCTTGAGAAGATTGAGAGTCTTTTGCTTTTCCTTCATTCCATGTCCATATTAGACTAAGATCCCAGCTATCATAAGGGATATTGCAGCCTAAACCTAGTCGGAAACCTGATTCCCAGTCGAATTTCGGGTTGGCTACACTTCCTATATTCATGATCTGCGGTTTGTTTTCATTAAATCCGTCTTGTTTTAAAGCGTAACTGAGGCCTGTTTCATTTGCTTTCCAATATAGCCAATCTGCTTCGATAAATAAGTTGTGGCTTTTTAGGGCTATCGGCCTTGCAGAGGGTAGTACAGGAGGCTCCTGAATGGATGTGATTTCAGAGTGGAGATTAAAAGAAAGAGCTATGGAGGTTAGTAATGATTTAGTTGATATCGAAAAACGAGGCATGAGTACTCCATTATGTTATGCTATCTAAATCTTCTGTTTAGTTATTTTGGTAATTAATTGCAAATAACTTATTTTTTTGTGCTTTAAGGCGTACAAAAATCGGTGTATTGGCCACAAATTCAACTTGTCTATTTGGTTTTTTTCTTTTTTTTAAAAAAAATAAACGTAATAAAGGATACAAAAAAAGTGCCTTTTAAGCACTAAGAAAATGGGTTTTTCTGATTTTTTTTTAAATTTTCCTAGGGTGGAATTAAAAAAAAAATGGGGTTTGAAAATTTTTTTGTTTTTTTTTAAATCGAAATTTCTTACCTTCTAAATTTAAAGGGGAAAATGCTCAAAAGCCTTTTTTGCTTAGGTGTAAAAAAGAGCGGGATCCTTAGAAATGATTACGAATAAAAAAACTTCCTAGGAGGAAAGTATGTTAAGAAAAGAACTGACAGTAGCTTTAGCAGTAGTTGGAGCAATGGTTCCATTTGCTGTGCAAGCAGACCAACCTATGGCAGGAGGCCATGCAGCACCAGCCGCATCTACTTATGTAGCTGGAGAAGAAGTTATGGCTGGTCAATTACCTGGTGGATATAACCAAAGCGCTAATTATGTGATTGCCGATGGTTATGACATGTATTTGACAGCAGATTACATTTACTGGCATTTAAATAGAGAAGCGGATGGTATTTCTGAAGACGCTTCTTATTCAAGTGGTTTCCAAGTAGGACTTGGAATAGATATGAAAGGAATGGATGATTGGAATCTAGAAGGACAGTACACATGGTACCAAAATTCTGGAAATCATGATTCTCATAAATTCAGCTATAATGATGCACATCTTGGATTTAGCAGACCTTTTTACTTTGGTAAAAGTTTAACTGCTGATTTTAGTACAGCACTTAGAGGGCTTTGGATTTCGGATGAATTCGAAGGTCATCAAAAATCATGGGCTGTTGGACCACGTTTTGGTTTTGATAGTAACTGGTTACTTGGTAGTGGTTTCCGCTTAATTGGTGATATGTCACAAAGCGTTCTGTACACTCGTTATACAGAAAGAAAAGGTTCTAATGACTATAACACACTAAGAGCTGTTACAGAGACTTCCTTAGGTTTAGGATGGGGATCTTATTTTGGAGATATGAACGATTTCCATTTTGATCTTACTGTATCTTATGATTTCAATATATATTGGAATCAATTTGCTGGAGCTGGTAGCAACTTTGGTAATGATTATCTTCAAGGACTTAACGTTGGACTTCGTTTCGATTTCTAATTTAAAGTTTCAATTGTATGATAAAAAAGAGGGGGATTTTTCCCCCTCTTTTTTTTTGGACTTTTTTAGTGAAAAATGGGAAGACTTGTTAAGAAGATGGTGTGATTGTTGAGATTGATTTTTTTTAAAAGAGCCAGGTCTTTTGAAGTAAAGACAAAAAACGCATGGAAACTTTACTTTTTTTTAAAGAGAACCTATTTTATAATGTCGCACATCTTTAAAGGACGATTATGAAATTATTTATTTATGTTTTTTTAGTGTTGGGTTCTTTTCTACATGCAGAGTGGAATCAGGAATTTGACGAACAGACACTAGCTCTTATAGAGGCCTTGCCAGAATTACAAGAAAGGGATTATCTAAATTCTCTTTCTTTTTTTGGTAAAAGAAGATCCGAGTTATTGAATGATCCTTTACTCGAGTATCGGGTAAAGAAACTGTCGGACATTAAAAAATTGATTCTATTTAAGGATTTCCCTGAAAAAGATGTTATTCTAAAAAAAAGGGCCCATAATGTAATTAGAGAAGTATATGTGTGGGAGCTTTCGTATCTTTTAGGAGCCTCGGAGTTTATTGTTCCTTCTTTCCCTATTGCAGTAGCAGATAAAGTTGTTGTTATCCAAAAAAAAGAGACTTTTACATTTGCAGATAAAGAGACGAGGACTCCTCCAAAGGCTCTTATGGCGAAGGTTTCTTTAGAAAACTACTGGCGCTCTCATTTAGTTGCCTATATTTTAGGGTTAGGAGATCTTGTCGGGAGAAATATTGGAATTAGCCCGAGTGGGAAGATTCGTTTTTTTGATACGGAATCTAGTTTTAAATATTATAATGCGCCTAGGTTAAGCGAGCCCTCTTTTAAGGTGGGGTTTCTTATGGAATCTTTTGAGTGGCCTCAGTATAAGACTCCTCTAGATCAGAAAACAGCTACTTCTTTGGGGGAGTATATAGCGAGTCTATCTTCTTTTGAAGAGGATTTAAAAACATATAGAGAGTGTCGTGGTTTTTTATTTGATGAGGCAGGAATGCGGTATCGATTGGATAAGATCCGGCTATTTTCACTAGAAGAAGGTAGAAGTTTTCGAGACTTTTTTTCTTATCTCTATCCAAAACTAGGTGAGGGATTAGATGAGCTTAATAACATGGTTTCTTCTATTTTAGGAAGAAGGGTAGGTGACGGATCTTCTCTTTTTTTTATTTGTCAAAGACAAGATCCAAGTAAACTTTCTTCTAAGCAGAAAGAGGTAATGAAAAAATGGCAAAAACGGTATGTCGAATAGGACATTTTCTTTTTTTATTAATGGGCACTTCTTTTCTTTGTGCTGATTGGAACACTGACTTTGATACAGTATCGCAATCTTTGATAAAAGAAGTCCCCGCCTTGCAAAAAACGAGGTACTTAGATGTTTGCGAGGCCTTTTGTGCTCATAGAGAGTCCCTTTTTTTAGATTCTAGATTTTTAGATCAAATTCGAAATTCGCTAGAGGAAGATAAACTACAAATAGTTTTGCAAAAAGAGCATCTTATTTGTAAGAAGAGAAGAGAAAATAATATAAAAGAAGCCTTTGCTTGGGAGGTTGCTTGCCTTCTAGGGGGATCTGCGTGTGTGGTCCCTTCTTTTCCTATTGAAATAGAAGGCAAGAGGGTTATTGTACAAAAAAAAGAACGTTTTATCGTTGATGCAGAAAAAACTGGTGGAGGCCTTCCTTTAGAAACACTCCAATTAGTGTCTCTTGAAACGTATTGGAAGGCTAATATTATTGCCTATTTGCTAGCTTTCAAAGATTTAATAGGTAGAAATATAGGGATAAATAATCTCGGACAAATACGGTTATTTGATTTGGAATATAGTTTTTTATATGGGAAAGCCGCTTTGCAAAGGAAAGAAACAGATAAGGTGGAGTTTGCCTGCCAGGCTTTTGATTGGCCTCAATTTGAGGCTCCCCTTACAGAAGGTACGGCACGTTCTTTAAGGAGTTTTATAAGCTCTTTAGAAGAGGTTAAAAATGACATAAGGATTTATGCTAGCCATCGAGACTTGAATTTTCCTTATGAAGAGATCATAAAAAGAATAGATAGGGTCAGGGCTTTTCTCATTAAGCCGGGAGTTTCTTTTTTGCAGTTTTATATTTTCTTGTTTCCCAAGATGGAGGAGGGGCTTCCAAGGATTCGCTCTATAGCTAGCGGGAGCCTTCATAAGAGAGTTGGCTATGGCACGGCTCTTCTTTTTGCTTGCGGTAATTGTAATTTTTCTAGAGCCTCTAGTAGAGATCAAAAAGCAGTGCGAAGGTGGGTGGATACTTATGTTAAGTAAATTATTAAGTCTTTTTGTGGTGTTTTTTTTGTTTGTAAGCTGCATCAGTTACGCTGATTGGAATCAGGACTTTAGTGAGAAAACGCAGGAACTAATAGAGCAGTTTCCCGCTTTGCAAACAAGAAGCTATTTAGATGGATATACCTTTTTTTTAAAGGTGAGGAACCAATTATTACACGACAGGTTTTTGCAAAATGAAATGTTACAAGCAGGATTAGAAGATAAGTTGCTATTTTTAAAAGAAAGAGAAGGGTATCTTTTAAAGAAAAGAAGCAATAACAATATTAAAGAAGCAATAATTTGGGAGCTTTCTATTTTATTTGGGGTTCCTAATGTAATTATCCCAGCATTTGCTATAGAAATTGAGGGTAAAAAAGTTGTTATCCAAAAAATGGAGGAGTTCTTTATTGGCGATAAGCCTCCTAGAATCCCCCCGTTTCAGCTTGTGAGGAAGGTTTCTTTAGTGTCTTATTGGAAAGCGCATTTTCTTGCTTACATTTTAGGAATGAGGGACCTTGTAGGTCGGAATATTGGGGTGAATACAAGGGGATTTATCCGTTTTTTTGATGCGGAAGATAGTTTTTGTTATAGTAAAAAGCCTACAAATCAAAATGGGATTTTTTATGTTCCTTTTCTTACCCAAGCTTTTGAATGGCCTCAGTACCGGGCTGTTTTAGATAGTCGGGCATGTGAGGAACTGCAAAAACTCCAAAGTCATATGCTTTTGTTGAAGGAAGATTTGGCAAGGTACTTTTCTTTAAGGAAGGTAGACTTTAACTTACAAGACTTATTTGATCGTATAGATCAGGTGGCTGCTTTTCCGTTAGAAGAGGGCGTGTGTTTCCGAGATTTTTATGGTTTCCTTTTCCCAGAAATGAGCCCAGGACTTGATGGGTTAAATAAGATTATTAGTAGAATTCTTAGACGTAAGGTAGATCATGGAGCTGCTTTATTTCATGCAATGGGTAAGCATAGAATAAAGACGATTTCTTATTTGCAACGAAAAGATATTATAGAGTGGATTGATTATTATGTGGATTAAGTTTGTTTTTATTTTTTTATTTGCAAATGTTTTAAGTTATGCAGATTGGAATGCAGATTTTGATAGGGGAAGTAAGTCTTTAATTGCTGAGTTTCCTGAGTTTAAAAGTGCCAAATATGTTAAAGACGAGAAGTGGTTTCGATCTATTAGAAAAGCGCTTTTAAAAGATGGCGTGTTTAAAAAGAAAATATATCAAAGTCCTTGGGAGCGGAAGTTGATGATTTTAAGACCGAGGGATCAACTTGTGATAAAGAAAAGGGAAAAGGCGTGTTACTTTGAAGCTATAGCATGGGAAATTTCTCTTCTTTTGGATGCAGATACCTGTTTTGTCCCTTCATTTCCTATAGATTTTGATGGCAAAAAAATGGTTATCCAAAAAATGGAACCGTTTACATTTGGTCGAGGGGTAAAAGAATTGCCCTCCCCTTTTGCTATTAAAAAGGTTTCTCTTTTTGAATATTGGAAAGCACATTTTGAAGCATATCTTTTGGGGCTAGAAGATCTTTTAGGAAGAAATATTGGGATTACGCCCTCTGGTAAAATTCGCTTTTTTGATGCTGAAGCAGCTTTTCGCTATCGTAAGCAGCCTTCTAAAGGGTGGGGGGTTCACAATATATCTGTTGGGTTTATGTCTGAATCTTTTGAGTGGCCACAATATAGAATGCCACTTGATGAGACAAGTGCCTTACTTCTCCAAAACTTTCTAAAAAAATGGGATTTACTAGAAGAGCAAATAGCGCTTTATGAAAAATGTCGAGGTCATGTGATAGAGGAGGGGTTTTTTGAAAGGTTATCGCATATTAGAGAATTTCCACTCCAGGCAGGCACGTCTTTTCGTGATTTTTTAGGGTATATTTATCCTAAAATGAACCCTGGCTTGGATGAATTAAGCGAACTTATCAGCGGTGTTTATGGAAGGAGGGTAGATCATGGGTCTTCTCTTATTTTCATGTACAGGCATATGCCAGGGCATGCACTAACAGAAAAACAAACAGCGGAAATAGATGATTGGATAGAGCGATATATAGACTAAATGGGCGGAATCATAAAAAGTAATTTATCAATTTCTTTAAGCCAAAGTAGAGTTTGTTTTCCCATTTGATCCAAAATAAAAAACCAACCGGCACATAGCAGTGTGAGCCCTAATAAGGATTTCACAGACATTCCTAGGAAGGCAATCTGTACTTGTGGGGCTAGTCTATTAGCTATCCCTAAAAACACCTCGGTCATTAAAATAGCCATTAAAGCGGGAGCTGATAGTTGAATCGCTAAAGCTAAAACCTTGGTGGCAATAGCTATGGTCGTTTGCCAAAACGGCAATTGAAAAGAAAAGAATAGGGGATTGATAAATGCATCAATTGGAATGAGGTCATAGGAAGCAAAAAGCGTGTTAATGAAATAAAAAAAGCCTCCAATAGCGTAGAACATAGCAATTAGGACGTAGTTATAGAGGTTTCCTATAGGAGATGTTTGCGCTTGAGAAAAAGGATCTGAGACCTGTAATGAAGAGGCTCCTCGTAAAAAATCAACTAAAAAACCAGCCGTTTGTGCAAACTGAAAAGGGATGCCAACTAAAAAAGCTAAAATAAATCCAATAAAAACTTCTTTAATTGCGTAGCCCACAAAAAGTATGTTGTAGTCTACAAGAGTTTTACTTGTCATAGCTATATGAGGAAATAAAACAGCAACAAGGGAAATTACAGTTCCTATTTTTATGCTAGACGGAAGCTTTGCTCCCAAAAAGGGAGAAAGAGTCACTATGGGAGCTAGTCGAAATAGAGAAAGAAGAAATATAGGAATGATAGAAGAGGGTGCAAAGTGATAAATTTCACGGAAAAATTGGGCGTAATCTTGTCCGGATCCCATTAGAAACTAGCCCACTTGGGAAAGTTAGTAAATATGTTATTTGTGTATTGCATGATTTGAGAGCCCAACCATCCTCCTAAAACAAAAAGAGTAACAACCACGGCTACTAATTTTACCATGGAAGATAGCGTTTGCTCTTGGATTTGTGTTGCAGCCTGAAAGATGGCCACACAAAGACCAAGCGTGGTACTAATTAAAATCGGAGGTCCTGAAAGGATCAAGATTAAAAGAAGTGCTTGGTAGCTAAGCTGGTGAATTTCTGAACTATACATAATATGCCCTCGGTGTTAGTTAACGAAAAGAAAGTACAAGCCCTTGAATGATTAAGGTCCAACCATCAATCATAACAATAAGAAGGAGCTTTAAAGGCAGTGCAATGGTTAGGGGTGATAACATCATCATACCCATAGCTAGTAGAATATTAGAAGTTACAAGATCTATTACAAAAAATGGTAAATAGATAAGAACGCCAACTTCAAAGGCAGATTTAAGCTGTGAGGTGATGAATGAGGGGATAAGGACTAAAAAATTATCCGGCTTTAATTCTTTTCTATAGTCTTCAGGAAAAGATTTATAAGCCAGCTGATAGAATCCTGTAATATGTTTAATGGATGTATTTCTTTGTAGAAAATTCCTTAGTGGCTCTTTAACTTCACTGACAAGCTCTATAATAAATCCTGCAGAGGGGGCTGAAAATAGTTCTGTTGGAGCCTTAGTTTTGATGAGATTTTCTCCGGCTTTATACATTTCAGTGCCTGTTGGAAACATCACATAGACTGTTACTAAGATGGCTATGCCATTCAAAATCTGGTTAGGAGGAGCTTGTTGTACCCCAAGGGCGTTACGTAGCAAAGACAGCACAATAACTACTTTCATATATGAAGAGAGCATCATGATTATAAAAGGGAGGAGGGCTAAGCCCGCTAGCACTCCCATTTGTAAAATCATAGAAGGCGCTGCTGTCTCTGAGGGTAGCACTGGAGCGGTATCACAAAATAGATCTTGGCTAGCAAAAAAGCAGAAGAACAATAATAGCGCAAATGTTCTAAAAAAATTCGATTGGAGCAACATATATGAACCTATTACAAGTTTTCTACCATTTGTACACTATTTCTTCCTTTTTAAAAAGAAAGATTAATGTTTATATCGTTCAAAGGCAAGTTCTAATGCTTTCCATTGGTTCTCGATAGAGGCGTTGATGATTCCTGTTTCTGTTTCTATGATGCAACCACCGGGAGATACATCGGACCTTTCTTGAATAGAAAGAACTTGAATTTGTTCAAATAGCTCTTTTAGCTTAGGTTTTTGGTTTTCTAAAGCGTCTTTATCTGATTTATGGACATAAATGGATACACGCTTGTTATGTTTAGCTGGTGCTAAAGCCTGCGTTACGATATCGACAATAGTATCTGGATAGGTTTCTAGTTCTTTTTTTACGATTTTTTTTGCTGCAGTTAAAGCTAAAGAAAGAACTACTTTTTGCATGTCCATGTAGATTTTTTTTGCGGAAGCATCTAAGGTGAGAATGTGACTATTAAATTCTTCTAACCCCTTTTGAAAACCTTCTTCCGTTGCTTTTTTTTTGAGTTCCTCGCATTCAAGCAGCGTATCTTCATGTTTTTTCTGCACTTCTAAAAGAGCTTTTTCTAAAGCTTCTTTGCTGGTTAAAATATTGTTAAAATCACTTTTGGGGATGATTTTTTCTTTGGATTGTACGGAGAGAGAGCCGGAAGAAATATAAGAAAAAAGAGTCATGGGTTGACCTGCATTTTATGTTTTTTAAAAAAAGTGAGTATTTCTAGTATTTGCTCAGCTAAAAGAGCGTAGGCTTTAGGTTGTTCTAACTTTTTATGTAAAGAGGAAAAAAGAAGAGCTTCTTCATTGCTTATTCGGTGCTTAACATGCCAGGTAAGACTGAAATCTTCAGGGTAAAGAGCCTTTGCTAGCCTATTCATGCCCCTTTTCTGCACGAGCTTGGCAAGAAGATCCACGTCTCCTGTCCAGGTGCTTAATTCCATCTTTTTAAATGTTACGGTAGCTTTTCTATGAGAGAGCATTTCAAGGAAAAAAACTTTTTCTTTAGAAAGTATGGAATGAATTTTTTTTAGCTTTACCGTGTCGATAATTTGTTTTATTTCTACAGCTAGGTCATGTAGTCCTAAGAACTCTATGACAAGTTGCATTTCTTGTGTTGATAAGTCGAGTAGGCAGTTTAAAGGAGACTCGGGAAGGGCTTCTACAGGAAGGACTTCCTCCACGTCCACTAAAAGGGCTTTTGCTAGCTTAATTTGCAGAAAAGATTTTAAAGCGGGGCTTATAGAAGGAATTGCTGCGGGGGATAGGAGCGCTTTTTGTAGTTTATTTGCCGTATCTAACGGCAAAGCTGATAGAAAGAGGTTTACTTCATTTTCTGCTAAGGTGCGTAGGAAAGGAGTGAACCAGGTGTAATGTACGGAATTTATTAGGTACGTGGTTAGGTCAAAACCTTGACACAGCTTCTTGGAAGGAGTATGAAGGTTTTGATATTTTTCTTGCTGGCTTGGAGGTAAGAATTTAAGGAGTGCATTTTTATCATCCTTAGCTATTTTTTCAATAAATGCACTACAGACTAGCTGTTGTATTTTTTCCATAAAGTGTGGTTATTCCTCAGGAGGGGTCTTAGGCTCTTCTATTACCGTGGCGGATTCCTCTAAGGAAAAGGGCTCAGCTTTTAAAAGCCCCTTAAGCCCTCCTGCTGTTTTTAAAGTAGGATATAGCTTCCAGATAAGCCAGCCAGTAAATACGCCAAACATGACAACAAAAAGGGAGAGGAAGAAAAATAGCACTCGAAAGCGAGCAGCTGAGCTCTTGCTCATAACAATGCCCCAAATGCTGACGGATTCTTTTTCTTTTTGTGAGGAGGAGAGGATTTCAGGAGTTTGGTTCATGTTAATGTCTGTAAACCTTGCTCTATCGGAGATAACAGTGACATCGTTGATTTCTAAGCCTTGAATACTGCCTGAAACGAGCCTTTTGATTTTCATAATAAGGTGGCTGTTTGGATCGTCAAGAACTCCTTGGTGCTTTACATAAATAGCAGCTGTAATTTTTTGGGGGGCAGCTTGCTCCCAGGGAAGTGCTTGTGCATCTGCTGCAGGGAAGGATATTTGTACATCGGCATCGATGACCCCGTCTATTTTGCGAATCGTACTTGCAATTTGCTCTGCAAGTCCTGCCTGGTATCTGATGGTGTCTTCTTTATCTGTTGACATCATTCCGGTTTTGCCAAAAAGATCTAAAAGGTTGACTCCTTTAATTCTAGGAAGACCATTTTGATTGAGTATAGCCATCGCATCCGTGGCTTTTCTTTCGTCGACAGAAATATTCCATTTAGGAGCTCCTTGAGCCCCGCCGGGAGAAGAGCTTGAGCCTGGGGTTTTGATGGCAGCGATACCGCTGCTAGCTAGAAAAACAATAATTTCATTAGCCTCTCTTTCATCGACTCCGCTGACAACAAGTGTAGTTTTTTGACACCCTGCAAGCAGGATGAGTCCAAAGAAAGCCATTAGTAAATAAAATAAGGAAGATCGGAATTTATGCATATATTTTCACTATGGTTTAGGATTTCTTGTCTATTGCCCTATAACTGTACCTGCTAAGCTATAATCTGTCGAGCTATCTCTTAATTTGCTTATATAGCAATAGGGTATTTTCTAGTAACTTTTTTAATTTTTGATGCTTTTTTTTAAAGCAGTGTCTTTGGAAAAATAGTTTTTTATGGGATAGGAGCTTCTTAGAGGTTTTTAAAGAAGCTCTGTTGGATAGAATGGTTTTTTTCTATAAAGTTAGCTGCTAAATAAAGCGTTGTATTGTGGGATGAAATCTGTATTTAACTTCTCAAAGAGCCTTACTAAATCCGCTTTACCCTCCTGTTTAGCAGAGTAAATAAGACTTTCAGTCTCCTGTTCACAAGCAAAAAGGGCGCTTTCTAGAAGCTTTTGGTATTTGTCCATTTTATCAGTGCAGGTCTTTATATATCGCTCTATCTCTTTGGTTAAATTAGACTGTGCAGATTCATATAGTTTTGCAGCAACAGGGGGCATGTTTATTTTTATTTCGAGGGCCTTTTCTTTAAGTAGGTGTAGTTCTTTGAGTGCTTGGGTTGCTTCAGGTTCTTCGTGTTGGAGGGTGGCCATTTTTCTCTCTATAGATAGAATCTCTAAATCGAGCTTTAAAAGATCTTCAACGGGTTTTAACGTATTTTCTCTTCTAAAACCTGGAATTTGACGTGGCTTTGTATAAAAGGCATAAGCCGCTTCTATCTGTCGTTGTAGTTGAGATTCGTATTCTTTTTTTTGTGTTTCAGTCTCTTTTTTTAACCCTTCCGTCGTTTTCGATTTTTGCGCTTGGATCTCTTCAATAGTTTCAGTGATCTTTGTATAGCATTTTTTGTAGTGTGAGAATATCTCTCTAAATTCTTGGCTAAGTGACTCTAGTCCGAAAACTTTTACTAGAGGCTGCTGCTCTTGCCCTACTCCTAATCTGAGTCTTTCAAGAGCGCTTATAATTTGACTTTCGCCTTCTAATAGCCACATCCCACTACGCAAGGAGTTGAAGGGATCCGCGATAAAAGTATCAATATCCGGTTCTTCAATGTCTGTCATCGCTTTAGCGGAAACGGCTTCTAGAATCTGTATTTTATGGATTTCTACATTTTCTGGAGTTAAGTTGCTACCCGTAGAGTTTTTCGGAAACTTGGGGAATTTCGATAAGGGAGCGTCTTTGTATTTTGGCGATTGCAGAATTTTTATTTCTTCATTACATAACTTTAAGGAGGCAGCAGCAATAGAAGAGACTAGTGAGATGGAACCGCCGCAGACAGTTAAAGTAATAACTGTTAAAGGGAGTGCTACAAGAAAATTCGCTGCATAAAAAGCAACGGCACCGGAAAGGATAGCAAGTGCTACTAAATTGGTTATTTGTGTTTTAGGATTAGGGCGGCCTTTAAGTAGGGGGCTCTCTCCCATAGATAGGGAGTTTGGAGTTTTTGTAATGTTCATTTAAACGCTCCTTATTGTAATTAATAATGTAATTATATCATATTTGCCTTTTCTAAATCAATTAATTTATTGAAGTTTAATTTGTTTATTAAGTGTATAAGGTTGTATGCCTCAAAGTTTTTTAGTTTAAGGTTTTATCCTGAATTTTTGAAAAACATAACCGGTTCAAGTGCTTTAAATGCATAACCCATTAAAAATAAGCCATTTTCTAAAAATAGCTTATTTTTTTTGTTGAAACATAGTTTCAATAACTGATTACAACTATGTTTGAGGAGAAATATATCTAAATTAAGCTATTGTAAAAACAAAAAGAGCGGGATTAATTATGTATATTCAGTTGAGAAATTGTACTGGAAAGGGAAAAGAAAAATCCCAGGAACAAACAGATTTGCTTTGGAAAACTTGGTCCCTAACTCCGCGAAATATTATGTAATATTTTGTTGATTTAGGGCTTGCTTATGCCTACGCCTTAGTTCAGCGATAGATCTACTTGCTTGGGCATTTAAATTGACTTTGCAGGTTGATAGTTTTTTTTCAAGCTCTTTAAGAGCATCGCTTTTTATCTCAGGTTCTTGTTTTAGGTCTATTTTAGTTTTTTTATAGGCAACTACAAGTGGATTTTTTTCAAAGGCTTCTTGGACTATTTTTAAGTCTTGTGTTAGCTGTGTTTGAATTGCTTCGGCTTCTTTTTGAAATACTCTTTCTAGAGTAACCTTTGCATCTTCTGGGATTTCTTCCTGAGCTTGATGTTTTGCATAAAGAATGGCGGCGGCAATAAAAGAAATAAGAGACAGAGTACTACTTAAAATTTTGACTGCAAGGATGGTTGTATGTGCTCCTGCAAGGAAAGGGGCTGCATAGATAATGCCGACGCAGGAGAGAGTGCCAAGAGCTAGTAAGCTGATTATTTTTGATCTTGGAGTCCCCCAGACTTGGGGAGCTCTATTAGCAGCTTCTTCTTGTATCCTTCGAGTAGCTGGGATATTCATACTGCTAACCCTGTTTGCTCTAGTTCTGAAAGTGCTTTATGGTATTTCTGCTCAAGTTCAATAATAGCTTTATTTGCTTTTGCTGCTCTATCTAAACTTAACGCATCTGCTAGTTGTTTTAGTTTATTATAGGTAGTTGTGAGTTTCTCTAATGTTTCTTTTTCCTTTTGGGTATTTTTTTTAGTAGTTCCTTGCAAAGTTATTCCCTCTTGGTTTATGCGTCCAGTTAGAAGGCGAATTTCTTTTAAAAGACTAGTTTTTTGGTCTGGTGTTAGATCGGATGTTTTTAGCTTTTCTTCAAGGCTTGCTTTTTGCTTGGAAAGGTCTTTTCCTCGTGTAAGAACATTCTCTAGATTTTGCAAAAATTTGGAGGTTTCTTTGTAGGCAATTACATCGGGCTCATTTTCAAATTCTTCTTTGACTATTTTTAAGTATTTTATTAATTCTTCGTTAATTTCTGCTTTGTCAGAAAGGAAATTCCTTTCGAGACTAAGTTTTTTTTCTTGTAAAGTGGCTTCTTTAGCCTGAGAAGCGGCTCTTGTATAAAGAATAGCAGCAGCAACAAAAGAAATAAGAGGAAGTATGCTGCTTAAGATTTTGACTGTAAGGACCGTTATATGAGCTCCTGCAAGAAAAGGGGCTGCATGGATAACAGCGGCACAGGAAATAACGCCAAGAGCTATTAAACTGATTAATGTAGCTTTAGAGGTATAAGTTTGAGGTGGGACGGGGGCTTGTATAGATGGGGCTATTGGATTTAGGTGAATATTCATTTCTGGTCTCCTGTAAAATGTTTGATACTATTAGTATAACACGTTTTTTAATAAAATCAATTAGTTTCTTTTATTTTAATTTTAATATTAAATTATATGTATTCTAAAAACAGCTGGATTTAAAAGAAAGATAGCCTAAACCCTCTCTTTTCTAAAAAAGAGAGGGTTTAGTTGGGTGTCATATACTAGCTGCTAAATAAAGCATTGTACGCTGGAATGAAAACTGTATTTAACTGATGCCATATGGTTTTTGTACAATCTTGTATGCTATCGGTTTTGGTAGAGTTGGTATGACGTGTTTTCTCTTTTGATAAAGCAGCGAGCTTTTTATCCAGCTCTTGCTTTTGAAGGGCTATAGCTTTAGTGAGCTTTTGAGTCTTTGCTTGTATTTTGTTATCGAATGTAGATTTTTCAGCTAAATAAGCCCCTGTTTTCTCTTCTTTTCTATTTGTAGCAGAGGTTATTTCTATCTCAAGTCGTTCTTTTCTGCATGTTAATTCTGTTGTTTTCTGCGATTCTATTGATAATTCCTGCAACAAACGGGCAAGTTCTGCAGCAAGTGCCTCTATTTGTGCTTCTTCCTTTTCAATAGCTCGTATTGTGCCTTCTGCTTTCTTAATTTCGCTACTTGCTGTATGGCTATGGCTTAAGATGCTAGAAGCTGATGCAAAACCTTTTGTCGCTTTTTTCTCTTCTTCTTTTTTGCTTGTTTCTCTTGAGATAATCGCTCTTTGCTCTTCTATGCGACTTTCTCGGCTGTCTTTTGCTGCCTTCAGTGTTCCTAGTTTAGCTTCTATTTGACGCATTTCCCCTTCTAGTTTTAGGATTTGGGCTTTTGTGGTTTCTAGTTCTTTGCACGTACTTTTTAAGTCGTCTTCAAGTTGCTTTAAGTTATTTTCTGCTTCTCTAAAATTTTTAACAGCAGGTTTTGCTTCAAATGCAGCGTTGTCTTGTGCTAACTGTTCTTGATAGAGTAACTGCATCTGCGTTTCTCCATCTTGAGAAGATTTTCTGAGATGGAGTTCTTCTCCAGTAAAGCGATCTTCTACGTATTGAAGTGATGTTTTGAGGTTGTCGCTTAGCTCTGCGTGGTTTCTGCATATTGTTGTAAACTCTTGGCTAAGAGTTTCTAGTTTGAATTTTTTTAATAGCATTTGGCGATGCTTTGCTTGCAGGTCTACTTGGAGACCTCTAAGAGTTTCCAACATTTGTGAGTTATCTTCTAATAACCACATTCCGGCTGCTAAAGAAGGTAATGGATCTTTGATGAAATCCAAAACGGGTTGATTAAGCACTTCCATCTTTTTAGCAGAAATGGCTTCTAGAAACCCTGCTCTATATAAGAGAGCATTTTCTTTAGTTAATAAGGTAAGGGCTTCGGGGGTTCTATGAAATTGTATGAATTGAGAAAAGGATAACCCGTGGACTTGTACATTTACCCAACCTTTGAAAGCACCTATAAAATCTCCTGGGAGGAGTGCTATATTAGGGTTAAGGAATATCTCACGGTAAGGAAGTTTACAGAAAGCATCTTTGATGCGGTGATCCTCTAAGGATGAACCTCGGTTTCTTGCAAAAAATGAGAAAAAATCTAGTGGGTTACTAGTTAAATGCTCTATTTGCGCTTCTAGGATTGTAGCTTTTTTTGTCTCTTCATAAAGACCAAGATCTTTGAATCTGAGAATTCCCATCGAAGGATCTTTTAGAGCTGCCTGGAATAAAATTTCCTCTTGACCGCTTGCTGCGAGATCTTGCTTTATTTTTAGGATGTATTCTTTGTTACAGGAAGCAAAAGAGAATCCCCCTGACTGTAGTCGAGTTACGAGCTGGTCTAGAGTTTCAATGTGAGCAGAGGCCATGACAGGCTCTAGGTCGATAGCCAAAGGAGCGCTTGGTGTAAGATTTTCAACTTCTCTATGCGGGGAAACATTCTCTTTGTTACATAGTCCAAGACAACCGGCAGCAATAAAGGAGACTAGGGATACAACGCCTGAGCCAATTGTGAGAGTGACAATTGTGAGAGGAAGCGCTACAAGGAAATTTGCTGCATAAATGGCGACAGCACCGGATAGGATACCAAGAGCGAGTAAACTGATTACCCCAGATCTTGCAGTAAAGCAAGGCTTAGGCGGTGTATTAGGCAAGGGATAGGGCGTGCTTTGTTTGGCTTGAATATCCATTTTTAATCTCCTGTAAAATATTTAATATCTTAATTATAGCGTATTTTTTTTAATAAAATCAATTAAATTATTTTATTTTTAATTGAATATTAATTTAAGTTTGGATATTTGATATGAGTGGAATTTAGTCGTTAAGATGAAGGCTGTCTGTGTTTTATGTAACTCTTAGATAATTAGTGTGTTGACCGCAAGGCGACAGCATTTTCCTTTAGATCATAAGGCTTATTTTAGCATTTTCTATAGTTTTTTGTTTTTTTTGGGATAACTCATGGAGAGCATTTTTTAAGCGCTTTTCCGCATATTCTATAGTTATTCGAGAGTCTTCATGGGCCATTTTTTGGAGTTTTTTTATCGAGGTCTGTAGTTCACGTGCTTCAGATGCATAAGCAGATTCAAGTTTAGAATACGCGTGCATAGCGGAGTTTTGTTCCTCTTCAAGCCTTTTTATATTGGCTATCAATTGCAGGGTTTTTGCCTGTAGGGTTGGGAGTTCCTCTAGTGATTTTATAAGAGTAGTTATTGGTGCTTTTTCCCTTTCAAGATCTTGTATTGTTTTTTCTAGTCCAGCAATCATTGCTTCTCTATTATCTTTACGACTAGGGGCAAATCCTTGTGTCGCTTGGTCTGTTAAGGCTTTTAGTTTTCTTGTTTGTACAAGACAGTCCTTTTTTTCTATTAGGAGAGTGCTTAGTCCTTTTTCTGCTGCTTGGAGGTCTTGTTCTTTTTCTTTAACCTTTTGTAAGGATTCAATTTTTTCTGTTATCTGCTCGAGCTCTTGTAAGTTTATTTGTAAAAGATGTTTGATTTCTTCTAGACCGACTTTTGCCTCTTTAAAGTTTTTGAGAGTTGGGCTTTCTTCAAATAAATTTTCTATTTCTATTTTTTTCTTTCCGAAGAGATCTGTGTTAGACGTTATGATGTTTTGTATTTCTGCACTATAGTGATCTTCTATTGATTTTTTAGCTTCATTGTACCAGCTTTCTATGTTTTTAAGCTCTTCTTCGAGCTTGTTATTTAGCATTTTTTTAGGTGATATAAATCCTATGTAAATAGCAGCAATGAAGGAGACTAGAGATACAAGACCCGAGGTAGCAGTGAGAGCCACGACTGTTATAGGAAGTGCTACAAGGAAATTTGCTGCGTAAACGGCGACAGCGCTAGATAGAATGCCAAGAGCTATAAGACTAATTATTTGTACTTTGGGAGTGTCGGTTTGAAGTGGTATGCTAGTTTGGGTAGCTTGTCCGTGTATTTTTGGGAGTGGTATACTCATTTTTTTGTCTTTTGTAAAAGATCTGATATACTTATTCTATCACGTCTTTTTTTATAAAATCAATTATTTTTATTTACTTAAGGATGGTTTTAATTTAACTTTTGGTTTTTGTTATAAAGAAACTTTTGAAGGGATGCTTTTAAGGTTTTTTTGAGGAAGTGGTGTCGGGATTTGTTTGTGCAACTTTAAGATGCCTAGGAGGTTAATAATAAGAAGAAGAGATCCTGAAATGGACATCATAAGAAGGGCAGTGGATTGATCAAAGAAAGAAAAAAAGAGAAATGCCCCGATAGCGTATAGGATATACACTTTTTTTCCTAAACGGGGGCCTATAAACCTGGCGCATTTAAGACCTGCACAAAAATAGGCTGTAAGTGTCGTGTAGCCGGTAATGAGAAGAAAAATGGGCATAAACACTGACATGTAGGGAAAGTAGAGCGCTAGGGAGTTTTGGACTAATTCTGAGGTGGCTATCTGAGGAGAAGCTGTCCATAGCCCTGAAATCAGGACTAAAAGGATGCTCATAGTGCAGATTAAGTTATCAATAAATACTCCCAAAACCGCTAGTCCTGCTTGTTTTTCTGGGTGGGCTACCTTGGATTCACTTTGGACGATGGCAGCATAGCCAACGCCGATATCGGAGGAGTAGGCTACGCGCGCTGTCCCATGTTGTAAGGCTAGAAAAAAGGAGCTTCCTGCAAATCCTCCGAGTGCTGCATGCCCTTGAAATGCAGATTTCAATACGGTGCTGAAAAGAGATGGAAGCAGCAGATATTCCTGAGAAATAATCCAGAGACTCATGGAGGTATAGATAATTAAAAAAAATGGCATGATAAAGCTGCAGGCTTTTGCTACGTTTTTCATTCCACTAAGGCCTCCAAATAAGATGAGTCCTAGCAGGCATGGAGTGATAATGGCTGGGTGAATGTCTAGGCTGTTAGATAGACAATCGGTTAAAACATTGAACTGGTAGACATCGGTTCCATAAATACAAAAGAGGCAGGCAACTAAAAGAGGAATCCACGTGTTCTTAAAAGAGGTTTTTAAAAAATAAAAACAGCCTCCATCATAGCCTCCTTTATTGTTGGCTATGCGGTATTTAAGAGCTAGGTAGATTTCTGCATATTTGATAATTGACCCAAAAAAAGCAGCTACCCAAACCCAAAAAAGGGCTCCTGGCCCTCCAATTTGTAGGGCTACAACGATTCCGACAATGTTTCCAACGCCAAACATTCCAGTCATTGTAGCGCAGAACGTTTGAATAGGGTGGATTCCCTTTTCTTCCTTATCCGGATGTTTTAGGAATCGAACGAAGGTTTTGCAAAAAGTGGGGATGGCAAGTATTTGTGAAAAACGAAGGCGAAAAGATAAAAAGATGCCTGTGCCTAGAATAAGTGCAAAGGCTAGGTTAGTCCAGAAAAATGCGTCGAGTGCAGTAAGAAATTGGAAGAAATGATTGATAGGTTTCCTGGCTCCTGATGGTTAAGTACTGTTACTCTCTATTTTGTAAAATATCAGGAGTGGGTTTTTGTCGCCAATAGGTAAGTTGACTTTTTTTTTGAGTGAGGAAAAGAGCTGCTAATAGAAAAAGAGAAGATAGTAAAAGAGGGGGAAGCTTGGCTTTTTCGTCGAAAAATAAAATCGAGACAGCAACACCTAAAGGGATTTTAATATTATTAAAAACGGCAAGGGTTCCAACTTTTACTTTCAAAGCTGCTTTGTTCCATCCAAAAAAACAAAGGCCGGAAGCTATAATTCCTAGATAAACAATAAGGTATGTTTGTTTAGGGGAGATATTAAAGAAGCTGCCCCACCCACCAAATAGAGTCGTTGATAGGGCTGTAATAAGAGCCCCTCCCAAAAAAAGGAGTGCGTAGATATGGGAGTCTTGTATAGAGGGCTGCTTTATTTTTTTATAAGCTACCTGCCCAAATGCAAAGCACAGGTCTGAGAGCTGGATAAAAACGATTCCGATTATTTCAGCTTTCCATTCGAGGTTTTGGTACTGAAGAGCGCAAATCCCTAAAAAAGCTATGAAGGCCGCTATTAGATGTTTTAGATGGAAAGATTTAGTCATCATATTGTCTATGAGAGTGACATAAATAGGGGTACAAGCTGTAAAAAGCACGATAAGGTGTGCCGGAAGGTAGTGGCAGGATCGAATAAAAAATAAATACATAAGACCGTATTGGACAGCCCCTATAAAGGTGAAAGAGAGGGCTTCTTGGAATGTCATATTTTTTTTTCTAAAAAAGGGAAGGAAGAGCAAAAGAGCTAGGGCTATGCGGCTAAAGGCCACAAAATCGGGGCTTAAGCCTGTAAGGTTTCCTTTAATTAATCCAAAAGAAAAGGCCCATATAAAGGAAATAAGAAGTAGGTATGGCAAGGGTTTCCTTTTGTAAGATTTTATCCTTCAAGTAAAGCAGACAGTATAAAGAATGTTGTTAAAAATTGGCTACATAATTTTATAGCGATTTATTTTTTTAAATTTTTCTAGGGTTGTGGGTTTCTCCAAGTGCTGTTATCTTTTTATCTTCACCACAACCGGAGTTTTTTTTATGGATATTGTAAGGTATTATGATGCAGTGAAACAGGGAAACTATTCAATTCCTGGGCCTGCCGTGCAAAAGGCTATAGCGGAAAAGCTTGATGCTGCAGCAGAAAGGGCCTACGACCTTTTTTCAGAGGTTTTACTGGATTCAGACGAACACGCAAGACGTGTTGCTTTAATAGCTAGGCAGCCACGGACAGCGGGTAAAGCGTGTTTAGATAAAGCTATTATGAGCGGCGTAACACCCTTTGAGCAGTATAGTGCCTTGCGCTCTTGGCAAGAGAAAACCGATATTAAAAAAGTGCATACTTTTATTTTCGGAGATGTGAGTGAGGAAGATTACATTCCTGTCTCTGTAAAGCCTGGAGGCTCTTCCATGGGGATAGTTTTAGGAGCTACTAGGGGGGAGCGCAAAGCTCCAAAATATGCTGATTGGGCAGAAAATAATCCGAATTTAGACGACTCTCAGAAGAGGTTTGTGGCCCCACTAGAAAGCTTAGAGGTGGTAAGGCAGCCGAACTTTTCAGCAGCTACAATAATGAAAGGAGGGCTTTTCACTAACGAGTGTATTAGCTCGTCTTGGCGTTACGGAGCAAAGTACGCTTGTGTAGAAAGTCCTGGACAATCTAAAAACTCTCAAAAGAAGCTTGCTAGCGCAGGCCTTAACTTGGTGGGGTTATTTAAAGGGTGTCCGGACGAAGACACTGGAGTCAATATGGCTGTTCCGGGACTTTATGAAGACTATGCGGCAGAAGGCTATAATGATGATGCTGAAGTAAGAGTAACACCTAATGCTCTTTTTAAAGCAGTAAGAAGATCTATTCTTGTGAATCAAGACGATGAGCTAGATGAGCTTGTTACGCAGCTTTTTGCTACAAAACTTGTTTTTCCTGAAACAGCAACGCCTGAAGTGAAAGAGAAGGCGGAAGAAGTCCTTTTTGGTTAAGGTTTTTACTATGGTTTTATTTTATGGCCTGAGAGGTTGCTAAGGCCATCATATGCGGCGTATTTATATAGGTCATGTAAAGTGGGGAAGTTAAATACCTTGCCGATGATGTCATAAACGGTTTGTTCTGATTCTACGATTTCTAGCCCAAAGTGGATGATTTCCGTAGCAAGAGCTCCTATGATATGTATGCCGCATATTTTTAGATCTTTTTTGTCGAAAATAAGCTTTAAAAAGCCATTTTTTGCTCCCATGATCTTCCCTCTTGCCATGTCAGCATAGCGGGCTCTTCCTGTGCAATAAGGGATTCCGGAGGCGATCATCTCTTCTTCTGTCTTTCCGACCATGGATACTTCAGGAATAGTGTAGATTCCATAGGGAAAAAAAGAGGGCAGGTGCTCTAAGTCTTGCGTTTGAAATATGTGAGCTACCGCAACTCGACCTTGTTCCATGCTTGTGCTGGCAAGAGCCGGGAAACCAATAACATCTCCAACGGCAAAGACCGTCGGTATATTTGTTTGATATTTCTTATCTACGATAATAAAATCTCTTTTACCTGTTTTTATTCCGACAGCTTCACATCCTAGATTTTTAATATTGCCACTTCTGCCTGCTGCAAAAAGATACATGTCTACTTCTAGTATTCTCCCGCTTTGTAAAGTCAGCTGTATAGGGTCATTGGCATTTGAGGGTTTTTTTATAGATTCTATAGATGTTTGAAATAAGATTTCTGTTCCATCGTCGTGCATTTGCGTTATAAGGCTACTAGCTATTTCTTGGTCGATTTGAGGAAGGATGGCTTCTTTGTCATTGACAAGGTAGACTTTGATCCCCATGGCAGAGAAAATAGTGGCATACTCACAGCCGATGACACCAGCGCCTACAATGCAAAGAGATTTAGGGAGTCTTGTGATATTCAGTATAGAGTCAGAATCATGAATACGGAGTCCATCAAAAGGGATTTCTGGTGGATGGTAAGGATACGATCCTGTGGCGATAAGTATATAACGACCTTTAATGGATTTTTTATCCTTTTTATCTGAGGTAATAGATACGGTGTTGCCATCTACTAAAGAAGCTGCTCCTATAAAAATGGTTACCCCGTGCCTTTGAAGGTTGTCGTAAATTTCTTTAGCTACAGCTGAAACGACATAATTTTTTCGGTACATGAAATCTTCTAAAGAAGCTGCATGTAGAAGGGTTCTATCTACACTAAAAACTCCTTTTTCATATTTCCCTGAAAAGTAGAGGGCCGTCTCTTTTAATGTTTTAGAAGGAAGCGTTCCTGTAATTACTTCGGCTCCTCCAAAAATTTTTTCCTTTTCGATAATAGCTACTTTATAGCCAAAATAGGCTGCCTTCACAGCAGCTTTTTCTCCTGCAGGCCCTGTTCCTATTACGATAAGATCATATTCTGTTGTTTCGTCTGGTTCCATAAAATTTCTTTGTTGGTGTTTTTTTAGTTCATACTAAAAAAACTAATCTATTGAAAGAAAAAAGTAAAAAATCAATATATATAGAGACGCGTACGTTATCAAGATACAGGGGGCATTTGTGGGATTGGAGTTAGAAGCTAAAGCTGAAATGATAGCTCGAAAAATTAAGCATTACCTTATTACAGGCATGGGTGTGACCGTTAGCGAGGCTAACCCTGAAGAATTTTACAGGGCATTTGCATTAACTCTTCGAGAAGAATTAATGATTAATTGGACGGCGACTTTAAAAACGTATCGAAGTAAGCAAGTTCGCATGCTTTATTATCTATGTATGGAGTATTTGCCAGGACGATTTATGGGTAATAATATTGTGAATATACATGCTCTAGATCTTGTAAAAGCAGTGATGCGAAGGATGGATCGTTCTTTAGATGAGGAGCTTTTATATGAATCTGATCCCGGTCTTGGTAATGGGGGACTTGGTAGGCTAGCTTCTTGCCTTTTGGACTCTTTAGCTACACAGCAGTATCCAGCTATTGCTTATGGACTTAGATATCAATATGGAATTTTTGATCAGGAAGTCTGGGGAGGGATTCAAGTTGAAAGGCCAGATCCTTGGCTTCTTCATGAAAATCCTTGGGAATTTCGTCGAGATATTCACGCTGCTAGTGTGTATTACGCAGGAAGGGAGATCCCCTCGTTAAATAAAAAAGGGGAAGAAGTTTTTGATTTAGCCGATTATGAAGAGGTGAGAGCTCTTTCTTATGATATTCCTATTATAGGATATAAGGAAGCAGGAGATTTTAATGTTAATACTCTTAGACTTTGGACAACGAAGGAATCTCCCAGAAATTTTCAACTCCAACGATTTAACGCAGGACAACTTGATCAGGCAGCAGAAAATACGGGATTAACGGATGTTCTTTATCCTAATGATAATAATGAAGTAGGTAAAAGAATTCGGCTAAAGCAAGAGTTCTTGCTTGCTTCGGCATCTATTCAAGATATTATAGCTAATTATCTAAGACACCATCCGGATATGTCTTTTTTTGCAGATAAAGTAAGAATTCAAATTAATGACACACATCCAACTCTGGTTATCCCGGAGCTTATGAGAGCTTTAATGAAGGAGCACGACTTTCTTTGGGGTGAAGCTTGGGAAGTTGTGCAAGCTTGCTTAGGATATACCAATCATACAGTTTTAAAAGAAGCCTTAGAAGAATGGAATCAAAATCGATTAAGAGATCTTTTACCTAGGCAGTATCGAATTATTGAGAAGTTGAACATGGAGTTTTGTAGCTCTATTCGCAAGAAGTATCCAGGGGATGAGGAAAAAGTGCGAAGGATGTCTATTATAGAAGGAGGCCAGGTGAAAATGGCTCATCTAGCCATTTATGGTAGTCATAAGGTAAATGGTGTCGCAGCGCTTCACTCCGCTATTTTAAAAAATAGCTTATTTAAGGATTTTGGAGAAATGTATCCTGATCGATTTACCAATGTGACTAATGGAGTTACCCAAAGACGCTGGCTTTTATATTCTAACCCGCTTTTAGCAGAGTTTATTACCAAGCGAATTGGGCCCGGATGGATTACAAATTTTAAAGAAATAAAGAGACTTTTAGATTTCACTCAGGATGAAGCTTCCTTAAGAGAGCTTATTTATATAAAAAAGGAAAATAAAAGAAGATTGATAGAGTTTTTAAGGAAGCAAAATCCTATTCGAGACTTCCAGGGTCGCGTTCTTTACTTTACGGATGCATTAGATGAAGATGCTCTATTTGATGTCCAAATCAAAAGAATTCATGAGTATAAAAGACAGCTTATGAATGCCCTTCATGTTGTTATGTTGTACTTTGAAATAAAAGACGCGCCTCAAGAGCCTCGCATAAAAAGGCAGGTGATCTTTGCAGGGAAGGCCGCGCCGGGGTATCAGGCTGCCAAGCACATCATACAAATGATTCATTGTATAGCTAGGAAGATTAATAATGACCCAAGCGTTAATGATAAGCTCCGTGTGATATTTGTGGAAAATTATAATGTGTCAAAAGCTGAGATTTTAATTCCAGCAGCAGATCTTTCGGAACAGATTTCTACAGCAGGTATGGAAGCGTCCGGCACGGGAAATATGAAGCTTGCCATGAATGGCGCTTTGACTATAGGGACAGAGGACGGAGCTAATATTGAAATGCATGAAAGTGTTACTACAACATGGTGGCCCTTTTCTTTTGGAGCCTCTTCGTTAGAGATTGAATCTTTGAAGCAAAGTGGTGGGTACAATCCCTGGGATGTGTATTCGAAAGAACCGCTTATAAGAAGGGTAATGGATTCTTTGCGGGATCATTTTTTTGCAGAAACACAGATTGAACAGGAATCTTTTGTTTATTTAACGAAAATATTATTAGATTCTCAAGGAGAAGGCTCTTCGGATAGGTTTTTTGTGCTTCATGATTTACTTCAGTATTATCAAACACAAAAAAAGGTAGAAGAATTATATAAAGATCCTCTTTTGTGGGCTAAGTATAGTTTATGTAATATTGCCGGAATGGGCCCTTTTTCTACCGATGAGTCTATCCATAACTATGCTAAAGAAGTGTGGGATCTTACTCCATGTCCTGTAAGTCCTGAGTATTTAGCAAAAGTGCGAGCAGAGTACATCGAGCATGATAAATGCAGGATATTATAGTTTTATTACTAGAAACGGTTTTTATTTATTTCCATTCCTAGCGTTATTATAGCTATGGAGAGAGAAACAGCTGCAATAGCTGCTATTACTTTTATGGTTATTTCTACACGAGCATAAAAGAGGGCTTCTTCAGGTGATATTTTTTTGAGGAGGTACATAGCCTCAAAAAGTTCTAAAGGGCAAAGGGATTGCATGGCCTCTTCGCTTCTAGGTACTTTGGAGAAGTTCCACTCATTTCTCATTTCATCAAAAAAACCACTGCTTGCAGTGACTCCTCTTTCCGTTGGTATGATATACTCATGTTGCCCGACGTATATGGCTAGGCCCCCTCCTCTTTTTCTGAATTCTTCTAGGGTTTTTTGCGCGTACATGGAGTAGAGGTTGCAGGATGGATTTTCTGGCCAGCAAAGAAATAATAGTTTTTTAGAACAATCTAAGGGGAGACCGCACTCATGTTCTTCTACATAATGAATAGATTTGCCTATTTTCTCTAAAAAAGAGTGTTGGGTGCTCATGTATAAAGCTTGTGTTTTTCTACAGTCAATAGCTATGGAATCAAAACCATTTTCTAGAAAAAAACGACTCCAAAGAGCTGTTCCGGCGCCATATTCAATAATTGTAGTGGTTTCTCTGTTTTCTCCATTGTCTTCTAGAAATTTTTTTAAAATTCGCAGAGTGCCCTTTCCGGGGAATGCATAAGCATAGTGTTTAAAAGTGTCTAAATTAATAGGTTTATTTTCAATGAATTCCAGTCCGGGGATTTTTCTAAAAAGAAATCGGTCTACAGAGTGATTAATACGTTCTACAATTTCATTTATTTTAAGTGTAACCATATTTTTTTTTGATAAATCATTAGGTTCCTTTTCTAGAAGATTCCTTAACTGTAATAAACAATCCATTATGCGGATTCGTTCTTCGATCCCTGTTGAGATGGGGGTTAAACAGGTGGGGCAGGTTAAGGTTTGTAATTTGCAAAATATAGTAGGATCAAGGGCATGAGGAGGGGATCCACACTGCAAAAGTATTTGATTGTAATTTTCTATTGGTTTAAATGACATTTTGATTTAGTGTTAAAATTAAAAAAAGGTTTCATCTTTAATCTTATGTAGTTTTGTATATAAAGTCAATAAAAATCAGTTTTAAGTAAGATAGTAACCTCTTGGTATTGTTAGTTAAGTGGGTATTTTTAACTTTTCTGTGAGGAATACCGGTTTCAGCTGGAATATTATGACTGGGGTCTTTTAAAGTAGTCTTTGCTATTTTATAAAGAGTACTAAGCATGCAGAGTTTATTGCAAGACAATCTAAAGGAATTTTTTGGATATAATAGCTTTCGAGGGAATCAAAAAGAAATTATTTTAGCTATTTTAGAAGGAAGAGATGTTATAGCTATTTTACCAACAGGTGCTGGTAAATCTCTTTGCTACCAACTTCCAGCGATGCTTTTAGACGGAGTTGCTGTTGTTATTTCTCCTTTAATTTCTCTTATGCAAGACCAGGTAATGAGCCTTTCCAAGAATGGCCTTTCTGCTGCTTATTTAAATAGCTGTTTATCTGCTAGTGAAGCCAATGCTCTTTTACAGAATTTGAATAATTATAAGATTGTTTATGTTGCTCCCGAGCGCTTTGCTAATCCGGAGTTTATAAGACAGCTGCAAGCTTCCTCGATCTCTTTATTTGCTGTTGATGAGGCTCACTGTATTTCTCAGTGGGGGCACTCATTTCGCCCGGATTATAGAGAGCTTTTTAAGTTAAAAAAACTTTGGCCTAAAG
This sequence comes from uncultured bacterium, assembly GCA_964439595.1. Taxonomy (GTDB): domain Bacteria; phylum Chlamydiota; class Chlamydiia; order Chlamydiales; family Rhabdochlamydiaceae; genus CAIJXB01. The sequence continues at coordinate 1,415 of CAYTOK010000011.1, read as the reverse complement.
TTCCTGTTGTTGCTCTTACAGCTACGGCTACAAAAGAAGTAGAAAAAGATATTACAGAGCAGTTGGGAATGAAAAACTTTCATCTTGCTAGAAGTAGTTTTGATAGACCTAATTTGACAATTAAAATGTATCCTAGAACGGATGCTTTTATACAAGTCTCCGATTTTTTGGACAAAAATCAAGGGAAGTCTGGGATTATTTATGCGGCTACAAGAAGCGGTGTAGATTCTATGTATGCGCATTTACAGTCTTTAGGAATTTCAGTTGGGAGATACCACGCAGGACTTTCTGCAGCAGAAAGAAAACAGGTACAACAAGAGTTTGTATATGGGGAGCTTTCTTTGATTGTAGCAACTGTTGCTTTTGGTATGGGCATTCATAAACCAGATATTCGTTTTATTGTACATTTAGATATGCCTCAGTCCATAGAACAGTATTATCAAGAGATAGGGAGAGCGGGGAGGGACTCTCTGGCAGCAGAATGTTTACTTCTATATTCTTGGCAAGAGATAAAAACATACGAATTTTTTTTGACGCAAATACCTGATCCGATAGTAAGAAAAAGCGCTAAAGCTAAAATAGAGAAAATGAAGACTCTTTGTCATTCTTCATCTTGCAGACGAAAAGAGATTCTTCGTTATTTTGGGGAAGTGTTTCCTGTGGCTTTTTGTGGAGGCTGCGATAACTGCCTTGATGACACACAGCTTGTGGATGAAACTATTGGAGCCCAGAAGGTTCTTTCTTGTATTTATAAGCTAAAGGGTGATTTTAGCTTTTCCTATCTTATTGCTGTTTTAAGAGGGGTAAAAGATCATGCTATTTTCGAAAAAGAACATGATAAACTTTCTACTTATGGATTAATGAAAGAATATTCAGAAATTGATTTGCATAACTTCATCTATTCCTTAATTCAACTGGGTTTTTTGGAGCAGTTTCAACAAGAAAATAACTTTGTGTTGCGCTGGACGGAAAGTTCTTCCAAGGTTATTAAAGGGGAAGCCAAGGTCTACATGCATAAAAAGGTGCGAAAATCTGGTTATGGCATAGATTTAGTAAAAGATAAGTACGATAAAGTTTTATTTAATCAGCTGGTCAAGCTTAGGGCGAAGCTTGCGAAAGAACACGGAGAGCCTGCTTATGTTGTGCTTGGAGATCAGACCCTTATTGAAATGGCTCAACAGTATCCTATTAAGCAAGAAGAAATGCTTCGATTAAATGGTTTTTCCACACTTAAATGGAAAAAGTATGGTCCTGCTTTTTCTAAAACGATAGCTAAGCATGTAGCTAAAGAAGATTGGGTCTTTTTTTAATTTTTAATGAAATTTTCAGCGTTTACTGTCAACTACCCCGCCCTAAAGGACTGATTATTACCCACAATTCAGCTTGGGATGAAGGGCTAGCCAGAACTCAGATAT
>CAYTOK010000010.1:0-87543 GCA_964439595.1 uncultured bacterium | reverse complement strand
TTAACATAGGGAAGCAAGCCTCAATGGAAAGTTCTTTATAGTTACCAGCATATACACCAAGAGTGATAGCATCGATAAGACTCTCCGTTATTTTTTGGCCAAAACGCCTAGAGCCAAAAGCAAAAATAGTTTCATCTTGGCTGTTAATAGGTACTCTCCATTCTCTAGATAAAGAAGCTAAAATAGAAAAAAGAAAAGAGCCAGGGATCTTATGTAGAGAATTATTCTCTAAAAGATATCTAGCATGCGATTTTTTGTTAGAACTGAGTAATTCTTCAAAAAAACCAATCTCTTTAACAAGCTGTAAAAACTCTTGATTCCTGGAGGTTTTGAAGATATGAGGTCCTTTCTCTAAAATAGCCCCTTCTTTACTTTCCGTCTCTATATACCCCCCTGCCTTTTGGCTTTGCTCTAAAACAAGGCAATCCCAATCAGGATTTTGCTTAACAAAGTACCAAGCAGCCGTAAGCCCTGAGATACCTGCACCTAAAATAACCATTCGTTTTTTTATCATGATTTTCTATAGTATAAAAGGAATAATCCTACCGAGGAGGATATATGAAAAGACGAGAAGAAATCATCTGTTTTTTAAAGGATTTGCGAGAAAAGATCATTTCAAACTTTGAATCCCTAGAGCCGAATCATAAATTCACCCGCAAATTATGGGATCATCTCGGAGGAGGCGGGGGAGAGATGTCCACTATACGAGGCGATGTTTTTGAAAAGGCCGCAGTAAACTGGTCTGGAGTTGAAGGCGAAAATTTTCCTATGAAAGATGGATCAGGGCCCTTCTTTGCAACAGGGGTAAGCCTCATCACTCATATGAAAAACCCCCATATGCCAACTGTTCATATGAATATTCGTTACATAGAAACAAAAGACTCCTTTTGGTTTGGTGGGGGCTACGACCTCACCCCTATGGTAGGTCCTATAGAAGAAGACACCTCTCATTTTCATGAGGTCGCAAAAACAAGCTTAGACCCTTTTGGCAAAGAGCTCTATCCTCGCTTTTTTCAAGAAGCAAAAGAGTATTTTTTTATTCCGCATAGAAAAAAAGAAAGAGGCGTCGGGGGTATTTTTTTTGATCATTATAACACAGGAAATTTTTCCCAAGATCTCGCTTTCTGGAAAGCTGTAGGAGAATCTTTTCTTCCGGCCATTCTTCCTATTTATAAAAGGCGTATTAACACTCCCTTTTCTTTAGAAGACAAAGAAACGCAGCTAGAAAAAAGGGGGCATTACGCAGAATTTAATCTGGCATATGACAGAGGTACTCGTTTTGGATTTCTGTCCGGTGGAAATACCGAAGCTATCCTTTGTTCAATGCCGCCTCTAGCCAAATGGTAATTTTTCTAACGAAGGGCTTCTAAAAGCGTCTCTACATTTTCTATAGGGGTATGGGGAAGCACCCCATGCCCCAAATTAAATATAATCCCTCTTTCTCCAATAACCGACTCTTTAAGTAATAACGCTGCATCTCTAACCTCTTTCTTTGAACCTGAAGCTAAAAGATTCGGACAAAAATTACCTTGAACAGCTATCCCCTGAGGAACTATTTTCCTCAAAGAAAGTAAAGGAATGTTTTCATTAAAGCTAATAGCTGCAGGGCAAATCGAAGAGATTAGTTCAGGATATAAACTAGTAGTACGACTAAAGAAAATACAAGGAATATTTTCCTCGCGCAAGGCGTCTTGTATCTTTTTCCAATAAGGCAAAGCATAAAGACAAAACTCCTCTTTAGAAAGCACGTGCGTCCAAGAGTCAAAAACTTGAAGGGCGTCTACTCCCGCAGCGATTTGTAGGCGCAAATAGGCAATGGAAGCTTGACAAACAACATCCAAAAGCGCGATAAAATCTTCTTTTCGATGTTCCATCCAAAAACGCACAGAGGAAAAACCACCGTTTTTTCCTTCCAAAAGATAACAAAGCAACGTAAAGGGGGCTCCTGAAAATCCAAGTAAAGGCACCTTGAGTACGGGTTTTAAAATCCGTATTGTCTCAAAAACATAAGCCATTTTATCTCTAACTTCTTCTATAGTAACCGGCCATAAATCTTTAAGATTTTCTACCCTACCTTCAATGTAGACTCCTCCAGATTCGGGATAACACGCCTTTTTTCCCCAAACCTCGACTAAAACCAGCAAGTCAGAAAAAAGAATAGCAGCATCTAATGAAAACCTTTGAAGAGGCATTAAAGTCACTTCAGCCGCAAGCGCAGGGTCATGAAAAAGGGAAAACAAAGAACATGAAGCTCTAAGCTCCCTATATTCAGGAAGAAAGCGACCAGCCTGTCGCATGAGCCAAACAGGAGGTCTAAAGACACTCCTGCAGGCTAATGCATCAAGTAATAAAGTCGAAGGCATTATGAAAGAAGTCTATGTAAAATGGCATCTACTGTGAAGCCAAATTCTGAAGCTAAATCACTTTGTGGAGCTGAAGCCCCAAAGTCTTCTAAACAGATGGAAATACCCTCTCTTCCAATCCACTTAGTCCAGCCAAAAGATACCCCTGCTTCAATGCTTACTCGTTTACCAAGGTCTCCTCCGACAACGGAGTTTTTATACTCCTCAGGCTGCGCTTCAAATATCTCCCAACAAGGCATGGAAACAACGCGTGTAGCCTTACCTGTTTTTTCCAGGGCCGCTGCCACATCAAGTGCTAACGACACTTCTGATCCCGTAGCAAAAAAAGTGAAATCGAGCTTTCTTTTATCGCTTCGCAAAATATAAGCGCCACGCCCAACTCCTTCTTCATAAGAAACATTAGTCTGTAAAAGCTGAGGAAGGGCCTGTCTTGATAAAATAAGCGCTGTAGGGCCTCGATACCGTATAGCCGCAAGCCATGCCATTTTCATTTCTGCGTTGTCTGCCGGACGAATCACATGTAAATGAGGAATCGTTCTAAGGGAAGCTACTTGTTCTATGGGTTGATGAGTCGGACCATCTTCCCCTAAAAATATAGAATCGTGCGTAAACTGATATACTACATGTATTTGAGAGAGCGCAGCTAGGCGGATAGCATTTCGCATGTAATCAGAAAATGTGAGAAACGTTCCAACATAAGGGAAAATCATCTCAGTCTGACTGAGACCTGTCGCGATCCCTGCCATAGCAAATTCTCGTATACCGTACTTAATATTACGTCCTTGAAACGCACCTGGGGATATACAAGGGAACTGTTTCATCATAGTCATATCAGAAGAGGACAGGTCAGCAGAACCCCCATATATTTGAGGAAGTAAGTCCCCTAATACATTGATTACTGCTTGAGAAGCGCTTCTTGTAGCAATAGGTGATTTGATTTCTATATTTTTTAAGTCTTGCTCTAAAGAATCTGGAATTTTTTTCTCTACCATTTCCATAAATGTCTTATAAAGATCTGGTTTTGCAGAAGACCACGTCTTAAAAAGATCCTTCCACTTTTGCTCTAAAGCAGCATCTTTACCAAGGCGACTTTCAAAGTATCCATAAACAGCTTGGGGCACATAAAAATCCTCTTCAGGCAAGCCTAATGCTTTTTTAGTAGCCGCAACTTCTTCTATGCCAAGGGGTGATCCGTGAACCTTATGAGTTCCCGCTTTATTCGGAGAACCTTTTCCTATAACCGTATGAGCTATAATTAGCGTAGGCTTATTCTGCGACTTGCTCACCTTAGAAAAAACTTCATCCATCTGATCAAAATCATAACCATCTATTTCAAAGACATCCCATCCATAAGCTGTATAGCGCATTTTAATATCTTCAGAGCTAGAGTCTTTTAAAAATCCATCTAAAGTCACCTTATTTGCATCGTGAATTAACACCAAATTGTCAAGCTGCAGGTGGCCTGCAAAAGAAGAAGCCTCAGAAGATACTCCTTCCATCAAACAACCATCTCCGGCAAGGCAATATACTTTAGCATTAAAAAGTGGATACCCAGGGCTGTTAAATTTAGTAGCTAAGATTTTGAGTCCAAGAGCTTGCCCTACAGCATTAGCAACCCCCTGTCCTAAAGGTCCTGTGGTAGCCTCTACACCATCTGTCATGTGAAATTCGGGATGTCCTGGAGTTTTAGAGTGAAGCTGTCTGAATTTCTTAATATCATCCATAGAAAGCGCAAAACCAGATAAATGAAGTAAAGAATAGAGCCACATGGAACCGTGACCGGCAGAAAGTACAAATCTATCTCGATTTAACCATTTAGAATTCTTAGGATTGTGTCGCAGTACAACTCCATACAAATAAGCTCCAAGTTCAGCACATCCCATAGGAAGTCCGGGGTGTCCCGAATCAGCTTTTTGGACAGCTTCCATAGAAAGCTCTCTTACTGTATTGGCAATTTTTCCTAAGATTTTTTTTAACTCTGCATCCATGATACCTTCTTCTCCTTAATATTTACTACCTGTATCATTATCCTTCACCTTGAAAAACAAGCAACAGAAAAATCACTCTTCACCTTTCTTAACGCACAAAAATAGCAGAAAAAAAACAAACTATAAGAGCAATAAACAACAAAGCCCCGGTAGACAGCCATAAAATCGACGGAGCCCTTTTACTTAAAGGCTTGTACAGATATATAAGAAGGGCAATTCCTAAAAGTAAAATAAAAAAAACAAAAATAGACCAGGTATAAAGTCTGTACGATAAAATAAAAAAGGGAGAATCCACAGTACGACACACATTAAGAGACGCGTGTTTTAAAGCCACAATAAGCCCAAATACGCTCCAACAAAGAGCCATCGCATAATTCTGTATACAAATACCTGAAAAAAAGTTAAACCAAAAACAAACTCCCGTAGCTAACATAGAAGCTCTTTGTAAAAAACAAAGAATACAAGGCTCTTCTCCATAAAAAAACTCCACAAAAAAGCTACCAAATAAAGCACTAACTATTCCCAAGATACCTACACAATTTAAAACATACTGCAGTTTTCGGCTCATATATTTATCCCCACAAAAGGCGATAGATGATAACAAAATATACCAATGGCAACAGCAAGAGATAGTAGCAAACACCTAACTCCCCATTTGTGAACCCTTACCTTAGGGCAAAGGCAAAGCAACATAGCGATGATCAATAAAAAATAAACCAAAAACACAAGCATCCTCCCTGCTATTTTTCCCTCTCTTTTTTACATACAAAGCACTTATATTCAAGATTTTTTATCTAAAAAATTCACCTTCCTAAACCGCCTTAATTAAAATCCTTCTAAATACAAAAAATAAAAACCTCACGCATTTAAATTAAAATATATTAATTAATTTAAATATTGAATTGTTGTTAAATAACTGTTACAATATTTATTTAACCCAGAAAAATTAAAAACGAGGAGAAACTCATGATTCTGCCCAATATTGCAATTCCCTACAGCGTTTTGTTGATATCAGGCGCAACCGGAATAGCTGGAGCAATTGGCGGAGGATTTTTTCTAGGGCCAGAAACCATAAGAGCAGACGATCCCCTGGCAGTGAAAATCGCAAAAGTTGTAAGCGTAATTTTAGTAGGAGCTCTTATGCTAGGCTCAATGCCGATTGCAATATTCGGTATCGTCCACATTAAAGGACCTGTTCTCGGTATAGCACTTCTGACTATAACAATACTCAAGAATTTGTAATATTACTGAATTCAAGTTTCTAAAGTGCCAACTTTGCAACAATTTCAATAAAAATTAGAGCCACCCCTCCAAGCAACATAAATAAAGACACGCTCTTACTTAAAAAAAACGACGTCTTACTTTTAGAAAAAAGGGCGATCAAGCTCGGAAAAATTACAGCAAGCAAGCTAAGCGCTATCGAAGCAAATCCTAAAGCAAATACAAATCCACTTGGATAAAATAAGGAAAATAACAAAGGAAGTAAAAATGTGCAAAAAGCTGCCACCGTCTTTCTTCTTACTTCTAATTTTTTAGGAAACCATTCCGATACGTAGTCAAATAAGCCCAGGGCAACTCCTAAAAACGAGGTAGCTATAGCTAAAAAAGCAAATAAATCTACTAAGGCCGTCAAATAAGAAGACCCCGTCTTAGCTGTTAGATAGGAGATGAAAAGACCCACATTTCCCGTGTTTTCAAAATTTGGACCCAAAACGCCAAGAGTAATCGCCTGCCAAAGGATGTATACAACTAGAGGAATAGCGCTGCCGGCAAAAATGCTAATATAGATACCTTTTTTATTACCGTGTAAATAGTTAATAATACTAGGTAAACTACCGTGAAATCCAAATGCCGTGAAAAAAACTGGAATTGCTTGTAATAAAACAGGTGGCTGATATGTAACAGGCATCATCAGTCTATCTATTTGAATAAAAGGAAGAAGCGTAAAAATAATTACAAAAAATACGATACATTTAATAATAAATAAAAATCGATTTGTATGGTCTACAACTTTTGTACAAGAAATAACACAAAAGCCCAAAATCCCTGTATAAATAAGAGAAAATATAGACTGAGAGCCTCCAAATTCTTGATGTAAAATAGAACTTCCTCCGGAAATATACGCTGCTAAAAGCGACCAAAACAACACAAGAAGACTTGCCCCTGCTATATGCTTTGCCACGGGCCCCAAGTGCTTATCTGCAAGAGCTGCAATACTTTGTCCTTTACCTTTACTAATTTCAACCATGAGCACGGCAGCAAGTACCATATATAGCCATAATGAGGTAAGGAGGACTGAGCTCTTAGCAAATCCTAGCCCGGCAGAAGTCATTGGAATAGCTAGCATACCAGCTCCAATTGTTGTTCCTGCAACAAGAAAAATAGCCCCTATAATTCGCTGTTTCATTTTTTTTCCAAAATAATCTAATAACACTAGGAAGTTTATAAAATACCCAGATAAATAACTAGGATTTTTACCAGAAGCTATAAAAATAAAATCCTTCCCAGAAAACAATAAAAGCAGCTTCCACGGCACTAAGAAATGATTTTTTGCAATAATTCTTTAAGGAATCTTCACAAAGATGTTATCTTGTAAGACGCATTAACGATAACACAGGACAATTTATGATAACATCTTTAAGGACCCTCTCAAAAGCCCCCCAACCAGTTATGTACATGTATGACTGCGAAACTGATGGCATTGACGCTTCAACTACAAATATAACAGAAGTTTGCCTTAGAATCGACGGCTTGCTAGATGACGCTGCTAATTATTTTGTAGGATACATGAGCAAACCCGATGAGGCAGTATCCTCTAAATCATTCCAAAAACCTTTTCCAGCAGATACTATTCGTTGCTCTGCCAATGCTTGCTTAACTAAAATGGCAGAGTTTATTAATGAGACCTGTGGTCCTGGTAAAATTGCAATCCTACTTGGATATAATGTCAAAGGCTGGGATGAGCCTGTTTTACAAAATAACTGCCGTCGATTTGAAGTAAGAACAAAAATGCCATGGCATCGCATGAAATTTGTAGATCTAGCGATAATAGGTTCTCATCTAGGATTTTGCCGAGGAACAACACAACAGCAGCTAGAATCCGCGCTACGAATAAGAGGAATTCCAGCAAATCGCCATAGAGCACTTGCCGATGTAAAAGTTGTGACACAAATCTGGAGAAGAATGGTCAAAGAAATTGGTGAAAATGCAGAAAGAGTCCACAAACTCCGCAACGCTTTAATGCAAGAAGATCCCGAGGCAGAAGTAGCCAAGGTACTCTTGGAATATGATCCAAGTTTAGCAGCAACACCAGAAATGATACAAAAAATCCTAGAAACCAAGGCAGCGGAAACTCTTACTCGAAAAGAAATTATGGTGTTAATTGACACCGAAACAACAGGGCTATTACCTAAACTAAGAAGCCACAAAGACCGGGCTATTCGCATCGTACAAATTGGAGCTAAAATACTTTCTCCCTATTCAGGAGCAGATTACGAAGAAACTTTTGAGACCCTCGTTAACCCAGAAATACCCATCCCTGCTAGCGCCACAGAAGTACACAAAATAACGGATGAACACGTCGTCGGAAAACCGAGCGCGCAAGAAGCTTATCAAGCTTTAGAAACCTGGGTAAAAACTACAAATACGTATCAGCGAATCATGCAAGAAAGCGCCGAAACTGGAGAGCAAGATTGCTGTATAGTTTTTGTTGGATATAATACCCAACATTACGACCTTCCTATTTTAACGCAAGCAGCCTTACGTGGCGGCATAGATTTAAAAAGAGAAATAAACAAATCAGTAAAAAAATCTTATGATGTCATGATGCTTATGAGCACTTGGTACACAGGACAGTCCTCCAAACCTCCAAGCAATAAATTACAAGACCATGCGCGTTTTCTGGGGATTCCTGAAGACGATGCTCATAGAGCCTTAGGCGATGTGCGAACATTAGAAAGAGTCCTAAGAAGTATTTGTGGACCGCTTAATCCTATTGCAGTCATTTCAGAAGCTATGAAGTTCCCTGGATCTCCTGGCAGAGCTGCTAAAGCAATTATTAAAGAAGCTCAAAGCTTGATTGCCACTGTCTCTCACGAAAAGGCCATAGAGCAAGCTGTAGAAGTTTGCAAAATTTTCCTTGAAGATGAAGCTTCCATTGGCAAGCCCCCCAGGTCTTCTAAAAAGCGAAAACTAGAGCCAGACCTTCCTTTATCTACGTTTTTAGTAAAAACTCAAGAAGTTAACAGTCAGTTTGAACTCATCTAAAAAAACCAGTCAAGGGAGTCAAAAAATAAAGGCTCCCTTTTTACCCATCAAATACAGCATATTTATAATTTTAATACGGCAAAAAGAAAAGCCATTACTATCTTTTGACTTTTGATCCATCCTTTGCTAACCTAGATAAAACTTTTAACCTCAGGCGGTGCTTTTTATGCTTTCTCAAGAAATTCGACGTAATTTCCTTGAATTCTTCAAAAAACAAGGACACTCCATCATTGCTTCCTCTTCTGTAGTTCCTCATGAAGACCCCACTCTTCTTTTTATCAACGCGGGGATGAACCAATTTAAAGATGTTTTTCTAGGTAAAAGCAAGCGAGAATATACAAGAGCTGCGACCTCACAAAAATGTATCCGTGTGGGAGGGAAACACAATGACCTTGAAAATGTAGGACACACCACAAGACACCTTACATTCTTTGAAATGCTTGGCAATTTTTCTTTTGGAGATTATTTTAAAAAAGAAGCGATTGAATACGCATGGAAAGTATCTACAGAAGTTTTTTCTCTTCCTGAAGATCTTATTTGGATTACCGTATTTCGAGAAGATGATGAAGCATTTGAGCTATGGAAAAAGTTTGTTCCCGAGTCTCGCATTGTCCGAATGGGGGAAAAAGATAATTTCTGGGCTATGGGAGATACCGGCCCCTGCGGTCCCTGCTCTGAGCTTTTATTTGATAGAGGCAATCGTTATGGCAACGCAAGAAATCCGACAGAAGACCCCGCTGGAGAGCGTTTCTTTGAATTTTGGAACCTTGTTTTTATGCAGTTTAATAAAGACAACAGCGGCATTTTACTTCCCCTTCCTAAACAATCCATCGACACGGGAGCTGGACTAGAAAGAGTTGTTTCCTTAAAAGAAGGCGTGAACACTGTTTTCGAAACAGATATCTTTAGAAGTCTTATTGCCCAAATAGAAAATGTGTCTGGTGTTAACTACAACTCACAAAGCTCCCTAGCTCCTGCTTTTCATGTTATTGCAGACCACATTAGATCTCTAGCTTTTGCTATTGGAGATGGCGCCCAACCAAGCAATATAGAACGGGGCTATGTTTTACGTAAGATCCTACGAAGAGCTGTACGCTATGGAAAAAACCTGGGGATGCAACAGCCCTTTCTTGCAAAAATCCTTCCAAGGCTTGTAGAAATTATGGGACCGGATTATCCGGAGCTATACTCTTCATTAGATAGGACCTCGGAGCTATTAACTTTAGAAGAAGAAGCTTTCTTCCGCACGCTAAAAAGAGGCGGGAACATCTTAAATCAGGTAATAGAAAAAGCAGGAAGTAACAGCCTAAAACAAATTGAGGGAGAAGATGCTTTTAAATTAAAAGACACCTACGGGCTACCCCTTGAAGAGATCCTCCTTATAGCTAAAGATAGCGGACTCCAAGTTAACTTAGAAGCCTATCAACTCTTAGAGCAGCAAGCTAAAGAAAAATCTAGAGCAGCAGATAGCAAAGTGTCCCAAGTTGGGGAATCTTCTCTTTTTGAGGGTTTCACAGAAACCCACGGCAAATGTACTTTTACTGGCTATGAAAAAAACCAAATGGAATCCAGCGTCATAGCAATTATACAAAATGGAGCGTTTGTAACTTCTCTTAAAGAAGGCGATACCGGAACCGTCATCTTAAAGGAAACGCCTTTCTATCCAGAAAAAGGAGGGCAAATATTTGATACAGGGACCTTAGCAAATAAGAACACCTTATTTCACGTTACCCAGTGCCAAACTCCCTATGCTGATGTCATCATACATCCAGGCCGTTTAGAAAAAGGGACTTTATCTATAGGAGATTTACTTACTGCTTCAATTGATACTACCCGAAGACAAAAAGTAGCTAATAACCATACAGCAACACATCTACTACATGCAGCTCTGCAACACATATTAGGCCCGCACATCAGACAAGCAGGGTCTGTAGTTGAGCCTAATCGGTTACGTTTTGACTTTAACCACCATAAGCCCATTACAAAAGAAGAAATACAATCTATAGAAATGTGGGTGAATGAAAAAATACGAACAAATGCTCCGGTTACTTCTTACGAGCTTCCTTATGAAGAAGCGCAAAAACACAAAGATATCAAACAGTTCTTCGGAGAAAAATATGGAGCTAAAGTACGCGTTGTTGATGCAACGTGTTCTAAAGAGCTTTGTGGAGGAACCCATACAATATCCCTTGGCACGATTGGGCTTTGTCGCATCATAAAAGAAGGCAGCATTGCGGCAGGAATACGCCGTATTGAAGCGGTTACAGGCAAAGAAGCTGAGGAATTCATCTATGAACAAGAAGCTCTTCTTGATAGCTGCTGTCTTACTGCTAAGACAACAAGACCTCTTTTACCTGAAAAAATCACGGAACTCTTAGAAGAAAATAAAGCAAAAACCGTAGAGCTAAAAAACCTAAAAAAAGAAGCTTTAAAAGCACTTGCTAAAGAACTCTTAACAGATAGCTGCCGAATCCACGGCATTCTCTTTATAGGAAAAATTGTTCCGCTAGAAACTGAAAGCCTTCAAATGCTTATGGAAATTCTTTCTGAAACCAAAGAGCCCTATCTATTTGTGCTAGGAGCCAAAGAAAGCTCCGTCAAGTGTCACCTTTTAGTAAAAGTAAGCAAAGAGCTCCAAGCTAAAGGCATACAAGCAGGCTCTCTTATTAAAGAACTCTCTTCTTATATTCAAGGCAGTGGAGGAGGAAAAGCTGACTTAGCACAGGCTGGAGGGAAAAACCCGGAAGGCCTCGCAGAAGCTTTAGCTTCAGCAAAAAATAAAGTCGAGGCATTTTGTTAAAAGAAGCTTTAAAAAGCCCTACCATACAAGAGCTGATCGAGGGGGTAAAAAACACCCCTTCTATCTTAATAGAACATCTTTGGGATACCCCCAAGGCTATATTAACGATTTTACTACAGCAAGCCACGCAAAAAAACATTCTTATTCTATCCGGGAAAAAAGACGACCGCTTCTTAGATGCTTTTTCTTTTTTTAATAAAGAGATCCTAGACTTCCTTCCTTGGGAAACCCTTCCTGGAGAAGAAATCCCTCCAAGCATAGATATTTCAGGCAAAAGAATAGAAATCCTGCATAAGCTAACAACTACAAAAACTCCTTGTATTGTACACTGCCCTATACAGAGTTTAATGCAAAAAATACTAAGTCCTAAAAGCTTGACTTCTTTTTGTAGTCTTTTACAAGTAGGAAAAACAACTTCCTTTAGCGCTCTTCCAGAACTACTTATAAATTTAGGATATCGACGCTGCCCTATTGCAGCAGATAAAGGAGAGTTTGCCATACGTGGTGGGCTTATAGACATCTTTCCCATCGCCTCAAAAAATCCTTATAGAATTGACTTCTTCGGTGATGTCATAGAAAGCATTCGCATCTACGATCCTATAGGCCAAACATCTATAAAAAAAGTAGATAGCATGTTTCTTTGTCCCGCCTCAGAGTGGAGCTTCCTTAAAAAGGAAAAAAAAGCGGCTTCTCTCTTAGAATACCTCGGACCTAATACAATTATTATTTTTGATGATCTTCTTGCTATAGAAGACTCTTATGTTGCTCTAAAATCTCTAATTCACTCCCAGGATAAGCTGCTATTTACCTTAGAAAACCTGTTGGAGCAGCTTCCCAACTTTCATCATTTATTTTTTTTAAAACATCAAGTAGAAGAGCTCTCTAATGTCGTTTTAGAAGGCAAAACGGGCAGAAAATTTCACACCCGTAAACATCCATTTCAACCGCTTTCTTTCCATTTTTTTGATTCTACTAAGCCCCTTTCCTCTTGTAGGTGGAGCCATCCGTTTAAAGAGATATCCGATTTTTTTAGCAGATTTGAAAATACAGCCGCTTCCACTATGGAAGAAATACTACATGGCATAGGAGCTCACACCAAAAACCCTCTAACCATACATTTTACAGTCAGTGGTCCTCCCGAAGAAACCATGATCAAAGAAAAATTCTCACAGCTTAAAATCCCCTTACCTAAAAACACATCTTTTGACTTAGGATATCTAGCTAGAGGCTTTGTACTAGAAGATATCAACCTAGCATGCATTCCAGCAGCAGAGCTTACCCATCGCTATAAAGTACGTAGAGAAGGGTGGAGAAACAGCTACCACACACCCTCTTCAGAGTTTCACCAAATAAGTCCAGGAGATGTTGTTGTTCATATACATAGCGGTATCGGTAAATTCCTAGGAATAGCACAAAAACAAAATCATCTAGGAGAAGATACCGAATATCTCCAAATTGAATATGCTGAAAACAGCCAACTATACGTGCCCGTTTCCGAATCTCACCTCATTAACCGCTATATAGGGTCCAGGGAGGAAAAGCCCGCCTTTAGCACTCTTGGATCGAAAAAATGGCATAAAATCTGCCTTGACGCACAAAGCTCCATTGAAGGATACGCCAAAGAGCTTTTACAAAAAACGGCAGAGCGTGTGGCTTCTCCAGGATTTTGCTATCCTGAAGACTCTACCGACATGCAATTATTCGAAGAGGAATTTCCTTTTTTTGAAACAGAGGACCAGCTTAAAGCAATTGCTGCCATCAAAAAAGACATGTGTTCCCAGAAAGCTATGGACCGTTTAATCTGTGGAGATGTGGGCTATGGAAAAACAGAAGTTGCCATGAGGGCTGCTTTTAAAGCAGTCATAGACGGAGGGAAACAAGTTGCCGTGCTTGTCCCTACAACAGTCTTAGCGATGCAACACTATGAAACATTTATAGCGCGTATGGCTAATTTTCCCATTGAAATCGCTATCATTTCTCGATTTTCTTCTGCTAAAAAAGCCAAAGAAACGATGCAAAAACTAAAAGAAGGCTCTATTGACATCTTAATAGGGACGCATCGACTTATTAGTAAAGATATCAACTTCAAAGACCTCGGCCTTCTTATCATAGATGAAGAGCAACGCTTTGGAGTTCGCGCTAAAGAACATATAAAAGGGTTAAAATCAGGGGTAGACTGTCTCACATTATCTGCTACTCCAATACCTAGAACTCTTTACATGTCTTTAATAGGCGCAAGAGACCTTTCTGAGATCAATACGCCTCCACAAGATAGACTCCCCATTAAAAGTATCTTAACAGAAAAAGATAATACTCTTATACAGACAGGGTTATTAAGAGAGTTTTCTAGAGATGGTCAAGCCATTTTTATCCATAATAGAGTAGAGACTATACACCGCGTTGCTGAAGAGATCCAAAAGCTAGTGCCAGAAGCAAAAATAGTAGTGGGGCATGGACAAATGTCAGCTGATGAAATAGACACCGTATTTCACTGTTTTAAAACAGGGGAAGCAGATTTACTTGTTGCAACAACGATTATAGAAAACGGCATTGATATCCCCAATGCAAACACTATTTTTATTGATAGAGCCGACCTTTTTGGTATGGCTGACCTCTACCAGCTAAGAGGCAGGGTCGGTAGGTGGAATAAACCAGCTTATGCGTATTTCCTTACTCCTAAAAATCAAACCCTCCCTGAGCTTTCAAGGCAAAGGCTCCAATCCCTAGCAGAAAGCTCCGGACATGGCGCTGGCATGAAAATTGCCTTAAGAGATTTAGAAATGCGTGGTGCAGGAGATATTTTAGGGGTGCAGCAATCAGGCCAGATCTCTGCAATTGGCTTTCACTTTTACTGCAAGCTACTTAAAAAAGCTGTAGAAGCCCTTAAAAAGAAAAAGCCTGTCCAGTTTATAGAAACAAGAATGGATTTTGCCTTTGATGCAAGGCTTCCCTCCGACTACATTAACGAATCAAGTTTACGCATGGAGCTCTATTACCGACTTGGCAACGCTTCCTCTTCTCAAGAAGTGGACGAAATCTCCAGGGAGCTAACAGACCGCTTTGGGCCTGCTCCCAAACAAGTTAGCCTACTTATTCTTTTCTCTCGTATCCGTGTACTTGCCTCCTCTTTACAAATCCTAAAGCTCAAATTCGATAAGTTCACATTTCAAGCAGAAAAACAAATTCTAAAAACAGTAGCCAAAGAAACATTCCCGCTACCGCCATTAAAAGATCTCGCTATCTTTGAACAAAAAGTCACAGAGTCCCTTAAAAACTGGACTCCTAGGGTCTCTGGTTAAAATCCAAATCTCACCTCGCCGCCATAGAAATGATCTCTGTACCCTTTTGTAAATTCTCCATCATAATAAAGACTCATAGTAATAAGATCCCCCATACAATTTCCTGTTAGCCTAATTCCAGGAGACAGTAGACTACGATTAGGAAAATATCCGGTTACTGTAAAGGGAACATTTGTGCCTAAAAACTCTGCTGTGTAGTGAGACCCTGTAGCCCTAATTTCTCTTACCCAGCTAATTTTAGGGGCAATAGTCCAACTGCTAGATCTTATAGAAAAACAGCCAGAAAAGTTCAATCCAAGCTCGTTGCGTAAAAAAGTAGAGCGACTTTTTCTAACAGCTAAATTTAACTTTGCAGCTCCTTTTTCTCTAAAACCTCCTTCTCTTTGCACAAGATAATCTAGCGAATCAAACGGTCTTATTTTAAAACAGTTCCATCCAAAAGTAAATCCTGCGTCAAGATGAGAGCAAGACTGCTCTCCTCCGTGACTACTGCTTGCTGATACTGTCTGTAAGGGGAATATAAGATTCCTATTCTCAGTAAAATGGCTCCAACTTTCTATAAAAGAAATATTAGTATAAGCATACTGACTTAATACAGAAAAATAAAGTCCGGCGTAACCACTTTTAACCCTCCCTTTCCCCTGATTTTCACTCCACTTAACATCAGAAGCCGTATATGCTCCAAGAGCACCTACATAAAAATACTCCTTAAAATGATAGTCTGCTCCAACAACTCCACCACCCATATTTTCCTGGTATGCTACCTGCGGGCTTTTTGCATATTGGACAGAATGTTGGCTAAAAGCTTCTCCTATTCCATCTATCCACACATGAAATGGCTCAGCCTCCTTTGCGCTGCAACAGTACCTACTATCTAATGCACTTTGGATCCGATACTCAATCGAATCAACTACTTTAATAGCACTATTTTCTTGTGCAATCGTAAGCCCTTTAAAAAGGGAAGGCTGCATCTGATTAAATGCAGAGGAAACCTCATCCGGATTCATTGAGAGAAGCAAAGCTAAGGGAAGCGGCACCTTTCCTTTTTCTAAAACAGCTGTTTTATAAATAGCTTCTGCTACACTTAACGCATTTCCTGTAAGATTTAAATCGCCAGGATTCACGTAACTAAGGGTCACTGTAGCATCATTAACATCATAATTTACTATTCCCGTAATAAAAGGCGTATTAAATCTCACGTTAGCAAATGTTCCTGAAACACCTGCGTAGGCAATAATCTCCTCAGGGATTCCAATAGGTATAAAAGAATCTACTAAGTCTACGTCTATAACTAAAGAGATATCAGGGGCTATTACGAGTCCCCCTGCTATATTTAAAAGAGAAGCTCCTTGAGGTCCCACAAAAACTGTTACTGTAGAACCGGAGCCTAAACTAACACTTTCCACGCTAATAGTACCCGGAGAGTTTCCTATTTGTACGGTCGCTCCACTAAAACTAGTGACAGCCCCATTTACTTCCAAACTACCGCTTAAAGTGCCATATACATCGACATTTCCATTTACAATCGGCACTGCCCCCGCAGTAGGCGTATTTCCGTTTAAAGTAGCGCCGCTAGATACCGTCACAAACCCTATAGAGCTTTCTGGATACATGACAGCATTTTCTTTCATTTCAACTATTCCAGCAGTTACATTTGTCACTCCCGTATACGTTGTTTCTTGGCTCAAAACAAGAATCCCACTACCTAATTTATTTAAGTCCCCGTCGCCTTCAATAGCACCCTCAAGGGAAAGGGTCACTCCGCTACCTACAACATCAATTCCTCCGGAATTGCCAACTACAAGAGACACAGGATTACTTAAAGTAGAGCTCCCTGTAGCCCGTAAAATCCCACTCGTCTGCAAACTGATAATCCCTCCACCACCAAGTTGTCCTGCGCTTGCAATAGAAATGGCTCCTGCTTGAATCACTGTTTGCCCGGTATAGGTATTTACTCCTGTTAAAATCAAAGTGCCATCGCCAGACTTTACTAAATTTTGAGATCCTCCCATAACTCCAGCTATAGTAAATGAATCTGTACCATTTACTTTTACCTTAGAAAAAGCATTTACCCCACTTCCACTTAAAGTAACTGTTTTCCCATTAGAGCCTGTTAAAGTGCCGGTAAATGTAGCTACTTTTTCTAGGTCCGTTGCAATAGTGCTGTTATTTGTGATATTTAAAGCTCCTGAAGTTGTAATATTGCCGGCAACAAGTAAAGTTCCTCCTGAGAGGTTGATAGCCCTTCCACTGCCACCTATGTTGCTAATAGAGCTAATCTTCAAGGTTCCAGCACTAATAGTTGTCCCTCCGGAATATGTATTATTTCCAGACAAAGTTACTACACCAGATCCTAATTGTGTAAATGAACCTGTTCCACTAATGTCTTTTGCATAGGTGATATCAGAGCTACTTGCAAATTGTAAAACCCCATTATTTATTACGTTTCCCGAAGTAGGGATAGCTCCTGGCGTCACAATCTTAAGAATCCCTTGAGAAATTGTTGTCCCCCCTAAGTATGTGTTAGTCCCTGTTCCTTGTAAGACTACGGTTCCGGCGCCATTTAAAATAAGGATTCCTGATCCTGTAATACCATTTAACGTATTATCTACAGTAAGCGTTGTCCCCGAATTAGGCTTAAATCCTCCACCTCCAGCATCGATGGTAATCACCTTATTTTGAGATAGGGAAAAACTCGCCGTTGTTAGTAAAAAGCCCGCTGTGGTAGGAGATCCTAAAGTAATATTTCCTTTAGGTATTTTTGCATCTGCACTCGTTGAGATGGCTCCCTCAGCAATGAGCGTTCCTCCCATATAGGTATTACTACTTACAAGGCTCAATGTTCCTGTCCCTATTTTTTGAAGCAGCTGCGCTCCCCCTATAATACCACTTATAGTAAAAGTGTCTGTTTCGTCAACGGCTATAGTTCCAAGGGAAGTTACCCCAGATCCACTCAACGTTAATGTTCTACCCCCAAATCCCGTCAGCGGCCCTGTAAAAGTAGCTGTTTTATCCGCATCTACAGTAATAGTAGCACTATAGAATATATCCACACTGCCCGAAGTGGTAATATCTCCTAATACAGTTAACATTCCCCCAGAAAAACTCAAAGGCTGCCCACTCCCCCCTATATTAGCAATAGAGCTAATTTTAATAGTTCCTGAGCTAAACTGTGTCCCACCGGAATACGTATTATTTCCTGTTAAAACTAAGGTCCCAGTCCCTTCTTTATCGAGCTTTTGAGCCCCACCTATCGATCCATTGATTGTAAAGACATCAGAGCTATTCACAGTTATAGTAGCAAAAGAGGTTGTACCGCTTCCGCTTAATGTCAATATCTTGTCTTTAGATCCCGTTACGTTTCCTGTAAAGATCGCCATCTTACCTGCGTCCACAGAAATAGTAGAGCTATTAGTTACACTCAAAGATCCTGAAGTAGTCACATCTCCTGACGCAAGTAAAGTTCCTCCAGAAAGAGTGATCGATCTACCGCTACCACCTATATTATCAATAGAGCTAATTTGAATTGTTCCGGAGCTAATAGTCGTTACTCCCGAATACGTATTATTTCCAGATAATGTCAATACTCCGGTACCTAGTTGTGTTAAAGATCCTCTTCCACTGATATCCCCAGCATAACTTACACTAGAGCTAGATCCAAACTGTAAGGCTGCATCATTTATCATATTGCCCGAAGAGGGCAAAGCCCCCGAGGACATAACCTTTAAAACTCCTGAAGAAATTGTTGTTCCTCCCAAGTAGGTATTTGTTCCTGTTCCCTGTAAAAGTAGGGTTCCAGATCCATTTAAAATAAGGGTTCCAGGCCCACTAATACCATTCACACTATTATCTAAAGTAAGAGTTGTCCCTGAATTAGGCTTGAAGATACCACCGGCAGCTTCTATAGTAATAACCTTACTTTGAGACATTATGATATTTGCACTTGTCAGCAAACTACCGCTAGTACTAGAAGAACCTAGTGTAATGTTTCCATTTGGCAATATGGTATCACTGTTAATTGAAACAGTCCCATTAGTAATAGCTATCCCTGCGGTATAAGTACTAGCTCCTGTTAAAACCAGGGTACCTGTGCCTGTTTTTTGTAGTAGCTGCACCCCGCTTATTATTCCTGCTAAGGTAAAACTATCTGCATTATTTACAGCCACGATATTTAAAGAATTTGCCCCACTTAAAGTCACCGTTTTACCATTGAATCCTGTCAAAGTCCCCGTAAAAATCGATGTCTTTCCTGAAGCTGTTGTAATGTAAGAAGTACTTGTTACGTTAATATCTTTGCTAAACGTCATGGAAGAGGTTCCATTATCACAGGTAAGAGTTCCTCCTTCCAAGCTCAAAGAGACCCCTCCTATACTAGCGTCACTATTTACTTTTAGAGTGCCAGCAATAACGCTCGTCCCTCCTGTATACGTATTACTTCCCGTTAAGCTTAGAACTCCAGTTCCTGTTTTTCTAAGTAACTGGGATCCTCCTATAGAGCCACTTATCGTAAATGTATCCGCATTATTCACTGTTACGGTAGAAAAAGAATTTATGCCACTGCCACTCAAAGTCAACGTTTTATCTTTCGATCCCGTCAAAGTTCCCGTAAAAGTCGATGTTTTACCGGCCTCCGTTGAAAGCGTAGAATTTGCAGTAACATTTAAAGCCCCCGAGGTAGTCAAATCTCCTGTTGTATATAAGGTGCCACCCGAAAGATTAATAACTTTTCCACTGCCTCCTATATTGCTAATAGAGCTAACCTTAAGAGTTCCACCAGAAACAGTCGTACCCCCCGTATATGTATTATTATCTACTAAAGTCAACGTACCCGTGCCTATTTTATTTAATAACTGCGACCCTCCTATCACTCCGGTTATTATAAAACTATCAGCGTCATTTACAGCGACGCCCAAAAGAGAATTCGTCCCCGGGCCAATTAAAGACAAAGTTTCTCCATTTGACCCTGTCAAGGTGCCAGTAAACTTTGTTGTTTTTCCTGAAGCTGTTGAAATAGTAGAACTATTTGTTACAGAGACAGCTCCTGAAGGGGAAATATCCCCTTGTGCAAATAAAGTTCCTCCTGAAAGGACTATGGGCTGTCCATTACGTCCCATGTTATCAATACTTGAGACCTGCAAAGTCCCCTTTTTAAGGGTTGTTCCACCCATATATGTATTGGCTGCTGTTAATATTAAAGTAACGTCAGAACTAGTAGCGTCCAATATAACACCTCCACTAGAAGTTATATTGTCAGCTGCTATAACAGAAGAAAATGTCATATTTGCTGCAGGACGAAATGTCAAAGTAGCCCCCGAATTCAAAAAAACATCAGGGCCTGCTGTAGTACCGGCGGCTCCTCCTCCACTACCGCCACCGCCGGCTACGACGCTATTACCAGAAAAAACTATAGCATCATTTAAAGTAAGGAAACCGCCTTGTCGCACAAAAATAGCCCCACCAAAACCAGCGCCTCCTCCCCCTCCAGAGTCGCCAGCACCTCCTCCATAGCCGCCAACCTGTCCGTTGCCGAAAGATGTTCCGCCACCTCCGCCTCCAAATCCTCCATACCCACCCGTTGCCGAAGAATTGGGATTACCGGCTCCGCTTCCTCCGCCGCCTCCTCCTCCTCCAAATCCCCCTCCGCCTCCGTTTGCAGTTTTACACCCACCGCCGCCACCGCCCCCTCCAGAAGAAGAGGGTGCGCCACCATTACAATTACTAGAGTTGCAACCTCCTCCATTTCCGCTTATACCGCTTCCTCCAGAAGCCGTACAAGCGGCAGCACCTCCTCCATTTCCTTCTCCCCACCCACCACCACCACCACCAGCTCCGTCTTGATAACTATCTGATATTGTAGTGCCGCGGGGACCGTCACTACCGCCAGCCCCTCCGCCGCCACCATAACATGGATTGCTCACCCCATAGGTCCCTCCGACGCCTCCTTGCGCCTTATTTTCCGATAAAGTAACAGCTTCAAGGGCCGCCACCCCGCCATTATCTACAAATAAAGCACCTCCAAAGCCACCACCGCCGCCGGCTCCCCCTCCCCCTCCTCCTCCAAATCCCCCTTTAGCTAACCCCTTAGATAACGTCACTTTCTTTAGGGTCATACTACCGCTAGAGTTTACATAGAAAACAGGTCTAGAATTATTTCCACTAATAACTACAGGGCTTGCACTTGAGCTACTATTTTGAATAGTTATGCTTTTATTTTTAACAGATAAAACACCTGTCGTTAAAGTAATTGTCGTTCCAGCACGCTGACTTAACTCAATAATATCACCAGAAGCCGCTGTATTAATAGCATCTCTTAAGCTTCCACTTCCTGCATCATTAGAATTCGTAACAGTTTTTGTAGCGCTAAAAGAATATATCGGACAAAGAAAAAAAAGAGACAATCCCATCCAAAGGGATTTATAAGACAGTTGAAAACTATTTTTAGACATGAATATACCCTGGTGTTTATACACAAAACATCAAAATACATTTTTAAATAAATACAATAAACTAAAATATCACGATTTCACTTACTCAGGCCACCTCTTCCAAAACCCTGAAGAAAAATCCTTAATCTTTTAATAATCACATTATGCTAGCTACCCATCTATACGAGGAGTCGCTTCTTTAGATCTATAAGAGCCTTTTACTTTAAGGTCTTGCAGCTCACTTGCTCGATTTAAAATAGCAATGCCTTTTTCCACATGATCCGGCATATATTTATCATACACGGATTCTGAGCTTTTTTTTGTCTTAATCCCATCCGTATTTAGAGGCAGGTCTGAAATTAAAAGAAGGGCACCCATGGTAAATTTCCTCTTGTAGCTAGCTGCAAATAAAGTAGCGCACTCCATTTCAATTGCCTGCGCTTTCGTAATTTTAAGTCGATTTTTAAAATCCTCATTAAACTCCCAAAAGCGCATATTGGTTGTGTAAGTGATCCCTATATGATAGCTAGCCTTCTCTGCTTCCAAGACATCCGTCACCGCTTTCTGCATTAAAAAGTTAGCTAGAGCTGGCACTTCTGCAGGAAAGTAAAAATCAGAAGTCCCCTCTCCTCTCACGCTAGCGACAGGCACCAAGTATTCCCCGATTACATATCTTCTTCTAAGTCCTCCACACATACCTAAAAAAAGACTTACTTTAAAAGGTAAAAAAGAGCAAAGATCTATAACAAGCGCCGCTGCAGGAGATCCTATTTTAAAATCTAAGATGCTCACTCCCTCTTTAGGAGCATGAGCTACTTTAAATACGGAACCTTCTTGTATAGGAACTCCTCTTGAGCGCGAAAAGTACTCCACATACCGAGGGAAATTTGTTAGAATCAACTTAGGCTGAAAAAGTGAAGCTTCACAGCCTGCATATCTTTCTAGCGTCTCTTTAGCAAACAATTCTTCATGCATCGTACTATCAATCCTCATGTAAGCAACCAATAAGTCTCTGCTACGTGGCAGATAAACCGCATCCTTCCTTTTTTTTACATATACACCACAAACTTCTTTATAAAAAACAAGTATTTTTCTATCTTATTCAGAATAAAAACTTCGGACCTTTATGCTATTTTTCCCGTCCACTTCGTTACCGTCTTCCTCTTACTTCCGAAATGCCACCAGTTCCGGCACTAACCTCTATGCTCTTTTTGCAAGATGTATGAACTTCTTACAATCCTGTTGTGAGTCTCTTGATCTTTCTTCTCATATATACTCCTCCGGAATTACGTTATCTTTAATAGGCCTACTATGCTCCCTTGTTTTCAGAGGGACTTTCACTAGTCCTCTTTTTGCTATCACCACCCTTTTATTTTTCACCGCTAAATGCTTACACACAAGAGCAGAAAACCAAAGAGCAGATATGCGCAAGGAACTTGATCGTTTACAATGCTCAGTAGACTATCTCACTAAAGCCATTGCCGAAAGAACAGAATTTGAAGCCCAGACTTCTCTTAATTTCACTAGGCTAAAAATCGATCTTATCGACCTGCAAAACTGTATAATAAATTCTTTTCACGCAGATGAAGAAGAAACTAAAGCACTTTTTAGAAAATATTTTGACGACCTAGACCCCACTGCGCTGACAGCAAAACTTGTAGAGCTGCTTGCCCTCAGTACTGGCTCTTCCGAAGCTCTTGCCACCCTCATAAAGCAAAGCGCCCAGATACTCTCCCTTACAAAGGAGATCCACA
This sequence comes from uncultured bacterium, assembly GCA_964439595.1. Classification (GTDB taxonomy): domain Bacteria; phylum Chlamydiota; class Chlamydiia; order Chlamydiales; family Rhabdochlamydiaceae; genus CAIJXB01. The sequence continues at coordinate 64,648 of CAYTOK010000010.1, read as the reverse complement.
AAAACACCCGCAAAGATCCAGAAAATGATTGTCCACAATCAAGCTCTGATTTAGAATATGTCTGATCACTTTTTAATACATCTTAGGATATTCTATGGCACAACAAGTTAATAGCAATGAATTTAGAGCAGGCCTTAAAGTAGAAGTAGAGGGAGAACCCTACACTATGGTAAGTAATGAATTTGTAAAACCCGGTAAAGGACAACCTTTTAACCGCGTTAAATTAAAACATCTCCTCACAAATCGGGTTGTAGAAAAAACCTTTAAATCCGGAGAAAAACTAGACCTAGCTGACGTAGAAGAAATGAAAATGCGTATGCTATATAAAGAAGCTGATAACTGCATCTTTATGGACGATAATACCTTTGAACAAGTATCCGTGCCTTTAAGCTCTTTACAAGAAACAGAGCAGTGGCTTTTAGAAGAATTATTATACAACATCGTGTTCTATAAAGGACAGCCTATAGACGTGCAACCTCCTACTTTCTTAGAGATGACCATCGTAGAAACGGCTCCAGGCATCCGAGGAGACACCTCTGGACGTGTTTTGAAACAGGCAACGACAAATACCGGAGCTAAAATTCAGGTGCCTATTTTTATTGAAGAAGGCACGAAAATTAAAGTAGACACGAGAACCGGAGAATATGTCTCCAGACTCTAAGATTTTCTTATTAAGAGAGCGCGCTCTAGCTTTTCAAAAAGTGCGCTCTTTTTTTTTAGAAAGATCCGTCTTAGAAGTAGACACCCCCCTGCTTAGTAAAACAGCGCCCATCGATGAGCACATCGACATTCTAGCCGTTCAATTAGATACCCAGAACCTAGGTTACCTACATTCTTCGCCCGAATACGCCATGAAAAGACTCCTCGCCCTTGGATCTGGTGATATCTTTCAAATGAGCCACGTTTTTAGACAAGGAGAGCTAAGTCCCCGTCACAACCCCGAATTTACGATGGTGGAATGGTACCGCATAAACATGTCCTTCCCTACATTTATAGAAGAAACAGCATCCTTCATAAAGCTTTTTTTAGGAGACATACCTCACACTCTTTTATCCTATAAAGAGGCTTTTTTCATGTATACCGGCCTAAATTATCTAAAAGCTTCTAAAGAAGACCTCATAAAACGAATTCAAAGGGAGAACATAGAAATATCCACAGGAGCCTCCTGGGATAAAGAAGACCTCTTACATCTTCTTATGGGATGCCTTGTAGAGCCAAACCTAGGGAAAGATGGGCTATTAATACTCCTAGATTATCCGGCATCACAAGCAGCCCTTGCGCAAACAGAGCTAAAAGAAGGGGAGCTTGTAGCTAAACGTTTTGAAATTTACCACCAAGGAATAGAGCTAGCCAATGGGTATTTAGAGCTAATAGATGCAACCCAGCAAAAACAAAGACTGCTTGAAGCCTCTCAAAAGCGACACCTTGCCGGCAAATTCCCCTTACCAATAGATGAAAAGTTTCTTGAAGCCCTCTCTCAAGGAATCCCTCCCTGCTGCGGCGTAGCTGTTGGCTTAGATAGGTTGTTAATGCTTCAAACAAAAAGCTCCGATATAAAAAAAGTTTTATCATTATCTTGGGACGAGCTATAATCTAACATGGCGGCTTCAAAAACCCATAAAACTTAAAAAAACCACTAAACATCCAACTGTCTAATAACCAATAACTTGCACAAAATCCACGCAATCCGTCTTTACATATAATTAATAAATGAATTGAAATTAATGCGAATTAATTAAATAATCATACTGATTACAAATTATTATTAACAATAAAAAGAGGTGTAATATGTCAGGGTTCGGCACATCATGGTTATCCGATTCAATCCCAACCGATTTTGTTTGGTCATTTAAAGAAGCAGACCTCCTCTCAGGATCTGAATCCCCTCCTACAATAGACCTAAACCTTAGAGCTAAAATTCATGAGTTAAGTACAATAAAAAACCTATGTGAAAAATACCCTCAGCAGAGCCCTAGTGAACTAACAAGCACGATTACAGATTTCACGCAAAAAATAGCAGGTTTAAAGGAAATAAAAGAATTTTCTGCAGACGTTCCCCTACTTGTAGGAGCAGCTGTGATTGGTTGTTCATTCATATTCACCGCGCTGCGAATCGACCTAGTGGTAAAGTTAACTCTCCTAACGGGAGGAGCTCTCAGCGGATCTTTATTAGCTATAAGTCTCTGCCTAACTGCTGGCGCAGTAGTCGGAATTGCCGCCAAATATTTCGCAAAGAAATCCTTAGCAAAAGAGGAAGCTTCCATAGACGCTCTAGAGCCTAAAATCACACAGCTACTTATAAACAACAAGCTCTTTTTAAATCAGCTTATAGACTTGTCAAAGACCCCAGAAAAACCTGCAGACAAACTAACTATGCATTTTATTCAACAACTAAATTCTAACAGAGAAATTTAGAGAAATACAAAAATCCGACAAAAGAAATCAATAAGACAGCCAACGCTTTAGCTAAAAGCAGCTAAAGCTTTACATACCACAGGAAAACTTCTCTTTTGTCTATATACCTAACCATCTCTTCCACTCTTTGTAAAGAAATTGCTATTCAAAACAACTTGTTAATTAAAAATTACTATAGATGACCCTGCCTCTTATTTAACTAAAATAGTTAATAAAAAATTACCCTCAGAAGACTATTAAAACAATAAAATCACCTATTGACACATAAAAAAAACAGAGGTATTCTGTGCTTGTTCAATTTATTAAATTTAACCAAGGAAAGTTTTATGGCAAAAGCTCAACTTAAAGTTCACACAGAAAACATTCTACCTATTATAAAAAAATGGCTTTACTCAGAAAAAGATATCTTTATTCGAGAACTTGTTTCTAATGCCTGCGACGCTCTAGGCAAATGCCGCGTACTTCGAGATCAAGGAGAAATGGAAGTCCTTGATGAAGATTTAAAAATCGAAGTCCGCATAGATAAAGAAAAAAAACAACTCATCTTCTCAGATACCGGCATTGGAATGAATGCAGAAGAAGTAGAAAAATATATTGCACAAATTGCTTTTTCTGGAGCAGAAGACTTTTTAAATAAGTACAAATCAGAAAATGAAAAAGATCAGATAATAGGTCACTTTGGTCTCGGTTTTTACTCTGCTTATATGGTCTCTCAAAAAGTATCCTTAAACACCCTCTCTTATAGATCAGGCTCCGAAGCTGTCTCCTGGTCCTGTGACGGTGGCACAGAATACAATATAGATAAGGGAGAGCGTGAAAATAGAGGAACTGATATTATTCTCGATATTGATGAGGCCAGTGAAGAGTTCTTAGAAGAGTCTAAAATTCGTGAAATCCTACAACAATACTGTTCCTTTCTTCCTTTTCCTATTTTCTTAAATGGCACCCATATAAATAGTAAGGATCCTCTTTGGCTCAAGCCTGCAAGTTCCTGTACAGAAGAGGAATACTTGCAATTTTACCGCGCCCTATACCCCATGGATCAAGATCCTATTTTTTGGATTCATTTAAACGTGGACTACCCTTTTAACCTTAAAGGGATCCTATACTTTCCTAAAGTACAAAAAAAATTCGAATGGGAAGATAGCAGGATAAAACTATTTTGCAACAGAGTATTTGTATCAGATAACTGTAAAGACCTTATTCCTGACTATTTAACAGCTTTAAAAGGCGCTATAGACAGTCCTGATATCCCACTAAATGTATCTAGAAGCTATCTTCAGATGGATAAAACTGTCAGACAACTTTCTACACACATTGCTAAAAAAGTCGCTGACAAATTAAGCTCTTTTTATCAATCTGATAAAGAAGGATTTATTAAAATCTGGTCTGATATTGAATTTATTGTCAAACTGGGGATGATTCAGGATGAGAAATTTCATGAAAAAGCCGAAGAATGCTTGATCTGGAAAAACACAAAAGATGAATGGACTACAATTGATGAGTATATAGCAAGAAACGGAGAAACTCTTAAAAACAAAATATTCTATACAATGGATGACAAGCACACTTCCCCCTTCCTTGATCTTTACAAAGAAAAAGGTATTGAAGTGCTCTATATAAGTTCTCCTTTAGATACCACTTTAATGAGCGCTCTAGAGCGTAAAAAATCAGGAGTGCAATTCCAACGAATCGATGGAGATATCGATGCTTCCATTTTAGATACGTCTAAAGACAGCTCTACTGTAGATGCCGACGGCAAAACAGACGCTACAAAGCTATCTGAACTATTTCAGGAAAAACTAGCAAGCGACAATGTAGAAGTAGAAGCTAAAAGCCTAGCTTCCGATACTCTTCCCGGCTTTATTGTGGTTGGAGAAGATATGCGCCGTATGAAAGAATATATGGCTCTATCTAAGCAGACAATGCCGTCCGCTCTATTTGACAAGAAAAAATTCGTCGTCAATACAAATAGCAAGCTAATAAATTCTTTACCAGAGCTCAATGCAAAAGATCCTGATCTAGCAAAAGATCTTATTACACAGCTTTATGAACTCTCTCTTCTTTCTCAAAGAGAGCTCGATCCATCTAAGCTATCGGAATTTGTTTTACGATCTAATAGAGTATTAGAAAAACTAGTGAAATAACCAAGCAAAAGCCCCTAAAGAACTTAGGGGCTTTTTTTATTTAAGAAGAGCTGTCTTCAACTTTTACTTCTGGGCTAGAATCTTGTACGTCAGTAATACAAGTTTTAAGCATTTCAATTTTAGAACCGTCAACCATTTTTAAAATAATTGTCTTCTCTTGAATAGCAGATAACGTACCAATAATTCCCATAGCAGTAATTTTATCTCCTATTTTCATAGAGGATCTTTGCGCTTCAGCTTGCTTTCTTCTTTTTTGTTCCGGTCTCCACAAAATAAAATAAAAGAAAACAGCAGCCATACCCATAATCACTAATGTTTGAGGCATACCTTGCTTTGCAGCTGTAGCATCATCTGCAAAGGCTTGCAAAGAAAATAAAGAAGAAAACCCTAAAAATGTACAAATATATTTTTTCATATTACATCAACGCCTTTTGCGCCGCTCCTTGTTGTTAAAAGATGACCCAGATAATATCCGCATTTCCTAACTAAATCAAGGTATTTCCTAAAACCAACTTTTACACCCCCAGGCTTCAACTGCATTTATAGGTGACGGGTGACCTTCGATGGAAAAACTCCAAAAACTTAGATTTTTGTTGTTTTTCACTACTAGAATGACGATTTTTTATTTTAACAAATTAATAAGATGGACTCCTCTGCAAAACACACCTATCTATTTGCGCTAGCCTGCAATACAGAAGAAATAAATGCTATTCTAAAAAAATCTTTTATTTCCATATTAAAAGTTAACTGACATCCCATATTCAGACATAATTCGTCTGCCTTCTTGCATAAATAATCTTCTTACTTAAATACATTTCGAACGTTGATCTCTACCTTCATTAAGTTTTTAAACTCTAAATTTGTTATTTTATTGTCTGTTAACAGTGTTTTTAGTTTTTTAGTAACTATGATGAATAATTTCTTATCTGGAATAAAGAAATCAGTCCCATCCCACTTGTCTAGCCCTACATACAACCCTTTATAGACTTGATATATAGGCCCGTTAGGAACGCTTTGTCTGTCAACAATTTCTGCTTTTTGATAATCAATAGGGCCTCAGCGACCTGTAATAGAAAACCCGTGATAGCCTAAGATTTCATTTTTTTTCTTATTATAAAGCTTAATAGGAAACATTTTCCATCCGGTTATTTGACAATCTTCTAAGATACTTTTCATTCTATCAGAAATTAAATAAAGAGGAGACCATCCTGTATCAAGTACATCTGTTAATTTCTTTCCACTATCTTGTTTAAAAATGACAGGAAAATTAATGCCATTATATATTCCTTTAATTAAATTATATTCATCATCTATTCCATTTTCATCTTTTTTTAACTCAATAGGACCAGCCTGAAATGTAGACGAAAGCAATTTACTGCTAAAATCAAAAAAATCTTTCACTTCCACTTTTATTTCCTTTGTTAAAAATTAATTGGCACACCACATTCAGACATTATTTCTTTTCCCCTTTGTAAGATTTGATCTGCTGGAGCATTTGGATAAACTTCTCTAAATTCCAGCCATTTAGCATTATAACTCTTAGCATTTTTTAGATGGGGGGATGCACTCCTCCAAGATAAATACTTAGGGTCATGAATGTTAATACCGGCTTCAAGAAAATATTTTTGGTGACCCTGAGGAAAAACATGGTGGGCATGTCGTTGACTATTCTGCGTTTTAATCACAAACATCTATCTCTATTTCCATTAAGTTGTTAAATTCTAAATTTGTGATTTTATTATCTTCTAATAGTGTTTTTAATTTTTTTGTGACTATGAAAAATGTAGTTTCATCGGGAATGAAGAAATCTGCCCCATCCCATTTATCTAGTCCGACATAGACTCCTTTATAGACCTGATAGATAGGCCCATTAGGAACGCTTTGTCTGTCAACGATTTCTGCCAATTCATCATGAATAGGGCCACAGCGACCCGTAACAGAAAACCCGTGATAGCCTAAGATTTCATTTTTTTTCTTATCATAAAGCTTAATAGGAAATGTTTTCCATCCGGTTATTTGATGATCTTCTAGAATAGTTTTCATTCTATCAGAAACTAAGTACAGGCTAGCATGCCCCGCGCCTAATATATCAGCTAGTTTTTTCCCATAATCTTGTTTAAATATGACAGGAAAATCAATTTCGCCATAATTTCCTTTAATTAGATTTATATGGCCATTTATGCCATTTTTATCTTTTTTTAATCCAACAGGTCCAGCCTGTAATATCGAAGAGTTAAATTTAGCGCCGAATTCAAAAAAATCTTTTATTTCCATTTGCATTTCCTTTATTAAAAATTAATTGATACGCCCCATTCAGACATTATTTCCCTTCCCTGTTGTAAAATTTGATCTACCAAAGCTTTTTGATTTTCAATTCTAAATTCCAGCCACTTCGCGTTATAACTCTTAGCATTTTTTAGATGAGGAGATGCGCTCCACCAAGATAAGTATTTAAGGTCATGAATATTAATGCCGGCTTCAAGAAAATGCAAACTCTCTTTTTAAAGAAACATACGATGAGCATGTAGTTGGCTGTTCTGCGTTTCAATCACGAATATTAATTTCTATTTCCATTAAATTTTTAAACTCTAAATTTGTTATTTTATTATCTGTTAACAGTGTTTTTATTTTTTTTGTGACTACAATAAATGACGTTTTATCCGGAATAAAACAATCTGTTCCGTCCCATTCGTCTAATCCTACGTAAAGCCCTTTATAGACCTGGTAGATAGGCCCATTAGGAATGCTTTGCCTGTCAACAATTTCTGCTAATTCATCATGAATAGGGCCACAGCGACCTGTAACAGAAAATCCGCTATAGCCTAAAATTTCATTTTTTTTCTTATCATAAAGCTTAATAGGAAACGTTTTCCATCCGGTTATTTGATGATCTTCTAGGATACTTTTCATTCTATCGGAAACTAAGTACAGGCTAGCATGCCCAGTTCCTAATATATCAGCTAATTTTTTACCATACTCTTGTTTAAAGATGACAGGAAAATCAATTTCGTCATAATTTCCTTTAATTAGATTTGTATGGCCATTTATGCCATTTTTATCTTCTTTTAATCCAATAGGTCCAGCCTGCAATATAGAAGAGCTACACCTACTCCTAAAACAAAAAAAATCTTTTATTTCCATTGGTATTTTCTTAATAATTCACTATTCTTCTTCTTTTTTTTGCAATGTTTCTTGTTGCATTTTCATTTTTATTGTTCCAATGTTCACTTCTATATCATTTATGTTTTTAAATTCTAAATTTGTTATTTTATTATGAGTTAATAAACTTTTTAGTTTCTTTGTTGTTATAATAAATAATGTAGCATCGGGAATAAAAAAATCTGTCATGTCCCATTTGTCTAATCCTATGTATAGTCCCTTATAGACTTGATATATAGGCCCACCAGGAACTCTTTGTCTGTCAACGATTTCTGCTTTTTGATAATCAATGGGGCCACAGCGACCTGTAACAGAAAATCCGTGATAGCCTAAGATTTCATTTTTTTTCTTATCATAAAGCTTAATGGGAAACGTTTTCCACCCGGTTATTTGATGATCTTCTAGAATATCTTTCATTCTATCGGAAATTAAATAAAGAGCGGGCCATCCAGTGCCTAATATATCAGCTAATTTTTTACCATAATCCTGTTTAAAAATAATAGGAAAATCAATATCATCGTATGTCCCCCTAATTAAATTATCTTCATCATCTGTTCCATTTTCATCTTTTTCTAATCCAATAGAACTAGCTTGAAATATAGAAGAGCTAATTTTGCTTCCAAAGTAAAAAAAATCTTTTATCTCCATTTATGTTTCCTGTGTTAAAAATTAATTGTGATTCCATGTTCAGACATAAGTCGTCTTCCTTCTTTCAAAATTTGATCTGCTGGAGCATTTGGATAAGCTTGTTTAAAAATTGCCCAGTCAAAGTTATAATTTTTAGCATTTTCTAGATGAGGGGATGCTCTCCACCAAGATAAGTATTTAGGGTCGTGAATATTCATACCGGCTCTAAGAAAATATTTTTCGTATGTCTGAGGAAAAACATGGTGAGCATGTATAGACCTTCCGGGGTTTAGCCCTGTAAGCACCTTTAGGTTGTATCGGTAATTATGTGCTTTAAAGCTTTTAAAGGCGGCCTTTTCGAAGGTGGGAATCTCTGCAGCTGTTAGCGTTGCCGTACCTGAAAACTTAGAGGCGTAGGCAATTCCTTGTTTAGAAAAGTGAGATCCTCCTAGTTGTAAAGTAGAGCTGAGGCACTCGTCTATAAAGAAGGCTGAGTTATGAGATAACCCGGCAGCTACAAGGAGTTGCATTTTAGCTGTGTCTACAGGCTTCTCAGAAAATACACTAAGCATCCCGGCTGCATATCTATCTAGCCCATCAACTACCATAAAGCCACCAAGTATAGCGGTTGGTGGCGTTGCAAATAATGCTTTGCCTGCAAGAGTTTCTGCCAGTCCAAAGCCAGCTTGGATATAGCCTGCCGTACGAGGATCTTGGAAGACATCTACTATTTTACTTTTTGTCACCTGATATGCATGAGAGGCAAACCTTCCATCGGGGTCTTTATAATTAACAGGATCACCATTAGCATAGTTATAAAGATCTAGGCAGATAGGATATCCAATAGGGTCAGGACTTAGAAATCTACCGGAGATAGGATCGTAATACCTAGCTCCCATCCAAATAAGCCCTGTCGGGTCTAGGCTTTTGCTATGCCAGGTAAATGATAAGGCGTAGGTAAGAAGATCTTCTATAGATGAAGAAAAAATCTTGGTAGGGCCATAAAGAGAAGGCTCCTCTAAAGATGGAAAAATCTCCTTAGAAGAAATAGCAGCAGTAAGAGCTCCTAAGGCGTTTTGAGATAGGAGAAGGAAAGATCCTTCGCTATCTATAACGGCATCGCAAGAAGAGGGGCCGTAAATCTTCCAGAAGATTTTTTCCTTATGTTGAGATCCTATTTCTAAAAATTCGTCTTCAGGATCATAGAAGAAGGTCACCTCGACCTCTTCTTCTTGCGCCGGGGTATAATACGTCCTTATCCTTCTTCCGAGTCCATCGTAAGAAGCTCTCCAACTGTAGGTGTCTGTAGTGACAGATAAAAGCCGTCCCCAAGGATCCCAGCTGTAGCTTTTATCTCCTTGGCATAGAACCTGTCCCATAGCATCATAGAGTGTTTCAAAGTGGCTATTAGGGACTATTTCTTGTAGCGCTTTACCAAAAGGATCAAGGCCGTCTAGCGGTACTATACACTCTGGAGCTTTTGTTCTCACTCCTAAGCCGGGAGCTCCAAAGTCAAATTCATAGGAGCCTTCTTTAGAAGAGTGTAAAAAACCTCTACTAGTATAGGTAAAGGTATTTTCTCCTTCTAAACCATTTAACTTACCGGCAGGGCTCCAATCGAGAACTTCCGTATATGTTTTATCTAGAAGTCTAGTTTTTATGTTCTTGGGGATCAAGCTCTCCTTATAAGCAATGTCTACTTGCGTAAAAGGACCTTTTTTTTGCGTTAAAGAGCCATCTAGTGCGTATTCATAAAAAAGCTCCAACTCTTGGCAGACGATCTTTTGTATCTGCTCTCCTTGGCAAAAAAACTCTCTTTTATGGTTTCCAATCTTTAAGGCTCTATAGCCTTCTTGCCATGTTTGCTCCGTTTTTTGTAGTAGCTGCGAGTTTAAATAGATAGATTCTGTAATAAGACGACCCGAAGAGTCATAGTCTCTTATTACTAGAGAGGTATCCTCGGAGGTCTCTTCTATAGAAGTGATACGATCTAGAAGATCATAAGTGTAAAGACGGATATATCCATCTACATGCTCTTCTATAAGCCTATGGTACGAATCATAAAAATATCTATGGCTGCGATCAAGGGGATCTATTACTTCCTCTAAAAGACCTCCGTTATACCTATAGATAAACCTTTGAGAGGAAAGCTCCCCCGCTCTAAGCTCTTCAAAGATTTTTCTTCCCATAAGATCATAGGAGGCTTTCCAAATAAGATCATTTGGCATATGACATTCTATCAGATTAGAGTCTGCATCATAGATATAGGTGATGAGGGCTCCATCTGGCAGTGTTTTCTCTATAAGCCTCCCAAAGACATCAAATCGTTGGAGGGTTACATGACCTTCGCCATCTTGATAACTAATGCAGTTACCTTTAAGGTCATACTGATAAGAGGAGAGAAGGCCTCCAATTTGAACCTCTAAAGGCTGTCCTAAAGCATTTTTCCTAATGATCTCAGAGACATCACCACGGGTTACTTTCTCCATCTTTGTACTTTCATCGTAAGAAAAGGTGACATGCTCTATGAGATCATCTTTAGGATTGTACGTCCTACAGTCGACAGCGCGGCCCATTTCATAACGGGTGATCTCTATTTCTTTATTAGGAAGAAAGCAGATCACCATGTCGCCTTGATAGCTCCAAGTGGTTTCTTCGCCGGATGGGGCCCTTTCAGATATAAGACGATCTAGGGCGTCGTAGGATTTTTCCCATATATTTCCTAGGGCATCAGTAAAAGTAAGAAGGTTACCCCTTGCATCAAACTGGCTAACTTCTACTTTTTCTTGGAGCGTCTTTGTCACTGTGTGAGTTTCATCGTCATACAAGAAAGTGGTGACAAGGCCATTTTCTTCTTTTTGTATAGGCCTACCTAAGAAGTCATAAGAAAAAGAGATTTTTGTATCATCAGGATAAATCTCTTCTTTAAGGAGTCCTGCTTTTGTGTACCCACGCCTTGTCTTAGCTAAAGAAGGAGAAGTGATAGTTGCAAGTAGCCCCCCTTTTTCATAAGTAAATAGAGGACCATGTCCTTCTATACTTTTTTTAGTTGTGCGGCCAAGAGAGTCATATTCGTAGCACGTAGCAACTCCTAAAGGATCTATTTCTTCTTCTAAGAGGCCGCTTTTATTATACTCATAAAGAGTATAGGCATGGCCATGTCTAGATGCTTTGATCTTCCCCATAGGGTTATAATCTAGATAGAGAAGATCTTCTACATCAGCGCCATAGCTTAGTATAGGCTGATTATTGAGATTATATTTAGTATAGGACTCGGTAAGAAGCTCTCCTTTTTTAGAATATACTAAAAAAGAGACTCTATTACCTGTGGTGTCATATGTAGCTTTTTGTATGCTATCTACGGTGATCTTTTCTACGCACTGACCCTCTCTGTTGTAAGAAAATGCAGTAACAAGATCAGGATCATTCGTTCCTGTTTTTTCTATTTTTCTATAAAGAAAGCCGCCTCTGTCATATTCATAAAGGACAAGAGATCCAGCTCTATTTTCCTCCGTGATCTGTCCCCTTGTATTATAAACAAAGTCGACAAAGAACGTAACGACATCGTTACAGGTGTATTCTACTCTTTGAGGAAGGGCCGGCAAAGTAGCATCGTATGTTGTGATAACTTTTCTATTAGAGGTCTCTTCTTTGACACAGAGGTTATTTTCATTGTAGGTTAACTTTTTACAAAGGGGACCGTTGTCATCTTCTATAAAGATCGTTGATACATTGCCCTTAGTATCATATAGATAATTAGTGACCAAGCCTCTTTTATCTTGAGAAGACTTTAAGCTGTTTGCCCACCCTCCGTCTCCTATAAACTCTTTTAAAACCTCTTCTCTAGCATCAAACCAGGTATTTTTGGTGATAAACCAAGACTGCAGAGTTTCTACTCCTAGAGGATCTATAATCTTATAAATTTTACCATCAAATATTTTATAGGTAGTAGTAGCACCGCAAGCATCTGTTACCGATCTACTTGCATCTTCATAGCTAAAGGCAGCACTTTTACCCATATATCCTTGATATAATATGGGAGATCTCTGCTGCGCAATACGTCCTTCACTGTCATAGATATTTTCTAAGGTAGCGCCGCAGGGTTTTGTTTCTCTTAAGATTCTATGCGAGCTGTCATATTCATAAGTGATGTGAGCTCCATTTGGTAAGATAACCTCTTGCAAATCACCTCTAGAGCTATAGAGATAGCGAACAGATTTTCCGTCACCTGCAAAGATTTCAGAGATCCTACCTTCAGGGTTATAACTTATTTTACAAAAAGATGTTTCAGTAATGTCTTTAACGAAACTTTCTATTTTTACAAGACGAGAGGCCTCGTAAGAAAAGACAAGCGTATTCCCGGTAGCGCTGACCCATTTTTTGAGAAGGTTCTCTTCAAAGAACCTCTTAGACCCATCTGCGCCATAAAGAACGTCATTTTCTATCGTGTTATGGAGTGGATTACAGGTAGAAGGACCTTCTGCACTTAAATTATGAAGATGTGGATTATCTTCAGGGAACACCTCCCATCTAGAGCTATTTGGATTAAATCTATAAGCAATGACCGTACCATCTTCTTCTGCAGCGAAGAGGTTGTCTCCTTCTTCTAGCAAGAAGGGGTTCAAGTTAAGCTTCCATCCGTAGCCTAAAAAGCCGTTCAAGAGATTCTGACTGCTGTAGTTCCTTCTAATTGCTAAAGAAAAAGACCTTGGCAAAAGCATATCTACTTCGTCAATATAAAAGGCTCCTGAAATAACATCTACAGGATCTGCTACGCAGTCCCATTTCGATTTGTGCTGCTCTCTCACATCAGGTTTTACTTTAGAGTACAAAGAAACAGCAAGGGGCTCTATAGAAAACATAGGCTCTATTTTCTTTTCAGGGCCTTTGATAGTGACCCCCTGAATAGAGGGAGGGACTGGAAGCTTTTGTGTATCCCAGCTATTTATCTTAAGAGAGGTCAGATATCCATCAGGAAGTTTGGAAGAAAGACCCCCGTGTGTTATTTGAAAGCCTTGAGAAAGTAACGAATAGTACATGTCCGGATGAATGACAAAACTCCCTATGCTGGTATACTCCCCATCAAAAAGAGGGCTGGATATCATATAGGCATAGGCGTAATCGCTTTGCGACAAAATATTTTTAACAAATTGCCACTGACCGCTGGGATCTTTTTGTATAGAGCGAAGCCGGACATCTCCTAAGTGAGGGAAGTAAAGAAATCCGGCCCTCCTAGGATCTTGATCGGCAGCTTCCATAATTTGACTTGTCAGCTCAAGAAAACCCGGTGCTGCAAAGCTTTTTTCTCGCCTATTTTTATGCGCTAGCTGAAGAAGTCTTACTGTAGAAATGGCGTAAGGATCCTCAAAAACTTCTTCTAAAATACGATGTTCCTTAGAGGATCTATCTGCGCAGATAAGACCTGAGAGAGCCGGGTCCTGATTTTGCGAAGAAAAATGAAACATATCTACCCCTGGGAAACGTAAAATAGGAGTTCCCTGAACGGGAACGGCTAATAGGTCAGGGGAAATTTTAGCTAGCCCAAAAGAAAAAATAGTCTTAGGAGATGTCTTATGTAAATAAGCTAAAAGAAGCTCAGAGTAGCTGCATTTTTCAAAGTATGCTGCCCCTGTAAAAGCAAGAAGCGCTTGCACCCTATTTTCTTCTTCCGTTTGCTTTTCTATTTGTTTGCCAAATAAAGAAGAGATAGTAGACTCCGTTCCTCCTAAATGAAAACAAAGTGCAGCGCTACTGCCCTTGGAAAGAAAAAGACTTTGAGTTTGCCTAAAGGGCTTACCCTCAATAAAAGTAGCGTAAGAGACTTTGACCTCTACAAGGAGCTCAGTTTGATTTACAAGGAAAGAGCCTTTAAGTTTATCTTCAAGGCTTAGATGAAGCCTATGGCTATCTCCTTCAGCAGAGAATCGAATGCCAAAAGCTCTGCAATCAAGATCTGCCAGAAGAAACTCTTCAAAAAAGCCTTTTTCTCTATTTTCTTTAGAGAAGATTTCTACCCGTATTTTAGCAAAGAGATTTTCTTTATTTTGCAAAGTAGCAAAAGCATGAAAGTCTCCTTGAAGAGTAGGTCTTGGAAAATCTGCAAAAGAACAAAACTGCTTTTTTATAGGAACTCTATGGATGCCAACATCTTGCAGGGACAGTCCCTTTTTACGTAGTTCTTCTGCTATAACCTTTATAAAAAGAGTTCCTGCACAGTCATCGCCATCCGGCCCTACATGCTTTAGGATTGCTTCATCTCCTTTAAGATATTCATGAATAAAGCGATCAGCACTGACATAATTTTCTGGCATAAGGCTGTAAAGAGAAAAACCCTCTTCTACTTGTATCTCTTTCATCCAAGGGAATAAAGAAATCCACTCCCCTTCTTTTTGCAAAAGAACCCAGGGGTATTTAAGTTCTACTTCTTCTTTCCCATTTTCTATATCTGCAAATAACATCCTTTCAGCAAAGGCCTTAGAAAGAATACAAGAGGACCCTTCGGCATAAAGAGCAGAGTAGCCCGCCTGGCGCAGTAAATAAACAAGAAGTCTGCAAAGCTCCCAGGCTGATCCTTCTTTTTCTAAAAAAGTCCTAAGGACTCCTTTATGAATGGACGGAGCTTCCAAAGATTGTCTAAAATAGTGTGTAAGATTTATCTCGTTTTGGACATATTGAGCTAGAAGTAAAGGATCATTTTTCATCTCTTGGACAAAAAGATCTAAAATGGGAACTGCCGGTATTTCTAGATCTTTTGAACCCTTATCTACTAAAAAAGACGCAGTAAAAAGGGCTGGCTCTTGAACCCCTTTATCGCTATGTAAACGATTAGGCCTACGTAAAGCGTCTAACTGCCAAGGAGGAGGATTTATAAAGCTATAAGTATAAAATAAAGTGTCCTCTAAAAAAATGGAGTACCGATAAGGGGAGACGCTTCCTTGCACATCTAGTACTAGAAAAGATGCATAGTGAGGATCTTCTACTAGTTGAAAATGCAGATCAAGTCCAAATTTTTGCTGCGCCTGCATCTCTGGAATATGAACCTTTCCCTCCTGTAATAGATAACGATCCCAAGCTAAGGTGTGTTTACAAGGAATTATGACTTTTTCTTCATGGATAACTCGGTCGCCATCTTGAATTTTAATAGTGAGGTAAGATGCTGGGCTGACCCTTTTTAAGTTAACCCTATGAAACTCCCCTGCATAAAGAAAATGTGTCCCAGTATATTGATCTAAAAAAGGCATGACAAAGGGAAGATTCTTCTGTTTTTTCACCTCTTCTACTACATCAGCTTTACTAAGGAAGCTTTGTAAAGAGGCAATCTCTTCTTTTAGCTTATAAAGAGATTCCTCACACCCTGGAAGCTGCGATAAAAGAGGTTCTATTTTTTGATTTATCTCTAAAGAGGATCTCATAAATCCTTTAGACTTTAATAGAAGACTTTCTTTCTCTAAAAGCGCCACTTGCTTTTTTACAGCATCTTTATGAGATAGGTTATTTTGAACATGAGAAGCTAGTTCATTTTTATATTGCTGTAATAACTCTGTGATCTCTACAAATAACGCCTTTACTGTGTTTTCTTCTTCTATAAGATTTGTAGGTGTAATAAGTGTTAAAGCTTCTTTAACAAGAGAAAAGGCTTCTTCATAAAGTTTTATTACTTCACCTAAAGCTAAAGGCAAGGCTACTTCGTCTTTTAGCCTTCTAGAAACTGCCACCTCTTTAGTTTTAGCAAGAGAAGCTTTTACTAAGCTTTCTCTATGCAAAATAAAAACCTTAGTTTTTATAATAGCCTCTTCCAGCTCTTTTTCTTCCTTTTGGTGACCAGCTAATGCGTTTACAGCTTCCTCTATAGGTCCTTTTAACACACTAGATCTAAACGCCTCATTTCCTATATTAGACGCCCTCTCGATGAGATCAAGGTAAGAAGAGGTGATTTTTGCCATAGAAATTGCAGCTTGAAGCAAAAGAGGGAGCCTTTCTTCTTCCTCTATAGAAGCGATCTTTTGATAAAGCTCTTTTGTAGCTTCTAAAAATTGTTGGAGCTCCCTATTTTTAGCAGCAAAAAGAGTTTCTGCATGAATTACCCACTCTCTATTACATAGCTCATTTTTTAACTCTTGTAATTTTTGAAAGCTAACGTTTTTATCTGCTTCGCAAGCTTGTTGCATCGACTTATGCCACTCTTTCTTTATCTTGTGTTCTTTTTGCTTAGCAATATCACGTAGTATTTTCTTATATATGTCATAAGCTTTATGTGTGTGATTAATAGCTTGGTGGAATAACGGCAACGATTGCTCTTTCTGCTCAAGAGACATGGCTTGTATAGACTCGATAAGCTTTTCAGACTCCTTCCAATAAGAGAGCGCTTCTTTGCGGTGTTTGTGACATGTTTCTAAGTCAAAATAACCCCATACAAAACTTGGAATTAGAAAGAGCATTAAAAGAAAATAACGCATATAAATTACTATAAAAATAAAAATTTCAGCTATTTATAGTAGATTGACATCTCATTGTCTAGAGTTTTCTACTGATTTAGGCAGTGGGAGCACAAAAGACATCTTGCAGTACAGGTTCCCCCCTGTTTCACATACTTGAGATACACTACCAACTTTTTAGAAAGCTCTAAAAGTCCCAGCTTATTTTTTATCTAAAATGTCAGATTAAGTCTTGTTTAAAACACCTGGGCCATGGCTCTGCACCCCTAAATTAAGATTTACTCAAATTTTGTAACAGTAGTGTATTCGATCAAGATTTTAAGAGGAGCGGAAACTGCTGTGTATAGTGGATTATTATGCAGAAACAATCAAGTTTCTGTTATCTCATATAGCTTAATCCAGGATGTTTTCTGCGCATTTATGTAACAAGGACTGTTGCTTCCGACCCACCTTTTGGGCCAAGTTTTTAAGCAATTAAAATGGGAATAAAACAAAATAAACGCAATTAATCAACAATAAAATAATAATTAAATATTTAATGCTTACACTTCGACAGAGTTATGAGTTGAGGTTTTATGGCGATTGTAGTAACATTCTTACAAAAGTTTGATCCTTAAATCCGAAGGCGGTGATTATGGAAATAAAAGAAAAATTTGTTGAGTCAGATCTTTTTACAAAATTTGCCAAGTTTCGGATGAGGGTTTACGATTTGGGAGCCGGAATGGAATCCTTTGCTTTATACACAGAGCCTTTGGATGTTTTATCTCCGCCAATCGTCCGTGTTCATAGTGAATGTATTACCGGAGACGCGCTTGGAAGCCTGCATTGTGATTGTGGGGCTCAATTAAACAAAGCACTTCATTTAATTAGCGAGCAGGGGGGAATACTCATATACCTTAGGCAAGAGGGAAGAGGCATTGGTCTTTTTGAAAAAATGAAAGCTTATCGGTTACAGGCTCAAGGATATGACACGTTTGAGGCTAATGTGGCTTTAGGCCATCAGCCAGATCAAAGATCTTATGAAATGGCAAGAACCATTTTAGATGACTTGGGAGTTACCCAGATACGCCTCCTGACTAACAATCCTCTTAAAGTTTCTGAGATTGCAAGGTTAGGTATAAAGGTGGTGGAGAGAATCCCTTTAATCTCTAAAGCAACAAAACACAATAAAGCGTATTTAAAAACAAAGAGTCGTAAGTTTCAACACTTCCTTTCGAAGCCAACACAGCATTATCTGTGCCAGTTCAATCTTAATTCGACAGCCTTTCTCACAGAGATTATGGATTTTGTTAAAAGAAAAAAAAAGGACCCACTTTTAAAAGTAGGAGTCGCACTTTCCGCTAACCATGATTCTTTAATAAAGGAAGATGAGATCTCAAAAATTAGACAGATAATGGAATTTTTCGAGAATCAACCAGACTTTATTCCCATACTTCATTTTTCATTTAAAAAATCGCTATCTCCTCTTCGAGACGCCGAGGAAGCAAAAAAGTTATTCCCAAGCATAAATAGAATCCAAGTGAATGATTTGCAAAAAACAAACTTATCGCTTCTGAAAAAACTTTCACTTATGTTTAAGCTAGATATCCCTTTAGATGATCAAACTTTTGACCTAGTACATAATCCAAGATTTAGAAGACTAATTCAAAAAGAAAATTGCTTTATTGTTTTAGATTCCAGTAAAGGAAAGGGTATACAGGCAAGTGAAGAGTCTTTTATTAGAAAAATTACAGTGTTACTTTCCTATGGAATAACGAATATTACACTCTGTGGGGGATTCGGCCCAGACTCTTTAGAAATATTTCACAAGATCAAGAAATATTTTAAAGTAAATTTTTCAATTGACGCCGAAACTAGAGTAAAAACATCTGGCGTCAGTGACTTGACCAAGATAACAACCTATTTATCTCAACTTTTTTTTCCCCATGAACCTAATCAAGAAGGCATTGACCAAACTCGCAAATTCTTAAAAAGCTTTCGTAGAGAAGGGTGGAGCACGGTCTCGTTTGGCGGTTATGAGTTTGCTGTTCACCCTAAGGTTTTTCATCCTGGTTATTTCCCCTCTTCCTCTTGGTTTGCAGATGAAGTTGCCTCTATGGTACAAAAAGACTCTACTTTTTGTGAAATTGGATGTGGCTCTGGGATAGTTAGCTGTTTTGTTGCCTTAAAGAACGAAAAACTCCGAGTAATGTCAACCGATATTAACGTTTTTGCTAAAGAAAACACTTCATTAAATGCTGAAAAGCTTGGTATTTCTTCTAGAATACAGGCTATGTCTGGAGACGTCTTCGATGGAATTCCAAAGGAAGCTCGTTTTGATTCTATCTTTTGGGCTCTTCCTTTCGGATTTTTAGCTGCTGGAGACAAGGTCGATTTAGAAGAAGCTCAGGTTTTTGACCCAGGCTATAGAGCAATACGTAAGTTCTTAACAGAAAGCAAAAAACATTTAAACCCAGGAGGAAGGTTGCTCATTGGGTTCTCTAGTGATCTAGGAAATATCCAGCTTTTAAAAGATATTGCTGAGGATGTATCTTTAAGTTTGGTCAAGGTCAAAGAAGCGGTTATTAAAGAGGATAAAAACGTCAGTATGGAAATAATTGAGGGTAAGTTTTCAGTATTTTAGATTGTTTTTAATGGCTTTTTTGACAATTAAGAAAGCGTAGGACCTAATGTTCGTAAATTAGTTTTTGCTTGCATTTTAGGTTCAGTAGAAATAAAATCTTGTTACTTCTAAGGAGAAATAGTTATGGATATAACTCAAAGTACTGTTTTTTACGATTCCCAGGAAGTTAAATCCAGAGACGCTGCCGTCCAGTATTGCAAAACTCACGAGTCTAGTCATAGATACTTAGCTTATCGAGACATTCCAGCTATTGTACAGAAATATTCCTGTTCAGGAAAAGCTTTGGACTATGGTACGGGAACGGGCTGTTCCGCAAAATTTTTATACAGCATTGGTTTTGAAGTTGTGGCTGTTGATACTAGCCTAGAAATGCTAACGCAAGCCAAATTGCAATATCCCGATTTCTTCTTTGACCAAGTTCAGGATGGGGTTGTTCCTCTTGATTCAGAGAGTGTTGATTTAGTTTTTTCTAGTTTTGTATTATTTGAAATTGGCAATGAAAATGATATTATTTCTTATTTACAAGAAGCCAAGCGTTTACTAAAAAGAAATGGTATATTTATAGCTGTAACGGGCAGTCAAAATTTGCATAGCCCTTTTAGAGATTGGTTGAGTTTTAATTGTCAGTTTCAGGTCAATAACAATCTATCCAGTGGGGATCTTGCTAAGTTATATTTATACGATGCAGATATGGAATTTACAGATTATTATTGGTCTGAATTAGACTATCGTAAGTTTTTCGCGTTAGCTGGTGTCGAATTGTTGGAAATAATCTATCCTCTGGGTAAGGAGTCCGACCCATATAACTGGAAAGATGAGAAAAAGGTTTCGCCTTTTGTAATCCTAGTGGGTAAATCTAAATAAAAAACACTATCACTTGCGACTTTACTAAGGCACCTTATTCTATTCTATCCGCTTCTTTAGCCAACCTTAAACTCAACAAAAAAATTAGCCCTGATAAGGGAAATAACATCGTAAAAGCGCCCTGTTTCCCTGTTGTTTTGACCAGCCAATCTCCAATTAAAGGCGCAATCTCTCCAATCAAAGAATCCGCAATATTAAAACTAAATCCAATGCAAGTGAACCGCACCGCAACCGGAAATAAATCCGCAATAAATGAAGGGAGAAAACTGAAATGAACACAAAATAAAATGGATATTATTGTTAGAATAAGAAATATTAAAAAGGTGTGATCGTTCGTTATCGCGAAACAGAGAACGAATGAAAAAAATATAATTAAAAACGTGCTCAGTTTTAATAAGTCTCTAGATTTATAGCGATTATTTAGTTTCCCTAACAATGGCATGGCTATTGTAATGGCGATAGCATAAATACAATAAACCCAAGGCCTGTAGGATTGTTTTATATTTAGTATTTCTGTTGAATTTGTAAACAAGTAAAAGTAGATCATAAAAAAGCCCATTATTTCAAATATAGATAACCCAAAGGCAATTCCTATCTTTTTTTTATAATGACGAAAGCTTTCTCGTATTGGTTTTTTTTCAAGTCGATCATCTGCTTTAATTTCCGAAAAACTATCGCTTTCATGTATGTATTCTCTTAGGAATTTATTTATGAATAGCCCTATAATTCCGATTATACTACTAATCATAAAACAGAGTCTCCATCCCCAATCACTGAGTTCTTCAAGAGTTAGATGCGTGGTTAAAGTCCAAAATAATAACATGCTTAGGATCTGTCCAATTTGGGGGCCTACAAAAAGATAGCTGCACAAATATCGCCGCCGATCTCTAGTAGCTCCCTCGGAAAGTAAGCATAAAGCTCCAGGAAGCTCCCCTCCAGCAGGAATACCCTGTAAAAACCTAGCCAATCCTATATAAATTAAAGAAGCGTAGGCCCAGGAAGCAAATGATGGCATCAGGGCAACCATGAGACCGTGTGTAGCCAGAATGCCAATTGAGAATAGAAAGGAAGTTTTCCTTCCCCATCTGTCACCTATATATCCAAATATAATTCCCCCCAAGGGTCTTGCAATTAGTCCGCTTGCTAAGATAAAAACGGCGTATATAAGTTCTGATAACGGAATCGACAGGTCAAAGAAATTTTTTTGCATAATTGGAGCCCAGGAAATAAGCAAAAAAACCTCGAACCATTCAAAAACTCCTCCGAGAACGATCGGGACTATCAGGGCCTCTTCTTTAGGTTTTACAGTTTTCATAATGATTCCTAGCTATTGAGTGAGGTTGTTGCTAGCCCAAATAAGAGTAGTCCGGAAAGAAATAAAAGCATTGGGATCAAGCACTCCGGAATAAAGGAGCTTTCTAAGCTTAAAAAAAAAGCCAGAAACTGCCATGACTATAGCAACACCCGATATAATTACCGTCAATCTCATTAAGACAGCAAAGTCCAGCCAGAAGTTGTTACCGTAACCCAAAGATAGAGTTCCTAAAAGCAAAAGAGAAAAAGAATAAAAACAAACTATAAAAAATAAATCGACTTTTTGTTTTTGATGCCTTATTCTGCAAGATAAGACCGATGTTATGAGCATTAAGCTTGATAACACGCTAGTAATCCCGGAAGTCACTATCAATCTTTTTACCCGCCAAGACAACAGCTCAGTATTGCACATAATGACACTCCTATTTAAAATTTAATAGATACCCGATAAATAGATTGCATTCAATTTATTTATCGCGATTAGGTGGGGCTTTTTTTGTTTTCTTAAACCAAATAAAAAATTACGTGAAAGTTCTCTGACGGTCTGGCCATTTGGTTCAAATGATTGAAAAAAGGCACGTTTGCAAGAAAGGAACACGATTCCTTCACTGGAGAATCTATTGTAGGATCACCAGAATCTAAGGTGTGAGGGGTCCTTTTTATTTGATAAAATGTAGGATTTAAATTTGTTTAAGGTTGGTGATGAAAACTTTTAAAACGATCAATTTCATAGATAATATTTTTTTTGTCTACGAAATCCCCCTCTTAAAAACTTAGCCCCCTAATCGCTTAGACTTCACCAACCTCCAGTAAAACTCATTGCTTTAAAATAAATAAGCCGATTAGACTTTCAGTCATCTTTTTTCAAAAAAAATATAGGCAATCAATCCCATGCACCCTACTCCCTCCGAAACAGAAATGCACCAATATGAAGATTTAATTGCCATTTTTAAAAACTGTTTTTTTGAAACATACAACACACTGCTCGTAAAGGGAGAAGATGAGCCGATCTATCTTCCTGCCGATGAAACAAGGCCCTACAATGCTATTTTCTTTGCTTATGGTTTTTTTGCTAGCGCTCTACACGAATGCTCTCATTGGTTAATTGCAGGAGAAAAACGTAGAACACTAGTGGATTTCGGATATTGGTACGCTCCTGATGGACGCACAAGCTTAGAGCAAGAGCTTTTTCAAAGTGTAGAGATAAAACCCCAAGCGCTAGAGTGGATACTATCCAAAGCCGCAGGATATCGTTTTCGAGTAAGTATTGACAATCTTAATGGATCAGAGTCTGATACAGAAACATTTAAACTATCCGTACACGCTCAAGTAAAAAAATATTGCGAAGAAGGACTTCCCTCTAGAGCAAAAACCTTCCACAAAGCTCTCTGTACTTTCTATGGAACATCTCCCCTGTTACAAATAGAAGACTTTCTAGTTCAAGCACTGTAAATTAAAGCTAGTCAAACGCCACAGTCACATAGATAACGTGTAATCGAGTCACTAGAGTATTTTTACACCGTGTTATTTCTGGCGAAGTAAGGCTATATTTTCTACGTGAATCGTGTGAGGAAATTGATCAATTGGCTGAATCTTTACGATTTCATACCCTGCTTCCTTAAACAAGATACAGTCCCTTGCCTGGGTAGAGGGAGAACAGGAAATATACAGGATCTCTTCGGGCTTTAACTCTACGATTAAAGAGAGTGCTTCAAAGGAGAGCCCTGTCCTTGGAGGGTCTACTAAAACTAGATCAGGACGCTCCCAAGAAGAATCTTGAGATCGAAGAGCTTTTAACACTTGAGCTACATCTCCCTTATAAATCTGCAAATTTTCCACCGCATTTATTTCCTTATTCATTTCTGCATCGAAAACTGCATAAGGGTTAATTTCTATAGAAATGACTTTTTCTGCAAAAGAAGCAAATATCATTCCTAAGGTGGCTGTTCCGGCATATAAGTCTAGAACCCTCTTTCTTTTTTTCTCCTCAACCATAGATAACGCTTTTGAGTATATCTTCTCCGCTTGCGCTGTATTTGGCTGAAAAAAAGCTGTTGGGCTAATTTTAAATCGATACTTTTTTATAAAAGAATCTAGCGAGATCTCTATTTCTTCTAAAATATGAGCGGGGCCTGCTAGCTGCATCTCATAAAACTGCGTTACCTGCCCTGCAATGGACTGCTGAACTCGTAAAAAAATACTCAAATCCCCTTCCAAGCAGTCAGGCAAAGCTTTCTTTACCTCTAAAGCAAAACTCCCTATGTCAGCCTTCTTTAGCCCAAATTCCGGAACGCCTGAGACCGTCAAAATAGCCATTTTCTGACCCGTACTCCTCCCTTCTCGCAATGTAAGTGTGCGTAAACTTCCTGTATCCCTATACCCGTTGTAGGCAAGCAAAGAAGACTGGTCCCACCAATTTCTTACAGCTTTTAATACATCTATAAACCATAAAGGACATAAGTGGCACTCAGCAAGAGACTCCACCCTCCCCTTAGATCCTGCAATAATAAGCCCTAAGAATTTGGAGCCCTCCTTATCCTGTGAAAAGGTATACTCCATCTTATTTCTGTAATTCCAAATGTCTTTACATCCTATAATAGGAAGAACCGCTCCTGTAAAAATGGAAGCAAACAGCTCTTTAATAAGATTTTCTTTATAAGAAAGCTGTTTGTCATAGCTCATCTGCTGCAAAGAACACCCACCACAAGAACCTGCGTGTATACAACGAGCCCCAACCCTATCAGAGGAAGCCTTGACAATCTCCAAAACCTTTCCCGCATAAGCTCCTTGCTTTTTAGAGCCTACATCTGCAAGAACCTCATCTCCTGGAATAGCATGAGGAATAAGTACTTTAGATAAAGGAGAGGATTCCGTTTTTCGCAAAAAACCAACACCGAATCCCTTAGGGGACAGCTTACTAATTACGACAGAAGTTTGAAAGTAGGGGGATTTTTTCATGAATGACAGAATAACAGGGAAAACAAAAAAGGAGAAGCAGAATTGTTCTCCTTTTTAAGATACTATTTCTTATTTTTTCTTCTTTGGAACCTTAGCAGTAGCTTTTTTTGCAGGTGTTTTTTTAGGAGCAGCTTTTTTATCTGCCTTTTTCTCTGCTTGCACAGATTCTTTTCTATAAGTTTTTGCTACTTTTTCTAGCTCAATTGTCTGCACTCTTACTCTTTGCGCAGCAGCTTTATTGCCTTTTTCTGCTTTTGCTAAATCTGCTGAAATACCAGCTAACAGTTCTTTTACTTCACACACAGTGTCTTTGAGTCCCATAATTATCTCCTGATATGGTTTAAAAATACATTCGCTTACCTATGTCCATACTAGATTTATCTAATAATCTGCAACTATATTTTTTTTTACATAAGAAAAAAAACTCAAAAAGACAGCCTTTTCATCCATCCACTTTTCTTATCACGAAAAATATCATTTAAAGTTATCTCGGGAAGCACTTTCTCCATAGACCACTCCTTCAACTCCTCTTTGGTAGCAAAAGAAAGACAAACAAGATATTTAGGAGTACTCCCAGCTAAAAGAGATTTGAATACACACCAACTAATAGAATCTTTAGAACATCTAATAGAAGCCTCTTTTAAAGCTTTTTCAAAAATTTCCTGCGAACCCAGAGTTATATCATACAAAGCATAAAAAAAATAAGGCTTCGTAGTTATAAAAACAGTTTCCTCTTTTAAAGAACATTCCGGCAAAAATTGATGGAGAGAAAAAATCTGAAAATGCATCGTAGTTTCAAGAAGGACGTTACGACTTTTTTCTCTATGAGAAATCGGCTCATAAAAGGATAATGAGGCTAAATTCTTTAAAGGGGCTAAAAAAACATATTGAGGATTTTCTAAATCCTCAGCTCCTATAATATCAAATAGTTCTTTCTTGTCCTTTAACCATGCTTTCTGTTTAGACAAATCTTCTTGTTTTTTCTCTAGATAAAACTCTCTCTTTCCTAGCTTAATAAAATCTTCCTGGATTAACCAATATTCAGACAATGCGGCAGTCGCCGAAGCACAAAAGCAAAAAGCTATATAAAACCACCATCTCTTCATAGACACCTCACGACATGTAAAACAATTAATTTACACATACACCATTCTTTATTTTTTAGGAAACAGTCATTTTTTTCCCTTCCTACCGTTTCTTTATCGACAAATAAAATAGCAATTCGATACAATATGCACGTTTAGTCAATCTTTATATTCTTATCCAAGAGTTACTCATTTGAAAACGCTTATCGCTAAAGATTTCGTTGCAAAAGACCTCCGTCGAATAAAAGAGAACTAAAAACACATTGTGAATGCATTTATCAGGAGTTTGTATGTCCCAAAATAAGAAGCTGTATGTAGGAAGTCTTCCTTACAGTCTTACAGAAGAAGAACTAAGAGATTTTTTTGCTCCCTTTGGAGAAGTTGTATCTGCACGAATCATTAACGATAAAATGACAGGAAAGTCCAAAGGATTTGGCTTTGTTGAAATGGAATCTGAAGATGCAGCCTTAAAAGCGATTGACGCGACTCATGGAGCGGAACTACATGGCAGAACACTTATTGTAAACATCGCTCATCCAGAGCAAAAAAAGACAGGATTTGCTCCTCGTTCAGACCGCAGAAGAGATAATAATAACAGCTGGCAAAAAAGCTATTCTTAATAGCCTTCTTATTCAGTTCTAAGTATTTTTAGCTACAAGGATTCGATTCTTGTAGCTTTTTTATGAAGACGCCAATTCTTACGCAAAACTTCCCCTCCTTGAAAAGTCACCTCAACTTACAGACACCGTCATGACAGCTCATGCCGCAAACTTTTCTTTAGGCAAAAATTAATGGCCATCTATTTCACTACCAATTCAGTAATATAACTCACGCTCCAGTAGAATCGTACACTCAAGGAATAGCCAAATAGAAACGAACCTTATTTTTCAAATATTTTTTTATTAAAAAAAGTAAAAAAGTAAAAAATACGACCTCTTTTTAGGAGGGGGGTACAGTTTTCTCTTGATGTATATTAATAAAACGGGATAATCTTACGTAATTCCAGTATTTTACATATTTTAATCCAACTCGCGAGAAATCCATGCAAGAAGCACTGAAAGTCATCATTGACATCCAAGAGCTGGACATGAAAATGATCCGTCTCATGAGACTAAAAAAAGAACGTCTAAAAGAGCTCGAACAAATCGACTCCCTTCGACAAGAACTCAAACAACAGTCTACAGATAAAGAGCAAGAAATCAAAGAACTCTTTACTACTATCGAGCAACAAGAGCTCAAGTTACAAGAGATTATTGCTAAACTTAAAAAGTTTGAAACACAACAACTAAGCATTAAAAAATCTGATGAATTCAATGCTTTAACTTTAGAAATGACTGCTGCAGAAAGAGAAAAAGTCTCTCTCGAGCAAAAAATATCTGATCTTGTCGATAAAAAAGTAGCTGAAGAAGAGCTCTTAGAAACAATCAAGAAAAGTTTAATTTCTTCAGATGAAAGCAGCGCTACCTTAGAAAAAGAAGTTACTTCAAGTATTGCGATGATTAACGAAGAAGGAAGCCGCTTACAAAAAGAACGAGAAGAGCTTGCAAAAATCGCAACTCCGGATCTTTTAAAAGTATATGAAAGACTCTTAAAAAATAAAAAAGATCGAGTCATTGTTGCTATTGAAAATAGGACTTGCAGTGGCTGCCACATTACTTTAACTGCTCAGCATGAAAACTTAGTCCGCAAGGGCGACAACTTAACTTTTTGCGAGCACTGCTCTAGAATCCATTTTTGGCCTTCAGAACAAGAAAATGAAGAGACCGACGGATCCGGCAAAAAAAGAAGACGCAGAAAAATCGCTAGCGCTTAGCAAATTTTTTTTAAAAGGGAAAGCAGGCAATCGCTGCCTTTTTTATAAAGGGAGAGGAAAGTCTGGACTTCATAGGAGCAGATACCGGCGAAAGGCCGGGGGCCGTAAGGCTACGGAAAGTGTAACAGAAACTAAACCGCTTCTAAAATTTTAGAAGACAGGATGAAAATAAAAGCTTTAAGAGCTTTTCAAAGTGCAGAAAATGTACTTTGCTACAAACCCTATCTGAAGCAAGAATACAAGAGCCTTATAAGTCCTGCTCCGGATGGCTCTTAAAAATCGCATGAGGAATTTGGCAACAAATTCCCTAGAAGAATGATTGCCCAAAGCTCTAATAAAGCACCGACAAAATCCGGCTTATCGTTTTCCCTTTTATTTTTTTTCACACTACTTTTCAAACTCAGATAGCGCTCTTGGGTGAGTCTTATCATACACTTCTTTTTTCAGCTTCGAAGAAACGTGGGTATAAATTGTAGTAGTAGCTAAAGAGCTATGACCTAACAGCATCTGAATCGTCTTAAGATCCATTCCGTTTTCTAGCCAGTGAGTTGCTATAGTGTGGCGAATTGTATGGGGGGTAATTCTCTCTACTAAACCGCTACCTTTTAAATAATCTTTAAAATTGCGATCAATAGACCTTGCTGTCAGCCTTTCCCCCCATTTATTTAAAAAAAGAGCCTGCGGATCTTTTTCAGCTTGATGTTCTTTACTATCTAAAAAACGATCAGGGTGCTTTACATAACGAAGAATCCAATCCCCTGCTGTTTTCGTAATCGGAATTACTCTTTCTTTTTTTCCTTTACCCTGAACCCTAATTTTACACCCAGGCACATCCACGTGAGACTTATTTAATGCAACTACCTCACTAATACGGAGTCCGCTACTATAAAAAAGCTCCATCATACATCTGTCCCGGAGCCCAAGATAAGATTCTATATCCGGCTGAGCAAAAAGTCTTTCTACTTGAGCATAAGCTATAGAGACCGGAATTGTTTTTTCAAGCTTAGGACTTTGTATATCCTCCAAGGGAGTATGAGAAAGAATTCCCTCCTTTACAAGGTACATAAAAAAAGAGCGAAGAGAAGAAAGCCTTCTTAAAACTGTCCTTTTTTTCTTCGCGTTATTATTTAACTCTGCCAAATACGATCTAATCACTTTTTTAGTTATATCTTTCATTTCCCAAGTTTTTTCTCCTAAAAAAGAGCTAGCAAATTCTAAAAACTGATCCAGGTCGATACTATAATTGCGCAAAGTGTGAATTGAAGAATTTTTCACTACTTTCATATGCTGTAAAAACAACTCTTTGTGACAAATAAATTCTTCCATGCTTTTTCCTCTAAAGTTTTCTTGCCGAGCTTTTCTTCTTATGGTAGAATTATTCATAATTTTTCAAAAGAAGTGCTCTATGATTACCTTATCTAATGTTTCTAAAAAAATCGGCTCACGTGTCTTATTTGATGGAGTCCAAGCAACTTTTAATGCAGGATGCCGCTACGGGCTAACCGGTCCTAATGGAGCCGGCAAGTCAACCCTCCTTAAAATCGTCATGGGGCTAGAAGAACCCACAAGCGGTCAAATCAGTTTACCCAACAAAGTAGGTTACCTAAGGCAAAACATCGAAGACTTTCGTGAGAATAGACTAGTTGATGTCGTAATTATGGGCAATCCCCGACTTTGGAAGGTTTTATTAGAAAGAGACGCTCTTTACGAAACAGAAATGACAGACGCCATCGGTATCCGACTTGGTGAAATTGAGGAAGTGATTAGTGAAGAAGATGGCTACAGTGCAGAGTCCGATGCTGAAACGCTTCTTTCTGGCATGGGGATCCCTCCAGAATTTCACTATAACGCGATGCATACAATCCCCACAGATCGTCAATTTCGCGTTATGCTTTGCCAGGCTCTTTTTGGCAATCCCGATGCTCTTATCTTGGATGAACCGACAAACCACCTAGACCTCGAATCTATTCGCTGGCTAGAAACTTTTTTACACGACTATAAAGGCGTTCTTGTAGTAGTTAGCCATGATAGACATTTCTTAAACGCTGTCACAAATCGCATTGCAGACATCGACTATGAAACGCTCATCATCTATCCAGGCAACTACGATGATATGCTGGTGACCAAAACCTCTATTAGAGAAAGAACCGAAGACGAAAACAAATCAAAAGAAAAAAAAGTAGCACAGCTAAGAGAATTTGTTTCTAAGTTTGGCGCTGGAACAAGAGCTAGTCAGGTACAGTCTCGCATTAGAGAAATCGATAGACTCCAACCCCAAGAGCTAAAACAATCAAATATTCAACGCCCCTACATCCGCTTTTATCCTCCAGAAAAAACTTCAGGGCAGATTGTATTCAAAGCAGAGCACGTTTCCAAATCATACGATAAAAACACCGTAATCAAAAACCTTAACTTTGAAATTGCAAGGGGAGATAAAGTTGCTGTCATAGGAAATAACGGCAGAGGAAAAACTACACTGCTTAAACTGCTAGCTGGAGTTCTCACTCCCGAAAGCGGAACAATTGAGCCGGGACATCAAGTACAGATAGGCTACTTTCCACAAAATCACCAAGAATGCATTGATAAAAAAAGTGGAGAAACTGCTTTTGAATGGCTTAAAAAACAAAAGCTTGGCACTTATGACCAAGAAGTGAGAAGTATCCTTGGTAAAATGCTATTTTCAGGAGATGAAGCCTTTAAATCTATTTCCCATCTATCAGGAGGAGAAACAGCACGTCTTCTTATTGGAAAAATGATGCTTTGTAACTATAACGTACTCATTTTAGATGAACCAAATAACCACCTCGACCTAGAAGCTGTTTCAGCACTATCTTGGGCATTAGAAGATTTTAAAGGCACAGTTCTTTTTGCCTCCCATGATAGAGACCTCATCCAAAAATCCTCAACAAGATTAATTGCGTTTGAAGAAAATGGAATACGCCTTTTTGACGGCGGGTTAGATGAATACCTATCCACAACTAAAAAATAGCCTATGAGCTTTACTAAAAGAAAGTTCCTAAACTTATCTAGTAAGGCTCAACATAAGCAAGCAAGCGTCTTATTAAAAGCTATTTTTCAAAAAGAAGACGAAGAGAAAATCTACTCGTATAGAAACCTAGAATTATGGCTAAATTTACCCTTACTAAACCTGCAAAGCCATGAAGAAATTAGTTATAGATTTCACCTGCACTTAGAAAAAGCAGAGCTTTCACAAAAAGAGCATTTTCTACTCCATGTAAAAACCAAAGACAGCTCAAGTAACGCTCCTTTTCTCCCCATAGCTATCTACCTAAGCGACCTCCGATCTGCGTTTAACGTGGGAAGTATCTTGCGAACAACAGAGGCTTTTCGTTTGGGAACTATCTATTTTTCTTCTAAGACCCCCACTTCCATAAACCCCAAAGTGCAAAAAGCATCTATGGGAACCTACACTCTAGTACCCCAAAAAGAAAATGTGGATATTCAATCCCTTCCAAGACCTTGGATTGCTTTAGAAACAGCTTCCCCATCTACTCCTCTTTTTTCTTTTACCTTCCCCTCTTCTTTTACGCTAATTCTTGGGAATGAAGAATTTGGAGTACCTCAAGAAATCCTCCAAAGTTGCGATACCATCTTAGAAATACCTTTACAAGGAAACAAAAACTCTCTAAATGTAGCAGCCTCCTTTGCTATTGCAGCCAGCTGTATCAGAAACCAGTTCCAATAATCCTGAGGATTCTCTTTGTATCTAAAAAGATACTAATTTTACAATGCCTATGACTGTCTATATTTTGCTAACTACAGTTTCGGTCAATAAATGCAAAACTCTCGGACTCAGGGCTTGTTTGCAAAAGAAACTCCTCTGCAGTCATACGCGATTTTGGAGAAAAATCTAACATAGCTTGTAAAATAGGCAATAGAGGACATTCTTCTCCAAGCTCTTCTAAAAAAGGGATCTCTGTAGATACTACCATTTGCCGACTAAGCCGTATTTCTTCTTGACGACTCGGCGAGGCAGAGTTTATTAGCTCTTCCTCATACCCCCCATCCAAAACATACTCTTGCATGGCTACTAAGTGCCTTTCATTATTTGAGGGAAAAAGCGCCCTTCTTTGAAAAATCTCAAAAATCACACAAGCTAGTCCCCACATATCAATAGCCGCTGTATACTTAACTTGTAAAACAGCCTCCGGGCTTCTATACCACTCCGCCTGCGCCGGATGTAAGTTCCCAGTTTCTCCTAATATAGAAATGCCAAAATCTACTATCTTAACGCTATTATCCTCCGAAAGAAGAATGTTTGCCGGCTTAATGTCCCCATGTATAATCTTCTTTTGCTTCAAGAAAAAAAGACCTTCAGCTACTTTCCTTGCAACCTCTACTGTTTCCAAAGTAGAAAAGACCCTTCCATTTTTTATATGTCCATGAAGGTCCTTTCCTCCTAATTCTAGGTGAAGCCCTAGTTGATTATCACTAGTACGAAGAAGTCCAAAATAACGAATAATACTAGGATGCCCTCCGTGAAGTGTGATATTTTCTAAAATAAAACGTTCCCACTGCAAACATATTCGATCTTCACGGTTAAAAACCTTAAAGCTATAATCTCCTCCGTTAGGGGGGCGCATTTGATAGACAGAGCCGTACGTGCCCTCTCCCAATTTAGCAAATCTAATACCCGGAGCTTCCACTACATGCATATAATCCCCTTTATCACAAATAAATTACAGAAATAAACTAACGAGTTTCCCATAGAGCACACATTAAAATAAAGTAAAAAATATTAGCACACTGATGCTTTGCGGACAGAAAAACTAGCGGCTTATCGAAAAAGCTACAGTTAAGACCACTTCTCGGAAGAGACAAGGAGCGAAGCAGTGCTCCCGGAAATTTTTTTATAAGAAACGCTCTCTATACCCACTACGTCCATGACTGCATATAAAAATAGAGGATCTAGCACCTGAAAAGTAGGGTCCTCTCCGGAAGAAAGCTCTATGTCAGAGCGCCCTAACTGACTTTGAACCAGCTGCCAAATTTCTTTTTTAGTAAATACATCGTGACCTAATTGCTGCCTCAAAATAGGAAACATGGCTCCAAACCCAATAACCTCTCCTTGCATTGCAATAAGCTCTTCTATTAACCAAGAAGGAATACTTCCCAGTTCTCTATCAAGCCAAGCTATCGCCTCCAAAGCTTCTTCTTGTGAAATAGGGTTAGGGCTTATAAAAATAGAGCATGTTTTACGTTGAATCCGCTGCAAGACGTAATTTTTAAAAGGGATCTTTCCCAACTTTTTATTAAAAAAAAGAACCTCTCCTGCCTTTTTTCCCGATCCGGTTATTTGCATACTGCCCCCTCCATTTTCCCAAGAAAGAAAACTTTTTCCTGGAGGAATATGCCCTTCTACTTGCAAAGCATTTCTTCCTAAAGTAGCTTCCTCTTCCTGCGAAAGGCACCTTAAAATTACACCCGTCTTTTCCTTTATATAAGAGAGTGCTTCTTTCCCGTTTTTCGCTATACGAAAAGCTTCTGTAGCAGCTCCAATATATGCAGAAGAGACCTTAGGCAAAAAAGCTTTTCTTTTTGCTTCTAAGATGAGCTGAATAATATCTTCCATTACATCTCTTGAAATTTCTCCTTGTGGATGCAGGTCAATATAATCTCTAATAGGAATCCATGAATAAAAACCTTCTGTTTTTTCCATGATTTGCCACGTAGACTCATCGATCCAAGCAGACTGCATCTTAACAGATCCTGACCCGATATCAAAGGCTACCCTATGAGATAAGCGCACTTTTTCTCACCTGGGGAATGGAATTTGTTTTAAATCATCTGCTACAATCGTATTTGAGAATACCTCTTGCGACTCTACTGCAAAACCATCTAAATCCTGATAACGGGCAGAAAAATGCGTTAAAACTAGCTGTTGGACGCCGGCTTCTTTAGCTACTAAAGCAGCCTGCTTAGCTGTCATATGAAAATGCTCTTTGGCAAGCTCCTTGTGCTCTTCTAAATAAGTGCTTTCTGAAAGAAATAACTTAGCTCCTTTAGCTATTTTTAATAAGTTAGAACAAGGAAGCGTATCTATTGCCACAGCAAAAACATCTCCTATGCGAAGAGTACTTACATCATCAATAAACACTCTTATGCCCCCTACTTCAAGGGATCCTCTCCTCTCGATCTCTTTCACTAAGGGGCCTTTAATTCCATAAGTTTGCAACTTTTTTGCATCAAATTTACGGGTGTCAGCTTCTTTAATTCTCCAGCCTAAATTATCTACGCCATGGTGTAAAAAGTAAGCTTCTATCCTAAATTTACCATTATCTTCTACCAGTCCCTCTTTTTCAATAGGATGAGCGACAATTTTAATAGTTTCATGATAAATTGTTCCATAACGCAGTCGTCGAAAATATTCCTCTCCACTAGCTGGATAATAGCAATGTACTTCGTGGGGAACTTTATCTAAATTAAGCCTCATAAGCATGGAAGAAAGACCTAAACAATGGTCTCCATGAAAATGACTCACAAAAATTTTTGTGACACAAGGAGGAGCTATATTCGCAAAAATAAATTGTCTTTGCGTCCCCTCTCCTGGATCAAAAAGAAAACCTTCCCCATTCCACCTAACAAGGTAAGCGCCATGGTTCCTTTTACGAGTTGGCTGTTGGCTAGAGCACCCTAAAATTGTAAGATCTCTCACACTCATGCAACTACCCTCACCTTAAAAAAGTTTATCCGACCTAAAATCACTCCGGAAACACCACCCACCACATGAGCTGTATTAGCTATCGGCAAGGAAAAGCGCGTGATACCAAGAGCCTGGAGCGTTAAAAACATCCATCCTAAAAGCACCATAGCTATCACAAAATAAAAAATAAGCTGCAGTGTAGCCTTAGCAAGAGGATATCCTTCTTCGGGAGCCACCCTTTGCCTACTCCAGATAAATCCGGCAAGGCCTGTGATCACACCAGAAAATCCCATAAAGTAAGGACCTCCCGTTAAATACTGCGCTACATTAGAAAAAATGCCAAGTAAAAGAATTAACAAAAGCATTTTTCCCTTTTTTAACCGCTTTTCAATTTGCACTCCTAAAAGCCAGAGCCAAGACATATTAAAGAGAATATGGAGCATGTCTTTATGTAAAAGGCTTGGAGTAAAAAGCCTCCAAACCTGCCCTTCACGAATTTTTTCAAATAAAGCAGCATTTGGAAGATGAAAAAGAGCTTGATTTACAACACCTGCCCAAACAGGTCTAGCGCTCATCTTATAAAATCGTTTCTGAATTTCTTTGGGAGTTTTTTTTAACTCTTCCATAGAGTGGATATCGTATTCTTTAGCCATATCATCTAAAGCACTTAAATTATCGGGATAGTCAAAAAGTAGGCTTCTTTGTAGCGGGGTGATTCCGGTGGTAATAGGAGCCTCTCCTGGAGACTTCCCCATTGTAAAAGACTGGGCAAGATCCACGAAAAACAGCAAAAAGCAAATACCAATAATCCATAACGTTATAAGCTGTAAAAATGGTTTAATAGTTCCTATCCGCATACGCTCACAATCTTGTTTAAAAGTGCTGAGGTAGAAAAGCCTGAAACAAGAGGAACAATGTGCACCCTCCCTCCTCCTGCTAAAATAGTCGGGGCTTCTATGCAGTCAGCTCCATATTCAGATCCATTGACATGGACATTTGGCTTTATTTTGCGCAGTATGTCCCTAGGGTCTACTTCATCAAAATAGGTCACATAATCAACCATAAAAAGAGCGGCCATCATCTCCATCCTCTGCTTTAAAGGTACAATAGGCCTTGTAGGGCTTTTATACTCTTGGATAGACCTGTCTGTATTTAATGCGACAAGTAAAACATCAGCCTGTAAAGAGGCCTGATAGATCATCTCCAAATGCCCCGCATGCAAAAGGTCGAAAGAGCCGTTAAGTGTCGCGATACTTTTTTTACAGCCTCGAATCTCTTCAAGTACCTTATCAAGATCGTCAGGAAGAATGATCTTCTTCTTAATATGCTCAGAAAAAGAGCTACTTTGCGGGGAAGGCAACACGGAGCACCTCATCATAATGACTAACAAAAAGAACCTTTATCCCCTTTTTCACATAAGTGGGCAGTTCATCATAATCCCGTTGATTTTCTTTAGGAAAAATGATCACCTTCAATCCAGATCTTTTGCCCGCAATAAACTTCTCTCTCACTCCGCCAATAGGAAGAACCTTTCCTGTTAAAGTGAGCTCTCCTGTCATGCCTATGTTTTCTGCAACAGGAACGTTTAGTAAAAGGGACAGCAAAGCTGTGACCATCGCAATACCTGCCGAAGGCCCATCTTTGGGAGTAGCTCCCTCCGGGATATGAAGATGTACCTGTGTCTTTTCAAAAAAAGCCATTCCAGGAGCATAGTCTGCTATACGGCTGTGTAAATAAGACCAGGCTATCTGAAAAGATTCCTTCATTACATCGCCTGCTTGTCCCGTTAGCTTCATTTCTGTCTTTTCTGACGGTACTTTAATTGTTTCAATATATAAGGTAGCTCCCCCCATAGATGTCCAAGCAAGACCCATGCAAACCCCAATAGGGGTTCTATCATAAAAACGATCTGATGTAAAAATAGGCTTACCTAAAAACTCAGCTAAGGTATTATTCGATACCATAAATTTCTTAACAGGCTTCTTTCCTCCGTCTTTTTCTAAAGCAAGGACAACCTTATGAGCTACTTTTCTTAGTATCTTTTTAATATAGTTTTCTAAGCTACGGACCCCAGCTTCTCTTGCATACCCATTTATCACATCTTTTATAGCTGTCTTAGTAAACACAACTTGAGACGATTTTAATCCCATGTTTTTACGGTTGCGCGGAATCAAGTAGTCCTCAGCAATAGCTAACTTTTCCTCTAAAATATACCCAGAAAGGCGAAGTATCTCCATTCTATCTTTCAAAGGCTCAGGGATAGCATCCACAACGTTAGCTGTTACTAGAAAAAGAACATTAGAAAGATCGCAGCGCACATCGAGATAATGATCTAAAAAGTCTTTATTTTGCTCCGGGTCAAGCACCTCTAAAAGAGCTGCTGCAGGATCTCCATGATAGCTAGATCCCATCTTATCTACCTCGTCGAGCATAATGACGGGATTCATAACGCCAGTATGTTTAAGAGCTTGAATTAGCTTTCCTGGCATCGATCCTATATAGGTTCTGCGATGACCTTTAATCTCCGCCTCATCTCGCATACCCCCGACAGAAAATCGATAAAAAGGACGACCAAGAGCCCTGGCAATGCTTTTACCTATACTTGTTTTCCCAACACCTGGAGGCCCGGAAAGACCTATAATATTAGACTTAACCCCACCGGCCAGCTTCCCAACACTGATATACTCTAAAATTCTTTCTTTGATGTCTTTAAGCCCGTAGTGATCTTCATGTAAAACTTTTTCTGCCTGCGCTAGATCCAAAGGCTCTTCGCTTAATATCCCCCAAGGAATAATAGTCAGCCAGTCCAGATAGTTACGACAAACCGCATACTCAGGAGACTGCATCTCTAAAGAGCTAAGCTTTTCCATCTCATCAGCAATCACACCCATTACATCATCAGGGATGGTTCTTTTTTTAATTCTCGCATCAAACTTTTCTATATCAGAAGTTTTTTCTTCTTTTTCAAGGCCTAGTTCTTTCTTTATTGTCTTCAGCTGCTCTTTTAAGAAAAATTCTCTTTGCACTTTAGAAAGAGTTGACTCTACTTTCAAATTAATTGTATTTTGCAAACGAGTTAAGTCGAGCTCCTTCTTTAGAAGGCCAAGAGCCTTATCAATTCTCCCTTGCAAATCATATGTCTCTAAAACGTCTTGCAACTCTTCTCTTGTAGCCGTTGTTAAAGCTACGGCAAAGTCTGCTA
Source organism: uncultured bacterium (assembly GCA_964439595.1). Taxonomy (GTDB): domain Bacteria; phylum Chlamydiota; class Chlamydiia; order Chlamydiales; family Rhabdochlamydiaceae; genus CAIJXB01. Next base: position 27,342 of record CAYTOK010000010.1, on the reverse strand, counting down.
ACTTACCAGGTTCTGTAAAATCAGAGTGTCCAAGGAAAATTTGCAGTTCTTCTTTAAAAAGAGGATTAAGCTTAGTTAATTCTTTAATTGTCGTGATAATACTGATAGAATATGCTTTAAGTTCCTTGGAAAGATCTTCAGAAGACTCTTCTCTGACTTTAATAGTCGCTTTTAAAAGCTTTCCTTTTTTTGTGATTTTTTTAATGTTGATTCTTTGTTCCATGTTCAAGACAACCTGAGCGCCACCTTGTTCCATAGGGATAATTCGCAAAATGCGAGCAAGAACGCCAACAGAATGCACATCAGAAGGTTCAATTTTAAGAGGATGCACGTCTTCTTTTTTAGTCAAAAAAAGACCTAAGGATTTTTTACTAGATTTAGCTACTTGTTTTAATGCTTCATAATAAGGGCCTTGTTCTACAAAAATAGGGGCAGCCATACCAGGAAAAAACGGTCTTTTCATAACAGGAAAGATAAAAACCTCTTGAGGATAGTCTTTTGACTGCTCTTCTTTTTCCATGTCCTCTCGAATAGAATCTTCTACGGTTTGCGCTAAACCTGGCTCTTCAGATATTTCATGTTCATCATCGTAAAGCAAAAGACACCTATAATCAAATTAAGTTAAAAAACTCTAAAAGAGTAACAATTCTCATAAAATGAAGCAAGTGTCGATGACTGGATTTAGTAGAATTTACACAAATATTTTCTTAAACTACAAAAAGCACATAGCTACCAAAGAGCTTCTCTGCTTTTTGCACAATATCGCATATAGATTGAGCACTTGTTAGGGTAGCATTCTAGTAATTTCTTGCTATTAAGGATGTAAAAACACGATTTAAAAAAGACAATAATAAAAAATATAATTACCAGCGCAAATCATTAAACGTAAAATGAAAGGATCTGGTAACGATTACTTTAATCCTTCTCATTAAAAAAAACCAATGCTACACTGCGTGCATGAAATCAAGAAAAATAGACCTTATTTTAGACGGAAGCAAAGAGGAAAACATTCTTCTTTTATCTTTCCAAAATACCCTTATAGATCAAATAACACTCAATACAAAAAAGCCGGGAAGCTCCTTAGTTGCCGAAATAAGCAAACTTTTGGAGAAAAACCAATTTGGTGTAGAAAACATTGAAAACCTCTTTATAGGGATAGGACCGGGGTCATACACGGGAGTACGGGTGGCAGTATCTGTTGCTGAAGGACTTTCCTTAGCTCTTAACATCCCCCTTTACCCGTTTTACTCAAATTTAGCCTACCTCCCTGCGGACATGGAAGAAGGCCCTTTCACCCTGATCGTCAAAGGGAAACACACACATTTTTTATTACAAGGAAGCTTATCAAACGAAAGCATCTCTCCTCAAATTACCCATCTCATCTTAGAAGAAGACAAGCTTTCTTCCTATATAGAAAAAGAGCCTAAAGCTCTTTTTCTAGATTTAGAAGCTAAATTAAATAGCTCCCTTCTACTTCCTTACCTAGCAAAAATAAAAAAACAAGCTCCAAATCCTTGTAAAATTATTTATCTACACGATTTTTAAAATTGAATTTCGTGGACCAAAACTTTTTCCTCCTCCACCCTCTTGAATAATATCACCCCTTTTAGTAAGATGGACCTGCATTATTTAAACATTAGGACCAAATAGTCATGCCAAGCGTAAAAGTTCGTTCCGGAGAACCTCTAGACAAAGCTCTAAGAGCGTTGAAAAAGAAATTAGACAAAGAAGGAATTATGAAATCTGCAAAAGCTCATAGATTCTACGACAAACCTTCTGTAAAAAGTCGCGCAAAATCTAAAGCAGCTTTAAAGTACAAAAAAATAAAAAGTTTTCGTCCTATAGTGTAAGCGAAAAAAGAACATTTTTTTAGTTTTATCATTAGCAAACCGCACTTCAGCGATTTGCTAATTTTTTTATCGGGTTTTTTATGTGAGAGGGTTTATATGACAGATTATTATCAAGTGCTAGACATTGCTAAAAACGCTACACAAGATGAGATAAAGAAGGCTTATCGTAAAGGTGCCATTAAATATCACCCGGATAAAAACCCCGGAGACCCCAAAGCGGAAAAAAAATTCAAAGAAATCTCTGAAGCTTATGAAGTTCTTAGCGATGAGAAAAAGAAAGGCATTTACGACCAGTATGGAGCTGATGCCCTTAAAGGAGGAGCCGGTGGAGCCGGAGGCTTCTCTGGAGGATTCTCTTCTATGGATGAGGCCCTTAGAACATTTATGGGAGCCTTCGGTGGAGGCGGGGGCCAAGAGTCTATTTTTAATAGCTTCTTTGGCTTCGATAGTAGCGGCCCAGAGGAAACCTCTCGCCAGGGCGCAAGCAAACGAATGAACCTATCTCTTTCTCTTGAAGAAGCTGCAAGAGGAGTAGAAAAAGAGGTTTCTTTAACAAATTACGCCCAATGTGGTTCTTGTCATGGAAAAGGCACAGCTAGCTCCGCAGGACAAAAAAAATGCACAACCTGCCAGGGAAGAGGACAAGTACACCAAAACCGCGGATTCTTCAGCATGGCTACAGAATGCCATCAATGCCACGGCAAAGGAACTATTATCACCGATCCTTGCAAACAGTGCCACGGCGAAGGTAGAGTTAAAGAAAAACAAAAAACTACAATTAAGATCCCTGCCGGCATAAATAGCGGCATGAGACTACGGGTTGCCGGCTATGGTGATGCCGGAGAAAATGGAGGCCCTTCAGGAGATTTATATGCCTACATTACCGTAGAGCCTCATAAAATCTTTCAAAGAGAAGGCGACGATCTTTTATTAGAATTACCCATTTCTTTTGTAGAAGCCGCTCTTGGCTCTAAAAAAGAAATTCCTAAACTCGGCGAAGGTGTCTGTAAAATACAAATACCTGAAGGTACTCAAACAGGAAAAGTTCTCAGAGTGAAAAATGAGGGGTGCCCTAATGTACACGGCCAGGGAAGAGGGGACCTTCTCATTAAAGTTTCTGTAGAAACGCCGGTAGATCTTAATGAAAAGCAAAAGTCTCTTCTTAAAGACTTTGCAGAATTAGAAACCGAGCACAACTCCCCAAGAAGAAAAACTTTTTTAGATAAAATCAAAGTTCTTTTTTCTAAAAGCTAACTTTAGTTGCGGGTTTTTCCCGCAACTTTTTCTTATTGCTGACTAATTACGTTAATTTCTTTTTCTAAAAAACAAGAAGCCTCTGGATATGTACTATCTAACCAAAGGAACATCTTTTTAGCATCTTGAAGCATTCGCTGTTGTTTATTATAGCAACTTCCCATAAATCGTAATCCATCAAGATCAAAGGGAACTATTTTTCCATCTATTACACCTAAATTATACCTGGGAGAAAGATCTGCATCAGAGACCCCTTGATCAGCTCTTTCTTTAAGCAAGAGCGCAAATTGCGTTAAAAGCGCATAAGCCTTGTTCGGCTCTAAAGACATGAGCTGCTTAAAATACAAACAAAATGGGGCTGCTTTTTTTTGTAAAATAAAACAATACTTATTTATGTCTATCTCATGCTTAACCTTAATATTATCGTATAGGGTTACCCTATTTTCTAAGCAAAGAGATGGATATACATGTAAACCTAGTATGCCGGTTTGCTTTTTGAAATGGGTAAAAGCCATTTCATAACTTTTAAAATTCAACTCCTTTTGTTTTTTCTTCTTGGCAATGACTCTCTCACAGGCCGAAGGGAAAAAAAACTTAACTACACTCAAATTAGCCCAAAAGGGGGGTTCTATAGGAGATCGTTGGAAAAATTTAAGCACATACTGACCATCTTCTGAAGCAAAAGCAAAACAATATTTTCCTTTTTTTAAATACTGAAAGGGCTGCTCTAAGGCTTCTTTTATTTCTTTCCTCTCTTCTAAAGAATCTCCAGGGGGGAATACCTCTTCTTTGTTATTAAAAGAATGCGCAAGCTTACCTATGGCAAATCCCTTTGTCTTATCATGACAAAAATCAGAAAGAATAGTAAGCATCCCTACCAAAAAAATCCCATACAAATACTTCTTCACTTAAAAAACTTCCTGTAAATTTTCTCTTTGTAATTTTACACAACTTAAAGCAAGTTCTAATACTTCCTCTATTCTCACTTCAGCATCTATAGTAAAATCTGCCAACTTCTCATAGATAACAGATCTTTCTAGATAAAGATCTTCTACGCTCTTTACCTTAGAAAGCAAGGGCCTAGAAAAATCCTCTTGTAATCTGTTTTTTATTACCTTTAAAGAACACTTTAAATAAATTATAGTCCCACTTTTCATTAAAAGTTCCCCATTTCTTACGGGAGCTCCACCGCCTGGAGAAATTACCTGATGCGTTTTTTTTAACGCATCCTCTAACACCTTAGTTTCCATCTGACGAAAGAAAACTTCTCCTTTTTCATGAAATAATTCCCTAATAGAGCTATACCCAGAAATCGCTAAAACCTCCTCATCTACTTCCCTTCGCACAAGGCCAAGTTTTGCAGCAAGTAATTTTGCTAGTGTGGTTTTTCCAGAACCCATAAAACCAATTAAAATAATATTCTGCTGCTTATCTATCATTGAAATTCGACTCCTACCCCCAAAGATAGGAGCTGATCCCAAAAATCAGGAAATGACTTACGCACTACAAAAGGATCCTCCACACGAACATCCTTAATAATAGCACCTGAAAGAGCAAAAGACATCGCCATCCGATGGTCATTATACGTTCGGATCGGAGCTCCTCTGGGAAGTCCCCCTTCTATCTTTATCGTTTCCTCTGAAATACAGCAGTGAATACCCACACGACTAAGCTCTGCGTATAGGGCTGTTAAACGCCTTGTTTCTTTTAACTCGAGCGTCTTTAAGCCTTGAATATACGTTGTTCCCTTAGCAAAAGCTGCGATAACGCTAAGAGTTTGTGCTGTATCTGGCATATCTACCATATCTACTGTAACACCCTTAAGCGCAGATGTCCCCTCTACTTCTATATATTTCTCTGTTTTTATCACCTTAGATCCCATTTTTTCTAAGATATCCACAAAGCGGACATCTCCTTGCACACTTTTCTCAGATAGCCCATCTACACGAATACAGCTTTGTGTCAAAGCGGCAAGCCCAAAAAAATAGGAAGCAGAAGAAGCATCAGGCTCTATAGAATAAAAACAAGATTTGTAGCCACTATAACCCTTCACTAAATAGTGCCAAGGAGAAATAATTTTTAAACTAGCTCCAAAACTTTGCATGATAGAAGCAGTTATCCCAATATAGGATAAAGAAGGAGTACCCTCTGCTGCAATAATTTCCGTATCAAAAGGTAAAATGGGAGCTATCATAAGTAATGAAGAAACAAACTGACTACTCAAAGAAGCATCCACTAAGACCCTCCCCCCCCTAAGATACCCACCTTCTATCTTAATAGGGGCGGAGCCCTCTTTACCCAAATACGTTATGCGAGCACCTAAAAAACGCAGGGCGTCCACAAGTCCTTGAATGGGACGTTCATGCATGCGAGGAGAACCCTTTATTATAGTGGTTCCGGGAATGGTAGAACAAAGTGCTGTCAGAAAACGCATGGCGGTTCCGGCATCACCCACATCTAATACGCCTTCAAAAAAGGGGAAAGAACCCCCACTTCCCTGAACTTGTAATATCCCCTCTTTTTCTTCGATAAAAACGCCAAGAACCCGCAGGGCACGCACCAAAATAGCACTGTCTTCAGCGATAGAACCACCCTCTAAAAAGGTTGTTCCCTCAGCTAATGCAGCCATAATAAGGGCCCTATTAGTAAAACTTTTAGAGCCCGGCACCCTTACCTTTGCACGAATAGGTGCCTCCATAGGAAGAAGACAAGCTCTACTTATCACTGCAATTTAGCCCTTAAAACTTCCAAAAGATCTTTAATAGGAATTCTCTCTTGTAGCATGGAGTCTCTATCTCTTAAAGTGACCGTATCTTGCTCTATAGTATCAAAGTCAATTGTCACACAGTAAGGGGTTCCGAGCTCGTCTTGTCTTCTATATCTTTTACCTATAGCTCCCGATTCATCATACTCACAATACCAGTGAGCCTGTAGAAGTTTAAATACCTCCTGGGCTTTACTACCTAGGGGCTCTTTCTTCATTAAAGGGAATACCGCTACCTTCACGGGAGCAACTCTAGGAGATAAATGTAAGACAGTGCGGGTTTCTCCATTTTCTAAAAGCTGTTCTTCATAAGCGTCACAAAGCAAAGCTAAAAGAGTTCTTTCTACACCAAATGTAGGCTCTATGACGTGAGGAATAAATTTTTCCCTTGTCTCCAAGTCCGTGTACTCTAAATTCTGCCCTGAAAATTCAGCATGGCGGCGAAGGTCAAAGTCAGTACGGTAAGCAAGGCCGTAGAGCTCACTTGTCCCAAAGGGAAAGTCATACACTAAATCTACCGTTCTTTTAGAGTAATGAGAGAGCTTTTCTTTAGCGTGTTCTTTTTCATGAACATGCTCCGCTTTAAGGCCAATTAATGCACACCAAGAGTGCATAGACTTAAGCCAAGAGGTAAATGTCCCTTCCCAATCCGACTCTCTAATAAAATACTCGATCTCCATTTGCTCAAATTCCACCACTCTAAAAATAAAGTTTCCCGGGGTAATTTCATTACGAAAAGCTTTTCCTATTTGAGCGGCTCCAAAAGGGATCTTAACGCGCATCGTGTCGACAATATTTTTAAAATCAAGAAAAATAGCTTGTGCTGTTTCCGGCCTAAGATAAGCTGTATCCCCCTCAGCTCCCGTTTTACTCATATGAGTAGAGAACATCAAATTAAAGTGCCGTACCTCGGTAAAGTCATGTGCTTTACATCTTGGGCAAGCAATTTTGTGCTCTTTAATGAGCGAGGTCATTTCCTCTACTCCCATACCATCCGCATCAATAGAAGTGGCCTCTTCAATTAAATGATCACAGCGAAACCTTCCCTTGCAAGCCTTACAGTCAATAAGAGCGTCATTAAATCCGTCAAGATGTCCTGAAGCTTTCCATACTTTCGGGTGTAAGAGGATAGGTCCGTCAAGACCGACCATATCTCTCCTTTCGTGGACAAATGTTTTCCACCAAAGATCCTTTATATTTTTTTTAAGCTCTACACCATACGGACCAAAAGAATACGTATTAGCAAAACCACCGTACACCTCCGATCCAGGATAAATGAATCCCCTTCTCTTACAAAGGGCCACAATCGGTTTTAAAGACTCTTGAATAGATTTTTTTTCACTCTCAGACATACCATTTCCCTAGTAAAAACATGAAAATTAAGAATACATCCATGTCTGATAAAAAGAAAGGACGGTTTACAGCCTCTTTAATAGGGAGTCTTCACTACAGATAAAAGAAGAAGAAAATATAGAATCTACTGGAACAAAATTATAACAAGATTCCTCCTTTTAAACCGCCTATACTTTTTTTATATCAATATCATAACCTATAAGAGGAAATCCCTTTTCTCTAAATGCATTTAAAAGACACAATCCTGTCTACCCAAATCCCACCGCAACAATTACTCCTTTATGTGTATTTTTCAAGAATGGTTTTTTCATAATCTTTCTGCAGTCGCAAAAAAAACTCACCCGTAGATACGTTCGTCATTTTCCTCCAATAAAAGCATCTTTATTATAAAAAAATTACAATCTATTTTCCGAAGTCTAGAGACTCTCCTTCACAAGAAATACTTGACATTTCCTGCTTAGAAAACTGAAGAACACTTTCCACACCTTGATTAGGAGAAAATTCTTTAGATGCATCCATGGCATCCTTTCTTTCTTTATCAGAAAATGTGTAACAAAATAGACGACGATTTTCGTCAGATAATTTAGAAGCAAATACCATTTCTTCTAAATTTAAAGAAAAACCAGTAGATTGTATCGGTAAGCATTCAAGAGATCCTAAAAGCCCTAAAAAAAAAGAGAAAAGAAAAATATATCTCAAAATACCACCTAAAATAAAGGTCTATCGATCTAAGTTAACCGATAGACCAACTCAACATCTACTTAGAAGGCATATTGCTAGCCATACTCTGTACAGCTTCATCAGAGGTCATCTGATTACCATAGTCATCCATTGTCTTTGTCATTTGCATACAAGCTGCTCTTTGCTCTTCTGACATCTGACAAAATGCCGTTTTATTCGCATCGGAAAGCGTATCCATAAAAGCTTGCTCATCCGAAGAAACTGTGCAAGCCGTTGCAGCGCTGTCTGCATAAGAGTTCATAAAGCTACCACAACCTACTGTCAAAGCCGCTAAAATAAAAAATTTTTTCATAACCACTCCTGAAATTTAAATTTTTAAATCCAACTTTCGTTGTAATATAAATGATTTTTTTTTACAAACTCTATTTTTATAAAATTCTTTTCCTTTAAAAAAACAGCACATTCCCCTAGAATTATGGGCTATATTCACATCACGAAGAGGATTTTTTGATTTCTAACTGGCGTCAAATTCAATTACAAAATTTCGTTTCCTGGGAAAAACTCTCTTTATTCCTACAAATAGATAAAAATCAAAAAGACATCTTAATAAAATCTTCCTTCCCCTTAAATCTCCCGTTGCGCCTCGCAGAAAAAATACAAAAATCCCATATAGAAGATCCCATACTAAAGCAGTTCCTTCCTGTAACAAGCGAAAACGTACTAGAACCCGGGTTTCAAAAAGACCCAGTTAATGATACATCCTTCAAAAAAGAAGCTAAATTAATTCAAAAATACCAGGGCAGAGCTCTCCTAGTCACTAGCAGTGCCTGCGCTATGCACTGCAGATATTGCTTTAGAAAAAACTTTTTCTATGAAGTTGATAGAAAAGATTTTCAACCTGAAATATCCCTTATCGAGAAAGACACCTCTTTACGCGAAATCATCCTTAGCGGAGGAGACCCTTTGTCTTTGTCTAATGCCCAGCTTAAAAATCTCTTAGAATCACTAGCTAATATACCCCACATTAAACGCATCCGATTTCATAGCCGTTTTCCCATTGGAATTCCAGAGCGCATAGACGAAGAATTCCTTGCTATCTTAGATGGTTGCATTAAACAAATACATTTTGTCATCCACACAAACCACCCAAAAGAGTTAGACTCTACTATTTTTTGTGCACTAAAAAAAATACAAAAGCTAGGAATCCCTGTACTAAACCAGTCCGTTTTATTAAAAGGGGTAAATGACTGCGTCTTTACGTTAAAAGAGCTATTCGAAACGCTTTCCGATCACGGGATCCTCCCCTACTACTTACATCAACTAGACAAAGTAGCAGGAGCTAGCCATTTTGAAGTCTCAGAAATTGAGGGTAAAGCTCTTATGAAAGAGCTCTCTAGCCTTGTTTCCGGATATACCCTTCCTAAATATAGTAAAGAAGAACCGGGGCGGCCCTCTAAAACGATCATTCCTTACTAACGCCTTTCCAGGAAACTACTTCCTGAAAATAGCTATTCGCAAATATTTCTCATATAGTTCTTTTGAAGATGTCTCAATATAGTCTTTATGGAGTACGTCTTTATCTCCTAGAACAATTTTTTTAGGATTTACTAAAGTTCTATAGAGGTCTTTTAAATCATTATTGGAGTAATCATAAAAAGAAGCCCACTCTCGAGCTTTTTCTCCCTGACTTAGATATTTGTCATAGTTATCATAAATATCCTTTATGGCAAGCGCCGCCTCGTCTACTTCACAATTAAACTGATACCCTGAAGGGATTCTTGCTCCGGAGTACTTAGCCGGCTCTAAAAGGGCTGAAGTGACACTTCTTACTAACTGACTTTTACAAATAGTTTCCTGTCCCGTATTATTTGTTGCAATCACAGGAATGCCAAGAGACATCGCTTCTCTTGGTTGAATGGAAAAGCCCTCTCCTTTTGCAAGACTCACATAACAATCTAGCGTTTTAAAAAATTTTAGATAGGCATCTTTTCGCAGCTTAATTTCCGTATAATGAATATTAGCACACCCTTGCATTGCAATTTCATCGAGAATAGCCTTTCTTACTGGCAAATCGCCTCCCCTTGTATTAATATGAAGCACCGCATCTTCCACATTACCAAGAGCCTTAGCAAAAGCTCTGATTAAACCGATCTGATTCTTCCTATCTAACGTGGACCCTAAATTACCAAATACCATTATAGGATTACGTGTTTTCTTAATAGGCTGTTTTAAATTGGCACTTAAATCAAGTCCAAGAGGCAATTCAAATACAGGAATCTTCACACCAGATTCTTTATATACTTTTATTAAAAAGGCATCAGGAACAGCAACAGCATCGTAGTATAAATTTAATTGCATAACCCATTCCTGAGGGATTCGGGTATACTCCAGCATCGAATAAGCGATTCTAATTTGATTCTTACTGTCAACTGTTCCAAGAACACGAGCTATGTCTTCTCCTGGAGCCCATAAACTTTCTTCAAAAATAAGAATTTTGCCCTGTTGCTTGTTTTTTTTACTCATCATAGTTTTGACAGCAACGGGAACGTCACTTCTATTGTAATGACGGGCAATGATATTAGTCTTAAAATCCTTTAAAAATAGCTCAGCAAGCTCAGCTGATTGCCTACCTATTCCGTCCGCCATTTCAATAGGACCCACAATAGTTATATACGGCACTTCATTTCGATCTTTCCACTTCTTATATCGTGTTACCCCAAATACAATTGCGGCTATCCCTATAACAATGCAAACAAACAAACCAATTTTCTTTACCATAATGCAACCAACTTTTCATAAAAAATATAATACCATTCTCTCTTTAACAATAAAGTAGACGATCCTTGCTTTTCAAAGGAGGCTTAAGTATAAATGAAAATAACTTAAATGCAATAGGGCAAAACAGTTTTATGCCAAAACTTAAAATAACAGCTATTCTTCTTATGGGGGGACTAAGTACTCGCTTTAAAAGCTCCTTACCTAAACAACTCCATAAAATTGGGGGAAAGCCTATTTTTATTCACACCCTAGAGCGCTTCTTATTACTAAATGAAGTCACACAAATTATTCTCCCCGTACCAAAACTGTGGAAAGCTGAGGTGGAAAAAGAATTGTTCACTTTGCAAGAAAAAAATAAAATAAAGGTTATTTGCGGAGGAGAAACTCGACAGCAATCTTCTTTTTTAGGGCTTTTAGCCTGTGATAGTGACACTGATTATGTAATAATACACGATGCAGTACGCCCCTTTGTTAGCCTAGAAATCCTTAGAAAAAACCTAGAAGAAGTGGTATTACATAAAGCTGTTGATACGTGCATTCCTTCCACAGATACACTTATAAGATCCTTTGAAAAAACATGGATCCAAGACATCCCCCCTAGAGAAGAGTTTTTACGAGGGCAAACCCCCCAAACATTTTCTTTTCCTTTGCTTATAAAGGCTCATAAAAAAGCTTTAGCAGAGGGCATAGAAAACAGCTCCGATGATTGCCAACTAGTATTACGACTTCCCCACCAAGTAAAAATAGTTGAAGGAAGTGAACTCAACATCAAAATCACTACAGAGTTAGATCTTTTCTTGGCAGAAAGACTTTTATCTCGATCCATAGAAGAATTCCCCTCTTTTCTCGATAGCACAATAAGCAATTTAAAAGGAAAAATTTTCGCCGTTACCGGAGGGACGGGAGACATTGGAAAGGCTCTTTGCAAAAAGCTCCTTGAACTCGAAGCCATTCCTATAGCCATCTCTACGTCAGCAGAATCTTTTGCTGCAGACCTAACCAATCACGCTGAAACCAAAGCTATTTTTAAAGCTATTCATGCTAAATATGGCCCTTTAGACGGTATCATTAATAGCATTGGCACTTTTTCTGTTAAAGATTTCTCTTCTCTTTCTCAAGAAGAAATGGAAAAAACAATCGCATCTAATCTAACAAGCATTATTTATTGCTGTCAGTGCATTCAACTGAAAAAAGGCGGTCATATTATAAATATTTCCTCTTCCTCTTACAGCAAAGGGAGAAAAGACTACCCGATATATTCAGCTTCTAAAGCAGCGGTAGTCAATTTTACACAAGGGCTAGCTGAAGCCATGCCAGATTTATTTATTAATGTACTTGTTCCTCAAAGGACTAACTCTGCCTTACGCAGAGCAAATTTCCCAGAAGAAGATAGTAAGCTGCTCTTAGAACCACAAGAAATTGCAGACAAAATAGCAAAACTACTTAATTCCTCTGAATTTACAGGAACAATTATCGAAGTTCGCAAAAAACATAATTAAAAAACATTATAATAAAATGCACATCCGATTGCATTAAATAGGGAATGCAACACAATAGCAACAAATAAACTATCGGTCTTTTCTCTATAATACCCGGTTATTAACCCCATAAAAATAGCAGAGCAAAAAGCAGTAAGAACAAACGGCCAGCTCATCTCCATAAAAAAAAGCTGCAGCTGATCTAAAACAAACCATAAAGTAGCAATACAATTAGGCAAACTCAAAAACACACCCTTCAATCGAATTCCACGGCTTTTTAAAGGATCTGTAATTTGCATAACCCATCCTCTAAAAAGCAATTCCTCACTAATCGGAGCGCACACAATAAAAATAAAAACAGCTTCTATAGGAGAAAAATCAGAAAAGACCGGATGCCGATCGGCAATCCCCCCGTAGCCCAGCAAAAAATTGACAAATATCGCTCCTAAAATAGTAAGAAAAACCCCCATAAACCAAGAACTTTTATTTGGTAACCGTATACCAAAAGACTCCATCCCTTCTTTGCTTATAAAAGTCATATAGATCGTCATAATAGCAATTTGTAGCAGCATTAAAAGAGAGGTTGATCTCTCTATTTCTAAATATTTTTCAAAAAGTAAAATCAATAGAAAGTTAACAAAGAAAACAACAAAAAATGATTTTAAAAAAAATCTCATTCCGCACACCCCATAAAAACCTCTACTTACGCCTTAACTTCATCCTAACTCCTCTCCTTCTTTTTTAAAAAGATTTTTTACAATCATTGGAGATTTATCTCTTATACCTTGCTCAAAAAAAAAGAATACGGTAAAAAAAGCAAAAACACCTAACAAGGAAGTTTACCATGCAATACCTATTCTTGCTCGGCAGGATTCTATTTTCCTCCATTTTTTTAGTTAAATCCCTGGGTCATTTTTCGAAGATTATGATCGAGCACGCAGCTGCCATGGGGGTTCCTATGGCAGGATTTTTAGTCCCGTTAGGCGGGATTTTAGCTTTCCTCGGAGGGCTTAGCATGTTTTTTGGCTACAAAGTAAAACTAGGAGCTCTATTACTTGTTCTATTTTTACTTCCAACCACATTCATGATGCATAAGTTTTGGGTAACAGATGATTTCTTTGCTAACATGATGCACCAATATTGCTTTTTCAAAAACTTATCTCTTTTAGGAGCTGCTCTCATGATCAGCTACTTCGGAGCCGGCCCCTTAAGCCTTGATAACCGCAATAGATAACAATCGTTATACTAAGGCATCAGATGATTACTTGGTGTGAGCAATTTCAAATACTCACACCAAAACTTAAATGGACTCACAGCAAAAAAGCGACTCTGCAAAATGGATATAGTAAAATTCTTATCTTCTATTGAATTGTTTGAGAGCCTTCCCTCCCAAATCATAAAAGAGTTAGCTGATACTCTTGAAAGCATATACATTCCTGGGGGCTCTACATTTATTAGACAAGGAGACGAAGCAGACTGCCTCTATATTTTACTCCACGGAAGATTAAGCGCATATCAAACAATAAACTCAAAAACTATATTCCTTGGGGAAATTGGTATAGGAGAGGTGGTTGGAGAGGTAGCTATCCTTACTAAAGAAAAGCGAATGGCTACTGTCCAGACAATACGAGACAGTACTTTATTAAAATTTACCCAAGAACATTTCCGAGCCATTACCTTAAAACATCCGGACATGCTACTCGAATTCACTAAAAAGAGCATGGCACGCCTTTTACAAAAAAAACCAGAAGGAGGGCACAGCAGCCTTAAAACTCTTGTCCTAGTGCCTTCCGGGTCCTCTCCCATACCCCAAAACTTCATCGTACAATTTATAGAAGCCCTTGCTTTAAGAGGAAAGGTTCTTCACTTAACCTCTACCTCTAGTAATTCTCTGCCTTCATCTGAATGGTTAACCGAGCAAGAGTCTCAATACCGATATGTTGTTTATGAAGTAGACCAATCGTTGACTCCGTGGACTCTTCTTTCTTTAAGACAAGCAGATCGAATCCTATTTATCGGAGTAGATCACAGGGTTTCTTCTCTAAATGAAGTCGAAGCTTTTATTTTCAAAGAAAAAAAAACAAGAGCGAGTGAGTTCATTCTTTTACATGAACAATCATCTTCTTTATTAAGCCATACACAATCTTGGTTAAATTTGAGGCCATGCACCCGCCATCATCATGTAAACATATCCTGCAACAACGATTTCAGCAGGCTCATTCGATTTATTTGTGGAGAATCTATAGGGCTTGTCTTATCCGGTGGAGGAGCTAGAGCGCTCGCTCATCTTGGACTCATTAGAGCCTTAGAAGAACTTAAAATACCTATAGACTATATAGGAGGTTCTAGCATGGGAGGCACAATCGCTGGAGCCATAGCTCTTGGCATGGATTATAAAACAATGGTAAAGCAAGTAAAAGAGTACGTTGTCCCAGCTGTTACGGCTTGGGATTATACTCTTCCTCTGCTCTCTTTGAAATCTTGCAAAAGATTAACAGCAGCCTGTAAGCAGGTTTTAGGCAGGGAAGTTTTTATAGAAGATTGTCCCATTAGTTTCTTTTGCGTCTCCACAAACCTTTCTTTGCGTCGTATGGAAATCCACCAAAAGGGGCTACTTTGGAAGGCTGTTCGAGCTAGCTTTTCTATTCCAGCTATCCTCCCCCCCGTTACAGATGAAGAAGGGAACCTCTATGTAGATGGAGGCATTGTTAATAACTTACCAGTTGATGTTATGAGGTCAGTGATTAACGGTGGAAGGATTATAGCGTCAAGCATTACACCAACACCTAAAGTTCACTATTTATCGCTGCCTTCTGCTATTTCTGGCTGGGATCTTCTTAAAAACAAAATCAAATATCCAAAGAATAAAATTCCTCACATGACAGATGTACTGCTTACCTCTCTTATGTTAGGAAGTGAACATCATCAAATAGAAATGGAAAATGCCGCCGATTTTTGCGTAAAATTCTCTTTGCCTGATGTAAGCCTTATGGATTTTAAGCACTTTCAAAAAATCATAGATCAAGGCTATGAAGCATCTCTAGAGCAATTAAAACACTTTCACTTTAAATAACTCTCAAGCATTTTCATTGCCTTCACAAGCTCTTCACAAAATTACTCAGGTCGTTTTGTTTTTATTGTTTATTTTTATCCTAAAAAAAGCCCATAATGGCGCGCTTTATATAAAGAAACAACTCAAACACTCAAAAAAACAGCCTGAGATAGCACTGATAGGTACCAAACAAAAAAATGACAACAACTACAAAAAACTCACTAGGCTTACAATTTGATCCGTTTGGCATTGTCTATTCTTACTTATCTCCCACTGATAAAATGGCTTTATTTAGCTCTCATAGGATATTTAGAGAAAATGTCTTATCAACTATGCTCTCTGAAGGCAATCAAACAATTCTTTCTTTAATAAGCCATATTCCTTTAGCGACTTCTGAGACCCATCTTAAAGAAGACTGGATTCAATTTACTAAAAAAGCAACAAAACCTGGATACTTTGTAATCCTAACGGGTGATAACGCAGTTCACCCTATAAAAGAGCTTTCAGCTTGTAAACATGCAGTATTAAGTCCTCTCTTCCAAAAGCTACGTACACTCTCACTTACTCATCTATTAAATCTAGAAAAGCGCTTACCGAAACCTACCTTTTTCCTCATCAACTCTACAAAAAATCAACTTCTGAACTTTGCAAAGGCTCTAAAAAACCAAGAACTCACAAGCAACATCACCGGAGAGGAAAGAAAATTAGTAGTTAGAGAAAAAATCGTGATTGCTTTAGCAGGTCAAGGACTCCCCCTTGAATTAATCTTCTCAATCTTGCCAATGCAACGCAAGGGAACTTTCCTTTTTACAGCAATCTTTAAAGCCCTACTGAATGCCGGATATATATATCGCGCTAAAGCGTGGCTTGAAGACCTCCGAAACAGCTCTATGAAACCCTCTAAAAAACAAGAGCTCCTATCTTTCCATAAAGATTTAGAACAGCTTGCTAAAGAGCTCTCTCGAAAACAAGACAATCAAGGAGCAATGCTAGTTGTTCAAAGACTCCCCCTCTCTTATGAAAATCAAGGCCCTCTTTTCTTTGCTCTTTTCAAAAGGCTATCTTGCTTTGAATCGACAACATTATTGGTTTCTCAATTCGGGCTATTTAAAGAAGGATCCCCACTCCACCCTTCCACCTCTATTTTAACAGATGGATCCTTCAGCGAAACAGCTTTTGAAACAATCCTTGCTTTTACTAAAGCAAGTAACCCAAAACTAGGGCATATCGGGCCTGATTTTATATTTTGGGCGCTTTCAAGATCTATGACACAAAAAGGGCTCTTTCAAGAAGCCATTGAACTTGCTAATAACATGGAGGGCATCAATGAAAATACCGAAGCTGTCCAAGAAATTTCGAACCAGATGATCCACCTTAAGACAGACTTTGAAACACTACTAAGAACCTTTTTTCTTATATCTAACCCGACAGCAAAGCTGTGCTTTGCGCTAAAACTATCTACCGCTTTCCCTGTCGATTTTGAAAAAGATTTCAAGAAAATTATTCGCGATATTTTTGCAGCCCCCGACTTTCAAAAATTCCCTCTTTTTCTTAAGCAAAGCGAAATAGAGTCTGACTCGCTAAGAAACTTTTTAGTGAATTTTTTTCGCAATAAAATAGATCTTCTTAAAGAAATACAAAACTCCGTCCTAACGATGCTTGTATTAACAGACCTTACAGTCATCTATATTGCAGAAAAAAACCTACAAAACGCCTGTAAAATGGCATTTTACATCCCAAATTACAGGCAGTATCCTCATCTTTTTCTGCTAATTGCAGAAGGATTTCTTCAAAATCCCATAGGAGTCCTAGAGGCATTCTGGGGCAATCCTGGCCTATTTACAAAAGATAAACAAATACATCCTGAGGCCTTAACTACTGCTCTAAATTTCAATCCCAGGTCACTCGTACTAAGACAATTATTCCATCTATTAATTTGTAATGCTTTGCTAGAGCAAGGGCAATGGGGGACTGCTAACCAAGTTCTTTGTCAACTTGGAAAGCTTTGCGACATCGATCCTGGTATTTACTCAACCAAGCTATATGCGCTTGTCGTTACTAAAGTTTGGGAACACCTACCTTCTCAAGGCAATGCAACACTAGCTGATGAAACTCAAACAAATCCTCTTGAATTTTATATAAACCTAATCCCTAAAAATCACCTTACTCCACACCTTCCAAGCTTAATGAAAAATGGAGACATAAAAAAAGCAATAGAATTTGTTGATTATGAAACAAATAATGAGACATGGAATTTGGCTCTACTTGAAACATTTAACTTTCATTTAATAAATCAAGATATCGATAAAGCCATAAGCATTCTTAACAGATTTAATAACCACGTCAGGAATAAAGCGCTCTCTTATCTCAGCTCCTATTTAGCTGAATTTCATAGAGGGAACGCAAGAGAAATAGTCTCACTAGCTATTACAAATAGAAAAATTACGCAAGAAGAAGGCTCCTCCATTTTGGAGTTTATTGAAATTTTTGAATTCATAAAAAATGAAACCCCACTAAAAGCAATCCAAGAACTATCTAAAAAGAGAATTGATTCAAGCATCCTAAGCTCTATTTGTAATTTATCAGCTATCTATTTAGCTGAATGCAATCAAATCGATAAAGCTCTAGAATTCGCTGCCCATATCCTCCCCGAGTCACCTGAATTAGGAAATGTTTATGAAGTCATTATTCTAAAAACACTAACGCAACACATATCTTAAAATAGGAATCTGCTTCTTCTGGTAGTTGACTCTCCCATTCTGTTACTTAGGCTGGCCATACCTCATACTCTGAAGCTATCTGATTTATGGTCTTTTGCTTTCCAATAGTCCCCACATCAACTTTTACTTTAATTCATGATAAATGGGATCTGGGCTGATCACTATTTTCAAAACCTACGAAGAAGCTCATTTAAAAACCTCTTCCGTACTCGAAGGTGTCGGTTTTGTTAAATGCATCTTACCTCGAAAACCAGCTCTCTGAGAAATAACATCAAGGCTTGACTGAACAAATAGGAATAGGAAAAGGCACCAGATACCGAAAATTAACGAAAAGAAATGGAAACCAGAATGGCTTAGTTCCAAAAGAATAAACAAGGACAAATGATCCTACGAATTCAACAATCCTCCAGGAATACTTCACAAGAATCTCTTTGCATTTTCTAAACTGGATAAAGCTAGATAACTATTTTAAAATTCAATATAACTATCGATTAACTAGAGCCATAAGTTCCAATAAGCTGAGCTTCTCCTAAAATAAGAGATTTCATTGCCTCTTCAACTTGCGCCTTAGTAGCTCCTTTAGGCAAATTAAGAGGCTGCTTAAGAGCATAAAGTTTAAAAAAATAACGGTGAACACCGGTCGGAGGACAAGGCCCTCTATACTTGCATTTACCTTGATCGTTTGCTCCTTGAATAGAACCTTTAGGCGTTTCCCCTTCTTCAAACGAAGTAACCTCTACAGGAATGTTATACACCACCCAGTGAATCCGTGTCCACCCAGGAGCATCTGGGTCATCAACGATCAAAGCAAAGCTTTTTGTTCCTAAAGGTACTGATTTCCAAGAAAGTGCAGGCGAGACGTCTTCTCCATGGCACGTGTATTTTAAAGGGATTGTTCCATTTTCTTCAAAAGACTCACTTATTAAACGAAAATTCATTACTTCATCTCCTTCTAGGTAAAAAAAATAAAGCGCAAAAAAAACAACTAAACCTATCCAATTACCTTTCCCTAAATTCATCTTTTCGACACCTTTTTCCTCTGTATGTCATAAAAAGTCTATATCGACAACCTTTTTACAACATTTTTTATGACAATGTTTTCGGAAATGCATCGTAAAAAGAAGTAGGAATTATTTATTGATCCTGCGGACACACGCAAACTTCGTCCCTGAGGGCGGAGTTAGTGTGCCTCTTCTATTTTCTGTCACAAGTTATGGCAGCTGTTATTTTTAGGTTAAGAAGGGTCTTGTTGCTGCTCGATATATTCGCGAATAATGTCGATGAAAGCTCCTCAGCAGCTTCTTGCAAAATAGCTAGGAGACCATAAGGCTTGATTTAAATAAATGGAATAAATTGGAGCACTTAGAAAATAACCGGTTCTTTGAAGCGAACCGGTTTTACTTAAATAGTTGATTATAAATCATTGCTCAGAACAGGAGTCGAACCTGCACGGGGTTGCCCCCAGGAGATTTTAAGTCTCCAGTGTCTACCATTCCACCATCCGAGCGAATCCCTTAATACGGAATTACTAAGGGATTTTAAACACGTAGCGAATAAAACGCAAGAGTTTTAAGTAAAAAACTCTTCTTCCTTAGAAGAAACCTCCTCTGCTTCTAAAACAGGAACCGGCTCAGAGACAACTTCAGCTAAATTAGCAGCAGCCTCAGCAAGCTCTCTTTCTTTCTCTTTCATCTTATTTAACTTTTCTGAAATAAGCGTAGGAGGCGGAGGAAGAAGATGCGCAAACATAGCAGAAGAAACCTTCACCTCTTCTACTCCATCCGACTCGACAACATCCTCAGACTCCGAAGAAACCTCTTCTGACTTATCCTTGTCTGCAAGCTCTCTTCTTTCTTCAGCCAAACGTCTACGTCTATTTCTACGACGATCTCTTTTCTTGTCTGTTTTCACTTCAACAGGAGCAGCTTCTTCAGCAGAAGCAACAACACCTTGCTCTAAAGGCACAATCTCTTCTACACGTGGAGCCGGCTGCTCTTTAGGAGCTTTTACAAAAGCCTCTCTACCACCACCGATTTTAATGTTACGATCATGCGATACATTTTTAAGAACAACACGCGTTTCTTTGACTTCAAAGATTTCATAATCAGAAACTGGGACTAAAAAAGGCTTAGGCCTTTCCTGTCCACGAAAAAAGAACGCATGGCCAAACGAAACAACTTCTACAACATCAACAAACAGCTCTTCGGATTCCGCAATTTTGCTGTTTTTAATGCACAACTTATACCCATCCTTAGGCGATAGAATTGTTTCAATAATAGGTTCACGAGTAAAATTCACAAAACACATCCATTGTTTAAATTGATTAATGCATTTTTTTGCATAAAAATTATTTTTTATCTGCCATGTATTTAATTAAATCAACAACTCTATGAGAATATCCCATTTCGTTGTCATACCAGGCAACAAGTTTATAAAATCGAGAATTCAAAGCTACACCGGCTTTTGCATCAAAAATGCAAGAACGAGCATCTCCAATAAAATCACTCGATACAACTTCTTCTTCACAAAACCCTAAAATACCTTTAAGATTTGTCTTTGAGGCTTCTTTCATCGCCTCACAAATCTCTTCATACGACGTATCTTTAGCAAGACGAACTGTTAGATCTACTACAGAAACATCTGCTGTAGGAACTCTTAAAGCCATTCCTGTTAACCTTCCTTTTACTTCAGGAATGCACAAAGCCACAGCCTTGGCAGCTCCTGTTGAGGAAGGAATGATATTAATGCTTGCGGCTCTTCCACCTCTCCAATCTTTCTTAGATGGGCCATCTACTGTAGGTTGAGAAGATGTTATAGAGTGAACAGTCGTCATTAATCCTTCTTCTATACCAAAATTATCTAATAAGACCTTTACAAGAGGCGCTAAACAATTTGTCGTACAAGAGGCGTTGGACACAATATAATCAGTTGAAGGATTATATTTTTTCTCATTAACTCCCATAACAAACGTGGGAACATCACCTTTTGCAGGAGCTGTAATAATTACCCTTTTAGCCCCGGCTTGAAGTAGTTTTTCTGCTTCAAGTACTTCAGTAAACCTTCCTGTAGATTCTACTACAAAATCCACTCCCAAATCATGTAAAGGCAATGCTAAAGGATCTTTTTCAGAAAAAACCTTTATTTTCTTACCGTTTACAATCAAACATTCTGAGTCCGAAGAAATTTCACCTTGAAATTTCCCATGAATCGAATCATATTTTAATAAATATGCTAAATTATCAGGAGGAACTAGATCGTTCACAGCTACTATTTCAATGTCCTGACTGTATTTTTCCTCAATAATTCTAAAAACTAATCGCCCAATACGCCCAAATCCATTTATAACAGCCTTAATACGCACAATCCCCCCTCCTAAAAAACCTACAAACGAAGTAATTTCACACTGACTGCGATCATAAAGGAGTTTTCGAAGAAAGTAAAGACAGAAAAAAAAGAGATTCTTAAAAAGACTAAAATAAAAATCGCCCTTCATGAAAAGGGCGATTTTTACAGATAAAAACTAGTTACTCAGATATTCAATATAACAAGTAGGGGCATTATCACCCACTCTTTGTCCTTTCCTTATAATTCTAGTATACCCACCTTGACGAGCAGCAAAACGCTCAGCCAATTCAGTAAATAATTTGCCTACTACTTTACGGTCTCCATTACAAGCACCTGTACTAGAAGGATCATTTTTTAATTCTCTAGCCTCTTGAGGAGTTAGAGAATTAAATCGAATCATCATTCTAGCAACAGCCAGTCTTCTAGCTGCAAGAGTATTTTGTTTTGCTAGCGTGATCAAACGATCTGCGTGCCTTCTAAGTTCTTTTGCTTTAGTTACAGTAGTTTCAATGCGTTCATGCTCAACTAAAGACTTAAGCATATTAGCAATCATACATCTGTTGTGGGAACCCGTACGGCCTATCTTAAAGGTATGCTTCCGATGTCTCATACGATTTCACTTCCTGCTTTTTGAGTTAAATAATCTTGTATTACTTCTTTTACGTTGTCTCGGTTGATACCCACCTTAGAAAGGTCCATTCCTAAGTATAGATTCATCTCATCCAACTTGGCTTTTATTTCATTTAAAGATTTTTTACCAAAATTTCTAAATTTAAGCATTTCCATTTCAGGCATAATAACGAGCTCTGCAATAGTATCAATATTTGCTCCTGAAAGACAGTTTGTCGATCTAACAGAAAGCTCTATTTCATTAATTTTAAGAGAAAGCTTTTGCATTAAAGCATCTCTATCTGTATTAGCCTCAGACTCTCCCTGATCAAATACTAGTGTGTGAACTCTAAGTTGATCAAAAATCTGAAAATGTAATACACCAATTTGAGTGGCAAACATAAGAGCTTCTTCTGGCTTTACTCTTCCGTCTGTGGTTACTTCTAAAATTAACCTGTCATAGTCTGTATCTTGACCTACTCGAGTATTTTCTACAAAGTAGTTCACATGCTTAACAGGAGAAAAAGCAGAGTCAATTACAATTTCATCAACTAATTTCTCTTCGATTTGATGCCTTTCTGAAGGAACATATCCTCTACCAATAGCCACTTTTAAATCCACCCTACGAGTCATAGGCTTGGTCACAGTGAAAATTTTCATTTCAGGATTTACTACTTCAAATACAGATCCTCCTGCGACATCCTTCAACGTGACAACGTACTGTCCCCCACCTTTTTCTATCATGTCTTGTGTAATATCTAGTGTTTTAGATACTACCTTTGTCTCTCTAGAATAAGACTCTTCATCTGAAGGTAATTTTCTCAAAAGAGCTCCCTTCAAATTCAGAATAATATGAGTCATATCTTCTATAATTCCTTCAACCGCCATATATTCATGGGAAACACCCTCGATTTTAACGGAAATAATTGCCGGAGCTTCCAGAGATGTAAGCATAATTCTTCTAAGAGCGTTCCCTAATGTATGCCCAAATCCCCTTTCAAAAGGCTCTGCGATGAATCTTGCAAAGAACTTGCTTGATTCGCTCAATTTGATCTTACTTGGCAACTCGAAATTGCCATAAACAACTGCCATAACCGATTCTCCTATAGAATTTACTTAATCTCGCATAAAAAGATGACTCTACACCCTTCTTCTTTTTCTTGGACGGCATCCATTATGAGGAACCGGTGTTGTGTCACGAATAATTGTGATTCCAAGACCGGAACTTTGAAGGCCTCGAACAGCAGACTCTCGTCCTGCCCCGGGACCTGACAAATTCACTTCAACCTCTTTCATGCCAAGAGCCATGGCCGTGGTTGCAGCATCTTGAGCTGCAACTGTTGCTGCATAAGCAGAAGACTTACGAGATCCAGAAAAATTTACCTTACCTGCAGAAGCCCAGGAAACAACATTGCCTGCGAGATCTGTGATAGAGACAATCGTATTGTTAAAAGTTGCTTTTACGAACACGAGTCCACTAGGAATTGTTCTAGTAATCTTTTTTCTTACTTTAACATTTGTCTTTTTTGCGACTTGCTTTTGATTATCTTGTTTAGCCAAAACCTAAACTCCTCTATGTTATTTCTTCTTATTAGCAACTGTTTTTCGTTTACCTTTACGAATCCTAGCATTTGTACGGGTTCTTTGACCTCTAACCGGTAATCCCATCCGATGTCTCTGTCCTCTGTATGAATGAATGCTAATTAATCGCTTTATATTATTTTGTACCTTTCTTCGTAGGTCTCCCTCTACGACATACTCAGACTGCAACATCGCATTGATTTTTGCAATATGATCTTCCGTAAGAGTACTCGCTCTCATATTTGGGTTTAAGCCAAGTTTTACGATAATCTCTTTGGAAAGTTTTCTTCCTACTCCATAAAGATACGTTAGGCTTACCTCTAAACGTTTGCTATCAGGGATATCTACCCCATTAACTCGTGGCATGCTCTTTTTTCCTCTATTTAAAATCTAGTCACATCGAAGCGACTGTAAAATTTAACAAACGATCTATTAATTTACAAGTCTTAGGAACTCAAATTCGATAAATTTATTACTTACCGACCTCTTAACTTGCCTTTTTTCATAAAACCTTCATACCTACGCATCAGTAAATGCGACTCTATCTGCTTTGTTGTATCTAAAACAACACCCACTAAAATAAGTAAAGATGTTCCTCCGAAGAAATACGCAATCGTTTGATCTACAGAAAGTAACTTCCCTATTAAAATAGGCAAAATAGCAATTAATGCAAGGAATACAGCTCCTGCAAAGGTAATTCTACTCATTGTCGACTCAAGATATTCTTGAGTAGGCTTCCCTTGACGAATTCCTGGAATAAAAGCTCCATTTTTTTTCATGTCAGATGCTATTTGCTCTGGATGAAACTGCGTAGCTGTCCAAAAATAGGTAAAAAATAAAATTAAAATCACATATAAAACCGTATACAAACTACCGCCTGGAGATAACATCCCTACAATACTGCTAACCCAAGACCCTTGACCTAAAAACTGGGCAATCGTCGCAGGAAACATTAAAAGAGAACTGGCAAAAATAACAGGAATTACCCCTGCATAATTAATTTTTAATGGAATATATGCACTCGAAGCTTGTTGAGAAGCCCCTGCACCAACCACCCTTCTCGCATATTGTAAAGGAATTTTCCTTTGTCCTTGAATAATTAAAATGGTACCCACAACAACAGAAACAAATACACCTGATAAAACAATCAAAGAAGTAAAAGACAGTTGCCCAACTTCTTGTGAATCTAAATTAAGTTGCCCTATAATAGATCCTATTGTTCTAGGAAGAGATGATAAAATACCAAGAGTAATAATTAAACTAATACCATTACCAACACCTTTTTCACTAATCTGCTCTCCGAGCCACATCAAAAGAACCGTTCCAGCTGTCATTGTAAACATTACTATTCCACAAAAAAGCAATGGGAAACCGAAAACAAGCGTATCTGCTATGCCCTGTACTATAATTCCTGGATTAGAAATGTTTAGTTGATATGCATACTTCGCGTAAAGACCTGCTTGAAAAAAAGCAAGTATAATGGTCAAAAGCCTTGTCCATTTACTTAACTTCCTTTTTCCGGCCTCGTGATTTTCTTTAATCTCTCTTTGCAAAGAGGGAGACAAAGCCATTATAAGTTGCATCATAATACTTGCAGAAATATAAGGCATAACTCCCAAAGCAAACACAGTCATTTGAGCAAAAGCGCCACCCGAAAACACATCCATAAGTTGAAATAAGTTCTGCCCTGCTCCGGTTACACTTTTAAATAGCTCAATAGCCACTGATGCGTTAATCCCGGGGACAGGAACATAGGCGCCAACTCTGCAAACGGCAAGAACTAGCAAAGTAAAAAATATCTTACTTTTTAGTTCCGGAATGGAAAAGATTTTTTTTATTCCTTCAATCATTTTAATATCAGCGAAAAAACTCTTATCTTACGAGAAGAGAATAAGCGCCGCCCTTTAATATGTTAAAAATAGGCGCGATCTCTCCCGCGCCGAAGTGTCCCTTTCGCAAGAACACGCCTCTTGCTACTTTAGCTACCAATGATGCTGAAAACAATGCCTTTTGCGGATAGTTTCTTCTGTGCTTCTTCAGAAATTGCACTAGCAATAATTTCTACTTTTTTAGTAAGTTCACCCAATCCAAGAAGTTTAAAACCTCCTAGATATTTTTGAGTTACAATTCCCTTTAAGTATAAAGAGTCAAAAGAAACTACGTCTCCATCAGTAAACATTCTATCAATATCTTGTAAGTTCAAAGCAAAAACCTTAGACTTAAATCTACCATTGGTAAATCCACGACAAGGGATTTTTCTATAAAGAGGTAACTGGCCTCCCTCGAGACCATAACGTCTCTTATATCCAGAGCGCGCCTTGTCTCCTTTAGAACCTCTTCCGCAGGTTTTACCTCTTTTAGAGCCGTACCCTCTACCTACTCTTTGTACTTTAGCAGCAGGCCTATGTGTATTTTCTAGTGTTGATAAAGTTATCATAGAACCTCCCTACCTCTTTTTTTCATTGTCTCAGCTCTATTTTTTAAGGAGCTTAATGCTTTAAGAGTAGCTCTTACTTGGTTAAGTGGGTTGTTCGATCCCGAACTTTTTGCCACCACATCCATAACGCCACCCAATTCCAAAACAGATCGGACTTTAGATCCTGCAATTACACCTGTTCCAGCAGGAGCTGGTCTTAAAAGAACTCTAGCTCCATCCCACTCTACAGAGATTGAGTGAGGAATTGTTGTTCCTTCCCTTTCAAAAGAAAATACATTTTTCTTTGCCGCTTCAGTCCCTTTGCGAATTGCATCAGAAACTTCATTTGACTTCGCAAAACCAAAACCTATATTTCCTTGACCATCCCCTACTAGAATGAGCGCTGAAAAACTAAATTTTCTTCCGCCCTTTACTACTTTTGAACATCGATTGATATAAAGGACTTTGTCTTCGAACTTGCTATCAAAATCTTCTGCTTTATGACTAGCACTTTTTTTTTGCTTCATTTTTCCTCTATTGCCCTAAAATTGTAATCCTGCTTCTCTTGCAGAATTCGCAAGTTCAGCCAAGAGACCATGATACTTATTGTACCCTCTATCAAAAACAACTGTGCTGATATTGATTTTTTTCGCACTTTCTGCGATCTTTAGCCCAAGCTTACGTGCTGCTTCTTTTGATTTTTTTCCCAATTGAAGAGAAACCATATCTGCCGACATCGTGCTTGCGCTAAATAAAGTCACACCAGCTTCATCATCAATTACCTGAACAGACAAATGTTTATTAGACTTCATTACACTCATGCGAGGTTTAAAAGCTGTCCCTCTTGTCTGGCTGCGCACTCTACGAGC
The DNA here is from genome assembly GCA_964439595.1 of uncultured bacterium. Taxonomy (GTDB): domain Bacteria; phylum Chlamydiota; class Chlamydiia; order Chlamydiales; family Rhabdochlamydiaceae; genus CAIJXB01. The sequence continues at coordinate 592 of CAYTOK010000010.1, read as the reverse complement.
ACGTCTAGCACGCTGGTCTTTACGTTTAGCTAATCTACTTTCCATATACCAATTATCCTGTTTTACCTTTTGCAGCTTTTCCTGCTTTTTTACGCACATGCTCTTTTTCGTACCTAATTCCTTTACCTTTATAAGGCTCAGGGGGTTTCATCGCACGTATAGAAGCGGCAAACTGCCCCACACATTGCTTATCAAATCCGGTAATCGAAATCATCGTGCTCTTATCTACAACAACCTGAACTCCCTGAGGAATCGGGATTTGAGTAGGATGTGAAAAACCAAGTTGGAGATCCAACATCTGTCCTTGAACCGTTGCTCTATAACCTACTCCAATAAGAGTTAGCTTCTTTTCATATCCTTTTGAAACACCTTCTAGCATATTACGAACTAGAGCTCTTATAAGCCCTTGAAAAGCAGGAGCGACTTCCGCTTTCTCATTTATGTCTACAAAAAGCTGATCAGCCTCGATTCTTATAGAAAAGCCTTCTTTCAATGGCTCACTCAAAGAACCCTTAGGTCCTTTTACATAAACAGTTCCACCAGATACTGTAACTTCAACTCCTTTTGGTATTAAAACAGGAGTTTTTCCCAA
>CAYTOK010000009.1:64585-91458 GCA_964439595.1 uncultured bacterium | reverse complement strand
GAGAAAAATCTTTTAGCTACAAGCTACGTCCTTTAGGGCGGGGTAGTTGACCTCCAATCGGAAATATACACTCCCAATCTGATATATTTAGAATGCTTAAATCTAAACCTATAAGTTGAGCGCCAGAGATGAGCTCTAGTAGGTTTGTTTTTCTTAGTTCTATAAAAGCGTTCTGTATTTGTAAAGAAGGCAGGAGAGAGAACCTAGCTCTACTTTCTTTTAGCTGGGTCTCGTCAAAAACAGGGAACATGGCTTGCAACTCAAGAGTTGATAAAGAATCTAAATTAGGAGCTTTTAGGAAATCTTTTGCAACCGATATATTGCCTGGATTTAGAATATGTACCTGCACTAGACCCTCCTTAATTTTTGTTGTTTATTTTTTTTCAAACCTGTTTTTTTTTACCCTAGTTATAAAAGCCCAGCTTCAAGTAAAAATTCTTTGACTCGTGGAATTCTTTGATCGAGATGTATTTTTTGTGCCCGGATAAGATAGGCAAAAGGAAAAAAGCTATGATCTTTCTCTACCCACCCTACAAACCATCCATGCTCTAAAGTTTTACCGTCTTTTGTAATATCACAGCCACTCCATCCTGTTTTTCCAAATAGTTGCCATCCACCAGGTAAGTTCTCTTTAAATAAAAGTATCTTTGTCATTTGGGTGGCTTTAGGTGAAACGGGAAGTTTTTCAAGGAGGATTTTTTGAATGAAATGTACTTGCTCTTTAGGGGAAATTGTTAAAGAGGAATTTATCCAGGCAGGTTTTGCTAATCCTTCAGATATATCTTGGTTTCCGTAGCCAAAAGAGGACACATAGCCTTGGACTTTTTCTAACCCTAATTGCAAAGCAAGCAGTTTGGTGTACCAGACACAAGAGTATTTCATCCAAGACTGGGGATTTTGTGGAGATTTCCAAGCTGGGAGAAAGTCGTCATAGCCTTCTTGAAAATCCCAAGAGGGATTTATTTCGTCTTGTAAAAATCCGGCGTCGTATCCCATTAGGCTTAAAGTCATTTTAAAAGTGGAACAGGGACTAATCCTCTTGTTAATATAAGGGCCTTTCTCTATTAGCACTTCTTCTGTAATCCCGTTTATAAGAAAAAAGTTTTCTTCCATAGAAAAGAGGATAGAGGAAATAAAAAGAAAACAAGTTGTTACTAGATGGAATAACATAGAGACCCTTTTTAATGTTCTTTGAAATAGGCTATGGATTTTTGTACCATCTTTTGAAACACAAATCCATAAATTATATTATATGACCAAGCAATAGGAGCTCCTGCATAAAATCGCTTGAATCCGTGGTCTTTCAGTAATTTTTGAATAGCGAAAGTGATTTTTTTATTTTGTAGTTCAGGATCCATTTGAATACGCGTTTTAAGGAAATCTAAAGGCATGGCAACTGCTACAAGTGTTGTTGCAATACTAATGGTAGAAACGATTTCTTGGAAGTGTGGAGGGAGGGTTTCTTTAGGTAACACAGCGAACTTTTTCTCTATTTCGCGATTCATGCCCATGTAAATACTCCAAACAGTAGCTCTATAGAAAAGGTTAACAAGAGCTCCTTGATACAAGGAACTAATTCTATTTCTCTGGAAGAAAACAGGATAGCGGCTGCCTTCCTTGATTTTAAAAGCCATGAGATTTTCTAAAGGTCCTAACACGAGTGCATCGAACGAGGCTGCGGCAATACCTGAAAAAACAGAAGAAGTAGTGCTCTTTTCCGGAAATGTATTGGGGAAATTGCTAGTAAGTACATGGTAAGTATAGCCTACAACTGGCCATCTTATAGAGTCTCTAGCCATACGTCTTGGAAAATTAGGAATAGCCCCATCTGCAAAGCCTGAAAGTCCTTTAGTTTTGTAAATAGAGGTAATTACTTGTAGACTAGTTAGATGGGTGAATTTTTGTGCTGAGGTTTTTGTCATGTCAACAAAATGCTCTATCGGAAATAAAGATGTTGCGCGTACTAACCCTAATACAATCGGATTGTCTAAGTGTTTTTTATGTGTCGGTTGTGTCATTTTACAGAGCCCTCGACTACTTCAAATTGCGCTTCGATTATCATATTTTTAATGGTTTCTTCTAGATCAAGTAGAGTCGTTTCCTCTCCTAAATAAGATCTGTAGATGTTAAAAATAAATAAGGTAAGGGCTGAAAGAACGGACTGATTGATTTCTTTTTCTTCTGCCGGGAATAATTCAAGGATGGTAGAGAAAAATTCTGGCAAAGACATATTAGTTGGTCTAGTTTCAATTGCTATAATAAGGGCGTCAGAAAGTTCTTTGTCTTCCCCTTTAAGGTGAATTTCTGCCCAGGATTTATATTCTAAGGATCCCAGTGATGGGGGAGATTTATCGTCCTCTCGAGAGGTTTCTTCGTGCGAGGTTTTGCTGTTTTGCAGAAGGATTAGAGATTGTAACTTTTCTGTTACTTCTTCTATAGAAAGGGTTGGAAATATAGAAGATAGGGTTAAGCAAAGAGCTTGAAAGGTTATCTCTTGGAGTGTGTTCTCTCCAATTAAAGAAGCGATAGCATGAAAGGATTCTTCTAGATCAGACTCTTTAGTAATTTTTAACACTTCTAAAATAAGAGCATTAGAGAGCTCTTTATTAGAGTCTTTAAGATGGAAATCTGACCAGAATTTATAAGGATGGGAGGTAATAGCCATTTGAGGCGTTACTCCTAGGCCGTGATAGATTTGTAGTTCGATTTCTTCGGCGCTCAGTCCCCAATTTCTTAAAGATAGAGACAGACAAGCTGACTGCAGCGTTATGGTATCTACGGGATGCGTTTTTAAAAAGGAGACGATAGAGGACAGGCAGTCTCTAAAAATAAGAAACCCTTCCAGGGTGTGGAGGTGTGTTTTAAGCTTTGCGCCATTTTCTTGGAAGGTAGGACTTAGTGTTTTTTTTGCCCACACCTTGTAGAGAACAGAAAAAAGAGGGTAGGGAAGTAGTTTATTTTCTTCTAGGCTTTTTTCATAGAGTTTTTCGCTCACCTCTTGACAGATGGTGCTAGCCCAAGCTTTTTGGATTGTAGTAAGTATTTTATTGTTTATTGGAAGAGAGCCAGGCAGAGGGTTTGGCTCTTTTAAAGGTAAATCCGTTGTTTCTTTATAAGAAAATTCCATGTAAGAAGAGAAAAGATTAAGAGCTTGGATTCTTATTGTAAGAGAGGTAATTGCTTCTGATGAGCTATCTATTATGGAGATCCCTGTTGCTTTATCTTTGACTACAAGAAATCCGTAAAGAGGACTTAATGCATCGACAGTAGCATCTAACTTGATGGACATTTGAAATCCTTGGGTTATGGGTTTGTTTCTGGAGTCTAACAAGAGTTTGTTTTTAAAGAAAATGTAAATTTAATGTAATTTTTTTTCTACTATTTGAGAAGAAAAGAGAAATTTAGTACTCTTAGTAAAAGTAAAAAAAAACCCATTATTTGGAGATCATTTTGCCTGACATCACGCAAGAAGAGTACGTAGCCCTTGTCCAAACTTTATTAAAACATGACTTTCTTTACTACAGTGAAAGCCGTCCTGTAATTTCTGATTATGCTTATGATCAATTGTTAAAGCAGGTGGAGTCTATAGAGTCTAAGCACCCTGAATGGATCCTTCCCTATTCTCCCTCTTCTCGTGTGGGAGAAATGAGAAATTCCTCTTTTCGAGAGGTTGTCCACACAGTTCCCATGCTTTCTTTGGCAAATACGTATTCTAAAGAAGAATTGGAAGATTTTATAAAAAGAGTGGAAAAAGGTCTTGATGGACAAAAGCCTCACTTTTGCGCGGAACTGAAGATGGACGGTATTGCTGTTTCAGCTCGTTTTGAAAAAGGACAGTTTGTAAGAGGGGTGACAAGGGGAGATGGAAAGAAGGGTGATGATATTACGGCAAATATGAAAACTATTCGGGCTCTTCCCCTTGTTTTACAAGAAGAAGGCTGTCCTGATCTTCTGGAAGTAAGAGGAGAGGTTTTTATGACTAAAGCCGTTTTTAGTGAGCTTAATAAGGAAAAAGAAGAGTTAGGGGAAGAGCTTTGGGCAAATCCTCGTAACGCCGCTGCTGGCTCTTTAAAACTTTTATCTCCTAAGGAGGTTTCTCATAGGAAATTATCTATAGTTTTTTATGGCATAGCAGAAGATTCTTCTTTAGCAGTTACGTCCCAGGTAGAGGTTCATAGCTTTTTGCATAAAATGGGGCTTCCTGTAGCAACTGCAGAGTTTTATAAGAGGTGCTCTTCTTTAGAAGAGGTTATGTCTTTTGCAAAGGATGTAGAAAGTAAAAGATCTTCCCTTCCTTATGACATTGACGGTGTTGTAGTAAAGGTGGACGAGCTTAAGTGGCAACAGGCTCTAGGCTCTACAGCAAAACATGTGAGGGGTGCGATAGCTTATAAATTTTCGCCGGAGCAGGCTCTTACGCAAATTAAGGATATTACTGTACAAGTTGGAAGAACAGGTGTTTTAACTCCAGTTGTGGAGCTTGAACCTGTTTTAGTAGCAGGTAGCACTATTGCAAGAGCAACTCTACACAATCAAGAGGAAATTATTCGTAAAGACATTAGAATAGGAGACTTTGTTTGGATTGAAAAAGGAGGGGATGTTATCCCTAAGGTTGTGCAAGTTGATTTTTCTAGACGCTCTAAAGATTCCATGCCTTGGCGTATGCCTAAGCACTGCCCTTCTTGCGCAGCGCCTGTTCATCACATAGAAGCAGAGGTAGCTATGCGCTGTATAAATAAGAAATGCACCAAACAGCAGCTGGAGAAAATTATTTTTTTTGCAAGTAAAGATGCTATGGATATAGATCATTTAGGAGAGAAAGTCGCAGAGCAGTTATTTAGAAAGGGTCTAATACAAAATATAGCTGATATTTACCGACTAAAGCAGGAAGATCTTGCTCTTTTAGATGGTTTTAAAGAGAAATCTATTCGAAATCTTTTGGAGAGCATTGAAAAGTCTAAGGTTTGCTCTCTTCCTCGTTTTATTTTAGCTTTAGGAATTAAGTATGTAGGAGAGGGTACTGCAGAAGCTCTAGCTAAAGCAGCTTCTACTATAGAGGCTCTTAGTAAAATGTCAGAGGAAACCCTGCAAAATATTGAAGGAGTGGGTGATAAGGTAGCACATAGCGTAAAAGAATTTTTCTTGGATCCAGAAAACATAAAAGAGGTGGGGGATTTACTAGCTTTAGGAGTGACGCCCGATCCTCTGCAAAGCAATTTTGATCAAGGCCATCCTTTTTTTGGAAAAACCTTTGTTTTAACGGGGACTTTGCAAAGTTTTACAAGATCACAGGCTGCTTCGTTTATTAAAGATAAAGGAGGGAAGGTATCCTCTTCTATTTCAGCAAAGACAGATTATCTATTAGCTGGAGAAGAGGCTGGTTCTAAGTTAGATAAAGCTAAAAAATTGCAAGTCAAAATCATTTCAGAAGAAGAGTTTAAGTTCATGATCTAGCGCCTATTATATTTTGGTTTAAAAACTAATTTTGATTTAAATTAAATTTTAAATTACAATTCAGTTAATAAGCTAAAATAGGTAGGTGCTATAATTATGGAAAAATTAGAAACTCAAAGAAACGTATTTGCCCCTTTTGGTGAGCTTGTAGCAAGAAGCCTCGCTGAGGAACTTGAGGTTAAAGGGGGGCTTCTACAGCCTAAAGATCTATACATAAAACAAAAGACCGAAGACATTGTTGTAGCTATCGAAACGGAGCTAGCTAGAAGGGAAAAAAACTTAAATAGAGCTGCAGCAGCTTTGCATGAAAAGCTTTTTTTACTTCCGCGCATTCAAAGAGAAAAAATCGAAAAAGAGATGATAAGGGCTGAAGGAAAAGTCATAGACATTCTTGACCCCAAAGAAGAGATCAGAAAGGAGGATACCTTCCAATCTCTTTTAGGGCTTTCTAATGACACCCTTCTTTGGATTTATAGCGTTGGGTATCAGTTTTTTGAAGATGGCAAAAAAGAGGACGCCTTTGCTATTTTTCAAATGTTAACAACCTTAAATCCTTTAGTTGCAGATTACTGGATTGCAGAGGGGCTAACACAAAAAGCATTAAATTATGATATGGAATCACTCCACTCTTTTGCGATGGCTTCGGTTATGAAACCAAATAACCCTATCCCGAGATGTCAGTCTGTTGAAATTTATTTGAAAATGGGTCAAATAGACAACGCTAAATTAGAGTTTGCTGTTTTAGAAAAAATCATGCAGTCATCTGGGTATCCGGAGCTAGGACCCTTTGTAGACCTTCTTAGAAATAAAATTCAGTTTAGTAAGGCTAGTTAATAAAGGAAGAAATTGCATTATGGCTGTAGAGAAAGTTGAACCAGATCAGCGTATTTTTGGTGGTGGGGTGGAATCTCATGGTCCTACGATTCTTAACCCAGCCTTAGAGCTTCTTCCGGCAAGCCAAGTAGATCCGGATCCAGCGGACATAACTATTGATTCTAATTTGCACTTTATTGGAGGCTGCGGTTTAGTTTTTGTTGCTATGACAGTGACAACCCTCAGCTCAGTTGTTTTTTCAGCTATTGGAGGGGGCGCGGGTATTCTTCTTAGCCCACTCGGCTCTTATATTGGAGCTATGGCCGGCGCAGAGCTTGGAAGGAGGCTTGGCTACTCTTTAATGAGTAAACACATACTAGATCAAGCTTTTCTTTCAATGGGTTTTGATAAATCGGCAAAAAGCAAGATGACCAAAGACCAAAGAGCTAAAATAGAAAGTATGGAGAAATCGATGACCCAACTAGCAGAGTATGGAGTTGGGGGTCTTCTTTATGTTGCCGTGAAAAAACTTTTATTAGAGCCTTCCGTTGCCTTTGTTGACTCAGCTTCTGCTTGGCTTGTAAAACCTTCCAAGGTAGATCAAACTCAGGCTGCAGTAAACGCTATTCCTACTGAGGGAGCTGAGGTCGTTCAGATTTTTAGTCCTTTGCGAGTTGCCGGAGGTGTTCTCCTTGCTATTTTAATTATTAAAGTAAGCTCTATAGTTATTTTGATAGGATGGTTTCTTGGTTTAGCCATACATCTAGCCTCTTTGGGGATGGTTCCTTATTCAGCAGGTATTATATCGAGTGATATCTCTTCGAAGATTTTTGAACCTATAGCAGAATTTATAGGCAGAAAATCTACTGAGATGATAGGACTTAAAGGTAAAAATAAAGAAAATATGATTGAGCTGGCAGTTGGCGGAATTTGGCAAATACCGGCAGTGATGCTTGGAAGATTTTTTACTGTAGTAAAAACAGGGGTTATGACAATTGAGACGACAGAACGAAGAGAAAATTATCTAAAAGATGTGTTTCTTAGCTGCCTAGCTAATCAGGCTATTCCTACTAAGGAACTCGAGGGAGACGCTGCTGTTGTTTTAGATGCTTTAGTAGATATAGAACCTTCTTATGGTGAGCTAAAAGAAGTACAATATTTGACCAATCAGATTTTTTTAAGGGAGTTTCCAAGAGATTCTTTATCTCAAATTCAGGTGCCCGGCGATCCTCCGGCTCTTTTAAAGGTTAACTTGGCTATTTTGTATTATAATAAAGGAGATTCTGAAAGCATTCAAAAAGCAGAAAGTCTTTTAGGTGCGACGGAAATCGCAGGTTTACCTGAAGATTCTCCTCTCCAAGAAACCGTGGAAAAAATTCGAAATATGATTTCTTTGAAAAGAAGAATCGGATTTAGTCCTTACCTATGGCTAGTGGAACCTAGTTCACTGGAAGATTCTACTGAGGGGGTAGCTCATGATAGTTCCACCTAACTCAGGACAACCTTTAGATGAGGGATTTGGATTTGAAATATCTCAAACTCCAAATATTAAAAGGGGTAGTTTATCGCCCGGTATACCTGAAGCTTTTACAGCGGATGTTATGAGGGAATTGCAAACCAGGGTTATTAGATCTTGTGTTTCAGTTCGCAACTTGGAGGCTGCTAGACAGGTTCTTATGACAGGTCCAACTTCTATTCAAACGTTTTTACAAGGTAAACTCTCTTCTATGCCAGATGAGAAAAAAAAACAGCGAATTGAAAGAGACATACAAGGTGTTTTAGCGCGAAGTAGGGTTTCTCTAGAGACGGTGGATTGGATAAGAAGTTTAGTTTCAGAGTGTTATCAAGAAGAGCAAAAAGGGCTAGCTTTTACTCTTTGGCAACTAGTTTGTGTTTTAGACCCTAAAGACCCCGATAAGGAAAAAATAGCTGCGCTTTTTACTTCGGGCTATACAGGAAATATAGAAGAAGCAAAGGAAACTTTAGATGCTTGGGGCTTATCTGAATGGAAAACAGTTGCTGGCATAGATGAAGACGATGAAGAGGGTTTAACTACCGAAGCTGAGGAATCGTCTGTTTCTGATGGGTCGGAAGATCGCTCCGTGGGATCACCTCTTCTTATAGAGCCGAGTGCTCAGTCTGAGCTTCTGCTTTTTGGCTCTAAGCTCTTAGAAAATGCCACTATAGCAGTGCCCGAAGAGCAAAAAGGACAATTGCTTGACGAGCTCACAGAAGTGGGTAGTGCTTTAGAGGAAGGATTGGTGTTAGTAAAAGATCCGCTAGAAAGACAAAATCTTCAAGATGGTTTTTTCGGTCTTTTAAGAGGCGAGGATCATCCGGAAGTAATTGTCTGGATGCAGTCTCAAATTGTAAACACACCTTCTTTTTTGCATTTTTTAGATTTGCTCTCCACGTGGCAAGAATCTCGCTTAGAAAATATTATGGCATCCAAGCTTGGATTTTGGGGTGAGAATGCATTTAAAGAAAGACTCTTTGAAGTAGCAGAAGTGATGGATGTTTTGCAAGACCCCAAGACACTTGTTGAGCGTAAAAAAGAACTACTAGATAAGCTCCAAGTTATGGGTAATGAGGTAGGCGCTACTTTGCAAAGTGAACTAGGGCAGATAAAAAGTAAGGAAGAGAGAGTAAAGATTCAAAAAGCCTTAGGTGCTCTTTTAGAAGGAGAGAAGAATTTTGAAGCTTTAAAGTGGATTGAATCGGTAGCAGAAAGGAATCCGGAGCATTCTATAGCTATTTATCAGTTTTTAGCTTCTATAGAACTAGAGAATTTAGACTATGAAGCAGGACGCTGGAAGCAGGATTCCTCGGAGGATTTTCTTTATCAAGATAGAATATATGATGCTTTAACAGGGAAAGGGGAGCGTTTAGGAGAAGTAGAATCTCTTATGAAGTCTATTTTACATAGAAGGGGTGACCTGTCTTCTCTTTACACTGTGAACTCTATAAATGAATTAAGAAAGCTTTCTCAAGTGTTAGAGCAAAAATTACAGACAGCAGAAGAAATCTCTTATAAAAAGGTTGTTGATTTGCTAGCTAAGTTGGAAAGAGGAGAAAGGATAACTGGCCAGGAAGTGTCAAGTTGCTTGGATTCTTTAGGCCAGGATCGGGAGGCTTTATCTAGCGTTCTTACTTTGTTAGGTTTTGAAGCTAGTAAATAGTAAGGAAAGTTCTTAGATAACTTATCGAGTAATGAGGATCTATGCCAAAGAGTATTGATGAATTTAGTAGGCCTTCCGACTCTTTAAGGAGTACGTCGGAGTCAAGTGTTAGTCAGGAGCTCTTTTTTTTTCCTCGCCCCAGTTGTGATTCTGATGATGGTTCTATAAGCCGAAGTTCTTTCGCTTCATTTTTGAGTTCTGCAGATCCCAGTATTTCTAAGGCTGCTGCAAAAAGTCCGACGGCTCCTGCTGTGAAGTCTTTTACAGAAAGCTTCATGGATAGAACAAAAAGCATCTTACAGGGAGCTATTAGTTATTTTACAAAAGAAGAACCTAAAGCAAGTTTGTCTAGTGTTATTACTCCTTTATCAGAAACAAGTCGTAGTGTAAGAGCCGTTAGCTGCTTGATGGAATCAAATAAAAACTTAAGGACTGAGCACGCTCAAGGATCTCTTAAAGCTCAGTTAATTCAAGCATCTTCTATTTTAGAAGATAGGATATCGACCTTAACAGATGATAAGTTAAAAGAGAAAATTCAGGCAGATGTGAATTTCTTAATACCGCGCTTAGGCAAGGCTTCCAAAGAGACTGTTACTTGGATGAAGGAGCTAGTTAGAGAATATTGCGTTAATGGTGATAGGGAAAAAGCCTTTGTTATTGGCCAGGTGCTTTGTATTTTAGAGCCTAACGACCCAGATCATTGGATCATGCAGGCGTATCTTGCGGAAGGGGATGCTAAAGAAGTTTACTATAATGAAGCTAATAGACTAAAAGCTTCTCCTATAATAGGATCTTCTACAGGATTACCTCGGGAAGCTTTGCCTTTCAACCAGTTGAACTCACCAGGGGGTTCGATTTCTTTAAAGGTCGCTCGTCACTTAGAAGATCAGGTTTTCGCTCCTCTCCCTAACCTTAGGTCTTCTAAAGAGCCAGTTCCTAGCGAGCTAGTTCGTAGGGGGCCTTCGTTGAAATCCAAACCGATGACGCAATTAGGAGAAGTACATAAACCTAACACCCGCGAGATTCCCGAATCTCTTGATACTAAGAAGGTTTTTGAGGGATTTGAATCTTCTAGCCCGATAAGCGCAAGCTCCGACCCTCTTTTATTAGGGATTCCAATTTTAAGTTCTAGTTCAAAGGCAGATCGCGTAAATTATTCAGTAAGTTCTGCATTCGAACCTTCTTTGAAATTGCCTGGCTTAGCTTCTCCTGAAGATAGGGGGGGGGTACGCCCTTTAAGGCAAATAGAAGGTGTTAACTCGAGTGAATTATCCCCCTCTTCTACAGGGTTATTTCTTATTTTTTTAAATAATAAGAGAAATACGGACAAGGCTAGCAAGAATGTGCCTAATTTGGAAGCTGCTGGACATATTTTAGATGCAAAATTAAATCTTCTTACTGAAGAAAAGCAAGAAGAGATTAGAGAAGCTATTCGAGAAGGCTATAGAACAGAAACTCTTCCTCAGGCTTTTAAAGATTGGATGATTGACGTGGCTCTTGATTTCAGAGAGCAAAATACTCCTGAAAGCAGGGGATGGGTGGTTATTCTCAAAACAGCTTTGAGCGCCATAGATCCGCGCGGTTTTCAGGATTTTTTAAGAGCTTATTATGATAGATTTCCTATTAACGGAGAAACATTCCCACTCTTTGAGCCTTCAAAAAAATTTATAGGGTCGGCTTTGATAGAGCCTTCAGATACAATGGGGGCGAAGGCAGCTTTAAATGAATTGCCTTCCCGAAATAGAGGAAAAGATAGCTCTCCTGAAATTGCCTCTTTGGATATGCCTGCGGTTAGTTCCCCTGAGCTTTCCATAGACTCTAAGCCGCACCAAAGAGGGTCTCCAGATGAAAGCCGTATTCTCAGGCGTCAACCTATGTCGAATGTTCCTACAGGGGTATCTGTATCTAGGGGACCGAAAAAACGCAAACCGGAACTTTCTTTGGGAGCATCATTACCCAGTCCTTCTTTATATCGCAGAGAGGAACCTAGAGAGAAACCTTCCAAAATACCTTCTTTCGGGACAGAATCAGCGGTTTTTCGAAAGGAACGGCTGGATGAAAAAATAAATGAAATAACACTCCCTGAGCCATTGGAATCACCTCCTCTTTTACCCAGCATGGGCTCTTTTCTTCTTTTTTTAAATAATAAGATACATAAGAGGCAAACTGATGAAAATCTATCTAATTTAGAAGCTGCCGGACGCCTTTTAGATTGGGAATTATATTCCTGCGTTAAAGAAGAGACTGAGAGTAAAATTAGACAGGCTATGGAAGAAGGTTATAGCACAGGAAGCCTTCCCCAAGACTTCAAAGATTGGATGATAAAAGTAGCTCTTGATTATGAATCGGAAGGTACACCTACAGGGGAGAGCAATAGCCTTATTATGAGAAAGGCCTTGGCTGCCATAGATCCTCAGGGTTTTTCGAGTTTTTTAAGAGCTTATTTTGTTAGGTTTCCTATTAATGGAGAAGTAAGTCGAAGTCCTATTTTACGAGAAGCTATTGTTCGTTGGGGAGAAGAGGCATTTGAAAGTAGAAGGGATGAGATATTAAAAAATATAGAGTATGAAGATGGGAAGGAAGGCTATGTTGAGTATGATGATTTAGGGCCGTATGAAATAGAACTTTCTTATAGAAAACAAGCGTTAGTAGATGAGTTGAATCAGGTAGGATACATTTTAGAAAAAGCTATTTTAGGCACGGATGGTTTAGAAAAAAGAGCGAGTTTGACAAAGGGAATGCTTTCACTTTTAAAAGGAGAGGAAAAACCTGAAATAATTTTCTGGATTAAGTCTTTAGCAGAAAAACAGCCGGAAAATGCTTCTACTCTTTTACTGTTTGTGAGTTTACTCGAGGACCTTAGAGCCCCATTTTCCTTTGAAGACGACTTGGCATTTTTAGGAGATATAAGTGGAAGTTCAGAGGTGGAAAGTTCCAAAGAGATTTCTTTGTTAGAGGAAAGTGAATTATCTCCTTATATATTAGGTGATTTTCTCTCTAGGAGACTTGTAGCTTGGGTAGATAAAGTATTTGAATATAAAATTTTTGAAATAGCGCGGGTGATGGATGTTTTTAAGGACCCGGACACTCTTTCCGATCGAAAGAAAGAACTGTTAGAAAGGTTTCGAGTTATAGGTAAGGAAGTTGGTGATGTTTTACAAAGAGAATTAGGGAGCATTAAAAACATAGAAGAAAAAAAACAAATTTGTAGATATATGGATGCTTTTATGCAAAGAGGTAACTCTTTGGAAGCTAGGAGGTGGATTGAAGAGGTAGCAGCAAAAAATCCGGAGCATGCAGCTGTTATTTTTCAATTCCTTTTTTTTATCGACCCTAGTAATCCTGATTACGAGTCTGAGAGTGTAGTAAAGGGAGCTTTTAAAGGTATGGGAGATAGTGTCGATTACCAAGGGGCTATTTATGATGCGCTAACCGGAACGGTGGATGAGACGGGAGCGGTGACTTCTTTTATAAGAGTTCAACTACAACGTGCTAGACTCGCCTTTGGCCGCGAAGATACTGCTGAAAGCTTAAATGACTTAAATGAGCTTGGTAGAGCAATCGAGACAAGGTATCAGGAGATCAATTCAACTATTCAAGTGATAATAAAAAGTTTAATAGAAAAAGCTTCAAGAAAAGAGGTGATATCGTGGCATGAGGTTCTAATCTGCTCAGAAGCGCTAGGTGATGAAAAATTATTGAAAATTTTGGATTTTTTCGATCCTATGGCGATAACTAGTGAAAAAAAAGCTTGGAATTTTTTTCTACAGCGGTCTCTAGCAAGTCCAGAAGGAGTGTCTGCATTTTTAGTTAGTATAGGAAAGCAATTACTGGATAAAGAGTTTGATATAACTCGTTTTTTAGCTTACGGCCAAACAGAACAGCAGGGGCGTGAAGAGATGTTTAGCCGGTTACTTATAGCTATTAGCATTATGGAAAGAAACTTTGCAGATTTATCTGAAAAAGAAAGGGTTGGTATGCAAAATGCTATTAAAAAAGCTATAACAGGCGATTCTGTTGCTAAAAAGAGTGCTATTTCTTGGATGGAAGATACTGCTTGGGCACTTCGATGTCAAAAAGAGGGTGACGTAAAAGGGGCTATTGCGATTTTTCATATTCTGGTGCTGTTAGATCCGGAAAGATCGAATTATTGGTCTTACTTAGGAGATATTACAAAAGAAGCAGCCTACTCAGATGAAGCTGTAAGACTTCTTGGGGTTAAAGATGACTATGAAGAGAAGGAGGACGAGGTGGAGAAAAAGCCTTACGACCCTATTGCTGCAGATGTTAGTGATTCATTAGCTATTAAAGATATGGAGCATGCTTTTGCTTCTTTAGAAGAAGAGCTTTCTTCTTTAGAAAAAGAAGTAGCTCCGGCACAAAATACTAAAGTTGAGATAGAGGACTCCATCAAAGAACCCGTTTCTAACATAAAAAAGGAAGAGAGTAACCCTTCTCTAAGAGCTTCTGTGATACTAGATGATTGGAATCCGTTTGAAGCTGGCCCTTCAATAGAAGGTGCGATCAATGCTTTTACAATGAATCTTTTATCTAAGGGTAGGAAAATTATACAAGGAGGAGAGTATGGTCTACATGGAGGCTTGGCAAGAGAATATCTAATGGAAAATTTAGATATGGTTGGAGCTGTTTTACAAGAAAACATAGAAAGTTTAGATCTTAAAGAAAGAGCAATAATTAGAGATAAGATTGTAAATACTTTTTCAGGACATGTTGACAAAGATGTAATTGCCACTTTAATGTTTTTAGCTGAGCATTATGAAAAGACGTGGAAAGAGGGATCTTCTGCTTTTTACTTAGCCCTTATTTTTTTAGATCCTACAAATATTCATAGACAGCAGTGGTATTCGCAGGTTAGGTATCCTGATTTAGTTGCGTCCTTAGTGGGAAGGAAAAAAGTGGTAAAAGAGAACCTTCTTAGGAAAGTAGAGTGGAAGTCTGAGGATAGCATGGAAATTTTGAGTGATAGGCTATTTGATGATCACAAAATAGAAATGAACTTATTTATTTCTGCAAATAAGGAAATTACAGAAGAGGAGATACAAGAGTGGATTATGGGAAATTTGCAGATAACAGGAGAGGTGTTAGAAACTGTTTTAGAAAGATTTAGTGATCCTTTGGCTAAAAATATAATGCAAAATAAAATGGAAGGGACCTTGGAGGGAACTCCTGATCCTGAAGTGGTTAACGGACTAATGGTAATAGCTCAGGAATATCAAGAAAAAGGGTTGCAAGACTCCGCCCGCTCTATTTATCGAACTTTAGCTTTTTTGGATCCGTCCAGTAGTAACATAGAAGAGTGGAGAAACAAAGGTAAAGAGGGCTTAGATGAAGCTTATAAAGCTATTTTTGAGATTCTACTTAAAGAAAAGGAAGTTAAGAATAATTTTGGTGAAAAGATTGTTCCTAAATCAACTTAAGGTCGTTATAGAAAATCGAGAAATGAGTCGTTCTTGATTAAGCATCACAAAAGAGTGTGAAATTTTTTATAAGCACCGTGTAAACCTGCATTCCTATCGCTTAGATATCGCTTAGTGGATGTTTTAATATAACTGATTTTTTGAAAATCTACCTGATTTTTCGCAAAACGCAACCTATTATGCCATATTTAGACTACAATAGGAGTTATAGGTTACATAAAATGAGATTTTTATAGACAAAACGTAACCTATTATGCCATATATAATGGTATATTAGGCATTATGAGGTGCAAAGTGAGTCTTGTTTCCCGTCTTTTTTCTCCACCGGAGGATAGTTATTTTTTATTCGGTCCTAGAGGTACTGGCAAGTCCACCTGGCTAAGACAGAGGTATCCTGACGCTCTATGGATCAATTTACTAGACCTGGAAGAGTTTCGTTTTTACAGTCCTTTTCCGGAAAGATTGATAGAAACTATAAAAGGAAAAGGCAAGGTAAAAGTCGTTATCATAGATGAAATTCAAAAAATTCCCGAGATGCTTTCTACGATCCATTTACTTATTGAACAAAAGCTCGGTATTCAATTTATTTTAACGGGCTCTAGCGCTCGTAAGTTAAAACGCCTAGGGGCTGATTTACTGGCAGGAAGAGCTGTACTTTGCAAAATGTATCCTTTTATAGCAGCAGAATTACAGGATCAATTTTCGTTAAAGCAGACTCTTCAAGTGGGGCTTTTACCGCTTGTATTAAAAGCTAAGTCTCCAGAAAGTACCTTGAAAACTTATGCAGCCATGTATCTTGTCGAAGAAATTCAAAATGAAGGTCTAGTTCGTCAAGTAGGGAATTTTGCTAGATTTATGGAGGTTGCAAGTCTTTCCCATGCATCTCTTTTAAATACAACAAATATTGCAAGAGAATGCTCCGTAAGTCGTAAAACTGTAGAAAGCTATTTGCAGATTTTGGAGGACTTACTTCTTTCTTTTTCTTTACCTGTTTTTACAAAGAGGGCTCAGAGAGCTCTTTCGGCTCATCATAAGTTTTATTTTTTTGATGCAGGTATGTTTCGTTCTTTAAGACCTTTAGGCCCGCTAGATTCTGTAGAAGAAAGTGGGGGTGCTGCTCTAGAGGGGCTTGTAGCTCATCATCTGCGTTATTGGGTTGAGTCACAAAAGGGTTCCTGGAGTCTTTCCTTTTGGAGAACACGCTCAGGGGTTGAGGTGGACTTTGTTGTTTATGGGGAAACGGGCTTTTTTGCTATTGAAGTAAAAAATAATACACAGGCATTTAGAGGGGATGTGCAAGGGCTTAAGGAATTTCATAAAGATTATCCAGAATGCATCCCGCTTCTTTTATATCGAGGCTCTAAGAGAATTGTAATCAACGGAGTTCTCTGCATTCCTTGTGAAGAGTTCTTATTCCAGGTAAGACCAAATAATCCGCTTTTCAGAGCTGGAGACTGATGTGGAATATTTTGCCATCATGTTTTAGGTTCATATTTTCAATGTGGAAAATTACCATAAAAAAGCAACTATTCCTTATAAGAACGTGTATGAATTTTGTAAGTTGTTGTTTATTAGAGTCTTGTTTTTTTAGTCTGCACTTGGATTCTAAATAACCTCTAAATCGTTACTCTAGAGGTTACTTATGTGTATTATGAGCAGCAGCCACTTGTAATTAGGGGAAGAGCTTCTATGGCCATTGGGGCTCCAAGCTCTCCGAGTAGGGTTTGGTTGCTGTAGCTATGGAGTGTGACTTTTTGCAGGGTACCAACGAGTTCCTTACTTCCTGGGAAGATAACATTTTTCCAGCACCTTGTACGAGATTTTAATTGCCCCGTTTCGGAATTATAACCTTCGACTAAAACTTCTACCTCAGTTCCTAGCATAAGCTGTCTTTCTTCTGCGCAAATTTCAGCATGGAGAGTCAGGAGTCTTTGTAGTCTTTCTTGTTTAACTTCTTCCGGGATGTCATCTTTCCAGCGGAATGCGGGAGTTCCTTTACGGGCGCTATAAGCAAATATGAAGGCTACAGAGTAGCGAATCTGTTTAAATATCTCAAAGGTCTCTTCAAATTCTTCATCGGTCTCTGTAGGGAATCCGACAATAATGTCAGTGCCAAGGGAGACGTTGGGTACGAGCTCTCGCAACTTAGCGACTTTTTCTAGGTAATATTCTTTAGTGTAGACCCTGTGCATCTTTTTTAAGATCCGGTTAGATCCTGCTTGTATGGGAAAGTGCACAAATTCACAAAGGGAAGGGAGATCTCGAATCGCTTGCATAAGCTCTACGGTAATATCCACAGGATGGCTTGTCATAAAGCGAATGCGCTCTAGCCCTTTTATTTTATCGAGTTTATAAAGTAGGTCGTGGAATAGACAGTTCCATTCAGGCTTATCTTTTCCATAGCTATTTACGTTCTGGCCTAAGAGTGTGATTTCCTTGTAGCCCTTATCTACAAGAAGGCGGCATTCTTCTTCAATGCTTTCTGGCGGTCTAGACACCTCTTGGCCTCTTGTGTAAGGTACAACGCAGTAGGTGCAAAACTTATCACATCCTCGAATGATAGAAACATAAGCTTTAACAGGATCATCCCTTTTGGCTATGAGGTAGTTTAAGTTTTCTTCAAACTGGTCATCTGTTTTAAAAGTTTGTTTACCGGAAAGTAGTACCTCATCTAGGACCTGGTTTAAATCTGTGATATTGTTAGTGCCTAAAATAAAATCTATATGAGGTAGTTTGCGAAATAAAGAATCTTTTTTAGCCATAGCCATGCATCCTGTTACCCCGATAATGGATCTTTTTTTCTTGGATCTACCGAGCTGTCCGAGCTTTCCCATCACTTTTCTTTCAGCAAGATCTCTAATAGAGCAGGTATTGAAAATAAGAAGATCGGCCTCTTTTTCCTCTTCTATACGTTTTAAGCCTCTTTTTTCTAGCTGTCCGACCATAATCTCTGTGTCGAGCTCATTCATTTGGCAGCCGTAAGTTCTGATAAAAAATGTGTCTAATTGTCTCATGGTAATCCTGCTGTAGCTTTTTTACGAAAATTGTATAAGATTTGTCCCTCTTTGGCAAGGAAACTCCCTCATTTATTAGGTTTTTTTTCTAAAAAAGGTTTTTTAGAGAATTAGAGATTGGCAAAAAAGAACGAAAAAAGTATCCTAGGTTTCTTTCATCGTAAATTTTAGGGCAGAACCCATGACTGAACAACAAAAAAAATTAAATACCACAATTCTTCTTACAGAAAAAGAAGCGCAAGCTACTCAGAAATGGTTTTTGCTTGATGCTACCGGAAAAACGCTAGGGCGTTTTTCTGCTGAAGTTGCTAAAATCCTAAGAGGCAAGCATAAGCCTACATTCACCTCGCACATAGACACAGGTGATGGTGTAGTCATTATTAATGCATCCAAAATTAAAGTGACAGGGAATAAAGAGGCTCAAAAAATTTATAGATACCATACAGGTGCTATGAGTGGTATGAGAGAAATTCCTTATAGAGTGATGAAGTCTAGAAAGCCTGATTACATTATCCGTCATGCGGTAAAAGGAATGATGCCTAAGACTCGTCTTGGTGAAGCGCAAATGAAAAAATTGCGCATATTTGCTGATGATCAGCATGATTTACAAGCGCAACAACCTGTTGCAGCTCAAATTTAACCCTTTTTTATGGAAATGTAATTAGCTATGCAACAAGAACAAATCGGGATTGGAAGAAGAAAAACTGCTGTTTCAGCTATCCGCCTTAGACCTGGTACAGGTAAGATTGATATTAACGGTAAGAAATTTGAAGAGTACTTTGTAAATCCCTTACAAAGGGATGTTGTCTTAGCTCCGTTTAAGACATGTCGTTTATCTGCTGACAAGTATGATCTCATTATTAGAGTAAAAGGCGGAGGAATTGAAGGGCAAGTAATAGCTACAAGACTTGGTATTTCTAGAGCTCTTGTAGGTGAAGACCTGGAAAGAAGACCGGATTTAAAAGAACAGGGGTATCTTACTCGTGATTCTAGAAAAAGAGAAAGAAAGAAATACGGAAAAGCAGGAGCTCGTAAGAGATTCCAATTCTCTAAACGTTAATTTCTTTTATTTTACCCTTTTAAAAAACCTCGGACTATATATCCGAGGTTTTTTTATTTTACCCTTTCTGTTGCAATCAGTTAATTTTTTATTTTAACCATGCCTTTTTTATAAAAAAACAAGGTTGTTTTTTTGTTTTCTTTACTGTAAAATGCTTTTAATAATTAAAGAAATAGTTCTTTTATGGGGAACTTAAAAATTCAAATAAGGATGAATTTATGGTGACTTTGGCAGGTTCTTTGAAAGCCTATAGAGATTTTCGTGTGCATGATAATCAATACTTGAATAGTATAAATGGGGATAGGCACGATTATAATAAGCGTTTTAGTAAAATTTATGGAGAAAAATTTCTTTTAGGCTCTTATTTGACTGCTCCTCTTAGAAATTATGAAAATGCTTTTTTTCGCCTTTCTTTATTAGAAAGACATATAACTGCTGTGGAAACAGGAGGGATGTCGTATGATTTAGTACTAGGCTCCGTCTTTCTTGTTGTTGATGTCATTGCCCGCGCTATTTTATCCTTCGGAGCTCTTATAGGAGACGGCATAAATTCGGGGATTACTCTTTGTTGCAGAAAAAGACTTCTTGCAGAAAGAGGGAGTGAAAATAGAAATTACGGTGTTTCCCGCTCTCTAGAGTACCTCGCAGACGAGCTTTCCAGTGAATTAAGTCGTGGAGGCTATCAACATATTTGGATTTATGGCGAGGGTGGGGGCATATCTTCTTCTGGCTATGATGTGAAGATGGAATATAGTAAATTTATTGATTGGAAAGGTGTAAAAGAGTCGCTTCGTGATAAATTTAAATCCGAGTTTTTTGATGAGTTTAGTTTGACATTAGAGCCAGGCAGTTCTTTAGAGGTGAGACAGGTAAGTGGTGACCTAGTATTACCTTATAGCATTGATGGAGAGTTTTTGAGGGAAGGTCATGCAAAAGCAGCTACTGATGCTTTAGTGAACCACTTAACAGAGTATTTTTCTTCCAATACGGAGCGCACATTACGCGATATTGAGGTTTTTGTTAATGGTAATGAGGCTTTTGTGAAGGTCTTCTATATCAATTCAACATCTAATGAAGGGCCTGTGTCCAGAGAAGCAGACACAGAGATTCAGCCAGGTAAAAGCTCTAGGATGTATTTTGCAGAGCAAATGCAAAAGGTTGGAGATGTTTGTCAAAGCTTAGCTACAAAAATCTCTTTTATAGTCAAAGAGGTTTTTACCCAGATTAAGTTATCCGCGGGAGCTTTTGTAGGAATTTTTAGAAAATGTTTTACTTTTTCCACAAGCCCAGTTCTTCCTAACCAAGAAGGGGTGAGTGATCTTACTTTGGGGGCCCGAGTGCCCAATGTCATTTCTCAAGAACTTCAGAGCCGTCCCCAGTCTTCAAGCTATATTGATCGTTTTCAGAGGGCTATAGCCGGTGTTAGCCCTGGGTCTAAACTAAAAGAATATACCGGGATAATAAAAACAGAGATCGTCAACTACAATAAGCTTTACCAAGTCATGCATAGAATATCGGATAAGGAGAGTAGTTTCTTCTCTATTTCGAGTAAATTTTTTAATCTTGGTGTTGAGTCTATATTCGATAGTTACAGTGAAGGCTACTGCGTTAGTATTGTATTTTCTTTGGATGAAGACTGCTCTAGTGAAGTAGAAGCAATTAGGACAAAGGAGCATACCATAGAGCTTTTAAATGAAAATGACGAGGTTGTCGAAACGTATACCCGTGAAATTACTCAAGAAAGGATAGATTTCATAAAAGAGCAGAAGCTTCAGCTTACGGTTGAGTATATCGCAGATTTTATAGAAGCCATGAGCTCTAGATATAGCTGGGATCCAACAGCTGCCTCTATTTGTGGAGTTTCTCAAGGTAAAGGCCTTGATAGTCAAGGCAGAATTATGCTGAAAATCCATCTGCCGAATCGGTTAGGAGGAAAGCTCTTAGTAGGTAATCCCTTTTTAGAAAGAAGAGCTCCTGGAGATTTATCGTTAGAAGAATCTGTTTAAAAATTGGTGAAAATACGGATCAGTATTTTTGCTTTTCTAAAGACGCCCACGCTCATTAAAAAGGGCGTCTTACAGTAAAAAAACCCTAAGAAAAAGATTCGTAGTAAGTATCTTTATACACATGCAAGTTTTGATTTTTTTTGCTAAAAATAGAAAAGCCTTGCTTTATACTTTAAAACGGTATAAAACTTTTGCATCGTATAGATTATAAATGATTTAAATAAGTAAAAAGGAGGTTACGTTGAACTGCACAGCATCTTTAATGAATAAATTAGGCACCTATCAAATGGTAGAAGCCTCTACATACATCCCAGTAATTGGATCTGTTTCTTCTTTTCTTATTACAGGCCTTGCTGTAAAAACCATGTGGAATGATAGAAATCATGAGACAAAAACACTAAGTGGCAGAGAGCATGCGAAGTTAGCCTTATATAATATAGTAAATATAGCCTCTTTAGGACTATTTGGGACCTCTTTTGGGGTTGTTAAACTAGTGGCTTGCTTTTTTAACTCGCTCGCTAATTGTTGCTGCGCAAAGCAACCAAACATAGAAAAGTCAGCTGAAGCTACGCAGACAGTTTCTTTTCTAACTCCCAAGAAAGCAGCACGAGGAAAAGACGCAGTTCAACGAGAAGATGTTGTCGAAATGCTAAGTCCAACACCTAAAAAAGGAAAACCTGCACAAGAGCTGGATGAAGTTGGCAGATTTGCGCGCCTTTTTGCCTATATAAATACGCGTGAAGAAACATTGGAAGAAATACAAAAAGAATTAAATAAAACTATTGAAGAAGCGATTGAAAAAAGGATATCTGATTTAAAAGATCAAATTAGAGATATAGACGACGCACGCGATGTTATTTCTATTTTAAACCAGAAGGTTGTTTCGAGGTTGTTAATATACCCTTGTTTTGAGAGCAGTCGCATTGCTAGTATTATTCTTAGCAAGTTTCCTGAATTAGAAGCTAGGTTTTCTGAGCGTGCGCGCGCGAATTGGAAAGCTGTGGGGTTTTTTAGCAATCCGGATTCGGTGCAAGATGCAATTAATGAAGCTATATTTAGAGAAGCAAGGGCTATAGTAAATGAAGCAGAAAGCGCAATCGATGTGGAATTTATTCTAGATCAGTACATGCTGCATTCTTTTGGTCAAAGAGAGATTAAAGAGATTACCCGCGCGGCAAGTGTGATTCTTGGGAAATTTCCTCAGCTATTAGGGTATTTTTCCGATCAAATACAAAAACTTTTTCAACCTAGAAGCAGCTCCTCAACACATAAAAGCAGCTCCTCATCACAAGAGGGAACAGATGGGGTTTCTGTGCCTGTGGAAGAGACAATTAGTGAAGATGTTCTAATAGAACAGAATAAGCGTAAATTAATACAGAGTATTCCAATATTTGAAATAGGAAGTCTGAAGAAGATAAATCCGTAGATCAAGGTGTATAAATTAAAAAACCTCGGGGTGTATCCGGGGTTTTTTTTTGCTCTAAAACAACATAAATATCTTTAAAAATTGCAAGTCTTTTTTACGTATTTTTTTTGTTAAAGTGATTGGGAAAACTATAGCTTCAGGTGAAGTGTGTTGCCACTTTTTTTCTCTTCGGTCTTTTACCTTACTTCGAATACATGTTCCTTGAGAGAAGAAAACCTTAAGACGTTTTTTGTTTTTATAAGAAAAACATGTTAGTACTTCTTACACTATACGCCAGTACAAAAACCTAGATTTATAGAAAATTCCTTGCCTTATCCGGGGTGATTTTGTTAACTTCTCATTAAGAAGTTGTTCTTTTAACATTAACAGAAGGAAACCTATGAATGCAGAGACGCCTCTATGTTCAGTACAATCTTTTATAACTGATCATGCAAATTTTAGGGCTTTTAAGGATATGGCTGAGGGGATTCCTGAAATTTCTGAATCAGCTTTAGCTGTATTTTCTGAGCTGCAGTTAGAAGTTCCTAGTTTTTTACAGATTTCTTTAGCAAAGAGGGTGTCTTTTTTAGAGATAGCAAATCAGGATTATGAAGATGCTTTAGCAAGGAAACGAGCAGACCAAAGAAGCGCTTACTGTAAAGTAGTCGTTGCTACTGGCGCTTGTTTTTCTGCTGTTTCTTGTATTAGTTTTTTTATGAGTGCTATGCTTATTAAGGGCGCTATTGCCAAAATAGCACAGACGGGAACCGTGGTTTCTTTATTGCCTGCGGTATTCTGCGGCGGTTCTGTAATTAGGCAAGGAGGGGGAAATGATCGTGCGATTGTTTCGAATAGCGTTCCTTGTTGCTTTGCTTATTCTGCGGATACGGAAGGTTATCCTTTTATGCTGCCCGATTATTTCTGTTCTCCTTGTAATGTTATTGAAGAGGCTCGCTTTTTAATTCCTCATAAAATTGAGAAAAAAAGGTTTCGGGTTATAGAAAGAGAGGAGTCTCTTAAATCCACCTTTGAATCGATAGTAACTTTATGTGATACAAAAAAAAAGTTAGCTCTGCAAACAATATTACAGCAAAAAGTTGAAGAGGTGTCTCAAGAATATATTCATCTATGGAAAAAGAATTGTGAAGCTTTACAAGAAGGTAAAAGACCGCCTTTAGTAGCTTGGAAAATAGTGGAGCTAGAAAGACACCTTGATAAATTTGAAAGGACTCTCAAAGAACTAAATGCTTTGATTACGCATATTCAAAAGAACGTGATTAGTAGTAATATAGCAGTGCCTTGGACGCTAGCAGATTCCTGCATTTAAGAAGGGGATCTCTGCAGCGGAAAGGAATTTAAGGTTTGGGATGCAAGTAGGATCTCCTAGAAGGCTTGCATCGATGCAGTCTGCAAGAAGAAAAGGTCCGGACCTTGTACGACAAAGATCAGAGAGGTGAGCTCCTGAGCCAAGCATCAGTCCTATATCTTCTGCTATACTTCGAATGTATGTTCCTTTAGAGCAAGAGATATGGAGTGTTAGGTAAGGGTATTCATAATGAAGAATCTTGGTCTCCACAGTCACTTGCTGCTCTTTTCTTTCTATCTCTATTCCTTTACGGGCTAATTCGTATAATTTTTTCCCTTTAACTTTCTTGGCAGAAAACATAGGTGGCGTTTGGGTAATGGCTCCTTGAAAATGGGATACTACTTCGAAGATTTGCTCTTCGGATGGGATTAGAGGACTTGTTTGTGTAGTTATTCCCGTGCAGTCATAGGAATCTGTTCGGATGCCGAGGCAAAGTGTGGCTATGTACTCCTTATCTTGATTTAAGAAACGATCAGAAAGTCTTGTGTACTCTTTTCCTACAAGTAAAACCATAACTCCTGTAGCAAAGGGGTCTAGGGTCCCGGCGTGACCGATTTTTTGCACATTAAGGAGCTTTCTAAGTATAGCAACAAGGTTAAAGGAAGTTTTTCCTTTAACCTTGTTTATAAGAAGAATACCTGTGTTCTTATTCTGTAGAAGGTCTTGATTTTTGTTCATTATGGATTTTTGTTAGAATCGTTTCAACAGCCATATGCTTATCTACAGAGTCGTCCAGCTTAAAAGTAAGAGAGGGGAAATAGCGCATAACTACTTTTTTTGAAGCATTTACAGCAATAAACCCGGCTGCAGATTGCAACGCTTCTATGGATTTTTTCTTTTCTTCAGGCGTGCCTATGACACTGATTAGGACCTTAGCATGCTGAAGATCTTTAGCAACATTTACAGAGGTTACGGTGATAAGAGATCCAAGTCTTGGATCTCTTACATCAGCTCTGACTACTTCGGAAATTACCTCTTTAAGAAGAGAATTTAGTCTTTCGACTCGTTGTTGAGAAGCCATAGTTTTTCTTTAGGTGAGCTCTTGTTGTAGGTAAATAATTTCATAGGCTTGGATGATATCGCCTTCTTTAAATTCGTTGAACCCATTGAGAACAATTCCACATTCAAATCCTTTCTGCACTTCTCGTACATCTTCTTTCCCTCTTTTTAAAGAGAGAATAGGTCCTTTCCAAATAACTTCCTTATCGCGTAAAAGCCTAGCATGGCAGTTTCTTTTAATGTTCCCTTCAGCAATTTGACAGCCGGCAATATTTCCAACTTGGGAAGATTTAAAGACAGCTTTAACAAGTGCTGCACCCATTTCATTTTCTTGTGGAATTTTATCTAAGAGCGATAGCATAATAGCTCTTACATCATCTACCGCATGATAAATAATATCATGAAGACGAACGTCAGCTTTGGTTTGCTTAATGAGGCTTTCTGCGTGGCTCTCTATTCTAGTATGAAATCCTAAAATAGTAGCTTTCGAAGTGGCTGCATATTGGATGTCTGATTCGGAAATTTCACCGATGCCTTCTGAAATGAACTTCACATCCACCTTCTGAGAAGGAAGTTTGCGTAAAGAGGATTTAAGAGCTTCTAAAGAACCTTGAACGTCAGCTTTTATAATGAGGTTAAGGGTCTTTTTATCGCTGGAGTCTACTTTGTTTTGCAATAGAGTTTCCATAGAAGTTTTTTTCATTTGTTGTAGAAGGCCTGTTTTATGACCCTCATCTCTTTTTTCTGAAATCTCTCTAGCTTCTTTTTCATTTTTTACTACGATAAACTCACTACCTGCAAAAGGAAGACCTGAAAGTCCTGTGATTTTTACCGGGGTTGAAGGAGAGGCTTCTAAAAGTTCTTTTCCAAACTCATCCTGCATTGTTTTTACTTTAGCATATAGGTGCCCAAAAACTAGGGCATCACCGACGTGAAGAGTCCCATTTTGCACTAGAATGGTTGCTACAGCGCCAAGACCTTTATGCATCTCTGATTCAATAACTGTTCCTCGAGCTCTTGTATTTGGATTAGCTTTAAGCTCCAAGACTTCAGCTTGGAGAGCTAACATTTCTAAAAGCTCTTTGATCCCCTCACCCGTAACTGCAGAGCAATTTATTGTGATAACAGATCCACCCCAAGCTTCAGGAAGAAGGTTTTGTTCTGAAAGCTGTCTGTAGATGACTTCCTGATCAAAGTTAGGCTTATCACATTTATTGATCGCCACAACTAAGGTTACTCCAGCTTCTTTTGCTTGTTTGATAGCTTCTATTGTTTGTGTTTTAATTCCTTCGTCACCAGCCACTACTAAAACAACAATATCTGTAACTTCTGCTCCACGCTCTCTCATAGAAGAAAAAGCTTCATGTCCTGGAGTATCGAGTACAGTGATGACACCGACATCTGTTTTACATTTAAAGGCTCCAATATGTTGAGTAATAGCCCCGGATTCTGTAGAGGCAATATTGGATTTGCGAATAGCGTCGATTAGACTTGTTTTGCCGTGATCAACATGTCCCATAAAGGTAACAATAGGGGGTCTAAGTTGTAAGACAGAAGGGTCTGTTTCAGAAATTTCACTTTTAATTGTTTTATCTGTGATGCGGATTCTTTCTTCTTCTGTTGTGTTGATAGAAATTTCACATTCGAATTCGTGCCCAAGGAGTTGTACTGTTGTTTCATCATCTAGATAGTCATTTAGTGTGATAATAACGCCTTGCATAAACAACTTGGCTATTAGCTGAGAAGCCTTTAATTTCATTGCTGTAGCAAGATCTTTTACAGTAATAGGGAGCCGAACTTTAAGCTCTTTAGGTCTAATAACTTCGTCGATAAATTGCTTTGTTTTAATTGCTTTACGCTTTCTCCAGTGCTCATTATCTCCGTCTCTTAATCCGTGTCTGTCTCTTGCATCAAAAGAGCGATCTGGTGTAGCTGTTTTCTTCGTCCCTTTATCTTTATCCGTAGCAAAGTGGTTTGTCGGTTTTTTATAAGTTTGATGTTGCTGTGGTATCTCTTTTCCTGGCTCTTTAATAGGAGGAAGGGGATCTCTTTTAAATGGGGGTCTAGGTGTGTAAGGAGCGTTTCCTTCTCTTCTTGGATAAGAAGATCCCCCCTCCGGTCTTGGAGTATAGGGGGCGC
>CAYTOK010000009.1:0-64485 GCA_964439595.1 uncultured bacterium | reverse complement strand
TTCCTTCTCGTCTTGGCGTGTAGGGAGCATTGCCTTCTCTTCTTGGATAAGGAGATCCTCCCTCTGGTCTTGGAGTATAGGGGGCGCTTCCTTCTCGTCTTGGCGTGTAGGGAGCATTGCCTTCTCTTCTTGGATAAGGAGAGCTTCCCTCCGGTCTTGGAGTATAGGAGGAGCTTCCTTCACGTCTTGGCGTGTACGGAGCATTGCCTTCTCTTTTCTGATAAGAGAAGTTTCCTTCTGATCTTGGAGTATAGGAGGAGCTTCCTTCTCTTTGAGGAGATTGAGGTTTTTGCTCAGTAGCATTGGAAGAGGTTTCCTGGCTGAGAGAGGACTTTTCATTTTCCTCAAACTGGGGATTTTTCTTTTCTTCCGGGGGCAAGGGTTTTGCTACTTCTATAACAGGAGACGGCTCAACGGATGGAACTTGTATAGCTGGTTCTGGAACCGAAACTATTTCAGTGTGGGCCTCAGCAAGCTCTTGCTTTTCTTTTGGAGGTCGTATTTTTTTAGGTTTACTCAAATTAAGAGCTTCTGCGAGCTGTGCATTTTTAATATTGAGTTTCAGGTTCTTGGCCAAAAGTTACATCCTTTTTTTTCTAATTTGCTCTAAAATCTTATCTGCCATGTCTAAGCTGATTTCTGGTATATTTGACAGTTCTTTAGGAGTTGCACTAAGTACTTTCCTAAGCGTGTCGTATCCTGCACTGATAAGGCTTTCTACGATCATGGGGCTCATGCCTTCAATAACAAGTTCTGCATCAAGCTCTGGATCCTCGACTGAAGCCATTTGTTCTCTTTCAACATCCATAGCCGCTTGGTACTCGCTGAGTTTTTGTATTTGTAGTTGAAGACCTAGGAGTTCGCCGTTAAGTTTTGCATTTAAGCCTCTTTTACCTAAAAGAGTCGGGTAGAGCTCATCTTCTACAATAACAAAAATCGTGCTTTTATCATCAGATAAGGACATTTTTTTCACTTCTATAGGAGAAAGCGCATTTTGTAATAACCTAATAGGATCTTCTGAATAGGGCATGATGTCAATTTTTTCATTATTCAGTTCTCGAATAAGATTTTTTACTCTGGAGCCTCTTACGCCAACACAAGCACCAACAGGATCAACTTTAGGATCAAAAGATCGCACTGCCATTTTTGTCCTGTAACCGGCTTCTCTTACAATTCTTTCGACAGTTACAGTTCCATCTTTTAATTCAGGAACTTCTAATTGGAATAGTTGTAATACAAAATCAGGGTGGCTTCTAGAGAGCACTACTTCAGCACCGCCGTTATCAGTGTCCTTTACTTCATAAAGAAGGGCTTGAACGCGGTCTCCGACGTTATATTTTTCTGTTTTTGGGTAGAAACGTTCAGGGAGAATTCCTTCCACTTTGCCAAGGTCTACAATTAGAGTGTTTCCTCGAATGATTCTTTTAACTGTTCCAGAAATGATTTCATTGACTCTATGTCGATATTCCTCGCAAATAACATCTTTTTCTGCTGTGCGTAGTTTTTGAGCGATAACCTGCTTGGCTGTCTGTGCTGCTATTCGACCAAAGTCTGCAGGGGTGATAATTAGATCAACCCAATCACCAATTGCACAATCAGGATGAAGGATAAGCGCGTCTTTTAGGCAGATTTCTTCATTAGGAATGGTGACATTATCTACTACTTCTTTTTGAGCAATGACGTGAATTGTTCCGGTTTTAGCATTCATAGACACCGATACGTTTAGAAAATCTTTTACGCTTTTTCGAGCTGCAGCTTTAAGCGCCTCTTCAATTGCGTTTACGATGATGTCTCTTTTGATTCCTTTTTCACGCTCAAGGTATTCAAAAATAGCAACTAAATCTTTATTCATTTTTTTGACAGCGCGGAAAACCTTGTCTTTTAAGATAGGTAGGAAGCGCCGCTCCTCTGCTAAGTTTTTAAAAGTAAGAAGACTTCTCTTCTTAAAACGCCCTAAAGAGCTATTGTAATCTTTGTACGGTTATAGGTACCTAAGATCGGTTATTTCAACTTATAAACCCCGTCTTTTTAGAAGACGGGGTTTAGTTTTATCGAAACAGAAAACACCGTTAAGGGGGTGGGTTATCCCTCGCTATCTACAGTTTTTTCTTCACTTGCCTGAGCTGAAACTTCCTCTTCTGTTTTCTTTTTTCGTTTAGCTGCCGGTTTTTTTGCAGCACCAACAACAATATCATCGCTATTGTGATTATTTTTGTCTATTAAATATTCTTTAATAGAAAGAGCGATTTTTTTATGCTCTGGATCTAATTTAATCACTTTAGCTGTAATTTCATCACCTTTATTGATTACTTCTTCTACTTTTCCAAAAGGTTGATCTGAAATTTCTGTTACATGCACAAGTGCTTCGATCCCGTTTGTTAGCTCAACAAAAGCGCCAAACGCTGTGATTTTTGAAACGGTTCCCTGAACAAGGCTTCCTACCGGGATTTTTTTCTCGATAGACTCCCAAGGATTATTCCCTAGTTGCTTAACGCCGAGTGTGATTTTTTTGCTTTCTTTATCCACGGAAAGAACAACAGCTTCGACTTTGTCTCCTTTTTTCAGTACTTCAGAAGGATGCGAAACTTTCTTGATCCAGCTTAAATCGGAAATATGGATAAGTCCATCGATTCCTGGCTCAAGCTCTACAAAAGCACCGTAATTGGTTAAGTTTCGGATTTCTGCTTCTACACTGCTTCCTATTGGGTATTTTGCATCAACATCATCCCAAGGATTTTTTTCTGTTTGTTTAATTCCTAAGGAGATCTTACCTTCTTCTTTTTGGATAGAAAGAACAATAGCAGTTACATCATCGCCTTTTTTTACAATTTCACTAGGGTCTGATACGTTCTTAACCCAAGACATTTCAGAAACATGAATAAGACCTTCTATGCCTGGTTCGATTTCAATAAAAGCACCGTAAGCTACTAGGTTTACAATTTTCCCGTGGATTTTTGTACCTATAGGATATCTTTTTTCAATTTCTTCCCATGGATTGTTTTCTTTTTGTTTCATTCCAAGAGCTACACGACCTTTGTCTTTATCTACATGTAGAATAATTACCTCAAGTTCTTGGCCAAGTTGTACCATTTCTGAAGGATGTTTAATTCTTTTCCATGTCATGTCAGTAATGTGTAAAAGACCATCAATTCCATCTAGATCTAAGAACACTCCGAAATCCGTAATGTTTTTTACGATTCCAGTGCGAACTTCCCCTTCTTGGATATTGCCAAGGAGTTCTGCTTTTCTAGAAATTCTTTCTTCTTCTAGAATTTCGCGGCGAGATACTACAATGTTTTTACGCTCTCCGTTGATTTTAAGAATTTTGAATTCAAATTCATGGCCGATGTACTCGTCTAAGTTTTTGATTCTCTTATTATCAATTTGTGATCCAGGTAAGAATGCTTCCATTCCGATGTCTACCATGAGACCACCTTTTACTTTGCGAAGAACTTTTCCTTTAACAATAGAACCTTCATTACAGTTTGTGCTGATATGTTCCCATTGTCTTTGTCTTTTAGCTTTATCTCTGGATAAGACGATTTGCCCATCTTCCCCTTCAGTTTGATCTAAAAACACCTCAATTTCTGTTCCTAAAATAAGCTCTTTAGGGTCGGAGAATTCTTGAATAGGGACAAGTCCTTCTGACTTTAATCCTACATCTATTACAACGAAGTCTTTAGTAAGTTCGACAATAATGCCTTTTAAGATTTGACCGGCTGTCATAGATGAGATGCATCCTTCTGTAGATGCTTCTTCTTTTTTATTGAGTAATTTTTTGAATTGGTTAGCGTCTTCTTGTTTATAATCGACATCGTCAATTATTTTGCAGCATTCCCAATCATAAGTTGAATTTTTAGACATGTTAAGGGTTTCTCCTAGTTTTTACGTTAAAGGTGAGAGTCTAACAAGGCTAATGTAAAAAATCAATGCCATTTTTTTGGAATTTCTTTTTTTTTTAGAGTTCATTTCTTTTTTAAAAAATGGAGTTTGCTTATCAATCTAAAATATCTTATATTTTGTCTGAAAAAGAGTGGTAAGTTAGGGCGGTTATAAAGATGTCTTTAAAAATGGCAGTTTTAAAATTTGGTGGAGCTTCTGTATCTAAACCGGAAAACTTTGCGCGCATAGCAGATATTATTATTGGTAGGCGAAAACTCTATTCTAAAATAGTAGTTGTCGTTAGCGCTATGGGGGATACAACAGATGATTTAGTGAATTTAGCCAGGCAGGTTCATCCTAATCCTCCTAAAAGAGAATTGGATATGCTCATTTCTGTGGGAGAAAGAATTAGTATAGCACTTTTAGCTATGGCTCTTTCTTTAAAAGGGGTGGAGGCTATTAGTTTGACGGGGAGTCAATCTGGTATCTTAACTACAGCAGAGCACTCAGATGCCCGAATTGTTTCTGTTAAACCAACTAGGATTTTAAAGCACCTGGAAGAAGGGAAAATTGTTATTGTAGCTGGTTTTCAGGGAATGAGCACTTTAGGAGAAATTACTACTTTAGGTAGAGGGGGATCGGATACTTCTGCTGTAGCTTTAGGAGTAGCTCTTCGAGCTACTAAAGTGGAATTTTTTAAAGATGTCTATGGAATGTATGCAGAAGATCCTAAAAAAAATGTGAATAGCCCATTTTTTTCTTTTCTAGAATATGAAGAAGCTTTAGAAATTGTAAAAAAAGGAGCCGAAATTCTTCACATTAGGGCCTTGGAGTTGGCTGCTAAAAATCATCTTCCTTTGCATATTCTTTCTTTTAATCAAAAATTTGAAGAAAATGCTACTACTGAAGAAAAAGGGACTCTTATTTTTTCACCTTCTGATTGTGAAAATCAACCTGTTTACGAATAAGGAGATAGATGTTAATTCTTTCGAGTCCTTCAATACTAGATATTGAGGTGGAGTCTTCAGGGGATTTGGCCCATGACCACATTGCGGTGTCTATGATTCGAAATGGGCTAAAGAAAATGCACACCCCAGGCGGGCTTTTATTAGAAGAACACGGGGATTTTTTAGAGAGTCCTTCTGTGAAAATGGTGCCTTTTTCACAGAAAATTGGTTTTTCTGTTCTATTAGCTTGTCGATTTTATCCTGGGCTTGAAAATTTTTTTTATGAAATGCTTTCCAGATGGCTTTCCCCCGGAAAAAAAATGCGATTCCATTCTTTTAGTAGTTGGACTTTTTCTTTTAAGTCAAATCCGGGCCATTTATTTGGATTTTTAGAGGCCCGATTTTTTTTTGACGATAGACAAGAGTGCCATTTGGCTTCCAAGAAGTTTTTGCAAATTGAATCAGAAATTAGATTAGGTGCCCTTTCGGTTTATCAAGGAAATCGGGTTTTAGATCGAAAAGGATACTTTTCTTCTGAGAAAAATTCTTTTATTCATGAGAGAATTTCTTCGTTAATGCACCGTAGGCCCTTAGAATTTGATTATGACGTATTTGGACAAATGCAGTACTTTTTTGCAAATGGTAAGGAGGAATTTAAAGAACTTCGAGAGCCTCAGCATTTAAGTCGCATGGTGTGCGTGTTTTATTTATTTAGAAAAATGTTAAAGAGCTTAATAGAGAAAATTCCTGAGAAAAGACACATAAGTTTTAAAACTAGTCAAGTTCGTTTGCACTCTGCTTTTGGGGTAAAGAAAGTTACAGGTGTATTTGTCGGGCTTAATTTTTTAAAGCTTTATGAGATATTTGAAGAGAGACATCTAGTTAAGGCTATAAAAGAACATTTGCCTCAGGCAAGAATTGTAGAAGGATCCCAATTTGAATATGTAAATAAGCAAGATAAAATACATATTTTTTATTTGGAAATAGAGAAAGAAGGGGAGTCTCCTTTTTCTTTTTCTGAAATACGGCACCTAAGAAAACGATTTCCCTTGGCTCTAGAAAACCAAGTCGAAAAACTTATGCCCTCGGTATTTATGCCTAGGAATGAGGAAGAGGTAATGAAAAACATCCTCACTTTAAGTGAACAATTGAAATATGTAAAAGACATTCCCCAAGGATATATTTCTTTTCAAGAGCAGAGCGATTTAGAGCTCACATTCACAGTCATTATCCTTCGTATTTTGAACCCGGACAAAGAGGCTTCACTGCAGAAGCTATTTAAAGAATTGCCTTCTCGTTTTATTTTTATTGAGGACCGTGTAAAAAAAGTCGGAATTTTACGTGGTAAATATGTGAAGGAAGCTACTGTTTTTCGTCTTCAAATTGCTAAATCTTTTTATCTTAGAAGGGACCACTCTGTTAATTTGTGGAAAGCGCGTCAAGATGTAGTAAAAGAGGTTCAAAGAGTTATAGGGGAATTTAGGGATTATAACGGTGGAATGATCGCAAATCAGATGGAAAATTTATATGGACTAAAGAAGTTATTTCCTTCATTAGGAGAACGAGAGGAACTTGAAGTGGAAAATTTTTTCCATTCTGTATTTCCTGTTGAAACACGCAGTGTTGTTGACCCCTCACTCCTTAAAGCTTTATATGATTTCTGGGGTCTTTTTTTGGAAGAGGAGCAGAAAATAAAGAAGGTTGATTTATGTTTGGAAAGGGGGAATGTGGTACTATTTGCTCGTTTTTCTGATTCTGAGCAAAAAGAAGACTTCATGCTATTTATAAAGTCTTTGGGACTTAGTTCTTCGCAATGTCTTGTTTTTTATTCCAAAAAGCAAGATTTATCTTGTTTGGGATATATTCTACTTGGTCTTCCTTCTAAGTCCTTAGAGAATCTCTTGGAATATTTAAGAGATATTGCACTTTTAAGCGAAGAATTGGTATTCTCTTTTTTCACTAAATTAAGGAACTTAAGCAAATGAGTAAGAAAGAATCGATTTTAGTTGCCCCTTCTATTTTGTCAGGTGATTTTGGCATTCTTGCAGAAGAGGCGAAAAGAGCAGAAGATGCCGGAGCAGATGCATTGCATATAGATATTATGGATGGTCATTTTGTGCCTAATTTGACGCTAGGGCCAAGAGCAGTTAGTGCTATTAATCGAGCCACAAACTTATTTTTAGATGTGCATCTTATGATGTATAATCCATTTGATTATATAGAAAGATTCGTTGAAGCAGGTGCAGATCGCATTACTTTTCATTTTGAAGCTACAGAAAATGTCGAAGACACTCTGCAATTTATTAGACGTTGTAATGTAGAGGCAGGTCTTGCCTTTTGTCCCGAGACATCGCTTTCTTTAATTCCTAAATATTTGGATAAATGTGATCTGGTTTTGATTATGACTGTGAACCCAGGATTTGGAGGACAAGCGTTCATTCCAGAAACTCTAGAAAAAGTACGCTTCACAAGAGATGTTTGTGATCGTCTTCGTATTCGTAAAGGGGGGGTGTCGTTACCTGAAGGAAAGCCTATTGATTCTTTGCCTTCTTTTGCCATTCAAGTTGATGGTGGAGTTGCTAAAGAAACAGCTAAAGAGTGCGTTTTGGCCGGCGCTAATGTGCTTGTTTCTGGTAGCTATTTATATGGATCTAAAGACATGAAAAAAGCTATTTTAGAGATGAAAAATTACTAGTTAGCAAAAACGCAGCAAGAGGAAGATGTGAAGAAAAAAGTAGTTGTGATAGGTGGAGGAACTGGGAATTTTACTGTGCTTTTTGGTCTTAAAAATCACAACGTAGATATTAGCGCGATTGTTTCTATGGCTGATGATGGTGGTAGCACAGGAGTTCTTCGAGATGAATTAGGGGTTTTGCCCCCGGGAGATGTTAGACAGTGTCTTGTCGCCCTTTCGAATTCTTCATTAATGATGAGATCCTTAATGAACTATCGATTTGAGCAAGGAGGGCTTGGAGGACATAGCTTTGGAAACCTTTTCCTTTCAGCTTTGGAAAAGGTTACAGGAAGCTTTGAAAAAGCTATTGAAGAGGTCGGAAAAATACTTTTCATTAAAGGGAAGGTTATTCCAGTTACTATTCATCAAGTTCGACTAAAGATGATTCTAAATAACCGAAAAGTTCTTGAAGGAGAAAAGGAAATTTATTTATCTAGGGAAATTGACCAAGGATATAAAAGTATCTTTTTGGAGCCTTATGCTAAAGCAAATCCTAGAGCCATTGATGAAATTGCTAATGCAGATTTAGTTGTCATAGGACCGGGTGGATTGCACACTTCCCTTATTCCTAATCTTCTTGTTGAAGGTGTGTCTGAAGCTTTGAGGAAAAGTCCTGCTAAAAAAGTATTTATAGTGAATTTAATGAATCGAAAAGGGCAGACGACAGGGTATAGAGTTAGTTCTTACTTAAATGAAATGAAAAAATTCATCGGCGCTGACATTTTTGATTATGTCATAGTTAATAATGAACTTCCTGCTAAACATCTGATAGAGATGTATGCAGAAGAGGGGGAACTTATTACCAATGACTTGATTGGTGATGAAAGAATTATTTCTGCTCCTTTATTAGGAGAGGTTAAAGAAGGTCCTAAAATGGACTTGATAAAAAGAAATTTGATAAGGCATGATTCTAAAAAATTAGCGCAACGGTTGATGGAAATTGTTAATAATCTTTGACTTAGATGATACTCTTATCGATACTTCAGATTTTGTTACGCCAAGAAAAATGAAGGATGCTTTGCGCAAAATGGTAAAAGCCGGTTGTCCTATAGCCGATTTTGAAAATGCGTTAGAGTATTTATTATTTTTGAATAAGACGGCAAAAAGCTCTAAAGAAGCGCTAAAGGAATTTATTGAAAAAAGAGGTTTTTCTCATGAATTCTTGACCATAGGACTTCGGGAGGTCTATGAATCTTCTTTGGAAAATTTAACAATTCCTCCTGTGGAAGGGGTTATAGAAACTCTTTCTTTTTTAAAAAAAGAATCTTTATTGGCCGTGGTGACTATGGGGAAATTAGATCGCCAAATGGAAAAGTTGAAAAAAGCTGGTATAGATTCCTCCTTTTTTTATAAAATAGTGTGCTTAGAGGAAGGGAGCAAAAAAAACGCCTACGCTTCTTTGCTAGAGGAGCTTTCTATGCAAGCTTCGGAGGTGATTGTTTGTGGGGATCGATTAGAGGTAGATCTATTTCCTGCAAAAGAAATAGGCTGCACTACTGTGCATATAAAAAGAGGCAGAGGGGCTTATGCAGAAAACTCAGCAGGGAGTTTTTTAGCTGATTTTACGATTACACGTCCTTCTGAGGTTGTGGATATTTTTTTTGAACTTAAGCGGGTAAACAAAGAGGACTAATGGCTAGTAATAATCAGATTTCTCCTGGTATGACTATTTCTCTTGAAGGGAAGATCTATCGAGTAGAGTCTTGTGTTAAAGTGACAGTTGCAAAGGGTGTTCCTTTTATTAAGACGAAATTGAAAAACTTGGTTTCTGAAGAAGTGATAGAGAAAAGTTTTAAATTGAACCAATCTGTAGAGGAAGTAACCCTCTCTGAAAAGAAGCTGGAGTTTTTATATTTAGAGGGGAAGGATTATCTTTTTTTAGATGTAGGGCAGCTAGAGCAAATTTTAGTTCCTGCTTCTGTAATTGGAGATAAAGTGAATTATTTAAAAGAAGGAATAGAAATTAAATCTACATTTTATGGAGATTCTATTTTTTCGGTAGAGCTACCACAATTTTTAGAACTTATGGTTGTAAAAATTGAGGCAATAGAAAGTAAATCTCATGTGTCCAATGCTCATAAAATGGCTGTTTTGGAAATGGGAGCAAAAGTAGAGGTTCCGGCGTTTGTAGAGTCCGGTGATATTATTAAAGTAGACACGCATACAGGTGAGTACATACAGCGTGTCTAAACATTAAGGAGTTAATACGTGGATTTAAAGCAAATTAAAGAATTAATGGCCGCAATGGAAAAGTCCGGCGTGAAGAAAGTTTCTTTAAAAGAAAAAACCGGTTTTGAGTTGCAAATTGAATGCAAAGATGAGTTTCCTCAACAAATTGTGCATCAAACCGCACATCACCACCCTTCGTTCATTCCTCATCCTATGTCCAGACCTCATGAGGTTGCACATGCCCCTTTACAGGTTACTCAGACGGAACAACAGCCTGCTCTTTCTAAGAATGTAGAGGGAAAATATGTTACTTCTCCTATGGTAGGAACTTTGTATTTATCAGCATCTCCCGAGCACTCTCCTTTTGTTAAAGTAGGAGATAAGGTAGAGGAAGGTTCTGTTGTTTGTATTGTTGAAGCAATGAAGGTAATGAATGAAGTGAAAGCAGGTGTGAGTGGAGTACTTGCAGAAGTGTGCCTAGAAAATGGGCATCCTGTAGAATTTGGCACAAAACTCTTCCGAATCGTATAGGTTTTTTCATGAAGAAAGTATTAATTGCAAACCGTGGAGAAATTGCTGTACGGATTATTCGAGCTTGTCATGATATGGGATTGCAAACTGTTGCAATCTATTCACAAGCAGATGCCGAGGCATTGCATGTTTTACACGCAGATGAGGCTATTTGTGTAGGAGAGGCTCCTTCTCAAAAGTCGTATTTAAAAATTTCGAATATTTTGTCGGCTTGTGAGATTACAGGAGCTGATGCTATTCACCCAGGATATGGATTTCTTAGTGAGAATGCTAATTTTGCCTCTATCTGTGAAAGCTGCGGAGTTACTTTTATTGGACCTTCTCCAAAGTCTATATCTCTTCTGGGAAATAAAGCTGAAGCAAAAGCAACCGCTAAAAGTGTCAAATGCCCAATTATTCCCGGATCAGAGGGGATAGTTGAAGATGCGGCAGAAGGGCTTAAGGAAGCTAAAAGACTAGGTTTTCCTATTTTCATTAAAGCATCTGCTGGAGGTGGAGGCAAGGGAATACGTATTGCTTACGATCCGGAAGAATTCGTACGTCAGTTTGCAGCAGCAAGAGCAGAGGCTGAGGTTAGCTTTAATAACCCAGATGTGTATCTAGAAAGAATGATTGTAAATCCAAGACATATTGAAGTGCAGGTTATTGGCGATAAGCATGGCAATTATGTGTACTTAGGAGAAAGGGACTGTACTATCCAAAGAAGAAGGCAAAAGTTAATAGAAGAGGCCCCAAGCCCTATTCTATCGCCTGCTTTAAGAAAAAGGGTTGGTGAGTGCGCTGTAGCTATTGTAAAAGCTGCTGGGTATCATTCCGTAGGAACAGTTGAATTTTTATTAGATGAAGAGATGAATTTTTATTTTATGGAAGTAAATACCCGTATCCAAGTAGAGCATACTATCACAGAAGAGTTAACTGGTATAGACTTAGTAAAAGAGCAGATTAAAATAGCTATGGGAGAGAAGCTAGCGTACAAACAAAAAGACATTGTCCCTAAAGGTCATGTCATTCAGCTTCGTATTAATGCAGAAAATCCTTCTAATAATTTTGCTCCATCACCTGGTCTTTTAGAGTATTATATTCAACCGGGGGGGCCTCATGTACGTGTTGATAGCGCCTGTTATGCAGGGTATCGCATTCCTCCTAATTACGACTCTATGATTGCTAAGTTGATTGTTAAAGGGGAAGATAGAGCTTCTGCTATTGCAGTTGCTAAAAGAGCTCTTAAGGAGTTTCACATCGGTGGTGTGCACTCTACTTTGCCTTTTCATCTTTTTATGTTACAAAACCCTAAATTTTTGGATAATGATTACTGCATCACATACATTGATCAGTTAATTGCTGATGGATGTGATTTTAAAGAGTTGCCCAAAAGGTAAATTCAGTGGAAGTGTATGAGTAAATTGTTATTAGCATTTAGTTGTTTTTTTCTAGTTCCACTTTCCGCTCTGGACATTACAGAAGAGGAGCGGAAAGCTCTTGGATACATAGATCATCTCACCGAAAGCCAAATAGAGTGGCTTGTAGAAGACATGAGAAGACCTCCTGAAGATATAGAGGTGTCAAGAGCTAGATGGAAAAAACTTCAAGAAAAAAAGTGGATTCCTTTAAGCGAGCGCAATAAAGAGCCAGCGGGGCTTTCTATAGAAGACCCTGATGAGGAAGAGTGGTCTTCGGAATAACAAGTTAATTTCACGTAAAAAATCATTTGCAGGAAAAATTTTTCAAAATATTAATTGGTTTAGGCGTCTTTACATTCCCCAAACGGTGATAGTTTTTCCGTGGACCTGCTCTTTTTTTTGATAGATGCGCTCTTCCCAAGATTTGGTTGTCTTTCTATCAAAGAGGATAAGGTGACCTTCTGTAGCCTGAGACTTATCCATGTACTCTGCTGTTTGCTCTAGACCTTTAATAACATCAGATTCTTGTCTTTTTATTTTGAGCTCCAAGACAAAACATTGCGATTTCCAATCTAGGCGAATATCTACTCTCTTTCTTCCTAGAGCGTATTCCCTATGAATACGTCCGCCTCCATTAATGATTCTTTGTAAGAAGGCAAGAAGCAGCAGGTGGGGGCCTGCTTCTTTATATGAGAATTTTTCTAGCCATACTTCAGAGTTTTCTCTATAAAATTCGCTAAAGGCCGTTAACAGCTTAGGCATGTCCAATAATCCGTCATTCTTTTGATACCAGGCAGTTTCTTGATTTATGCTCTCTTGCTTTGTGTAGGCAAGAGCTCTTGGGATGATCTCTTGGTAGATGGGGTTTGCAATATAAATACCTTTTTGGGTAACTAATCCCAAATCTCGCACGTATTGCAAATCATCCATTTTGAAATCTTGATCTTCTCCGGATCCGGAGATAATCAGATCTATAATATTTCGTATTCTAGGTTCTTGCAACCTGTCTAAAAGAGCGTCCATATGAGTATCGCATCTTTTAATGAGAGCTTCT
Organism: uncultured bacterium; assembly: GCA_964439595.1. GTDB lineage: Bacteria > Chlamydiota > Chlamydiia > Chlamydiales > Rhabdochlamydiaceae > CAIJXB01. The sequence continues at coordinate 51,768 of CAYTOK010000009.1, read as the reverse complement.
TTAGCTTGCTCAAGTACTTGCCTTGTAATAGGTACAGTGCGATCTTGTACATCGCGAAAGCAAGCTTGGTAAGCCAGGGCGTTGACAAGCCAAGGTTGTCCTCTAGTTTGTTCAAAAGCATACTCGATGGCCTCATTTGTGAAGATCTGGCCGGTATCTTGTGTATGCTGTGTATACAATGTGCGTACATCTTCTAAAGAGAAATCGGGGAGGACTAGAGATTCTGCCTTGATGTTAAAAGGACTGTAAAGGATGCCGAGTTCTTCTTGCTGTTTTGTTTTTATTTTGTAGTCTCGCAGATCTCTGACTCCTACTAGGCAGATAGTTTGAGGGAAGTGTCCTGGTCTATCTGTATATCCTGTACGAAATTCTGTGAGCATAGTGATTAGAGAGTCACCGGCAAGAACATCAAATTCATCAAAAAAAATAACTAGGGGTTTTTTTGGATCTACTTGAGACCAAAAGTATAAGAACTGTAAAACAGCACTTTTTTTAATAGGTTTATCTAGAGTTTTCTCTAAGTACTCCAATGCTTCTTTTTCTTTAGGTAATAAAATGCTTATTTTATTTTGAAATTGTTCGAGGATGATTTCGACTGTGCGCGTTACGTCATTAACTGCCGAGCGAGCAGATTCCACAGAAAGATACAATGCTTTATATGTTCCTTCTGCATTTAAGTAGTTCACAAATTCAATAATGGCTGTTGTTTTTCCGCTTTGTCTTGGAGCATGGAGAACGAAGTAGTATTTTTTTTCGATAAAATCTGATAGCTGTTTCCAGTCTAGGCGGCAGGGTAAAAAATAGTGATCCTTGGGATTGGTAGCTCCAACTGTATTAAAAAATCGCATAGGTTCTCCTCGACTAAATTGTTTATTATCATAGAGCAGAGGTAGCTTTTTGTCTATGGCTATATTAAATAAAATATCGTTTGTGATCAAACTTCTTTTTGTTTTAATATGCGGTTTTTTAGGAGAATTTATGCAGCTATTTAGTAGAGCCAGGTTAATCATTCCTGCGGTTATTGGAAATATTTTGGAGTGGTATTCCTTTGCTTTATATGCTTGTTTGGCGTCTTCTATAAGAGCCGATCTTTTTGCAGAGGCTGATTTTTTAGTTTCTACCCTGCAAACCACAATCATATTAGCTCTAGGTTATTTTGCGAGGCCTTTTGGAGCTCTTTTTTTTGGTTTTTTAGCCGATAGGTTCGGTAGAAAAAAAATTCTGCCTATTACTATGTTAGTAATGGCTGTCTCGACAGCCCTTATGGCTTTTATTCCAACTTACCAAGTTATTGGAATCTGGTCAGGGATTTTACTTATATTTTTTCGTATTATTCAGGGGTTTTCTGTAGGGGGGGAATATGCGAGCTCTATTGTGTATATACTAGAGCAGGCCCCCAAAGATAGACAAGGTTTTTGGGCTGGTTTTTTTTGTGCCACGGGCTACCTGGGTTTTTTCTTTGGCTTTATTATAAGTTTTTTAGTAGTTCGTTTATTTAAAAATACGCCCTATGAAGCATATGCTTGGCGTTTTCCTTTTATTTTGGCCATTTTTTTAGCGGTGTTAGGACTTTATTTGCGAAGAAATTTGCCGGAAACTCCTTCTTTTATGCAGGCGGAAAAAGAAGATGCTCTTGTAAAAAATCCCTTCTTTTATCTCTTTAGGCATAATGTCCCTTCTCTTTTTAAAGGAATAGGTCTTTGTTTACTGCCTTCAGCTTTAAGTTGTCTTCTATTTTCTTATCTACCCACCTATATAAGATCTTATGGAGAGTTATCTTTAGAGCAAGTTCTTTTTGTGAATGTGTTTTCCACTATAGTAGCTATTGTCGCACTTCCCATTTTTGGCTTCCTTTCCGATTATTTTGGCAGATTTATTTTTCTTTTATTAGGGTGCGGTTTCCTTTTTTTTAGCGCCTCCTTTCTTTTTCAAGAGCTACTTGGATCTACTATAGAGCCGGTTATTTTAGCGGTTTCAGCTTTTGCTATTTTACTTAGCAGTGTAGAAGCTATGGTGCCCGCCACGTTAGTTAGTTTATTTCCGATAAAAACACGCTGTTCGGGGATTGCTTTTTCGCTCAATCTTACCAATGCGCTTTTCGGAGGAACCGCTCCTTTATTTGCTACTTTACTAATTCATAGTACAGGTAGCCTAGTGGCTCCTTCCTGGTATATCATTGGAGCTGCTGTTATTGGTGGCCTAACTCTCATTCCAACTTATAAAAATTTAAGAAGTCAAAATGTAACAGACTGATTTGTAATGAGTTGTTATTCCTTTTTAAATTGCAGTTAAAGATGTATTGCTATATAATGGCTGCTATTATTTATCATTAACTGAGGCCATATGAACTGTGTGAGAAATGATTTTTGGGTAAGTTATGGGGTAAGTTATGGGGTAGGTTATCGGGTAGGAAACGGGTTAGCTACAGATCTAAAGGATACTACATCTTATTGTGTGGGTAAGGTTTTATCATTCGGTAGTGGGATAGTCCAAGCTTTAGTTTCTTTTACTAACGAAGAGGATCCTTTAGAAATGCATGTTTTTTTAAAAACAGCTAGAAGTGTTGCTAGGTTCGTTGTTGAAATGTTTTTGGTAGTTGGTGGTGTTTTTTCTCTCTTTGCTACGATTCCTGTTATCTGTTTTGGTTGTTGCTTATTATCAAATTTAGAGATGAATTCAGATGAATTAGCAGCAAGGAAAAGAAAAGATGAGATAGCAGATTTGGCTTTTATTACGATAAGAAATACTACAGGATACGTAGGGAAAATAGACCTAACTAACTTTGTTTTGAAAAAGGACGAATTTAGACTTGCTTTAACTGTATGGACTCCGTCGAAGTTGATGACAGATGGGCAGCGCCCTTATGTAGAAGAAGGGGGAGCTGCAGAGCTAAGATTGCCAGCCACTCAGGGACAAACTGGAGTTGACGAAAAGACTTTTTTAGCTGCGCGTAAAATGATGCACCTAGCGCAAAAAAATGCGCTTAAGGCTGTGATGGGACGGGCTGGTCGTTTTTCTCTTTTTACCATTCCTCATAAAAAAGAGGTTGTTGCATTTTGTCTAAAGAAGCTAGAGGGTGTTACTCCTAATCCGGAAGCTGCAGAAGACTTTAAAGTACTTTACACCTCCGAAGATCTCATGAACCTTCAGCTAGAGACTGAATAGTTTTTGTAGCTTTTCTGCTACTGCATTTTTTTGAGTTGCTTCATAAGGGCAGCGAACCGGATGATCCCAAACCGTTCCTGGCCAGGAGGGGTCATCTAGGAACCTTGCAATTACGTGAATGTGTAGTTGCGGTGTTTTATTTCCTAAGGCTGCTACATTAAGCTGCGCTGGATTAAAAGTGTTCCATAAGATTTTTTGGGCTAAATCAAGTTCTTTTAGTAGTTGTATTTGATTGTCTATGTCTAGGTCCATAAGGCGGGAAATGTTAGGTATGCGGGGGACAAGGATCAGCCATGGGTAGTTTTTCTCGTCTTCTAAAAGTACTCTGCAAAGAGGTAGGTCAACAAGAAATATTTTCTTTTTTAGGTTAGGATGTAGCTCAAAAGTCACTTATAAATCTCCTAATAAGAAAATTAGGGATGTCTTTTGTAGGTAGCGCCCTTAATGCGTTTTCTAAGCCCATATCTGCAGCTCTTTTGCTCATGACTCCTGTTTCTAGGGTAAGGGCAGAGGACATACCAAAATTATTTGCTCCCCGAATATCTGTTTCAGGAGTATCTCCTACCATAAGAATTTCCGAAGGCAGTGTAATTTGATAGTTTTGAAATTGACTCATCGCGGCTATATATACTTTTTCGTGAGGCTTTCCGATGTAAAAGACTTCTCCTCCTAAGCTTTTGTATAAAGAGGCAATGCTCCCTTGTCTTACCACCAATTTAGGGGGGGATCCCTCTTCTGCAAATAGATCGGGATTAGCACACACCATAGGGAGATTCTTTGCTTTTGCCTCTAAGATTTCCTTTAGGAAAAGCTCAGGATCAGTCTGATCTTTCCCGTTAATATGAGGAATGGAAATATATAGGAAATCAGCTCTATCGATATCAGCTACCTCAGTATAGATCGTATTTTGAAAAATGGCGCTATGAGATGAGTAGTCAGGGTGCTTTTTTCCAAAGGGCATAAAAGTATTGCGAGAAGAAGTAAATGGTAATTTTTCTTGTAAGAAGGTATCTCTTGCAACTTGACCTGAGGTAAGAAGAAAATGGAAATGGCTTCCTTGGAGGATTCCGTGAGCTTGAAGTTTATCTAGTTCTTTAGCCACTAGCTGTGTGGAATTAGAGAGAATGCCAACAATTTTCCCTTCGGCTATTAGATTTTCCATGGCATTTTTAGCTCCGGGTAATAGGCCAACTGCCGTGCCTCCCCAAAAAACACCATAGGCATCTAATAGGATACCTTTAAAAGGGGAAGCTGGTGTTTTAATTCCTGGAAAAATAGTAAGGTTCATAAAGTGAAACATAGTATTCTTACCATTATTAAAGCAAGAAAAAATAATTTTTTTAGAAAAATGTTATTAAAGCAAGCTAAAAAAAACAAAAAATGGTATGACTTGAAGTATGGCTAAAAAATATGACGAAAGTACAATCCTGTCTTTAAATGCACTCGAGCACATTAGGCTTCGCTCAGGCATGTATATTGGTCGTTTGGGTGATGGATCAAATCCAAACGATGGTATTTATATTATGCTTAAAGAAGTCATAGACAACGCTGTCGATGAATTTATTATGGGCCATGGGAATAAAATTGAAATTGTGCTAAATGAAAAAACATCGACGGTATCTGTAAGAGATTGGGGACGCGGCATCCCTCTTGGCAAGGTAATTGACTGTGTTAGTAAGATCAATACCGGAGCTAAATATAATGATGACGTCTTCCAGTTTTCTGTCGGGTTAAACGGGGTGGGGACAAAAGCAGTCAATGCGCTTTCTTCTTCCTTTATAGTACGAAGTGTCCGTGAAGGACAATTTATAGAGGTTCAGTTTAGTAAAGGTATTTTACAGGACCAAAAGAAAGGGAAAACGAAAGAAGAAGATGGTACCTGGTTTGAGTTTACCCCTGATGTGGAAATTTTTAAGAAATTCGCTTTTCAAAAAGAAATTATTTTCAAGCGTCTTTGGCATTATGCTTATCTTAATACAGGACTTACCCTTATTTTTAATAACGAGAAGATCTACTCAAAAAATGGCCTTCTAGATCTTTTAAATGAGGAGGTTAAAGAAGACCGTCTTTATGAACCTCTTCACTTTAGGGGGAAGGCTGTGGAATTTGCCTTTCTTCACTCTTCGAGCTATGGTGAGACATATTTTTCTTTTGTAAACGGACAGTATACGCAAGATGGGGGCACCCATCTATCTGCTTTTAGAGAAGGCATTCTTAAAGGAGTTAATGAATACGCTAAAAAAAACTTTCAGGGGGTCGATGTCCGAGAAGGGATTGTTGGGACTATCCTTGTTAAAGTAAAAGATCCGATATTTGAATCTCAGACAAAGAATAAACTATCTAACAATGAAATTAGAGCTCCGATTGTGCAGGAAGTAAAAGATGCTGTACAAAATCTTCTTTATAAAAATGAAGAAGTTGGTAAAAAAATTATCGATAGAATTCTCTTTAACGAAAAGTTAAGAAAAGAACTTTCGGCAGTAAAGAAAGAAGCTAAAGAAAAACAAAAGAAGATTTCTTTTAAAATTCCTAAACTGCGAGATTGTAAGTTTCACTATGGAGACGGTACAAAGGAAGGAGAAAACTCTGTCATTTTCCTGACAGAGGGAGAATCTGCTTCTGCATCGATTGTTATGACAAGGGATCCTTTTACACAAGCTGTATTTTCTCTTAGAGGGAAGCCTTTGAATGTTCATGGTATGAAATTAGATCAACTTTATAAAAATGAAGAGATGTATAATTTAATGTCTGCCCTTAACATAGAAGAAGATTTAGCCGATCTTCGCTATAATAAGGTAATTCTTGCTACAGATGCGGATGTTGACGGTATGCATATACGTAACCTACTCATTACCTTTTTTCTCACGTATTTTGAGGGGCTTGTTTTACATGGACACCTCTACATTTTAGAAACCCCGCTATTTAAAGTAAGAAATAAGGAAAAAACGATTTATTGTTATTCGGAAGAGGAAAGAAATAAAGCTGAAAGTGTTCTTAAAAAAGGCGTAGAGGTCACTCGCTTTAAAGGGCTTGGAGAAATCTCCCCTGATGAGTTTAAACAGTTTATAGCAAAGGATATTAGACTACTTCCTGTTGTTATTCAAAAGCTTTCAGACGTGAAACCTACTTTAGAGTTCTATATGGGCAAAAATACGCCGGCTAGAAAAAATTTTATCATGCAAAACCTGGTGAGAGAAGATGGATGATCTGAAATATCAAATGAAAGATCACTTTCTTAAATATGCTTCCTATGTCATTTTGGATCGAGCGATCCCTAATGTAATAGACGGTTTAAAGCCTGTTCAAAGACGTATTTTAGAGATTTTATGGAGACAGAGTGATGATAAGCTTCATAAAGTTGCCAATATTGTAGGGCAAACTATGCAGTTACATCCTCACGGAGACGCCCCTATTTATGAGGCTCTTATTAATTTAGCAAATAAGGGTTATCTACTAGACAGGCAGGGGAATTTTGGAAATATATATACAGGTGATCCCTCTGCTGCAGCTAGATATATTGAAACTAGGCTGTCACCCCTTGCCCGTGAAACACTATTTAATCCAGACATTACAGATAAGATACCTTCCTATGACGGTCGGAATTTTGAGCCGGTAACGCTTCCTGCAAAAATTCCACTTCTTCTCATGCAAGGAGCTGACGGCATTGCTGTCGGTATGGCTACTCGGATTTTACCTCACAATTTTACAGAGCTTCTAGAAGCAGAAATTGCTTGTATTGAAGGGAAGACCTTTAAGCTTTTTCCCGATTTCCCGACAGGGGGAATTATGGATAAAAGCGAGTATAATAAAGGGCAGGGTAAGGTTAAGCTGCGAGCTAAAATTGAGATTAAAGACCCTAAGACGTTAGTTATTCGAGATATCTGCTATGGAACAACAACAGAAAGTCTTATAAGGTCTATTGATGAGGCAGCTAAAAAGGGTAAAATTAAAATCGAAGGGATCAGTGATTATACGACAAAAGACGTGGAAATTGAGATTAAGTTGCCTCGCGGTCAGTACGCTGAAGATATTTTAGATGCTCTTTATGGATTTACAGAATGTGAGGTTTCTTTAACATCACAAATTATTGTAATCAAAGAGGGAACTCCTTGGGAAACAGATATCCATGAGATCTTAGCCTACAATGCGACAAAATTAGTAGAATTTCTTAAAAGAGAGCTTCAAATTGAGCGAGATAGACTTTTAGAAAAGATTTTCTATAAAACATTAGAGAGAATTTTTATTGAAAATCGACTCTATAAGAAGATTGAAACAGTAAAGACCTTAGAAGGAATTCATGATACCCTTGAAAGTTCATTGAAGCCTTATAACAAAAAACTTATCCGAATTCCTACCCATGAAGATAGAGAAAGACTTTTGCAGATACCGATTAGGCGTATCTCACAATTTGATATTAGTAAAAATAAGGAAGAGATCACGCTTTTAGAAAAAATGCATCATGATGTGGAGAAAAACCTTAAAAACGTAAAAAAATATGCCATTGGGTATCTTAGAGGGTTAATTCAGAAGTTTGGCAAAGACTACCCTCGCAAAACTCGTATTAAAGCTATTGAAGAGATAGACCGTAGAGCAATAGAGACCAAAGAAATTAAAGTAGGATTCGATCTACAGTCAGGATTTGTTGGAACAAAAATTTCAGGACCTAGCCACTTTTCTTGTACTAACTTTGATAAGATATTATTATTTTGTAAGGATGGAACATACAAAGTAACAAATATTCCTGAGAAGCAATATTTTGAAAATGTTGCCTGGGTAGGTGTTGCTGATAAAAAAACGGTTTTAAATGTAGCCTATAAAAACAAGAAGACGGGGCAAATTTGGGCCAAGCGTTTTGTTGTCGATAAATTTATTTTAGATAAAATGTATCGTTATCTAGAAGAAGATGTGGAATTTCAAGACATCTCTTCGGCGCATCATGCTTGCCTAGAATTTCATGCAGCCGGCAAATCTAAAGAAAAAAGTGCGAAGAAACACTGCTCTTTTAAAGAGGTTCCAGTTAAGGGTGTTCACACTAAAGGAATCCGCCTTATAGAAGAAAAGGTAAAAAAAGCTTACTTTAAGATTTAAAAGACTATGTCCACATGTTCTACATGCTCTTTTAGATTCCAATTATCGATTTGATTCTGCGGACACACGCAAACTTCACCCTTGAAGGCGGAGTTAGTGTGCCTCTTCTATTTTCTATCACAAGTTTTGACACTGCTACTTTTAGTGGACAGTTTATAAAACGCAATCATCTTCACCGATAGCTTTTAGCTAAACCTCTTAGGAACCTTCTTCCTTTGTTGAGGGGAGGATTCAACAGGGCTGTATTTTTTTTTATATTACTTTGGTATAGTGCTTCTTTATTATAACCGAGGGAGTAGGTATGAGTTCTTGTTTTCGAATGCAAGTTTTCTTTTTGACGAACCTTTTGGTTTGCTTTTCTATTTATGCGAAAGAGGAATTTGAAAGAGTATCAAATTATCCTCTTGTTTATGTTTGTGATCACTTTTTAACTGATGAAGAATGCGACTATTTTGTGGATATGGGAAGGCCTTTTTTAAAGCGCTCTACTGTAGTAGACTCGAATAGCTCAGGTGAGCTAATCGATAAGCGCCGCTCAAGTCTTGGGATGTTTATATCTTCTGAATCAACGGACTTTTTAGTGAAAAAAGTTCATAGAAGGATTGCAAAAGTAACCCGAATTCCAGAGGAAAATGGAGAAAGCATGCAGATTCTATACTACGGGATAGGAGCTGAGTATCAACCTCATTATGATTATTTTGATCCAGCTACTTTAGGTGGACTAGGGCATTATAATAGGGGGGGGCAAAGAGTTGCTACATTTATTGTGTATTTAAATACTCCTAAAAAGGGAGGAGAGACCATATTTCCCAAGACGGGCTTGAAAATAGTCCCTGAGAAAGGGAAAGCTCTTTTATTTTACAATGTGAATTCCAAAGGGATTGTAGATCCGATGAGTTTTCATGGAGGAGCTCCCGTCCTAGAGGGAGAAAAATGGATTATAACCCGCTGGCTTAGAGAAAAACCATTTTATTAAAGCTGTTTTATTTTTAATAAGAAGTAAAAATAGAGCTCTTTCGTGGCTTGTAATTCTATATCATCCTAGAAACAGCATTTAGCTGATTTTCTTTTCGCTTTTTACTAAAATTACGTAGTCCCTATTCTATCTATGTTTATGACAAATAAATGTTTTTAAAAGTATTGTAAAAAGCTTTTAAGCTAAATCTTTGAGCATACTGCAAGATTGTGTATTTTAAATTTGAAAAAAGAGATTTTTTAGAGATAAAAAAACTGACGGGTTTAATGCCGTCAGTTTTTTTGTTTTTTCTTAGTTTATGACTTGTATCGTCTACTTCGCGTCTGCCTCATCGTCAATTACTAATTCAACCCCAGATGCTGGTGCTAAAGCAATATTCTTATCTATTTTAGAAGCAGCATGGATTTCAGCTTCAGAAGACGCCTCGAGAGCTTTCTCAGGAGCTGCAGGAGCTTCCTTAGAAGCTGCAGGAGCTGCAGGAGTTGCAGGACGTCCGTAGAAGTACCCTGCTACAGCACCAAATCCAAATGTTGGAACCAAAGATCCAGCTGGTACAGGTGCTTTAAAAGCAGCAACTGTAAAATCTAGAGTTTTACTTGCTCCAGGAATAACCCATGTATTGAAACCGTAACTGATTTTAACTGCGGCTTCACCTAAATAGTATTTGGTGCCCGTAGCAGCAGGAGAAATTACGTTAGCAAAAGTCCAGGTAGCAGTACTAGCCACTTTTGGTGCTACAAAAAGATATGAAGCTTTAGCAGCTGTATAAGGAAAAACTGCTGTAGCTTTTCCAAATGCAGTAGTCTTTGCTGCAAAAGTGACAAATGTTGCGCTTCCTGTAAGAGGAGCTGCGTAGCCTAAAGCTAAACCTGTTCCAGCTATAGCAGCGCCTGTGAGAGCAGTAGCCCCAATAACCGCAAGGATAGCTCCTCCAATAAATAAGGCCTTGTGGGCAGCAGGTGCTTCTTGGACTGTTTTGTAATCGGAAGCGAAACCTTTTATGCCTAAACCGTTAATTGTTGTTAATGTATAATAAGCTGTGTTATTTAAAGCAGTGTTTCCTGCGTTTTGTAGACTAGATAAGATGCCTGACATAGAACCTCCTTGGTTTTTTAAAATTAATGTAAATTAATGGTAAAGAATTTAAGGATTTTAAATCAATGAATAAAATTTTTTTTACCAAAATATTGCAAAAGCTTTATGGGGTAATGCGAATTAAATTATTTTTGATTTAGTAATTAAAATATTAATGAGATCGTTGCGTTTGAGAATAAAATAATTTATATAATATCTCTTCTGGTGAAAAAGTAACAAATATAGTTAGCTACTGGATTTTTATGATAGCTACCCTGATGTGCAAATTACTGTGTCTATAGTGGAGTAGCTGTTGAAATATAGCTTAAAGACCAATTTTCGAGTTTTAGCAAAATCTCGGCTGGTAAAAGGATTGCCTATCTCTTGTGATAGCCATCCTAAATTTTCGTGCATTTTATAACTAAGTCTTAACTGGGAGTAGTATGTTGAGATTATTTAAAATTTCTCGTTGCCTTTTTATTAGCTCTGTAAAGATATAGCCGTACTTTCCTGGATATTTTATGATTTATTAATGAGACCTTTCTTGTAAAATTTCTTGCACTCTATAGCGTTCAATTAACGTAGACTTTCTTACTTTTGGATGAATACACAACAAAAGGAATTCTCTAGTCTCAAAAAAATATTTTTTTTCAACTAGCCAAACGAGAGCTTCATCCAAGAGCGCATATAAAGCTTCTAGCCTTAGGGCATCTTTAAAAAGGAAGAATAAAAACTGAACTCGTCAATATGTTTCAAATCTTTTTTCCCGCGTTATGCGAATGGTTTCTTCGCTTTGTATCTGAAGGGCGGGGTTCCAGAGTAAGATATGTAAGTACTGCTAAAAGAAAATTCCGTGTTTTAGCATTTATAAGGAACAAACCACCCGCTAATGGGATCTAATTTTCTAATGCAAATCTATTTTTTTGCGTGACTGCTTCTTTTTTTACCTCTAATACGAGACTCATTTATAGACATAGGTGATCCCAGTATTTTTGTATTAAAACCGACTCCAAGGAGTTAAAATCTCATAACCGGAAGCTGTGATGAGAAGTGTATGCTCCCATTGCGCACTTGGTTTTCCATCTAAGGTTCTTGCTGTCCAGTGATCTTTAGGGTCAATTTTACCAAGTCTTACCCCGGCATTAATCATCGGCTCTATGGTAAAAGTCATTCCTTCAGCTAAAGGAATTGCTACGGAATTATAGTGGTGAGGAATTTGAGGCTCTTCGTGAAAATCGACCCCTACTCCGTGAGCAACAAATTGATTGACTACGGAACATTTTTTTTCTGTTGCGTAGTCTTCTATTACTTTTCCTATAGCATTAAGGGGGATTCCCGGTTTTAAAATAGCCATGGATTTCATAAGGCATTCGTAGGATACGTCAATAACTCTTTGCTTTTCTTCGCTAATTTTGCCAACTGTTACCATCCGACTACAGTCTCCGTAGTAACCATTGAGTATGCACGTTACGTCGATATTTAAAATGTCTCCTTCCTCAAGCGGTCTATTATCAGGTATGCCGTGACAAATTACTTCATTAAGGGAAGTACATATGCTTTTAGGAAAGGGGTAGTGCCCATAACCAAGGGGCGCAGCAATAGCTCCAGCTTCCTTGTGTAGGGATACAGCAAAGTCGTTAAGTTCATTTGTTGTGACGCCTAGTTGCGCTTTTTTAGCAGTTTCAGTAAGAATATATGCGGCTAGATGTCCGGCTTTTCTGATTCCTTCAATCTGCGTTTCATTTTTAAGCAAAATGCCGTAGGCTTTTGCATATTGCATTGTTTGAAGTTCTTTAGAAGAATGAGGTACTTCCGGAAAGTGGCATTTTTTCCATTTTTTGCCGCTGCCACACCAACAGGTGTCATTTCTACTTAACATAAGACGCTCTCTCTTTCTAGAATATTTGAAATGGGCAGTATAGCTTTTTCGCTCTTTTTATAAAACACTTCTATGAGATAGAGTCCATGAGCCGGTGCTGTAACTCCTGCATTGGCTCTTTTTTTGCTTTCAAGAATTTGAGTCAGATCTTGGGGGGAGATTTTGCCAAGCCCTATATAGACAAGTGTTCCTACAAGATTACGCATCATACGAAATAAAAAACGATCTCCTATTACTGTGAAAATTAACTGTCCCTGTTTTTCTTCTATATGGATGGAATGTAATGTACACTGGGGATTTTTATTAGAAGAAGACAGTTCATTGCAAAAGGCGGAAAAATCGTGCTCTCCTAAAAGTTCTTTAGCAGCTATGCGCATTTTAGTAAGGTTAATAGGAGAGGGGACGTGCCAAGAAAAAAATCGATGTTTAGGAAGTTGATGTGCTGTATTGCAAACAAAATATTGGTACTTTTTACCGTGGTTGTCTAGGGTCGGGTGGAAGTCCTGACAGGCTTCTTCTAACTTTAAAACAACAATGGAGGGTGCAAGAAGAGCATTGATGCTCTTTTTGCATTTAGCTAAGTCTAGATTGCTTTTTTTAGTAAAGAAATTAACAACTTGTCCTTCAGCGTGGACGCCGGCATCGGTTCTACTCGCTGCTTGTAGGATGATTTTTTCTTGAAAAATCTTTTCTAAAACAATTTCTAAAGACTCTTCAATGGTGGGTCCTAAGGGTGTTTTTTGCCATCCTAAAAAAGAGGTCCCATCGTAAGCTATAAGTAATTTAATGTTTTTCACAGGGAGTTATGTTCCAAAAGGTAAAGAGAGATCCCCTGTAAAAACATTTGTATTGCAATGAGGGTTAAAAGAAGTCCTGTCAGTCTTTCCAGCGCAATGAGGCCTTTTTCTTTGAAAATATTTTTTAGTAGATTGGAAGCTAATAAAATGACTGTTGTAGCTATCCAGGCAATAAAAATAGCAGTAAGAACAGTCCAAACCGGTTTGTTTTGCTGTGAGTAGAGCATTACAGCTGCGAGGACTGCCGGTCCTGCAACAAGGGGAATGGCAAGAGGCACAATAAAGGGTTCTTCTAGAGGGACTTCTTCTTGTTTTACAGCCAAGACTTCAGGGAAAATCATTCTTAGCGCAATAAGAAAGAGGATGACTCCTCCGGAAATTAAAATGGTATATTGTTGGACTTGTATTAAATCCAGAAGGTAGTCTCCTGCAAAATAAAATAAAATAATGATGGCAAGGGCGAATAGGAGTTCTCTAAAGATAATTTTTTTTTGTTTTTTTGCTGGAAAATTTTTTAACAAAGAGACGAAAAGAGAGACATTTCCAAGGGGGTCCATAAGAAGGAATAAAGCAAATGCTATAGAAAAAATAGTTGCACCCATAATAAATTAGCTCTCTTTGTTGTTACAGTTTGATTTTATATCTTTCCAGATTTTTGAGAAATATTTAAGTTGCTTTTGGCTTAGGTTGTTTAAAACAAGAAGGCAGTCTTCGTTTTTTTCAAAAGCAGATTTAGTCCAGTTAGCAGAACCTAAAAGCAGGGTCTTGCCATCAATTATACCCCATTTATGGTGTAGTAGTTTGCCTCCTTGGCTGATAAAAAGAGGGATATTTGCTTTATTTAGCGCCTCTACAGCTTTTTGACTGGCACCCTTTGCTGAGTAAAAATCTAGAGCAACTTCTACTAAAACTCCTTTACTTTGGGCTTCTATAAGCGCCTCAATGATTTTGGGATGAGTAAAAGTAAAAAGAGCTACTTGTATGGAATGTTTAGCATTTCTAATTTTTTGGAGTAGCGATGTTAAGCACTGGTTTTGAAAATCGGGTAAAAGCCACAGCTCTCCATTTTGCTTGCCTACTACAAAAAACAGTTTGTTTTCTAGGGAGTCTTCTAGGAAATGGGCGATTTCTTTGCTATAGAGCCCTATTACCACATTATCGTGCATGCAAAGAGAGGTGGGGGTGAAATTGGCAGTTCCTATAAAAACCTTTTTTCTGTCTAAAACGAGTATTTTTTTATGCATAAGCCCTCTGCCTATAAGAGCAGTGGCTTCTGGAATTTTCTTTTTTAAAGAAGAAGAGCCTGATGGGTCGTAAAAAACTTGTATATCGATGCCTTTTTTTGAGGCTTCTGTTACTTTTTTGATGAGGGTTTCATCTGTAAATCCATATATTTGTAAAAAAAGAGATTTTTTTGCTTTTTGGATGGCTCCAAGAAAAACTTTTTTTAAATCATCGCCAGTTTGATTAGAATAAAGCTGTATAGGGAAACTTTTTGTAGGTAGTTGAGGGTTTTGAATTCTATAGGAAAGGAAGAGGAAGAAAAATAAAACCCCTCCTAGTAAAAGTGTTTTGCTTATATACGCAAAATACTTACGCGACAGCATAACTAAGGAGGGGTTGGGGATTTATACGGTTTGTCCGGAGGCTCTGAGTTGACGAACTATGGCGGAAAGCCCTAATTTGTCGATCGTTCTCATGGCAGCCATTGAGAGCTTTAAAGTGATAAATCTGTTTTCTTCAGCAAACCAAAATCGCTTTTTTTTAAGATTTGGCAAGAATCTGCGACTGGTTATTCCTGTGACTTTTAGGCCGACGCCTTTTTTCTTTTTCGCAATACCGCGTAGGGAGTAATGATTGCCTGTGCTAGGCACTCTCCCTGTAATTTGACATTTTCTACCCATGACTTGAACTCCAATTCTGTAAGCTATCAAGATGGTAGCATGTTCTTTGTTATTGAACAAGAATATTTGGAAGGTGTAAGTTGGAATTTATTTTTATATCTTTGTGATAGAGGCAGGTGATAGGTGGAAGAATTAGTTGTAGACTATGTGGTGATAGGTTCTGGACCAGCAGGGCAAAAGGCGGCGATGCAGGCTGCTAAGCTCGGTAAAAGTGTAGTTATTCTCGAAAAAGATAGCTTTCCTGGAGGCGCTTCTTTAAATTCTGGAACAATTCCTTCGAAGTCTCTTCGGGAAGCAATTTTAGATTTAACAGATTTTCATAAAAGAAATTTTTATGGGCAAGCAGCTCCTTTAAAGAAAGCTTCTATTAATGATTTAAATTTTCGATTGCATAGGATAATTGAAGAGCTGAGAAAAGGGCTTATACATCAAATTGAAAAAAACAATATCCAGCTAATTTTAGGGATTGCGAGCTTTGAGGATGCCCATAACTTGGTTGTTTCCAATCTTTCTTTAGAAGTTTTTTGTCGAATCAAGTTTTCCTTTTGTCTTATAGCAACAGGTTCTAAGCCTCGCAATCCTATCCATGTGCCATTTGATTCTGAAAAAGTTTTAGATTCGACGAGGTTGCTTTCTATAGATCGAGTTCCGAAGACTATGGTTGTTCTTGGGGGGGGAATCATAGGAGCTGAATATGCTAGCTTTTTTGCAGCACTCGGAACGGAAGTAACTGTAATAGATAAAAAAGATCACCTACTTCCCTTGCTTGACAAGGAGATAGGGATGCATTTACAGAAGTCTTTAAGTACTTTGGGACTTAAAGTTCTGGGGGGAAGGGAGCCTGAAAAAATAGAGCGGTTGCAGGACTGTGTAAGAGTGACTTGTAAAGATGGTGATATAGTTGAAGCTGACGTTCTTTTATATGCCCTAGGAAGAGAGGCTAATGTAGGACAGCTTCAGATGGAAAAAGCAGGAATTTTTTTAAATAAGCTAGGTTACATTCCTGTAAATGCGCTTTTTCAAACAGCTGTTTCTCATATTTATGCGGCGGGGGATGTAATAGGAAATCCTTCTTTAGCTTCCACCAGTATGGAACAAGGGCGCTTAGCTGCTCGTCATGCTTGTGGCGCAGAGACTCATCATTTTCCTACTTTTTACCCCATAGGCATTTATACTATTCCAGAAATCTCTTCTTGCGGTTATACTCAAGATCAACTCGATGTTTTGGGTTTTCGCTATGAAATAGGAAGAGCGTATTATTACGAGATAGCAAGAAATCAGATTGTAGGCAATGAATCCGGTATGTTTAAAATTCTATTTCATGCGGATACTTTGGAGATTTTAGGAATTCATATTATCGGTAGAGATGCTACAGAGCTTATTCATATTGGACAGGTAGCAATGAGCTTCCGAGCTAGGATCGATTATTTTATTGATCAGATATTTAATTATCCTACATATGCAGAGGGATATCGAATCGCGGCCCTTAACGGGTGTAATAAAGTCAAGCGCAGAAAATAGGAAATGTATGGCAATTATTGATATTATAAAAACAGAAAAAGAAGCATCTATTGTAGAGGGGACCTTGGAAAATGGGGAAGAAAAAGCGTTTTCTTGGGAAACTTTATTTTCCTCTCTTTGCGCTCGCTTTTTTTTTCTTGTTTTAATTGTTTTTGATGCCTTTTGGTTTTGTTATCTTATTTGTAAGGTAGGCATTTATAGTGTTTTGCACCTTGCTTTTTTAGGATCTTCCACAACGCTTCAAGGCAAGCTTGTGAAAAACTGGGTTTCTATTAAGCGCTCTTTAATTTGTGCTTTATCTCTTGTTGTAGCCTTATTTAGTCCCGCTTTTGGCGTAATGATTGGGTGTACTTATTTTTTGATGTATGATAAGAAGGGAATAGAGGAAGTTGTCCCTGCCTCTTTGAGGGCTCAATTTAAAGAGTTGTTTTCCGCTGTAGGGGATGCTTAGTTAAAGAGAAATTATTTTTGTTGTAAAATTAGTTTGTTTATGTTTAAATTATACTAATTAATTGCGAGGTAATTATGAAAGCAAGGTATCTAGTTTTGGCTTTTTTAGGGTTGTCTTCTTTTGGGTCTCCTTTAGATCTTTCTGCTGAAAGATCAGAAGGTACACAAATTCAATTAGTTGTGAAAGAGAGTTTTTCTGACTTTTTTAATAAAACCGAGGAATCTTTAAAAAAATGGGCAAATGAAGACTCTGATGTAATGGCTCAATTTGCAGAATTTTCTCAATTTTTAGAGCAAGGATTATCTAAAAAATTGCTAGCTGAAGCCGATGCCATAAAAGTTTTAGACGCAGTTTCTTTTGCCGCCGAAAAGCATAGGTTGCAACTTCGTAAAAACCCGCAAAAAACCCCGTACATTATTCACCCTCTAGGCGTAGCCACTCAGATCATAAAAATTGGGCAGGTTTATGATAGAGATATTCTTATTGCAGCGCTGCTTCATGACACCTTAGAAGACACGACGACAACAGCAGAGGAAATTACAAGCTCTTTTGGTAAGAAGGTTGCTGGCTATGTAGTAGAGATGACAGATGATAAAAGGCTTTCTTCTAAGGAAAGAAAAAAGCAGCAGATTATTCATGCTTTGCACCAATCCAAAGAAGTTGCTATCATTAAGTTTTCTGATAAGTTACATAATTTGAATACCTTAATGAAGGATCCTCCGGAAGGATGGACAGAAGAGCGAATGGATCAATATTTTCAGTGGGCTCAAGCTGTTGTAGAGAATCTTCCTGCTGCAAATGAGTCTTTAAAGTCTGCTGTCCATAATTCGATTGCTAAGTACTGGGAGATGCAACAGTCATAGTGTTTCGCGTCAATTATGCAGACACTTGCTGCTATCCTTTCTCCCGTGAAAAACTAAATTCTGACTAATTCCTTTTAAATTCTGCAAAACCTACCCATAGGGTTTCATTGGGTAGGTTTTGCGGAATTTGTGAATTCCTAGAGAGAAAATTCTTGCGAAATAGGGTGAGATAACCGTGAAATTACCCCTATTGTGTGATTATGCATTCTTTGGGCTCTTGGTTTCTAATCGCGCAATACTGTTTCTTTTTTCGTAAGTAGAGGTTTAAAAAAATGCAGACTCGAATTATAGTTCTTTATAGGGGTTTTATCGAAAAAAGAGGGTATTTTGAAAGAAGACTTAAAAGCCGTATTAGCTACGCCTTGTCAAGATCCGCTTTTTTTGACATCCGTATTTTTACGGGTATTAAATAGCTCCAAAGATCAAGAGATTGTAGAGTTATTAGACCTTAAAAAAGAGGCAGAGCTCTCTTTTTTAAGCGATATATCTGGTTTGCAAGACAGTCTTCTTTTTCGCTTTAAAAGAAGAGCTTTTCTTGTTGCCAAATACCTAGTAGATGAAAAGGGAGAGTTGGAAAAGTCTCGCCTTGCCTATGTAATTACCCTTTTGACAAAAAAAGGAAATATTGCTTATCCAGGTGGAACATCCGATGCTTCTATGAGCCTTCATCTTTTATCGGTTTTACAAAAGTTTCAAAAAGATCCTAGCCTCTACCAACTTATCCGCAAATTTAAAGTGCCCCTGTGTCATCACTTTGCTGAAGATCTTATAAAAGACTCTTTAGGAGGAATAGAAGGGGCTGCGCTTAGTGATACGGATGTAAGAGTGTCTGTTTTAGCTGCTTGTCTTACAAGCTTAAGGCAAAGTGTAGGCTCTTGCTTTGCGACGGCGCCGGCTATCTTAATTCAAACTGAGCAGCTGGAGAATTTATTAAAAGACCTTTATGAACTGCTTACAAGTGGGAAGTTAAAAAGAACCTTTGGGGGGGTGGAATTTTCTGTGCCCCTTAGCCCGAGCTCAGGTGGTGGAGACTTACTAAGACAGGTGGATTTTTCTAGGGAGGACCTTATGAAATCACCTGGTCTGCTAGCCGCTTTCCAAGCAGCAGAGCTAAGTTTAGAGGCTGCTATTAAGTCTTTATCTCAGAAAAAAGAAAAAATGCGTATTTTAGATTTTATCCACGAAGCTTTGCTTAGTTATTATGCCTTGAAAGAAGCGGATATAGCGCTATATAAGAAAGTGCAAAAAGCGTTAGCCCATAGTCAGGGGACTACGGGGGGAGTTATTGGTTATTTAAGCAAGGAGAAAACAAAAGCTCTAGAGGCTATGGAGAAAAAGGAAAAGATTATACAAACAGTTTTTAAAGCTTTTGTAGATCATCCTCTTTTAAAAGCCTGGGAATTTACATTAGCTTCCTTTTCTGAAATAAAAATGGAGTTTTCTCGTTGGAATTTATACCAAAGTTTGGGTTTGCATCATGAAGAAGCTGGGGGTATTGGAGAGGTTATTTATCAGTCCTTACAGCGTAAATTAGAAGATAGTAATAAGCAGGTGGCAGAATTTCAGGCAGAATATGAAATTGCATTTGATCAGCTTAGGGCGACGGAGTCATTACTAAAAAGAGCTTCAGGAGAATCGGAAGCAAGAAGATTGCAAATAGAGCATAGCGCCAGGTTACATCATATGCAAGCTTGCTTAGATAGAAGAGATCAGTGTTATAAAGAGGCCTCTTGGTGCGCTTCTTTTTTTCCGTTTTTAATTAAGGAGTATGACAAGAAATTCCAAGAGTACTTTCAGGAGATTTACGATGCCGATATGCACGAAGTTCAAGTAGGCCAATATGAAGATAGTCCTGCCGGTTTCCGTCTTGTATATAAGCACGGCAGAAGCAATGCTTCTTTATGGAGTATGATATATACTGCAGAGCAGTATGTAGAGGTGCTAACGGAGTTTTTTTTATCTATAGAGTCCCAAATAGGCGCTGAATTAGAAGGAGAGGAGGCTACTACTGTCCTTTCTAGTGTCACAACGGCAGTGGTATCTCATATCCAGACAGAGGCTTTTTTGCGGTCTGCTATTTCGCGTATGAGTAAGGCTCACGGAAATCAAATAGAAAAAAAACCGTGGGCTTATACTTCCGGCGGCACGATGACCACACTTTTAAAGACGTACTATAAAAGAGAAGCAGAAATTACAGAAGAAGCTAGGTGGGTAGAGAGTGAAACAGACCTTCTTGTTTTTATTTTAGATGTACTTAAGAAAATCCCACTTCCTTTAGAGGATAAGATAGTCCAAAATAGGATGGGCCTGCTTATGTATTCACCTTCTCATGCTTTTATTTTATATCCGTATTTTTCGCTATTACAGAAAGGGTGGCAGGAAAATACATTTACTTACTCCTGGGTCAGAGACCAGGTTATTCTTCCAAGGAAACAGTTTTATTCTTCTATTTCGCTTTCTTTGCCTGAACAAGTTTTTCTTTTAGAAGAACTTGGCAAGAAGTTTCCCTTTATTGCTTCTAGGTTAAAATCTGTAGCGTATTTAGAAGGTGTTTCTGTTAAAGACTTAAGAGGGCAAATTATAAATTCCTTAGCGGGAAATTTTGCAGACCAGGTAGATAGTTTTCTTTATGAAATGCTTCCTTTGACATTTACAAAGGAATGGAAATATATCATGGCTAAGCTCTTAGATGACTTTAATCAAGTAGAAGTTAGTCGTCTTTTAGAGCTTTTTCCTGATCCTGAAAGTTTTTTTATCGGAGCAAAGCGCATGCAGGAAATAGCTAAAGCTATGATTCTTATTTTGCAAGATACAGTAGCTTTTTCTTTTGACTTACATGAATATATAGCTAAAAAAGCAGAAGTCATTTTTTTGGCACCACCAGAGCCTCTTTTTTTTGCAGATACTAACTGGACAGGATATTATTTTGCTTTTCTTGTGAACCCGGGGACTGGGGAGCTAGAGCTATGGAGGATAGATAGAGCAGGGGTTCAAGGCGTTCCGATGTCTACATGGAAGCATTGGCTTAACGGGGAAGATCGCTCTGCTTGGCATATTTGTCTATCTCCCTCTGAATATGCATAATTTTTTTATTTTTTTTAAGCTTGAGATAAAAGAAACTATTCATGTACGATGTTAGGAACTTCTTTATCGCGGGATGGAGCAGTGGTTAGCTCGTTGGGCTCATAACCCAAAGGCCGGAGGTTCGAATCCTTCTCCCGCTATTTTTTTACCCCTTATTGTTTTTTGCAATAAGGGGTTTTTTTATGCGTAAATTATTCTATAAAGAAAGTTTTTTCGACGTTATTGAAAGAACCTGGCATTAAGTTGTTTTGTGGATTAATCAGTTCAAGGCGAATTTTATGCGCTCCTTTTTTTAGCCCATAGATGTAATAAGGTTTCCATTCATATAAAAATCTTTGGTTTTCTCCGTCGATAGTTACACGTACTTTGTACCCATCTTTAGAAAGAGCGCAGTTTTTAATATAAAAATCTAATAAGATAGGCTTAGTTTCATCTTGAAAGGTTCCTTGGGGTGTATTGTATGTTAGGTAGGGGCTTTTTAAATCAAAAGCGGTGCCCTCTTTTTTCTTGAAATAAAAAATGCTATCTTTATAACTTTTTCCTTCTTTTAAACTTTCTCCAAAGGATCTGCAAGGGAAGGCTCTAATAACGTGCACCCCTTGGCTTAAAGGAAAAGGAATTTCAAATTCGGCAATTTGGTCAAAATAGTCATCATGGTCATCAACGGCATCAAAAAGAGCATCATTGATTTCAAAATAGTCATGATCGTCTATAAAGATGTGGATTGTTTGCCCTTTGTTATCGCTATAAAGCTCATGTCTTCTTGGAAAATCGCTATCGACTCCTAAAGGGAACCAGTCTAGTCGCATTTCTATATTAATAGTTTCTTTTTTCTCTAGATACCCATAGTCCGGGTACTGAATGCGAAGTTCGACATCATCTGGAGCAGGGGTTGGATCTACCGGGACAACTTGAATGTCATTAGGGTTAGGACTACCTTCTTTTGTTTCTACTGCTGCATAAAGAAAAATAGAACTTAGAAAAAAACCTGCGCTCATAAATATTATGGGTAATCTTTTATTTTTAAAAGTTATCATAATAGACTCCTTTTTTTTACTGCTGAATTATCTAATAAATAAAATATTGTCCACTTCTTGTCTAGGATTATTTAAAATAAATTTTATTAAAATGCTTTTTTCGGTATAGGTTGGTTTATGGAAATATTACTTATTGCAGTGCTTATCGTTTTTTTTGGCTTGGTATTTGATTATACCAACGGGTTTCATGACGCAGCAAATGTGGTAGCAACGGTGATTGCAACTAGGGTGCTGGCTCCTCTAACAGCCATTACCCTTGCTGGGGTGCTTAACACTGTTGGTGCTATGCAAATGAGCCGCATTGCGGAGACAATCACTTCAGGGATTGTAGAAAGTGCTTTAGCAACGCCCGTGATTGTTTTATCTGGAGTTTTAGGCGCTATTATCTGGAATGTGTTTACTTGGTATATTGGTATGCCAAGTAGTTCCTCTTATGCTTTAATAGGCGGGCTTGTTGGCGCTTCTTTTGCGGCAGCAGGCCCCCATAGCATTTTATGGAAGGGGGTTATGACTAAAGTGGTTCTTCCTATGGTTTTTTCTCCTATTATTGGTTTTATTTTAGCCTTTTTTTTAATGAAGATTTTGCTCGTATGGACAGTGAAAAGAAGGGGAGTAGATAAAAAAGAAAAGATTTTTTCTCATTTACAAATAGGCTCAGCCGGTATTGTCGCTCTAGCTCATGGATTAAACGATGCACAAAAAAGCATGGGACTTATTACTCTTGGGCTTTTTAGCTCCGGATTTTTGTTAGAAAAGCAAGTTCCCGTTTGGGTAATTTTAGCTTGCGCTCTTATGATGGGTCTTGGAACTGCCAGCGGAGGGATGCGTATTATACGGACGGTTGGATTTTCTATCACAAAATTACGTCCTATACAAGGGTTTGCTGCAGAAATTTCTGCTTCTACTGTCATTTTAACAGCTAGTTTTTTAGGGATGCCTATTAGCTCGACACATATGATTGTGGGGAGTGTAACTGGCGTAGGGGCTTCTAATGGGCTGGCTTCAGTGCGGTGGAGTACTATAAAGAAGCTTATTTACGTGTGGGTTTTCTCTCTTCCAGGCTCAGCATTAGTTGGAGTTTTATTTTGGAAGATGATGCAGTATTTTTTATAAATTAGCTACATTCCGCAGGAAAAGCTCTTAATATTAATCCTGCGGTGAATTCTTCTAAACACTCTGGACTGTTGATAGGATAAAGAACGCCCTAGTTCTATTTAGAAAAATGAGGTGGATATAAAATGATTATTCGTTTTCAAAATCAATCGGACATTCTCCTTTGGTCTTTTTTCATGATCACTTAGATCTACCTCTTCTACTGACCTGCCGTCTTCTGCTACAACCATAACTCGAGAAGCGTCTAGAGGATCATACAAACGCTGCTGTTCTGCAACAATAGCTACTCTACAATGCATCGAAAATGCAGCGTTAAAATCATTTAAAGCGCCATCATCACCTAAAAAATTGCTTATAACGTCTACATCTCTGTAGTTTTCAAACGTGGTTTTTTCTAGCACTTCTTGCATGGCTATTGAATCCGAAGACTTGCAAATCTTGTGGATATGTGCTACATACCTAATCACTCTAGAAAATGCTTTCAAAAAATCTTGATCACTTAAAGAGTCATCAACAGTATAATCTGTGAGCTTTCCGATGACTTTAGAGAAATCTTCCTCCTTAGTAAAGCCAACAATGTCAAATTCATTTTCTCGAATATAAGGGATTGGGCTATCTTTATATATACGCAACTGTTGCAAAGTACGATTTTTGCAACTTTCGTTAACTTTCATTTCTTCAAGCAAAATAGATCCAGAGGCATTGTAAAAGCAGTTCCCGTCAGCCATCGCTGTTCTTATAAAGGACTTGGAGTAGTAACTACCTAATAGACTTACCCGTTCCCTGTATTTTGCATTTTTCGTATCTACAGTAGAATCTCCGTAAGCTGAAGGAGGATATTTATTATGAAGAGCCCAATCATTGATCCTTCTTAAAGGACCCACGACAGATGTCAAATCTTCTGATAAAGGAGCTTGCTTATAAGACAAGGGATTTACCGTAGTTATAATCCGATTAGGCCAAAAACAACTCGCAATCCAGCTACTTGCTGCAGAAACTCTAGCTACCACCTTACTCCAAATTGTTTGGATACGCGATAGTTGAGAAGACGGATCATCTAATGGGCGCTCATTGTGGGCAGAAAAGCAGGAAGAAAAAAACGAGCAGATTTTTTCACATATACGCATAGCCCCCCTTCACAGTTAAATTACACACATTGTGTTTATGCTATATAATACCATATTTTTTATTTAATAGCCAGAAAAATTAGGCCGCACTTTCGAATCAACGAATTCTCCTCTAGAAATAACGAATAAAAAAATTATTCTATTGCCTATCTGAAGATAGCTCTATAAGAGTTTTATTTTGTCTCTGAGCTGTTTAAGAAGAATTTGAATTATTCGCAAAATATCATTAACTGCCGAGCGAGCAGATTCCACAGAAAGATACAATGCTTTGTATGTTCCTTCTGCATTTAAGTAGTTTACAAATTCAATAATCGCTGTTGTTTTTCCGCTTTGTCTTGGAACATGGAGAACGAGGTAGTATTTTTTTCAATAAAATCTGATAGCTGTTTCCAGTCTAGGCGGCAGGGTAAAAAATAGTGATCTTTGGGATTGGTAGCTTCAGCTGTGTTAAAAAATCGCATAGATCCTCCCCAACTAAATTGTTTATTATCATAGAGCGGGGGTAGCTTTTTGTCTACTTTTATGCTTTTAAAAAATTAGGCTAAGAAGCATTTTGTATTTCTACAAGTTCTTCATTGTATAGTTTAATGTTATCTGAAAGATTCTCTACTTCTTTAAGAAATTGCGTAAAGTCTTTTGAAAACTGTTTATCTTTGAAGATTTCCTGTTTTTTAGGGCTTTTCTCAGCTTTATCAATAAGCATAGATAGGCGAGCTAGTGCTAAATTTACGCTTTCCACTTCCTCGGTAAAGAAATTTTTAAAGGCGGTGGGGGTCTCTAATGAGCTCATGAGAGTAATTTTTTGTAGTCTTTCTCTTTGCCATGTTTTATTTAAATGAAATAAGATGCCAAAATGGTTGATGTCATTCATCATGGTATCAGCTTTGTTAAGCAAAGAGGAAACGCGAAGATACATGCCATCTTCTTGGATTAATTTACCTAAAGTTCCTTTTCCATTTGCGATAGCTCCTGTAATTTCTTGGACGGAGCCGGCTATCTGATTGACATTGTTAAAAAACTGTCCATTTTCCATAGTTGCTAAAGAGGCATCTATTTTTTCCATGGCATTAGAGAAATGGGTAATGCCTTCTTTAGCAGTTCCAATAAGATTGCTTTGATTGATCGAGGCTATTGCTTTTTCTGTTTCATCTAAAGCGCCTTTAAAAGAAGAAATAGCTTCAGAAAGCGTGTCGCCATTTTTATTTAGCCAATCATTTAAATAACGGAAGGTTCCCTCCATCTCATTAGCTAGTTGAGATAGCTCTGATAGGGCTGTCTCTAGAGGATCGGCAGATTGAGCATAAATAGGTTCGTTTCCAACGGGCTTAGGGATGATGTTTTTAGCGGGAGTTACGGGAACAATCGCAATAGATTTTTCTCCAAGTAGCCCAGAAGTTTGAATAGTGATTAGGTCAGTATTGTAGATGGTAACGCTGGAATCTACTTTGAGTGTTAGTTCATAAAAATAAACTCTTCCAAAGGGATCTGATGGTTGCGCTCTCGCATCTGGAATTTCTGTAACAGAAACTACTTCTCCGACAGGCTTTCCTGAAAACATCACGCGGGTACCATCTCCTAGGCCATTGATATTAGAAAAGCGAACCTGGTAGGTTTTTTCCCCATTACCGACAGATGGTTTAAGAAAGAGAATAAGGGATATGGTAAAGGCGCATGCAGCTAACATGACAAGTCCGACAAGCATATTTTTAATTTGATCGCCCATTATTAATTCCCCTTATAAGTTTCTTTAAATGACCTTGGATCTTTTGAAATCGTATTATATAAAAATGTAATCAAAGGATCGTTTATTTTTAAAAATTCGTCGGCTTCTGCGATGTGTGCGATTTTTCCGTCGCGAATGAGAGAAAGTCGATCGCCCACATACAAAGCTGAAAACATGTCGTGCGTGACGACAATACTTGTTGCTTTAAGCTCTTTTTGCATTTTTACTATTAATTCATTAATTTGCATAGCCATAATTGGATCAAGCCCTGTAGTGGGCTCGTCGTATAGGATGATGGAGGGTCTATATACAATGAGTCTAGCTAAAGCTGCTCTTTTTCTCATTCCTCCAGAAAGTTCGGATGGCATTTTTTTTTGCGTTCCAGCAAGGCCTACCATCTCCAATGCTTCTTCTACCTTAAGGGCTATCTCTTTTTTGCTGTATTTCCCTCCTTCTGGACTGCCGTGCTGTACAAGGTGGAATGCGGTATTTTGTTCTACGTTCATAGAATCAAAAAGAGCGCCCCCTTGAAAAAGCATGCCCATATGATGCAATGCTTTATATAGATCCTGGTCTTTTAAAGAGGAAATGAGCGTCCCATCGACTTCTATAGTGCCTTCATCGGGTTTGCAAAGGCCGATAATATGTTTTAATAGTACACTTTTTCCAATACCTGAAGGTCCTAAGATAACAAGGGTTTCACCTGTTTTGATCTCTAAGGTGAGATCAGACATGATTTGTAAAGCCCCGAATTTTTTCCAAAGATTTTTAATGTGTATCATATGAATTTATCTATTTCCCCTCTAAGAATATTGAGTAAAATAGTAAGAAGGAAATTAGATAAAAGAATGCAACAGTAGGTGATTACGACGCTATTTGTGGTAGACCTTCCAACGCCAGCTGCACCTCCTGCTGTTTTTAACCCTTTATAACAGGCTATTGTCATGATGAACATACCAAAAATAAGGGCCTTAAAAATTCCGGTAAAAAGATCGAAGGTGGTAATGTGTGTGGGCATAGGGTCAAAATAAGTGGCGGGGGCCATTTCAAAAAAATAGACAGAGATTAGATAGCCTCCTAAAATCCCCATGATAATGCTAAATACGGTAAGAAGCGGCATCATAAGAGTTCCAGCAAGCATCCTCGGTGAAATAAGGTATCTATTAGGGTTGATAGACATAGTTTTTAAAGCATCAAGTTGCTCTGTTACTTGCATGGTCCCAAGCTCGGCACACATAGAAGCACCGACACGTCCTGTTATCATAAAAGCTGTTAAGACAGGCCCGAGTTCTGTCATCATAGCTTTGGCTACCATAAGTCCTGTAACGCTAACGAGCCCTTTGTCAGCTAGCTGATAAAAAGATTGTGCCGCAAGAACAAGTCCTGTAGAAAAACCTGTAATTGCTACAACAGGCAAAGAAGCAACACCAATATCATAAAGCTGATTCATGATTAAAGAAAAAGAAGGGGGACGGGCAATAGTCGTCTTTACCGTATCCCAGATAAGGGTAAGGTATTCACCAGTCTCTACAAGGAAGTAAAATTTGTCGCTTGTCACTTTTAGTGACTTGCTTAGCCATTTTTTCATATGCATATAAGCCGGATTGTAATGAATAACCCCTTTAGGGTCAAATGGGAATTTTTTATTTTTTTAGTTACAGCACTTTTTATTGACTTTGATTTTTTTTATGTCAAATTGTTTGAGAAAAGGAAGGTAGATTTCTGTAATGGGAGTACAAGAGAAATTAACGGATTCTAGGGCTGTTAAATCTCCTAAAAAGGTAATGTCTCGCAGTCCTTTGCAACCATGGAAATTAAGATGTCTTATAGAATTTGGTAAATAGTTAATCGTACTTCCTTGGATTCTACTGCAAGAGGATAGGTCTAAGCTTTGTAAATTCTCTAAAAGGGTAAGGTTCTTTAGGCTTTGGTCTGTAATCCAAGGGCAATTTTGAATTTTGAGTTTTTGTAAGGAGGAGGGGAGGGTATCGAAAGTTATTCCTGATATATTATGGCATTTAATTAAAGATAGTTTTTTTAGATGTAAAAAAGAAAGAGCTTGGATTCCTCTATCTGTTACGTTAGGGCAGGAGACAATTTTTACAGAGTGCATAGAAGGAGGAAGGGCATCTAAGGTGTAGCCAGTTATTAGTTTGCAGTTTATTAAAACGAGTTTTTCTAGGTTAGGTAAAAGGCATAAGGCTTGGATCCCTTCGTCTGTAAAATTACCTCCTTTGATTTCTAAAGAAACTAAAGAAGAGGGGAGGAGAAATAAAGCTGCATCCGTGAGTAGCGTGCAATCATGAATTTTTAGGTGCTTAACTTCTGTTGAAAAAGACATAAGAGAGAGGTCTTGGTCTCTTAAGTAATTAATGCCACAAAGAGTTAAAGAGGAGGGAAGGCTGTCCCAAGAAATGCCAGGATTATTAGATAGAGGGCAATAGGTGTTATATTGAGTGTTTATATCTTCTCTTCCTAAGTCCCAAAACATATGATAACCATAATTAATTATGTATTAATTTAGAGTTATCATATGTTATAATTATTGGAAACTATTTTTTATTTTCCATGTCTTAAGGCTTCATTGGCAGTAGATGTTAAGTCTTTCACCCAGTTTAAAAGCTGAGAGATTTCTTGGGATTGTTTTTGCAGGTCGCGTTCTGCTAGTGTTTTAGATAGCTCATATCCGTCACCATAGTGCTGAGAGAAAAGATGAGATGCCTTTCCGACTCCGTCTAAAAGAGACGTATAAAGTTCCGGCTTTGCAGCAGCTAGGGCTGCTACCCCTCCAAATGCTTGTAAAGAACTTATTACACCCTGAGTAAAAGTAATGCTGTTTTTAGAAGAAGCATGTCTTTGGACGCTTTGATGCGCTAAAAATTCGGTTTCTCTCGTGCTTGCTATCATTTTACTAAATATAGCAGAGAATTTACCCATTAAGACTATTAATTTTTCATTAATAGGATTGTAGGTTGTAGCGGGTTGTTGTATTGCTTCTGCGCTGACTTTTTGAACACTCATCGCGATATCCTTTTTTGTGTACTTGTTTCTATAATAGTTTTAGTTGATTCCCAAGCGCCATTCACGCTTTGTAAGAAGTCTTTAAGCCAGGATGATAGAGTATCTTTATGAAAAGTTTCTATCTCTATTTTATCTTGTATTGCGGCAAGGCCGGCTTTAATCCTTTGTTGGCTTCCTTCAGTAAAAGTTTTGCCCGCAGAGGCAAAAGTTGTGTAGAAAAGAAGTGCTTTTTGTACAGATTCTCCTACTTTAGCGGATGCTCCCAAGTTTTGTAAAAGATTTTGAGAAATGGTTAGGTAGCTGCCTGTTGCTGTTAAAGAAGAAGCTAACAACGTAGAAGCTAAAGGTAGATATAGACGGAGCTCTTCTTCTAGTTTCTTATTATCTTTAGCTACCCTTTTCGCTATATAGTCCCATCCTTGCATTTCTGTCATAGCTAGGTTTGCTGTGGAAAGAACTGCCGCGGCAATAAGTGTCGATCCGATAATCGGGGATCCGGAAGCAATGGCTGCCCCTCCGAATATAAAATTACAGGCAGCTAAAAGGGATGTTCCTATTTTTTCTAATAGTTGCCATATTCCGAATTCCTGCGATTTTTCTATGGATTCTTTTATGATATTAGAACTGTTTTTCATGTGCTTTTGTAAATTTTCACATAGAAGATCGATTTCGAAGTCTGCAGAATTAAGTAATAGTTCTCCTATAGCGTATAAACTTTCCGTAAGCTCTATAAAAATACAGTCTAACACTTTATCTGTAGAAAATTGTCTTTTTGTGCTTAAGGATCCTGGTACACGGCTTTTTATTAGCTCTTCGATTTCGGTGTCCGCTTTTACCGAAGAAATAGAGCTCATTCTTTGGGCTGCTAGCCCAAGAGGAACTTCCTTATAAGAGAAGTCTTCATCTACAGTTCCTCTTTTAGAAGTAATAAAAGAACTGGAAAAGGAGGAATTTACTGCATGTACCATACAATTACCTAAGTTGGTTGCTTATCATAGTTCTTTTGGATTCAGCGTCTCTTTCTAGTGCATTTTTTATAGCTTCGTAGCAGTTGTTATCTGTTTTTCTGGATTCGGTAATCCTTGCGTATATTTGAGATGTTTTTTGCCCTTCACTTTGTGTCCAAGCTCTCAGGTTGTCTGTTTCTTGTTTTAAACTTTCTGCAGAATCCCATGTGTAGGCTTTATCCAAAAGAGATACGTCGCCAAATGACTTTATCTCATCTATGAGCGTTTTTTCTTCTTCTGTAGAAGCGGTCCAATTGCCTTCTTGCATGTGAGCATTTAAGTGGGCTACTAGTGCGCTAACCTTTTGCATTTTTCCATTAATGGCTTCTAGCTCATCTGCATATTTTTGTTGCTCTGGAACGAAAACTTCCTTGTAGCGTTTACCATAAAGCTGAGCTGCTAATAAGCCTAGGTTTGCCTCTTTTTCTAGGGCTTTTATCCGTTTTTCTTCTGCTGCGAGGTCTAAATAGTCTGTAGAGGTTCTTACCTTGCCGTATTGCTTGCCAATATCTCTTTGTTTTTCTAAAGGCTCGACAGCTCCTGCTGTATACGTTGGTTTAGGCCCGCTTGGAGTATTTTGCGCCAAAGAGAGTAATTCTTTTAAAGCTGCGCTTTCTGTTTTTTCATCTATGTCAGAAAGGGGGGCTCTGTTTTTAGCTTTACTTTCATGAACCTTATTATAACTTGGCATCTCAATTGCGTTTGCTTTATGCATGGGTCTCTCCGTTTTTTTTATGTAAGCAGGATAGCTTTCAGGTTGTTTTAAGGCTATGTAAAAATGAGAATTTCAGCTGAATTTTTAGACGCTTATAAGTGTTCTTGTTTTTCGAGAGTAAATGGGTTAAGGAGCGTTAACAAAGTCTTAATGATAAACTCGTTTAAGTGTATTTGACAGGCGTTTTTTATTGTAAGTGGTTTTTACTTGTTTATGCAGAAGTGTTATTTAAGGAGGTTCTTGCAAAACGAGAAGAGGTGAGAAATTTCCATTTCTGACATTAAAAAAAGTCAAAAAAAAACAGTGTTTTCCTGTGAGTAAAAACCGATTTCTGATCACTACACACCATATAAGAAAAAGGAGTCAACTATTAGACGGATTGTCATGTTATTAGTAGAATTTAAGGGACGCGTTTATGGAGTAACCTCTTATAAAAAAGAGCTTTTAGTGAAGGTGGAGATCTTAGAGTAGGAGAAGGCTTTCATGAATTTATTTTTTTAATAATTTTTATTCCACTTTAAGGAAAATTTTCCTTCTTCTTGGTTTTGTGTTTCTGCTTCAAAGACAAAGCCATTTTTAAGATCCACTTCTACGGTAACATCACTACTTGTTGCACTTTGAGAAAGGGAGACTGTAACACCGTGAGTTAGATACCATCCGATTTGGAGAGAGATTTCATCTGATCCGTCTTTACCCGTAATGCTTAATCTATCAATGCCTATACTTTTGCGAATAGCTTCTAAGACGCCTGGGCCTCCATTTCCTGATAAAGACATGATGACTTGAGCAAGTCCAAGAGTTTGTAGAGGTGATATCTCAGATATATCTTTATTAAATAGAATAAGTGATAAAATTGAGCTTGTAGGTAGCGCAGGAGTTGACTGAAAGGTGAGTCTTGGAGAAGTTAAAGGTCCTTGCATGTTTGCTGTAATTGTTGCTTGAGATAGTTGCAGTTGTCCAGTTAGCTTTAAATAAGCATCTTGGTTGGGTTTATCTGAAAAAGAAAGGTCTCCTTGCATCAGGGTAAATGTTTTGCCAGAGAAGGTGAAATCTCCTTTTTTTAAAGTCAAAGATCCTTTGCCTATAGGACTAAGTGGAGTTCCTGTTAAAAGAACATCGCCTTGCCACTGCGAATCTAAGCCTTTACCCTTAATAAAAACAGTGTCCTTAGCTGTACACAGAAGTTCTAAATTTACTGGATAAGTCGCAGGAAGGTTTACTGCAAACCTTTGGAGGTGGATTGGTTTATTGATATAAGTAATAGGAAGGGATGGGATTTCTGTTTGTAAATTGTCTGAGATGGTGAATGCGGTGTGATCTACTATAAGCCCTCCTTCTGCCTTTGCAGAGAGAAGATCTCCTGTAAAGTCAAGATCTCCTGTTGCAGCCGCTTCAAGCGTTTCCGATTGCATAAGAGTGAGGTTATTAAGCTCGAGCTTTGCTTTGAAAGGGAATAATTCTTTTTTGTCTAAAAGAAGAGTTCCTGTTGCACCTGCTTCCCCGTTTTTTGAGTCTAAGGTATGAAAATGAGTTAGCTCGATAGACGCTCCTTTAGCAACTAAGGCAGCTTCTATATTTTTAAGTCTAGTTCCTGAAATATAGTTTTCATAAGAACCGTTTTCTAAATCTATTTTCCCTTGTATAAAAGGATTTTTACTGTTCCCTGAAAGAAAGAGATGCCCCGTTACCCATCCTGAGGCTTTTTGGCTCGTTGTTTGCAAAAAAGCCAAAAGATCTTCAATGGCTCCTTGCATTCGGAGCTCTCCCATTAAGGGTTTTATAGGGTCAATCTCTGCTTTAAAAGGAAGATAAAAGTAGTTCAAAGGGATTGTTGCAGTGCAATCTAAGAATTGGTTTTGTGTAGCGTAAAAGTGTGAATGAATTTGTGCGGTAAGTGGAGTAAAGTGTATTTGTAAAGAGCCTTTTCCTTTGATTTTCTCTAAAAAATCAACCTCTTCTATGGTAGCTATCAACTCTCCTTTTATATTTTCTTTTGATCCGAGGAAGGATCCTTGAAAAGAGGTATTGCCATGGACTGCTATACTTGGGTAAAAGAGCGATAGCATGTGTAGGGGTAAGTGAGTTCCCTCTGTTTCAAAAAAGGCTTCTTCTTTGGTTAAAGATCCTTTCAAAGAGAACGAGCCGTTTCCTATTTGTATTTGACAGGAGTCTATGGATATCTTTTCGTCACTATAGTAAAAAGAAAAAGGACTTGATTGAAAGGGGCTTTTAAATAGAGATCCTAGGAAACTTTCAGATTGAATTAGCACGGCTTCTTCTTCATTTTTCCATAAGCCTGTGGACGATAGTTGAAAAGACTCTTTCCAACTGCCATTTGCTGTTATAGAAAAAGATTTCCATCCGTTTTCTTGCTCGTTAGATGCGAAGGTGAGACTATCAAACTGTCCTCCTTTAACAAGGAGGTTTGTGCACTCTAGGGAGATGTTTCCTACAGGGGTTTGTAAAACGTTATTCAGAGCAG
This sequence comes from uncultured bacterium, assembly GCA_964439595.1. Lineage (GTDB taxonomy): Bacteria > Chlamydiota > Chlamydiia > Chlamydiales > Rhabdochlamydiaceae > CAIJXB01. The sequence continues at coordinate 18,741 of CAYTOK010000009.1, read as the reverse complement.
CTTCTATTCTTAAAGAGTCTACTATAGAGGTTTGATAACGTACATTTTTTAGAAGAAGATTTGTTTCTAGAAAGACATTGGCTTCTTTTGCGTGTAAAGAAAGGCTGCCTCCTAACTTGCCTTCTAGATCTGAGCCGGGAAAAAGAGAGCGAAAGAGTTTTAAGTTGTTGGCTAGAAGAAATAAAGAGCTTTCCCCTATCTTTTGGTTAATATTCCAGTGACCTTCTCCTGATATTTTAGTTTGCTCTGTTTCAATGACTATATCTTTAATTGTGACTAGATTCTCTTTTATAGTAAATTCCGAGGAGGCATTCCACGGAAGTTTTTCCTGTTGAAAGCTAGAGGAGATGCTTCCTGTCCAGGCTTTTTCTTTGTGCAGAGCCTCTATTTTTACAGTGGAAGGTGTAAAAATTTCATTTCCTATTTCTAGGGAGGGGGATGTGACTAAACAAAGAAAAGCGTGAGGACTTAGTCCTATTTTTGCATCTAATTGTCCCCCTAAGCGTAAAAAAGAGGGAGAGGTTAGGTTGGAAAGGTCTTTTAAGGAGGCTACAATAGAGGCTGTAAGTGGTGTAAAAGAAGAGGAGAAGCTTGCTTTTCCAAGTAGCTTTAGCTCATTACTTATTACAGAAAGGTTTTCAAAAGAAGAAGAAAGATCAGACCAAAGAGTGTAGTCTGATTGTATGGACCATGTTTTATCTAAAAGAGGAATGCTTTCTATTTCTAGATCATCCAAGTCTGCTTTGAAAGTAAAAGAAAGGGAGTCTTTGGCTGAGCGCTGTTTTAGTTTTTCCCAGAAAGACCATTTTCCTCTACATCTAATAAAAGCTTTTAGGCTTGTTTTTAACGGAATATCGAAGAAGTTTGTTAAGTTTTCGCTGTTTTTAATATCTGTTTGGATGTTGCCATTAATTACTTCTTTTTTTTGTGAAGAAAGTAGCTGGATTTTAAGGATATTATTGAGAGCAAGTTCTTGAAAAAGTAGATCAACCTGTAGTTCTCCTAATCCCTTTTTTATGCTAACCCTCCCTTTGAGATTCAAATGAAGTGTTTTATTAGTAACTACATTATTCAGTAGAAAATTTTTGATTTTAAGGGCTTTAACAGAAAGAGAGAGGGGAAGAGCTCCTAGGGAAATCTCTTCAAAATTGGTTTTTTCTTGAGAGGGAGAAAATGAGAATGTGGCATCGTGTATTTTTAAAGAGGTAAAGGTAAGCTTTTTCATAAAAAGAGGGAGGGCAGCAATGCGCACTTGCAGCTTTTTCATTTCCAATTTTTTTCCGTCTTCCCAAAGAATAAAACCTTCGTCCAAATACCATTTAAAAGGTCCGTTTGATTGTAATCCCTTAAGCTTTATCTCTATTCCTTCTTTTTTCGCTTCAGTAGTTAGGATATTTAGCGCGTAGTCTTGGAATATTTTTGTTTGTGAAAGGATTAAAACAAGAGCAGAAATACAAACAAGTAGGGAAAGAATGAGAAAAAAAGGAGTGTAGAATTTAGGTGAGATTTTCTTCATGTTTTTTTCCCCATTAAAAAGCCTGTCCTACGCTTATCAAAATTCTATAATTTTTGTCGATCCCCTTTCTCTTGTTAAGAGGAAACCCTAGGTCTAATCGGAAGGGACCGACAAAAGAAAAGTAGCGAAGACCTAGTCCTGCGGATTTCAGCCACTTTTCTTCAGGAATAAATAGTGTTTTTTTAGATACGTTACCCATGTCAAAAAAGGGGACTACTCCAAGTGTTTTAGAAAGGCGTACCCTTGTCTCTAAGGTGTAAAAGAGAGCAGAGCGGCCCCCTTCTGGGATTCCGTTATGATTAAGGGGGCTGACGGAATAATAGGCATATCCTCTTAGGTCTTCTTCAGAACCTCCAAAAAAACGTTTAGGGACGGGGACAGAGTTTTCTCCACCACTAAGAATGAAACCGGCTGAAAGTTTTTGCGCTACAGTGAATAGGTGATTTTTATCTAAAGGGAGGTAGTGAGATAAAGAGCCTTCTTGTAGTAAAAAGAAACAGCTGTTTGTAGAAAAAGTGAAGCTAGGTGTTGTTTTATATTCGAAATTAAAACCTTTAGTCGGGTTAAGAAGGCTATTAGCTAGGTTTATCCCTAAAAAAAGAGGTACTTCGGCAACCCAGTAGTCTCCATTTTGTACGCTAGAGCTGACGAAGAGCCTTTCAGCCTCTAAGCCAAACGAAATCCGCATTTTAGAGGAGAATTTTTTTTCAAGACGAGTGATGAGATGATAGCTTTTTTCTGAAAAGGGTAAAATATCTAAGTGAATTGCCTGCGCTTGCCAAACATAATCTTGCCCTATCGCTAAAAAATTAGGTTGTAAAAAGGTAGCTATCCCTGAATGGCTTCTTTTGGTTATGTCTCCTTGTAATGTTATTTTTTTTCCCATTTGGGCAATATTGCGATGTTCCCATCCAAAGGTGAGACCGGGGCCATAGTAGGTTTGATAGCTTATTCCCCCATATATGCTTCTATGTTTACTTTCCGCTACCTCTATGTGGAGGGGGAGCTCTCCTTTTTCACCTGGTGTTTCGTCATGGGTAATTAAGATGGAGCTAAAAAGGCCTGAATCCATCAAGTTCTTATGCGTTTCTTCTATAGAAGATCCGCTATAAATATCACCTTCTTTAAATTCTAGTCTTTCTTTAAAAAAGAGAGGTTTGGTAGAGGTATTGCCTGTAATAGAAAGGGGACCAAAATAGGAAAGAGGGCCTGAATCTATTTCGAAGTGTACCTTAACTGTTTTAGTATCACCGTCTGCTACAAAAGATCTATTACTAATAAAAGCTAGGGGATATCCACAGTTTGCAAGAATTTGGAGAGCTTTTAGTTCCGCATTTATGACTTCAGCTGCTTGAATTTGTTTTCCTGTTATAAGACCTAAAGAAGAGGGGACAAGAGAAGGGCAAGAGACGCACTTATCTTTACAGCTTTCAAAAAGGTATACGGTGAAAGAAGATATGGTATAAGGAGGACCGAGGGTCACTTTTATTAAAACATGTGCATTAGTTCGCGTCTCTTCTACGGAAACTTGGACGGTTGCATCGTAATATCCATGGGCATGCAGTATTTTTAAAATTTCGGGGATATCGGATTCTGCTCTATAGCGTAGAGCATAGATTGAATCTGGAGGTTTTTTTTTTAATGTGCTAAGCTGAGTGACAGATTTTATAGTTTTTAAAGCAGCAGCGTCTTCGACCCCTAGGTATTCAACTGTATAGGGGGTTCCTCCAAAAGCTAGGCTAAAGCTGCCTATAAATAAAATACAAAAAAACCTTATCATGAAGTATCTGCCGGTATAGCAAAATTATCCACCTATCTTAGAAATTTTGCAAACCTTAAATATAAGAGATCCGTCTGCCGTGCTTTATTTAGGGAAGGATTTTTAGGAGTATGGTGCGCTAGATATAAGAATGGGCGTCTTTTTTATGGCTGATCTCAATTATCAGCATTAATAAGATTTCTTACTGACATTCTAGATAATTCTATAACTTCTTCTTAATTTGCTTGTGAATTATTTTGTGATTTTTTATATGTTGAACTATATTAAACATTATTGGGGTTTTATGGATTTTAAACGTATTATTGGATTGTTTTCTTTTTGTGGAGGCGTCATTGCCTCTAGCTATGCTTTGCATTTTATGAAGGAAATAGCAAAAGCTAAGGAAACAGGTCATAAGGTAGCAAACTTCTTTACCCATAATCCTTCTGCATGGAATGGGGTCATTGAGTTTTTTGGTGGTAAAGCCCAAGAGGAAATTGCACAATATGATATGCCTGTTTTAGCTCTTCTCATAGCAGGCTCTATTCTTTGTCTTTTTGGCATAATAATGGTATATGTTTCTTATAAAAAAAGAAAATAGCCGTATTTTTTTCTTTTTTTCACTTAGTATAGTAAAGGTCCTGTATGCATTTTTTTCAAAATGCATACGTTTCAGAAAAATCGTGAAATAAGGTTCGTAAAAATCTAAAAAACCCTCTAAGCTGTTTATTTTATAAATAGTTGAATTTTACAGTTTTTTATTGGAGGGGAGTATGCTAGCTAGGCCGATTACCAAGGAAGTCTTTGAAAAAAGTTGTTTGAAAATTCCTGGAGGAGTCAATTCTCCAGTTAGAGCATTTACCTCATTAGAAATGACTCCACTTATAGTGGAAAGAGGAAAGGGAGACACCATTGTCGATGTAGATGGCAATTGCTTTATTGACTACTGTATGAGTTGGGGGGCTCTCATTTTAGGACATGCCCATTCTAGGATAGTCGATAGAGTACAAAGGCAAATGGAGCTTGGTTCTTCTTTTGGTATAGCAACTGTTATTGAGAAACAGATGGCAGAAAAGATTTCATTACACATGCCTTCTATAGAAAAAATACGTTTTGTTTCTTCAGGAACAGAGGCAACTATGTCGGCTCTTAGACTGGCAAGAGGATTTACCGGTAAATCCAAAGTGATTAAGTTTAATGGCAATTACCACGGCCATGCGGACCCTTTTTTAGTGAAGGCCGGCTCTGGAGTTAGTTTCTTACTTAACTCTTCTTCTTTAGGCGTCCCTAAGGGAGCTGTAGAAGATACAATCTCCCTTCCATATAATGACATAGAAGCGGTGAAAAGAGCATTTAGAGAGCATAGCGATGTTGGCGTTGTCATTGTAGAGCCTGTTGCTGCAAATATGGGGCTCATTGAAGGAAGCAAAGAGTTTTTACAAACACTTCGCTTAGAAACGGAAAAAGCAGGAGCTCTTTTGGTATTTGATGAGGTTGTTTCGGGATTTCGATTTGGACTTGGTGGCATTCAAGGTAAATGGGGGATTAAACCTGATTTGACATGTCTTGGAAAAATTATAGGAGGGGGGCTTCCTGCTGCAGCTTTTGGCGGGAGAGCTGAAGTAATGGATTTTCTAGCGCCAATGGGTCCTGTATATCAAGCAGGGACTCTTTCAGGTAATCCATTAGCTTTAGCTGCTGGCCTTGCTGTTTTAGAGGAACTTGAAAAGCCTTTCTTCTATGAAGAGTTAGAAAAGAAGACAGAGAAGCTTCTACTACCTATAGAAGATTTTATTCGTGTTACAAAGAAAAACATTGCTGTAAACCGAATAGGTTCTTCCTTTACTCTTTTTTTTGGTGTAAATAAGGTGAATTGTCAGGAAGACTTACAGGGTTTGAATCATAAGATGTTTGTCGATTTTTATCATCATATGTTTGAAAAGGGTGTGTATTTTTCACCAGCTCAGCAAGAGGTTTGTTTTACCTCTAGTTCTCACAAAGAAGAATCTATAGTAAGAACGACGGAAGAGATGCTAAAATTTTTTCAAAAGCTTTGAAGTTGGTAGGCGGCACTGTGTAAGCCGCCCCAGTATGCAAGAGTTCGAATTTTAGAAGCTTTTACTTGTAAAGACTCATTTTTTTTAACCTTCTCTAGGATTAAGCTGGTGTCTTCTGCAATTTTTTCTATAGGGTAATTTCTCTTTTATAGAAAATATTTACGATCATTTAAAAGCTTCTGCTAAGGCTTCCATGCCTTTACTTTGTGATTGCTGTGAACTACTCCAAGCAGAGGAAAGCGCGCTAACGGTTTGTCCGTAGTCTTTTGACACCTGAGATGCTATGGTAGACTGCGAAGAAGCGATGCTTTGTAACATTCCCATAATAGCTTGTGTAGTACCAAGCTCTTCCATAGAGTCAGCTATGTTTTTTTGTATTTGGGATAGCTGCAGTTGTGAATACCCTGTAACCCCACTTGAAGCGATTCCCGTCATTGTATTTGCTGCCATAACGGTCCTAGAGACTGTCGAGTAGGTTTTAGACATCTTCCCTAAAGAATCAAGTGCGGTTTGCGCATTTTGTAAGTTAGTATTGGCGGTTTGTAGGTTGGCGTTGGCTGTTTGTAGGTTGGTATTAGCTGCCCTTAGTGCATCATCAGCCACTACTACCGCTTCATCCGCTACTCTTGCGCCCTCATCTGCTGCTTCCGATGCGGCCCTTGCATTGTCTGCGGCACCTCGTGCAGCTGCAACTTCCTCTGGGCTACCTCCTTGCGCTACTGCTGCAGCGTTGTCTGCTTGGTCTGCAGCAAGCCTTGCATTTGTAGCAGTTTCATTTGCTCCAGCTGCGGCATCTGTTGCTGTTCTTAAGTTAGCAGAGGCTTCATCTACTTGGTCTGAAGCAAGCTTAGAGGCTTTTACTGCTGTATCTACTGACGTGGAAGCGTCATCTACGGCTGTGCTTAGCTTGGCTGCATTGGCCGAAGCGGCATAAGAAGAAGACCCCATGGCTGCTGCTCCTGAACCAACGCCTGCTACGACATTTGCTGAAGCATCAAGGATCATGATTTCTTGGTCGCTCATGCCAAGTGATCTGCCAACTGCCACTGAGGCCATACTAACACCTCCTGACATTTGAGCTCCCATAAGAGCTCCTGATGTGGCTCCAAGGCCAACGGCCATTCCTGAGCCTGCAAGCCCTCCACTAGCAAAGGCTGCTCCTCCTCCTGAAGAAACAGCCAGTACCACTGTAACAGTGGCTACTGCCATTATATCAGCCTGTTGTGGGGGCATCCCGGCTGCTTGAAGACCTTTGGATAAGCTATCCATTAGAATGTTAGAGTTTCCACCCTGGGCTGTTTGTACCAGCATAGTAGCCATCATGCCTGCAGCAATAAGGCTGGTGCCCCCCGTTGTAGGGGCTGCAACTACCATAGCTATAACGGCAACGCTCATAGCGGCAACGCTTGTCCACTTCATTACATCACCCCAGAAGCTTTTCTTTTTGGACTGTTTTTCCATTTCTTTTTGGGTTTCTATAGCGTCGTCTAGTGCGGCATTAGCCGCTAGAATGCTTGCATCTGCCATATCAGCCGAGATGTCTGCTGCTATAGCAGAATAGTCTGCTGCTTCTACTTGTGTATCAGATTGGGCTCCTGCAAAATCTCCTAAAATTCTAGCTAATTCCATGGATGTGGGGGTGTCATCTTCCGGAGGAGCAATCTCTTCAAGTTCAGGTAGGGTGTACTCTCCAGATAGAACTTTAGTTAACGCATCTGTTGTGAGCTTTGCTGCTGCCGGAGATATCGTCTCTGCTATCATACTTTCTAGTTTTGCGGGGTTTGCTAAAAGTTCTGTAAAGATAGCGGTAAAGGCTTCTCTTACCTCTACGCGGATTTCTTTAGCGCCCTCTGTTGCCGTTTTCGTGCCGGCTTGGATTTCTTTAGAAATACCTGCTGCTGCACTGAAATGATAAGAAGCTAAAAAAATAGATGTAGGGCTAAGTTTTGTGTCTGGTGCGCTAGTAGAAGAAGTAGACGTCTCGCTTACGGCTGCTTGCTGACTCATGTTCGTTTTGGCTATATTTTGATTTACTTTGCTTTGTTGGTATATACCTTCTAGATTTTTTGTAATAATGTCTTTTTCTTCTTCTTGCTTTAAAGGATTGATGGAAGCTCCGTAGGAAGTAGATTCTGGTGCTGTGTCATCTGATGGAGAGTCGTCTCCGGAGCTCCCTGTATCTCCTCCTGTGCTCCCTTCTGTGCCATCTTCATCTACGACAGTTTCAGAAGTAGCTGCTGTTGTTTCTGAGGAACCCTCAGTAGATTCTGATTCCACTTCTACTTCAGAAGTGCTAAATGACTCTGTAGTATTAGCTGATTCTATCAGAATAGCGGATAGGGTTACGCTATCTGCTGTCGTGCTTTTAGGCTGTGTAGTTTCTCCAGTGCTTGTTACCTGGGTCGTGGGTTGGTTGCTAGAGTTTATTGTATAGTCACTCATGAAGCTACTCCTTTTTAGTTAAATTTAACATAGCAAATATTTTATTATATATCAATATTATAAAATTGTTGATTTTATTTATTTTTAATTATAAAATTGCATAGAATTTAAATTAACTTGGGGATTTTATGAAGAAAGTTATTTTAGCAGTTTTAGGATGTTTAGCTTTATTTTTAGCGATGAATCAGGGTAGTTTACAAACAGGTCCTTTATCCACACTTCTTGCCTTAAAAGGGGGCTTTTTGCAGCAAGAGAGGGTTATTCTTTCTGTCAAAGCCCTGAACGCAGAGGAAAGTAAGGAGTATTTGCAGGGGGATATGCTTGCCTGGGGTTATCAGCCAGTTCAGGTAACCATTGAAAATAATTCACCTGATCCCTACTTCTTAAGCCCTGACTCTGTAGAACTTCCATTAATTCAGTCGGAAAAGGTAGCTAAAGAAATTTTAAAGAAATCTATTCCTAGGGCTATTGGGTTTAAAGTAGCTAGTCTTTTTTTCTGGCCTCTCATGTTTCCTAGTGCAGTCGATAGTCTCATGACATTAAAAAGCTATAACTCTTTAAAAAAGAGCCTTTCTTCTAAACTTATTAAAGAAGAAATGATTGCTCCGTACTCTGTAATAAATCGTCTTTTTTTTGTGAAGGTGGAAAACTACCAGGACTCTTTTGTGATTAAAATACAAAATCAAGAGACCTTAGAAGATAAGGTATTCCAGTTAGAAAAAGGGGATGATGCCGGTGTCATGGCAATCGCCCCCTCGCAAACAGAGATAGAAAATTACTACCTTACCCACGGGTAAGGCAGTAAACCTTATACTTTTTGGCTAGATGACAAAGCCTGCTGCGCTTGAACAGCTGCCGAGATGCTCTGTGAAAGCCCAGACTGTTGCTCTTTCGTTGATTGGTATACTCCTTGGAGCATATCTTTAGAAGATCTCATGAGTTCAGCGCTAGCGCTGAGCTCTCCTGCTAATGATGTTAAGACAGCTATTTCCGTATCGTATATATACCCAGCCATACTTTGTACACTCTGGTATAGGGGTGCTAGGGCCTGTATTTTCTGCCAGGTTTTAGTGTCTCTTGTGTGTAATTCAGAATCAAGCCTTCCTCCCGGCACTTTCATTTCTTCTACCACCCTGTTGCCCTTGGCCTTAACATTTGTTATTTCGTCATCAGACATTCTATTAGCAGCCTCTTGCGTTCTTCGTGTAGCCTCATCTTGGGTCAATTTGGGTTCCCCGGTATTAGGATCTATGGGGTTAATAGTTCCATTTTCTTTAAGCGTATCGATGTCATTTTCTGCTTGCGCAGCCACTCTTCTTTCGTCAGCCCTAGGACCTTGGATTTCACCCCCAGCCTTAAGAGTCTGTCTATCTGCAAGTAGCTGCCTTGCTTCGAAGTTTTGCACCCCTTGCATTCTTTGATGATTATTTCGAATATCTGTAGCTTGGTCTATTGTTATCCTATCTTGGGCGGCTTCTAAACGACCAGGGTTTTGTTTGATAGCATCGATTTCATCTTGGTTATTTCCTCTAAGCGTGTCGGCATCTGCTCTTGCTCCATCAGTCATAGCAGCATCACGTCTTCCTTGTGGGATCTTAGCATCTTGAGCTAGTGCGTTAGCGTCAGATCGTTCATTAACCTTTTGCCATGCTCTACTAGCTGAGCTAGGCGGGTAACCTTCAGGAATAGGATTGCCGGGATTTTCTCCAAGAGCTTCTGCTCTAGCTTGGTTTCTGCTATCTATTTCGAACTGGGCTCGTTTACCGGCTTGCTCTTCAGCGGTGCCGCGAGCAATAAGATCTTCCCTTGCCTCTGGGGTAGGAGCAGCTAATATGGCAGCTCTTTCAGCATTAGCTTCTAGTTTAACGGCTCTTTGATAGCTTTGCGCCTCTGGGGTTGTACTGCTTGGATCTTTTATAGAAGCGACGTTTTGAGGGGTGACTCTGCTTCTTGCTTCTGCCCCTCTAAGACTTACAAGACCAGGGTCATTATCTGGAAGAGCTCTAGCCGCAGCTCGCCTATCTTGCGGTATAGTAAGCGCTTCTCTTGCAATCGCGTTGTTTTCAGGGGTGCGCCTTGCAGGATCAGGCTGGTCTCTTATAATCCTATCAGCTTTATCTATTATTTGACGATCTTTTGCTACCTGTGGGGCTCTTTCGACAGTAGCAACATCTCGCTTGAGGGCAATGGCTCTTCCGTCCTCTGTTATAGGACCACCTTCTGTATCAGCATCAATATTAGCTGCGGCAAGTTTCTGTTCTGCTCCTTGAAGCTCGGTTCCTCTACTTGCATCTGCTTCAAGAACAGCAGCGTCTTCTCTTGCTTTTATCTCGTTTTTAGCGGCTGTAGTTCTAGTACCGTCGGCATCGTTAGGTATTGGCTTATTTTCTTTAATTAGTTGGATGTCGGCGTCAAGGTCAGCTGCAGGTTGATTTTGCGCTCGAAGAGCTGCTGCATTAGGGTTAGGATTTGTGGGTGTGAGATTAGCTTGGGTTGCTTGTATTTGCTTTGTTTGCAGCTGGGCTGGAGTTGATTGACTGTAGCTGTATCCTGCCATGGTTCCTGTAACTCCAAGCTGACCAAAAGAGGACATGGCATTGACAAAACTTTTACTTGCTTCTAGTCTTTTTATATCAGCATTAGCTTCTGCTGCTTCTATCTGCTGATCAAAAGACACCTCTGCTGCAAGGGCTGACATCTCAGAGCTGTCTGACATAGAGTCTATTAGGCTGATTTTAGCCTTGGTATAAGCTTCAATAGACTGTATAAAAGCTTCGTAACTTTGTCCTGCCGGACTCATGCCTATTTGGTTAATTCCAGGAAGGACGCCATCTTCTGTTGTATCTATATCGGATGTATCGCCTTCTTCACTTTTTGTAGAGGTAGGAGCTTGCTGGGTAGATGCTGTTTTGGTCTCCGCTTTGAGGTCTCCTATCTTTGCACTAGTATCGCTGACATTCCCTATTGCTTGATCTTGGAGTGAAGAAGCTTGTGTGCCAATACCTGTTTTTAAGGCTTCTACTTCATCGGAGCCTCCTGAATCAGCTGTGCTAGCGCTGCTGCTTTGCCCTCTTTGCTCCCCGCTACCACCTTGGCCCCCTTGCTGTCCACCGCTACCTTGCTCTCCACTCCTATCTCCTCCGGCGCTTCCGCCTGAGCTTCCTTCTTTGTCTTTATTAACTGTTAAGTCCTGAGATTGGTTTTGCATCTCCATTTGGACTTCGTCTTCTTCTCCTGAAGCTTCTTTAGAAGATTGCGTATCAGAATATACTTGGTTTGCCTGGGCTGTATTTCCGGCAAGTAACGGATCTGTTGACGCTAGAGTAGATGAAAGGGTTTCTGCATTGGGTAGAGGAACGGGAGCTAGGAACGTCTCTGTTGAGGCTGAAGTGCCAATAAGAACTGATGCCAGCATGGCAGCTCCACTAATGCTAGAATCTTGCTTTTGATTTTCTACTTCTGCACTTTGAGCTACTGCTGCGGATTGTACAGCTTTATCTTCTCCCCCGCCTGCAGGTTTTCCGCTTATACTTGACATAAGACCTCATGTATATATGTTGTTTTTTTTACTTCATCGTATGATAATATTTTTTTAATTTCTATTTTTATTATTGTTTTAATTTAATAATTAATTGCAATTTAATGATTTATATTGTAAATTCTTGTGTATTTAATTCTTAGTAAGAGGTGTTTGATGTTTATAGGTGGTTATCAAGACAGAAGCTTAGGGGAGTTAAGAGAGCTTTCTGCTAAAGCAGAGCCGGGAAAAGAGCGCCTTGTCATCATTACCGAAATATGGAAAAGATTTTGTTCTTCTTCGTTATATGGAAGCTTTCAGGAAACCTTGCAGATAGAAGCTATCGAACCCACTGCTGAAATGCAGTGTGTGTATAAAGAAATTTGGAATCAGCATAAGCCCTTAGCCAATGCAGCTATTGATAGCCCCAATTCTAAGTTGCAAAACCATAAAAAATTATTTTTTTTCCTGTATCGATTTTATGAAAAATGGAAAGGGGAGTTTTCTGAAGATCCCGAAACGCAAAGAATAGTAAAGGATTTTTTTTGGTCTCTTCGTGATTTTACGGAGATGGAAATTTTACTTAGCATGTTTAGTCTGGAAGGCGCCGATTTATCCGGTATCCCACTTAGCATTAGAGTAAAGTTTATAGGGGATTTTTTTATCTCTATGAAAAAAGAGAACGTAGCTTTTTCGCTCTTTGCTACATTTTTATCTAAAATAGGAGAAGAGGAGCAGATTGCTTTACTTAGCTATCTTCATGAAAAAAAAGAAGATTTATTTATAAATGAAGCTGCTTTTTATCAAAAAGAGCCTTCCTTTACTTCTATGAAGATCTTTTTTAGACGGGTGCTTGATGAGGAGTATTTAGGTATAGGACCCGTGATAGATAAGGCGGATAACTTTGCTGCACTTTGCTCCCTTATTTATCTTGTAAGAGAAGGGGTTTCTATAGAAAGGCTGTCTTTGGGAGAGCCTATGATTTGGGCTCTTCAGGAGATCTTAAATGTAGAGCTTCAAGAATTTAGCGACTCTAAAATTGCAAGGCAATTTTTGCAGTATAAAGCTGTATCATTCTTTAGGGCTATTTGTAAGCATCCGGTTTATAAACAGCAAACCTGCGCTGTTTTTACAGCGGTTTTAGAGGGTCTTTCCTCTGAGAGAAAAGCCTATTTGCTTTCTTTTTGCTTAGAGGGAGATCTTTTACAGCTCGCGGTGAAAGTGGTATCTTCTGAAAATCCTATGCTTACCAGCTCTTTAGCTATATTTTTTGCTAAAAAGCTAGAAAGGCCTCTTTCTTTGCTTAGTGCTATGTCAGCAGGTGAGCTCAGAGCTTTTGTCTGTCTTAAAGAAAAGATGTATGGACTTTTGGACTTTAAAAATAAGGAATCGTTAGTTTCTTCTTTGCAGAAGCTTTCAGTAGAAGAGGTGGTTGATTTTTTTAAAAATGCTTGTCATATAGAAAGAGATGCCGAAGTTTTTAGTAGATATTTAAGGAGCCTTACCGAAGAGGAGCAAGCGAGCTTTTTGCGCAAAGAGCTTTTTTCTTACATACGTGAATCTTTACGTTTTGGCTTTGAGGAAACGAGGGTTTCTTTACAGGGCTTTTTAGCAAAAGAGATCTCTTCTTTTTTTGAGGACTCTTCTTTAAGTTTTTTAGGGATGAGGGTTTTACTATACTTTGCACAAAATACCTTATCTCAAAAAACAGAAGAGTTTAAAGATGCTCCTTTAGAGGAGCTCTCCTCTGCCCTTAAAAAAGTATGGGATTTGCAAGGAGAAGAGAAAGTAAAGGGATTTTTTCAAAATATCCGCTTTGAAAACAGAGGGTTGTTATTTACCCTGTTTTTATCTAAGTTTTTTCAAGATGAGCAGAAAGCCCTCTTACAAAAATGGCAAAAAGATAAAAAGCTTTCAGGCTATATTCCCTATATTCTAGTTTCAGAAAATTCCTTAGAGTTACCAGTCCTTGTATCTTTTTTTGCAGATAAAATAGCAGAAAAACATCAAGGGGTATCTCTTCACGATGTCACTACTAAAGCAAAGCTGGCAGCCTTGCTCTATGTGCTAGAGCCTTCTCAATATATAGCGGTTTTGCCAGAGGATTTAGAGTTTGGATTAGATGAAATGTGCAAAGCTTCTCGATTTGGGAATGTAATAACCGCATTTATAGAGTTAGGAGGGCGTGAGGAATATTATCCCCTTTTTGAAACCTATCTACGTAAACCTGGTAAGAGCCAAGAGCTCCTTTTACAGAATTTATACAAACCTGAATTCAACGGCTACCGAAGATATATAGAAAATAGAGGAAGTCAAGAGCTTTTTGCCTTAATAAAAATGTGGAAAAAGCAATCTATAGGGAAGTTTGGAGAGCTTTTTTCTGGTATAGCTACATATGGTCAGCTGTATGCGGTAGAGACTATCTTAAAAAGAAATGCTAAGGGTTCTTTGGAGCATTTACAAGATAGGACCACTGCTGTAACAGTTTTAGCTCTTTTTTATAAAACAGGATGTAAAGAGGAACTTTTTTATACGCTAGAGCTTCTTAGCTCTCAGGTGGATTTTTCTATTATCTTAGAAATAGTATTGAAATTTGTTTTAAGGGACTTTTCTACAAATTTATTTTGTGAGTTAATAGAAAATATCATTTCTTCGCATAGATTAAAAGCAGTCATTAAACTAAAAGACACCACTTTAATCTTAGCCTATTTTTATTCTAAATTAGTAACAAGGTTTCCTGGATTTAAGGTGGTAAAATTACAAAATATGATGGATGTTGTAGAAAAAGTAGAAGATATCGAAGATATAGAAAGGTTGCTTAGTATTTGTGAGGATAAAACTCCTATAAGGCCAAGTCAAGATCTTTTACAGCTACTTCGGCTGGGTCAGAGACTGAATCTTCAAGCGCAAGTGGAAACGATCTTTTCTCTTCTTGTACAAGGAGCTCCTTCTTGCAAGTTATTTTTAGATTTTATGGCGGGCGAGTCGGAAGATGTTCAGAAAAATTTGTTAGAGTCGCTGCTACAGAAAAAAGAAAATACAAGGTATCTGTCTTATATAAATAAGGTGGACAATTCTCGATTGTCTCATTTGATTTTAGATATTTTGGCTTTAAGGTTAGTAGAAGATTTGTCAGGGCTTCCTCAAAGCCTTGTAACTAAGTTAATGAAGGCTCTTTCTACTGGATTAGCTCCTTTTGAGGATATTTTAGAGCTAGAAGAAATAGATCTGCAAACTGTTTTTTCTTTTTTACCGAATAATCCAAGCTCGTATGAATTACTCTCTCTAGTACTAGAATTAGAGGATTTTGAAGAGCAGCAAAAAGAGCTTCTTATGGATTTAGAAGATGGAATGAGAGCTGGATATATAGAATTTTTGGGAAGATCAAAAAATAGTAAAGTTATAGGTAAGGTTTGTTCTTTTTCCATAGAAAATATGCAAGACGAGTATCCAGAAGTGGATTTTACAAAAATCACCCCGAACCTCGGATTTTTAAAATTATTTGCCGTAGAGAATTTTAGAAATATTCTCTTGTATCAGGGAGGGGATTTTCCCGTTTTTGAAGGCCTTGAGATGCAACTTTACTTAGCTTGGTATTTTGGATTTAACAACCAGGTTATGGGTGTATTTGAAGAGCTCCCTGAAGAGGTTTCCTTTTCACTACTCGGTAAATTCTTTGTTGTCATGGACTTTCAAATGCAGATAGAAAAGGAGGATCGTGCTTTAACAAAAGAAGACATAGGAAGATGTTTTGCTGTTTCAGGTAAAATGTTTTCTTTTATAGATAGGATATTAGTAAGAAGTGAAGAAGGGCATAACTTTTGGATGAATCACATAAGGCGAATTGCCAATGATGGAAATTTGGCTGCTAGAAGAGGCTTGTTCTTAAAAAAGGGAGCTTTTTTAATTCCGCACTACACGCCAAAGTATATGTTTATGAAAAACTTGTATAATTCCTCGCTTTCAAGGATAGATAATGAAAGTGCTCTTGAATATTATGAGTGGATGAGCGAAAAAACAGGCACTCCTGCTTTGTTTCAGGCTCTTGAGGAAATAGGGCTTAAAGAGCAAATATCCCACAAGTGTGTCTATTCTGCCGAACACTCCAGAAGGATATTTATTGCGAAACAAGTTGTTTTGCAGGTTCTTAAAAACAGGGGAGTTGTGATAGATGAGACGACTTCTTTATCTTTTAAGCAGTTTGAATCGTATTTTGTAGATGAAGACTCAGAAGATATTGCAAGGCAGATGAAAGAACTTATACGAGATGTTTTTACTTTTTGGGGAAGAGAAGCTTCCCCTGAAATACTTTCTAAAACGGCAGGTCTTGCGTATCAAGAGGAAGACTCTTCGCTTGACAATCTTTTTACCGCGCAGCTTTTCCCTGTTTTTTTTCAAAGTTCAGCGTTCAAAGAAAACTTGAATTTGCCGCATCTTTGGCTTAAAGACTTTCTTAATAAGGATTTTAAAAACATGTTTTGGCTTTCTACTGGGCTAGCTGCTGTTAAATTACTAATGCCCCTCAAATCTCTTTTAGAAGGAGAGAGTTCAAGTGTAGGTGTTATCGAAAACGCTTTGATTCCTTATTTTTCTTGGCTTAGAGGTAATCCCTATCTTAGAGTTTTTATGGGTAATGCTGAAGATCTTGAAACGGGATCGGAGTATCAGCTGCTTTCTACATTTAGAAGAGGGTTTCGCGTAATATGTAATAAGATGGATCAAAGAGCAGAAGATCTAGGGTTAACATGCTATAAACTTCTTATTCAGAAAGCTTATGAAAATTGTGATTTTAAGCTCTTGGATATTATCTTATCTGAAATCTGCTACGAGCAGTATCTTTTAGAGTTGGAGAAGATTCCTGAAATTCGAAATAAAATAGTCTTAAGTAAATTAAAAGATAAGCTTCAAAAGCTAGATGGTTTTTTCCTGAGGAAAAACATGCTGACGAAAAAACTTATTTATAATAATATCGATTCTCCGTACAGAGAAAAACTTATAGAATCTCTGGAAAATCCTTTTATTATAAAAGCTACTTATGCTGATTTACTCTAAAAAAATTGCCAGGTTTATTGAAGAAATAAAACGCGTAGTTCGGGACGTTTTATCTAAAGAAATGAGGATGGATGTTTATAAGGGATATTTCTATTCTCATAGAGAGGGTAAATCCTATCCCATAAGCATTGTAGTATATAATGACAAAAGCATGCTGGGCTATTTTGATTCCCATTTTTTAGAAATGGGCTTTCATGAAAAGCTTATGTATGTAAGTAGAGGTCAACTAGAAAGTATCATAAAACATGAGCTAGCTCATTATTATACATTCATTCGATTCGGAACGGTCTTACATCCACACGGTCCAGAGTTTAAATCTATTTGCGACAGTTTATATTGGAAAGAGGAAATTTCTAGGGCGTCAGTTTGTTTGGATACCTCTAATGAGCTAGCCTTTGCAGAAGAAAGTGACGTCTTTAGAAAAGTACAAAAACTCATGGCTCTTTCTACAAGTAGTAATAAACATGAAGCAGAACAAGCTATGATTAAATCTCAGCAGCTTTTACTTAAACATAACTTAGAAGAGTCCTGTATAAATATCGATGATGAAGAAAAATTTGTTCTTAAAAGGATTCTTAAGCAGAAAAAAAAGGATGCTAAAATGAGAGCTATAGCTGCTATTTTGGACACTTTTTTTGTCTCTTGTGTTTTTAATAGGGCCGAAGAATATACCTATTTGGAAATTTTAGGAAGTCAGGTGAATGTGCAGATTGCAGAGTATGTAGCTGAGGTCCTTCTACGTCAAATGGATCTTTTATGGGACTTAGCAAGAAAGCAACACGATTTAAAAGGTTCTATTGCTAAAAATTCGTTTTTATTAGGGATATCTAAAGGCTACTTAGATAAGGTTAGATCTTTGCAAAAAATAGAGGCAACTCAGCATGGAAATGCCTTAACCGTAATAGAAAGAAAGCTAACCGAAGCAAAAGCTATGGCTTATGGGAGGCTTTCCTTTTCTAGAAGCTATGGGAGATATTGCCCGGAGTCTGCGGAGCTGGGAAAACAGGCTGGAAATGCTTTAAGCATAAATCCCGGATTACATTCTAGCGCTAAGCATTCGGGTGTGCTTTTAACAAGAAAATAATTCTCGATAGAGATGTGTTTTAGGAATCCAATTTTACTGGAAGATTTCCTGACACAGCTACTCTATGTTAAAGTTTTCTTAGTGATTCGGTGAAAAAGGAAAAATAAATTAGGATCAGCGATGTCGGAGGTCGCTCGGTAAAATTGAATTATTTTTCTCCTATCGGGGGCACCGCCCCCTCAGTCCAACTACCTTAGTTATATAATGTAAATATTTAATTAACAATCAATTGCGGGAATTACTATTTTAAAATTATTTAATTAAATATTCATATTTGATACGATTAATTGCATATATATAACAAATGGGGATAAATCATGAGTTTAATAGATTTGCTGCCCAAGACAGTTTTGACAGAGACTTCTTTTTATGGATGGAAGGAGGGGCGCACTTGGAAGGGTTTCTTTCGTGATCTTTATCAACTATTCTGTAACTGCAATCTAATCAATTTCTCTACCCTTACTCTAGATGATGTAAGAAATGGTTATGCAAGCCCCGAGTTTTTTGCAGAAAAATCCATAATTCATCTTAAAACATCTCAGATAGAGAAGACAGAAGAGGAGTGGAATAATATAAAAAAAGAGTTGCCATTAGCTCTTAAGACTCAAGCCGTTTGGGAACAAGAATTTCAAGAGATATGCAATACGTATCCTGCTTTAACAATTGTTACAACATGCGACGCAACACAGGCAATATCGAGTTTAACCGATTGGGCTGTCAGGAGGCAATCTGATGTGAGGGGGAGGCATACACATAGATTAGAAGCCAAGAGTCGAATTTTAGTTTTTTTGAATAACTCTGCCCAATCGCATTTAGACCTAAGTTCCTTAGAGCTAACCGATCTGCCGGATATTTTTAATTATCCATCCTTTTGCTCTCGCCTGATATCCCTTAATCTATGTCGCAACCGACTCACTTCCCTTCCGGAATCCTTTGGCAGCCTTTTAGCCCTACAAACGCTCCATCTAGATAACACTCAACTCGCTTTCCTTCCGGAATTCTTTGGAAGCCTTTCAGCTCTACACTGGCTCGATCTACATAATACACCACTCACTTCACTCCCAGAATCTTTCGGCCGCCTTTCAGCTCTACAAACGCTTTATCTAGATAAGACCCGACTCACTTCCCTTCCAGAATCCTTCGGCAGCCTTTCAGCTTTACAAGAGCTCAGTCTATGTAGAGCCCAACTCACTTCCCTTCCGGAATCCTTTGGTAGCCTTTCAGCTCTACGAGAGCTCAATCTAATTCTCACCAGACTCACCTCCCTCCCTTCAACCATCACTTCTTTACGTACTAGTCTAGAAATAGACATAA
>CAYTOK010000008.1:0-93880 GCA_964439595.1 uncultured bacterium | reverse complement strand
GCGTCACGTTGCCAACGTGAAAGTCGTGAGTTCGAGCCTCATCACCCGCTTTTCTGTAATTTCTACTTTAAAAGGAGAATAAAATGACTACAACACTAGATACGACACAAAAAGATTTCGCCAACTCTTTAATCCGCGTCACTGTAGAGAAAAAACCCTTAAGTCGAATAGAATGTCTTATCGATATCAACGAAGAATTAATTAATACGGCTAAAGAAAAAGCCACTCTTCTAGTAAAAAAATTAGCAGTACTTCCAGGTTTTCGCAAAGGAAAAGCCCCTTTAGATCGCATTATCCAACACTTCCCACAAGAAATTGAACGATCTACAAAAGAACATCTTCTTCGGTTAGCTGCTATTGAGTGCCTAAACCTAACAGGAATCCCCGCTTTAGAAAAAAATAATTTACTAGAAAATAAAGAAATCGATCTACCTGGAAAATGGCTATCTTTTTCTTTTAACAAAGCTAAGTTGTCTATTTTCTTTGAGATACCTCCTAATGTTCCAGCTGTTGATGCCTCTCTTTTCACTTTAAAAGCCGTAAAACCAGAAGTAACAGAAAAGCGGATTGCAGATACAGTAAGACAAACACTATTTTTCTACGCAGATTGGACTCCTATCTCTGACCGTCCTGTAGAAGAAGGTGATTTTGTTATTTTAGATTGCCACGTAGTAGATACTACACCCTCATCTCCTTTATTTGAAAATACCCGCTTTGAAGTCACAGACGAATCTATGGCAGCTTGGATGAAACCCCTTGTGTTAGGAAAAAACCTTAATGAATCTATTGAAGGCATGAGTGGACCTGAAAATGACATGACCGAAGAGGAAAAAACTCTGTTTTCTCCTAAAAAAGTTCTTGTTACCATTAAAAAAATAGAAAAACCAACTATGCCCGAATGGAATGACGACCTCCTAAAAAAATTAAAAGTGCAGTCCAAAGAAGAGCTTTTTGACCACATAAAAGATCTTTTAAACAAGGAAACAGACCGTTCTTTTAAAGTTAAATGCGCAGAAGAAGTCGTAGATTTTCTCTTATCCACATACCCTGTAGATCTTCCTCTTTCGATTATAAGAACAGAGATAGATTTCAGATGGCAGCAACTAGGTAAAGACCCGGCTTTTGTAAAAGAATGGGAATCATTTACCTCTAAAGAAAAGAAAGAGCTAGTAGACCTTCTAACAACACAGTCAAACAAAAGCCTACAGCTTTTTTATCTTTCTAGACGCTTGATACAAGATGCTAATTTACCTTTAAGCCAAGAAGAAACTACCTCTTCTTATTTTTCTAGTCTTGTCATGGAAAAGGCAATAGATTATATTCTGTCTCAGGAGAAAAGCAAGGCTGCACTTACGTAACCTTGCCAAGATCAAACCCCATTTTTACCTAGGAAGCCCATGTATACAATTCCTTATGTTATAGAAGACACAGGCCGTGGAGAGCGTGCTATGGATATTTTTTCTCGTCTACTGAAAGATCGTATTATTTTCATAGGGACAGAAATCAATGATCAAGTTGCCAACACAGTAATTGCACAGCTTCTTTTTTTAAGAGCAGAAGACCCTAAAAAAGACATTAATTTATACATTAATTCTCCCGGTGGTCTTATCACATCGGCACTTGCTATATATGATACCATGCAGTTTATGAGCTACGACATAAACACGTATTGTTTAGGTCATAGTTCTTCCATGGCGGCCCTACTTTTGGCTGCAGGCACTAAAGGCAAACGTTTTGCGCTTCCTAATAGTCGTATCATGATCCACCAACCAAGCGGGGGTGTAACAGGTACATCTGCAGATATCGCACTACAAGCCCAAGAGATTTTGATTTTAAAACAAATGTGCGCCGCTATTATGGCAAATCTCACAGGAAAAACAGTAGAACAGATTCTAGAAGACTCCGAAAGAGACCTATTTATGAGTCCTGAAGAAGCCCTTAAGTATGGCCTTATTGATAAAATAACAATACAACATGCACCGGTGTCTCCAGAAAAGACATAAGTAAAAAAAATACATCAGATGGAAGAATCTCTTCTTCCATCTTTAACACTTTATTATAGGGAGCAGCATTCTCTATCATCCAATTAGAAGCCTTGCTGTTTAATTTATGACCAAAAAAGATAAACCAAGCTCCGCAACCTGCTCTTTTTGTAGCAGAACGGAAGAATCAGTGGAAAAGTTAATTTCTGGACCTCACTCTTTTATTTGCGATAAATGCGTCCGCCTTTGCATGGAAATCATCGAAAAAAAACCCATCCACCATGAGCTAAAACTTTTAAAACCTAAAGAAATCAAAAATGCTTTAGATGAGTATGTAATTGGTCAAGAAAAAGCTAAAAAAACGATAGCTGTTGCCGTCTATAACCACTATAAAAGAGTTCGATCTATTTCTAAGGGCGCAGAAATCGAATACAGCAAATCTAACGTCATGCTTTTAGGACCTACAGGATCCGGAAAAACTCTGATGGCACGCACCTTAGCTAGGCTTTTAGATGTCCCGTTTGCTATTGCAGATGCGACAACACTTACAGAAGCCGGTTATGTAGGAGAAGATGTAGAAAACATCATATTAAGACTTGTACAAGCTGCAGATTATGATATAGCAAGAGCAGAAACCGGCATCATTTATGTAGATGAAATTGATAAAATTCGTAAAACAACCAGTAATGTTTCTATTACAAGAGACGTTTCCGGCGAAGGGGTGCAACAGGCTCTACTAAAAATCGTCGAGGGGACAATATCTAATGTGCCTCCTAAAGGGGGAAGGAAACACCCTAACCAAGAATACATTAAAGTTAATACAGAAAATATTCTCTTTATCGTAGGTGGCGCTTTTGTGCACCTAGACAAGATGATAGCCAAAAGGTTAGGAAAAACCACTATAGGCTTCGATGCAACAGAAGCTAGGACCTTTGATACTAACGAAACAAATTATCTTCTTTCTAAAGTAGAACCTGAAGATCTTATTGAATTTGGTATGATTCCAGAGTTTGTCGGAAGATTTAACAGCATAGCAAACTGCAATGAGCTTGGACTAGAAGATCTCGTAGCAATTTTAACAACGCCAAAAAATGCTATCATAAAGCAATACCAACAACTTTTCCAAGAAGAAGGGGTTAAACTTTCCTTCACTCCGGAATCTCTTGAAGCTATGGCAGAAAAAGCTAAGCAAACAGGAACGGGAGCTAGAGCTCTACGGATGATTGTAGAAGGACTCCTTGTAGATCTTATGTTTGAAGTCCCCTCTGATCCTACCATTGAAGAGATCATAGTAGAAAAAGAGTGCCTAACTAAGAAAAAGAAACCAACAATCATCCGCAAAAAGTAAAAACTCTACGTTAAGCCCTTACCTGACTTTTCTTAAGGGATTTTTTAACTCCCACTTTAGAGCCTCCCCTTTTCTTAGTAAGGGGGGTAGCTTCTTGAGCTGGAGGAGTAATACTTTGTAAAATAGTTTTAATTTCTCTAGACTGTTGCCCCATTTTAGCCTTCACTTCCTGCATAAAATGCCACTGATCTTTAGTGAAGTTATCTGGATTCTCTGCAAATCGAAGCAGCTGCTCTTCGGAAATCCCCGACTTTCCAGCAAGCCTTTTATTTTCAGATAGTAAAAAAGCATGTAACTCAGCCATAGAAGTGAAAATCTCTTTTCTCTCCTCTTCACCCGTAGAGGCTAGAGCCATTTTAACACGTTCAAAGAGTTTTACAACTTCTCTTAACATATATAGCAAATCAACAGCACCATTAGCATCTACACTTTTTTGCAATTCAGCCATTACCTTGTGTATATCTTCACTAATTTTCATAGTTCCCTCTTAATTATTCCGTAAATTACATTGTATCAAATATTAATTTAATTAAAACAATAAAATGAAAAAAACTAAAATTAAATAACTTGAAATTAATAATTAAGAAAAAATCACAAATCACATCCGATAAAACACTCCTAATACATATCTACTTCAAAAAAAATGACCCTGCTCCAACTACTTAACAAATCACCTAAGACATTCAAGTAGCTAATAATTAATACATTGCGAAATTTCCCAATGATCAATCTTTCGATTATTAAAATGCTAAACTTTAAAGGTTTTTATAGAATCCTTAAAATAACTGTTTATGCCTAAAGGCTAAATTTGTTAAATATAGGGCTATCTTTCAACTCCTCGCTAACAGGATCCATATGCTAAAATGGTCTACAACTACATCTAAAAATACTCAGGGAGTTATAATAGCCTCCGATCAAAAACAAGAGTGGCTCCTAACTTGGTGGTGGGAAAATTACAGTAAATACAACACATTCCCCGTTACCTTTGTTAATCTGGGTCTATCGAAAGAAGCGCAGGAGTTCTGTAAAAAAAAGGGAAAACTTTTAAACATACGAAACCACGAAAATGTTCTCCTCTCGCTTAAAAATCAACTACAGAAGGAAACCTCACCATCCCAAGACTCGATATCCCTATATGAAAGCCAGTCTATAGACAAAAGACTCTGCTGGCACCAAAAACCTTTAGCAATGCTTGAGACTCCTTATTTACATACCCTTTGGCTTGATCTGGATTGTGAAGTAAGAGATTGCCTGTCCCCCTTATTTCAGCAAATAGTAAATAAGGACGCCATTCTTATTTGTCCTGAGCATGTCGATATCCAAGAAAGACTGCGAAAGCAAGAAGAGATTGCACAGGACGAAGTTATTTTCAACTCCGGTGTTATGGGCTTTAGGAAAGGATCCTCTTACATCCTAGAGTGGGCGCAAAGCACCCTTAAAGAAGCCTCTCATCACTTAGGAGATCAGAATCTATTATCTAAACTTTTGCACATCCATAAGTGGCAGGTACAACTTTTAGATCCCTTATACAACTGGCATGGTTCTATCTATGAAATCCCCCCTCAAGTAAAAATCATCCATTGGGCCGGAGAAACAGGAAAACTTCTTCTTTCTTTAAAACTTCTTGTAAAGCATTAGTAACATTTGGATTTTTTCAATCAGTATTTGCAATTACTATTATTAACCAAACGAACTCTGATAAAATAATAAAAATAGAAGAAGCATACCGTCCCACCTCCAATAAACCTGAAAATTTAGCCGCTCCAATACCACTTGATTATGATTTTAAAGAAATTAAGGTTTCCGCTCATTCCACCCAAACCATTCCTCTTAAAACAAACTCCTCCGTCTTATTAGTCACTGTTATTAGCGAAAAACAGGATAGTGATAATACAGTAATAAGAACCGAAAGCAAAACTTGTTATGAACCCTATGATTTCCAAGGTTATCGGGAAAAATACTTCACTGATGACTGGGGATTTGTCATCCACAAACCAATTGAAGGACAACATTTATCACCATCAAATCCTAATTACTGGAGTCTTAGAAGGGCTAAAAATCAAGGTTATGGAATTAAGTGCCTCCATCCTGTACTTCTAACTAAAATTACTTCATTAGAAGAATTGCCCGAAGATTTGGTAATACATTTGCTGGGAAAGCACCTGTAAGCACAAGAAAAAGCTAAACGTAACCACCACTTCCTTCTATCAGGGGCGCAAATTTTCAGAAGACACAAAGCGACCCGTCAAACTAAAAATCTAGCCCCTAATTCATCCAAATCTCTCTTTGAAAAACCCTTACCAGAGCTTTTGGAATGACAAAATATCAAATGATAAGCTAATCGAAAAAACCCAATAAAAATTTATTCTTGCATTTAAGGAGACGAAAAGTTACACAATCTTATTTATGTAAAAAGTGAAGGAAGCTCTCATGTTAGAAAATCAAATCACTCAGCTTGCTGAAGAGCTCTATCTTCCATCTCCTGAAACAGAAGATGGCGAAGGATTCTTTCATATCTCACTTTCCGAGACGATTACTATTGCTATAAAAAGCCTAAACCCCGGATTATTTCTGACAGCCGATGTAGGTTTTTTACCAACTAGAAATAAAGAAGATAATCTGATGTATTTTATGAAAGCTAACTTTCTATTTCAAGGAACAGGGGGACAAGTTCTTGGGGTAAACAGCGAAGAAAAGCTGCTAACTCTTTCTCAGAAGATTATCCAAGAAGTAAACTACCTTCGTTTCAAAGAACTTATAGAAGATTTTGCAAATTACTTAAGTTACTGGCAAAAAGAACTAGAAAGGCTGCAACAAGCAACAACAGAAGGCATTATCTAAATATGGCAGGATATTTAATTGCAGAAGAAGGCCCGCTCGCGGGACTCATCGTAAATTTCGAAGAAGGAAACGAATGGATTTTAGGTCGAGATCCTGATGAATCTACTATTGTACTGGAAGACCCTAAAGTATCTCGCAAACATATAATTTGTAGACATGTTGAAGATGGGGGCGTAAACGGTTTCCTTTTAGAAAACCTAAGCTCGGTTAATCCTTCTACACAAAATGGAAAAGTCATTACAGAACCCGTTCTCTTGGCAGAAGGGGACATACTACAAATTGGCAGCACCTATTTTCGTTTTACAGAAAAAAAGCCTTTCCTAGACATTATTGAAGAATCTCCTTTAGAAGAGAACCTTGAAGATATTGAAGAAGAAATCCTACCGACTAATGAGGAAGACACTCTCTCTTCTGTAAACTTCGACATGCCAAAATCAGGAAAATGGCTTTTAAAAGTTATTTCAGGACCCAATGCCGGAGCTGAATTCGATCTACAAACTTCTTCCACATATATATTAGGAAGAGATGCTAATGTCAGCGAAGTGGTTTTTCACGACCTTAGCGTTTCTAGACAACATGCTAAGATTATAGTAGATGATGCAGATCAACTTTTCATTGAAGATCTCCATACTCGCAACGGAGTCGTTGTCAATGGAGAGTTAATCACAGAAAAAAAAGAGCTTTCCTCACAAGATTTGATTGCGCTTGGAACAACCTCTTTCCTTGTCATTGATAGGGAACAAATTCATGAAACAATTATATCCCCTCCTTCTGGACCTCTATTTAAACCGGAGGAAGCAGATCTCAAAGAGTCGCCTAAAGAAGAGCTCACAGCTGCTAAAACTGACGTTTCAACAGAAAACAAATCATGGAAAGACCTTATTATTTCTACTAAACACCTAGCTGCTGCAGGACTGTTTACTATTTTGCTGCTTATCCTTGTCACTGCTTCTTTTTCTTTATTTCGCTCTGAACCTATTATAATATCACCGGAATATAACGAAGAAAAAATTCTAGAAGAAGCCTTAAAACCTTTTTCTTCTGTGCACTATTCTTTTAGCGAAGCAACGGGCAAGCTGTTTTTAATCGGTCACGTTTTAACTTCCATACAAAAGCAAGAACTCTCCTATACTCTCTCCACTCTACCTTTTCTTAAGTCTATAGAAGATACTGTAATTATCGATGAACTTGTATGGCAAAATATGAACGCCCTTTTCTTATCCTATCCGGAGTGGCAAGCAATCACCGTGCACTCACCATCTCCTGGAAAGTTTGTGCTTAAAGGATACGTACAAACACTAGAGCAAGCGCAGTTACTTGGTGAGTATATAAATAGTAACTTTCCCTATCCAAATCTTTTAGAAAATCAAGTAATCATCGGCAATAACCTAAGCATGCAAATACAAAGTCGCTTAATTGAAACTGGTTTTGGTTCCGTTACTTTTCAAGTAACAAATGGCGAGCTTGTGTTGACTGGAAGAATTGATGACACCAAAGAATCAGAATTTGCGAATCTACTAAAAGGATTACAAACTCTCCCAGGAATCCGCGTAGTACAAAATTATGTGATCTACGCAAAAGAAGACACTTCTCGCGTTGACATATCTTCTAAATACACTATTACTGGCTTTTCAACGGGAGATAACAATGAACAATTTGTAGTAATTAATCAAAAAATCTTTGGAGAAGGAGATTTTTTACATGGCATGAAGATCACAGAAATCACAGCCAACAACATTTTGTTAGAAAAAGATGGCGTAAAATTTAGAATTGACTACAATCTGCAATAACTTACTTAACAGGAGGAATTGTCCATGTTTGGACTAGAGAAAAAAACCAAAGAGCTTTTCGAGTTTGACTTGGAACAAGAGCTCAAAAGCAATCCAGAAAAAAAGAAAGCCCTGCTCAAAGAATTAGAAGAAATGATTCAAGGGATCAAGACTCAACTACGCAGCGGTACAGAAACTGAAAATTTTGATCAGCATGGAATACTGCTTCATGGGTACAGTGCCCTATTGAAAGTATTAACAAAAATCCCCACAAAGAAATAGAGGTACTACTATGGCAGGAGGACAATTTGGCCCAAATCTAAGTAAAGAGACCGTATGGGCTACAATCTCGTTTATTACACTTATAAAAGTGTATATCAACTTACAAAGTCAGGTCGTTTCTCAAGTAAGAAACGTAGCTAGTAGTATTTCTGCGGCTACACCTGGTAAGTTCTTGCTACTCCAATTTGCTATGAGCCAGGTTACTCAGATAGGCGAAACCATCTCGAACCTTGTCGCGCAGGTAAATAGTGTTATTAAAAATATGGTTTCTAATCTAAGTAGAGGCTAATCTCTAAATTAACATAAAAGGAAGGCGATGGCCATGGATTTTACTAAATATAAACCACATTTTGCACTGATGATCGAGGCGGGCTTTATCGCCGTAAATCAAGCAGATGAAGACTCTGCTGTAAAATTATTTAAAACAGCAGCTATGATGGACCCTGAAGAACTTCTACCTAAAGTAGGATTTGGGTACTTACACCTATGCAAGCTAGAATTAAAAAGAGCAGCGGAAATCTTCTCTGAAATACTCGCGAAGGATCCTGCTAATGAAATGGCAAAAACCTTTTTAGGTCTTTGTCTTTCATTAAATCCCAGCGAAGTTTCTAAAGGAGAGCAGCTTCTTACTGAAGCTAGTACGACAGTCAAAGACCCTCTTATTAAAAACCTTGCTATAGATTCCTTAAAATTTGTAGAGAAGTTTGTAAAAAAAGCTCCCTCTCCTGTACAAAGTGCTCCTTCAAAACTCTAAGAAGCCTAAGACCATTTTCCCTTATGAGAAAATGGTCTTTTTTTACTTAAAAAAAACCCACACCTAAGTGCTCTAAATGGAAAAAACCAATTTTTGTGAAATGACCTTTTGCAAAGATCAAGACGGAAAGGAAATCTTGCTAAAAGATGGCATCTTTCAAGTAATGATGGAATGGGAAAAACCCTATATGGAGGCATGCATTGATGCGCTCTGCCCTAGGGGAGAAGTGCTAGAAATAGGATTTGGGTGCGGCTACGCATCAACACATATTCAAACGTACTCCCCCTCCAAACACACCATCATTGAATATCACCCTGTCATTGCAGAAAAAGCAAGGCAGTGGGCAAAAGCCTACTCCAATATAGAAATTATCGAAGACACATGGCAGCATGCTCTTGGCACTCTTGGCACTTACGATACTATCTTTTTTGATGACTATCCTATTGACATAGAAAGAAATCACCATCAGGAAAAAATAAAAATAGGATCTTTACTCTTAGAAAAAGGAAAAGCTACCCTTGAAGAAGCTCACAAAAAAATCCCCCTATTAAAAAGTATTATCTATAAAAAAGAGGATTTGGAGCAGTTTTTAGGTACATTCATACAAAATAAACAGCCAACATCTACAATACTTCGCTTTCTTTTTGATCTAAAACAAGAACAAAATATTGACGAAGAAACCCTTCAACATTCTCTCTCCTTTTTAATAACAGAAAATATAGCCACCCTAAAGCAAGTAGAAGAGTATACGCCAACTACCCATGCTCTTCTTCCCATTCAAGAAGAAGATCGTTTTTTACCCTTTTTAAAGTTATGCCTGCAAAGTCATTTGAAAAAAAACGGCTCTATTTCCTGCTACCTATCCAGTTCTTCTTCTAAGTTTGAAGATGAACATTTTTACCAAAATGTTATTTTAAATCCTCATCTAGAGTATTCTGAAAAAAAAATCTCCCTAGAAGTCCCAGATCACTGTAATTACTATCAAGGCAATGAGGCTTTAGTAATAACAATAAAAAAAATGACCGATGGATAAGGGTGTTATTGTAGCTGCCACTCAAGATGTGGAGTGGCTTTTACCCTGGTGGTGGTATAACTATAGCGCTCACAATACCATCCCTGTTGTTTTTTTTGATTTTGGCATGTCCGATCAAGGAAAACACTGGTGTAGAGATAAGGGCGCCCTCGTAGATTGCCCTGTGTCACTTACTCTAAACATAAAAGAAGTCGATCCTCTTTTAGCAAAGAAATGGGAAAAGGTTATCGGATCCGGTGTCTGGAATGTCCGAACTCACTGGTTTAAAAAGCCATTTGCTTTTAATAAAACACCTTTTAAAAAAACCCTCTGGATAGACCTTGACTGTGAAGTAAGAACATGCATAGATCCCATTTTTTCTTACCTAGAAAACAGCATAGAGCTTGTATTAACACCTGAGCCTCTTCTCGTGCAGGAAGGATTTCAGGCATTAGGGTTTACTTTACCAACAGAAATCACCTACAATAGCGGCGTTATTTGCTATCACAAAGAAGCACCCTTTTTGCCTAAATGGAAAGAAGAGGTTCTCCATAGAAACCACCTACACATTGGAGATCAAGAAGCCCTTTCTCGCCTCCTATTCCAAAAAGAAATTCCTTTTGCAGAGCTTCCTGCTATATGGAACTGGGATAGAGGACTCGGAGCTAATCCGGAAGCTGCCATTTTTCATTGGCATGGGCAAAAAGGTAAGCTATTAATCAAAGAGCAGATGCAGGCTATCAGAGAACTTGGGATAGCAGATTTTTCTCTTTAAACATAACGAATTTCACTAGACTAAACAAGCAGCGTTCAGTTACCATCAACTTAAAAAATCACAAAAGGGAGCAGCGCTTTTTTGCCATCCGGATAAGCAAAGCTTTTGCGCTAGTAAAATCATGACCTATACAATTACACTTACGAATCAAGAAGCTCAAAATGGGGAATTGCACCCTAATACACTAAAAATAGCCAAACATCTTTTTTCCGTGCATGGATTTTTAAAAATTGAAAATCTATTTCCCCCTGCATTTATTGAAACCTTGGCGACGGCTTATCGTGATAACATTCCCCTAGAATCAGGCACTGAAGCAAGCCACAGGCGCCACATTGTCCCCATCCCTTTTACCTCTCCTTTTAATGACCCTATGCTTTATGCTAACCCTATCCTCTTACCCATTTTAGAAGCTCTTCTAGGACCTAACTGCATCTTAAATACTTTGGGATCCATTACAGCGCTTCCCGGTTGCACAGACCAGCATCTACATGCAGATCATATCCCTCTATTTGAAGAAAACCTAACACTTTCTAATCAGATCCCCCCTTTTGCTATTACAGTAGGCGTACCCTTATTAGATATAGATCTTCTGAATGGACCTACAAAAATTTGGTCAGGATCTCACCTCACCTACCCCATAGATCAAAACATGACAGCCTATCCAAAACATTTTCTACATGGACCTAAAGGAAGTTGCTATTTCTGGGACTATAGGACTTTTCATGCAGGAGGATCTAATCACTCAGAAGAAGTTAGGTCTCTACTTTACTTAGCCTATACAAGACGCTGGTTTAAAGACGTCCTAAACCCAGACTTACTTAAAATGGAAAGAAAAGCTTTTGACGAAGTTCCTGCAAAACACAAAAAACTATTTGCTCACAAATTTAAGTAATTTTTGCAGAGAGCTCTTCTAATGGAATAAAATCCTTTAGCTCTTCTAAGAACTCTTCTTGATCTCTTACGGCATCATATAAGGAAGTTAGCAGAAGTTGTCTTACATTTTCTTTAGAGTGCGGGCCAAACTGCGCTGCAGTTGCAAGCCAAGCACCTGCATAATACGCATCTGCCAATCCAGCAAAGGCCTGGGAATTAAGTGCTGCAACTTCATAAGAAGGTTTTGCCTCATAAATCTGTCTTGAATACTTGGCTACTACCTGATAGTTTTTCTTTGCAAAAGCAAGCTTACAAAGCAAATATTTGCCATCAGAAAGAGAGTCCTGATCTACTTGTAAAAGTAGATCGTATGACTTTTGCTGTTTATTTTCTTGAAAATACAATTTAGCTAAGGACTCTGCTGCTGCATTTTTTATCTTTACATCTTTGGAATGAATAAGCTTTTTTAAAATACCTTTAGCCTGTTTAAAATCATTTTCTTCCATAGCTTTAAGAGCGCTACTATATCGACTAAACTGACTTGCTTTGCCAAAAGAGCGAAGAACTTGAAAATTCTGCCATCCTAAAAATAGCAAAACTGTGGCAAAGAAAAAAAAGTTATAATAATAAAGACAAGGCGCTAAAATAGCGGCAAAAAAAAGACCTACGGCGCTACTTATTTTGGCGCTGTTTTCCTTGTATTTTCTCTCTAATAAATACCCCAAGAGATAACCTCCGTCTAAAGGAATAATAGGAACAAGGTTTAGTAAACACCAAATCATATTCAAATGCATTGTAGCTACAAGAGCATACTGGACATAGTAATAGGAAGCAAAAATACCAGACTTCAAAAGAAGGTATGGGATAAAAATCAAAGAGCTCTCTAACAAAGGTCCATTTAACGTAATCCAAAAGCGCTGCCTAGAAGAAATCTTGTACCTATTATATTCAGTTCTTCCCCCAAAAGCTTCTAAAGTAATTGAGGGCTTTGCTCCAAAATACAAAGCAGTCAAGGCGTGGCCATACTCATGCACCAGAAGACTTACAAATAACACAGCTGCCAAAATACCATTTTCTATAGAAAATTGCGCATAAAGCCTACTAAAGAAAAATAAAAAAAGCCAAAATGTAGGACAAATTCGAACTGAAATCTGTGAAAGTACTGAAAACAAAGCTTCCTCCTTGTAATTTCCCCTAATTTAATTCTTTAAGAACTTTTTTTATACAAAAATCTATCTTTCTTGATCAACAGACCTTATACCAATTCGATCTTGAAAATCAATTGAGATAATAAAGTGCTAATTTTGATTTGCATACATAAAAATTCCGTAAATACCCATAATTAATATACATCGAAAATAAAATTAGATAGGTCGCTGAGTAGTGTAGCTATATTACAATTTTAAAAACTAACCATGAAAGAAGCGACTTCTACCCACCTTGCTCCCTCCTGCTGTAGAAGGGAATCCCAAAAGCTGTTCTATTATTTGTAACTTTTTAAAGTAGACAACAGGGGTAGTATAGTTTTCTAGAAAAAAAGCTCCCCCTACCATACTAGAAAATCCAACTCCAAATGCCACGAAGGAGCCCGACTTAACAGCTGCTATAGTAGCAATTGCTCCATGATAAAGAAGCCAACTTCCTCCAGCGATAAGAAAAGAGGGAAGTGAAACAAGTGTTCCTGCTGTAATACCTATAACAGCGGAAACTCCTAAAGAAGTTCCTAATTTGCATATTGCTAAAGAGCCAAGTATTGCAAGAGCTATGCGTACAACTGTAGCCCCTAAAACAGCCCTTCTAGCCTCTACCAATCTGCGGTCCAAATCTCCCCCGCATGAAACTAAATCCCATAAGGGTCGAGGAATAAAACGACAAGCAATATCTAAAGTACTTAACATAAACAAGCCCATTTTATCAAATTAAAGAAATAATCATAACTAATTAAATAATTAAAAACAAGCCTTAAAAAGGCTTATTTTAATTTTTTTAATCAAGAACACACCAAAAATGACAAATTTCTATAGGACCTTATTATTTTCCATTAAAAAATGACCATCACAACTGCTAGCACCCAGATCCCCACCCTCTACATCTTGACTATTTCTTTAAAATCAGTTAATTTTATACAAAAATATTCAAAGAGGAAAAATGCAACCAATACCCCCTCCACAAGTAAGTTGTTTAGAAAAAATACAAAATTCCATAAAGCTCTTAAGCAATAATTCTGAAGTCGTGAAATTAGTTGCTACGCTAGGTTTTTGTATCTTATCGGCTAAAACCTCAGACTTTTTCCTTTTAGCAACTCCGATTGGCATTACTGGTGGAATTATTTATGGCACATGCGCCTATGTGATAGATAAGCCTCTTTCAATATTTTTGCAAATTATTCAACTTAACAATCCAAAAACTATAGCAACAAAAATTTTAAATTGCACAATTCGCTCCGTAGCTACCGCTGCAATTGCCAAATTTTCTATAAGCGTGATTTTAGGAACCACTTTTTCTTTCCAGGCTGCATTAATTACTCCTTTTGCCCCTGTGTTAGCTCTGGGGTTAGGCTGTTTTTGGGCATCTACAGCTCTTATCGCCACAATTTGCTTAATAAAAATGTATGATCCCACTTTTTCATTTGTGAATTATGTAGAAGGCTACATAAAGCAAAAAGAACCCGAATCCTCTGAAGTACCGCTTACCCCAAGGGATACTATACTAGAATTACCCACGGCAAGATCCTCAAGTATGAGAAGTCGTAATTCGTCGATAACTTCAAACAGAACTTCTTTTAAAGAAGAACCGATTAGACAACAGCACGTATTATCCCTTCCTATAGAAGTGCAAACAGAATTATCAGCTTGCAAAGAAGCCCTTACCACACAAAAATTCTCCCAATTAAAAATCCTTCGATTTCAATACTCTGCAGCTTATGCCATAGAATGTGCCGGCAATTTTCTTAGGTCTTTAGTCGAAAAGCACATTATTCAAGGGGAACTGCAAAACCGAATTACGCAGAACCTTTTTGATTTACAAAATAATTTACAGGAAGTATTAGACCTAAGAGGGTACGAGTTCACCTACACAGATGGCCGTAGAAGTAGACTCCACTCCGATGTTTCTGACGGAAGCTCTAGTCAACCATCGCCTATTAGACTGCCGGGGGGAGTGACAACTTTCCTTAAAAGAATTTCCTCATCAGGTAAAAAATAAAAAATTCGGTCTAACCAATAAGTGTTTTTATTGTTACAATTTACGTAGTATTGAAATACAGTCAGCAAAAGCAGGAAGACCCTGCCATTCTATCTCTTCCTTATTTACCTACTTTCTGAAATTTCCCCTCTTCTTAAAGAGTCAAGCGGCTCTTAAAAAAACCTGAAAAAAACTTTGCTTTTTTCTCTTCTCACTCGCATGATGAGCTCTTTTTCACCAAATAACAGGAGATCTTATGGCAAACAAAACCGCCTTATCCATTTTAAGCTTATCCACGCTTTTTATAGCAGAAAAAGCCCTTAGCGATAGCTCACAAATCCCAGAAGGCAAACTCACTGACTATCCTTGTGTCTATCCTGATATCACACCGGGAGCAGGACCTAGGGTAATTAATGGATGTGATATTTTTATCACTGCAGACTACTTATACTGGAGCGCTCATGAAGACAATCTAGAATATGCCGTTACAGGAAATCCTTCAGATCTCACAGAGTCTACTCGTCAAGGCAGCGTAAAAAACACCAATTTCCGCTACCAAACAGGATTCAGAGGAGGTCTTGGATTTAGCTTTGACCACGACCTTTGGGATAGTGATTTCAACTATACATGGTTTCAAAGCAATAAAAACAAAGGACACACTCACGTACACTCTGCAAAAGCCGGTCTTTTTCCCTCTTTTACCCCAGCATTAGTTACCCCTGAAGGCTCTTTTTTTTCACATGCTAAAACAATATGGCAACTACACTTCAATTCTTTAGACTGGGAATTAGGTCGTAATTTATACATCAGTAAATACCTTTCAATCCGTCCTTTTATTGGGTTAAAAGGTACCTGGCAACAACAAAAAGATGTGAATAACTACAAGCTCACAACAACGACAGACTATAAAATACCCTACCAAAACCTACTCAAAAGCTATTTTTTTGGAGTCGGAGCTAGAGGAGGCATAAATACTTCCTGGCACCTTTCAGGAACATGGAGCTTTATTGGGGATCTTGCGCTATCCGGGGTGTGGGGACAATTTAATACACATAGAAAGGATTACTTCAAACTAGAAGGGGAGGATAAAGTAACAAGCATTAACAAGAAAAATCACTTCAATACTATTATCCCCGTGCTAGAGCTATGCTTAGGAATCAAAAAAGATGCATGGTTCTCTGAAGACCGCTTTCATATAAGCGTGCAAGCTGGATGGGAAGAACAAATTTGGTGGGATCAAAATAAATTCAGCCTAACAAACGGCGTACCAAGAGGGGGAGACCTCACAATACAAGGACTCACCGCTCGTATACGCATTGACTTCTAAACAAAAATAGCGGTTACATGCCAGGCGCCTTCATATCCTAGCTTATCTAAAAGCTCTTTACCAAGGGCATTTTCCGACTTAGCTAATCCAATATAAAAGGCACTACGCAAAGCAGCTGGAACATAGGCAACTATTTCCAGCTTCTTTTTGCGATAAAAATGGATACTGATAACAAAAGAAATTTCAGGCATTTGCTTTCTAAAAAAAGCCTCTAAAATGCCCTTAACAACCTCTTCTTCTATACTAAGAGTCCCTGCTTGCATCTTCACGCGGTAAAAAGATTTTCTATGGATGTAATAAAATGCCACAAAAAGGAGTAAACTAAATAAAACCCCCATAAAACCCACAAAAATAAAAGCTCCTGGTTTTTCAAAAAATGAAAAAAAAGAGACCTTAAGCCATGGAGATAACCCCGCTTGCAGGAAAAAAATGCTAGAAAAAGCAATTACTATGGCAAGAAAGAAATGAAATGCTGAGACAAGTCCACTTTTCATAAAAGAGTCGCTAACTGCAGTTCTCGATCTTCTTCCTCTACTAAGCTCTTTTCATGTATTAAATTTTTAAATACAACATGAACAGAGCCTACATGCAGACCAGTTAATACACTTACTTCCTCTGCAACCTTTGCTTGAATTTCTTCTGCTTTTTGAGGAATTGAAAGTCCGTAAGCTACATTAATTTCCATTTTTATCTGTACAGAGTGATGTTTTTGGTCTTGTTCTACAAAAATTCCCTTAACTCTTTCATTCACATCCCTTCCAAGCAAATGATCAATAAAGTTCCCCTCCAAAAGGGCAACCCCGTCAATTTTTGCAAGACACTGAATAACAATGGATTGGAATACCCTTGTTTCAATATCCCAAATAAATACCATATCCGGTAAGTCTACTTCTTTACGATCTATGTGTTTCAACTGGCTATGCATAACAAGCCCCCCTTATTTTTTTAGCGTTTTTAATCTTTTATTCAGTTAGAATAGTAGCAGAAGGTCTCCTTTAACGAAAAGGTAGATTGCAAAAATAGATTTAAAAAATATTTTTACAACAAAGAGTGCTCAACATGCCAACTCTCTACTTAATTCTCATAGGCGGTGTTACTGCCTACTTTGCCAAAAGGCAAGGAAGAAACCCTCTCATTTGGTTTGCTATAGGGTGCTTCCTTCCTTCTTTCAGCCTGGCTCTTCTTTTTATCCTTCCGATAATAGGGTATTTTTTCAAGCGAAAATTCGTCAAAACACTTAATAAAGCCGCTAGAGCAAAAGGACGCAAGGAAACTGATCCCTTAACGATTAACGTCCCCCCTTTTCCGGATCTCAATCCAAGCGAAGACTCCATTAAAAAGTTGTGGTATTTTCTTGACCAAGAAAATCAAACTGTTGGCCCGATGAGCTTTTTTGCTTTTTATCAAAAGTGGAAAGAAGGAAAAATCGCCTCTAAAACTTTTGTCTGGAATGATAGCTTAAGTGAGTGGAAACAATTCAAAGAAATCTTCCCTCAAGGAACGCAATAAAAAAAATCTAAAATTTAATGAGATGATTGTTATGAGAGTCATACTTCAGCTAGGAACGAAAGACTCAAGCTATGTTTCAGTGTATGGATGTGACTACATAAATAATGCTGATATGGTTAGAGCTATAAATATATTAGAGCGCGGAGAGCGCTTAGTGCCTATGGAGAGAGGGTTAAGTTAAGTCGCTCGAAGGAGCGAGAACCTACCGAAGTGCGTTAGCCAGCTTTTAGCTAAAGAGAACTTTTATTTATTTTTTTATAAAGGAATTAACAATAGGAAATTATGACAGTAGGAAACACCTTCACACCCAATATCTTGTGGGCTATTTCACTTGGCGCCCGCGAGACATCTACAACTACCCCCTCTAATTTCGATAATAAATTGGGAAGCTCGACTCCCGCCGTCCCAGCTAATGAAACGATGCATTTTGATTCAACCTCTTCATTACTCCCTTCTGATATAAAAATCCCTCTAGACATCGCTGCAATTAATATTTTTTTAGAAAACTGCAGATACCCAGACACACCTAAACTCAATCAATATTACGCGAATGAAATAAGAGAAACTTTCTCCATGTCTGAATGTGAAAGCGATGAGAGAGTTATAACCCCTATTCTAACCCAAGTTCTTGTTACTGCAAGTAAAAAAAATCACTTACCAGTTATTCAAGCAATCTTAAACAGATGGGATAGCTATACTTCTGAAGAAACAGACTTCATCTTTGAAGGAATCTCTAGCGGACTTTACTACGCCAGCCGCTATGGATTTACTGATGTAGTAAATGAGCTATTTACCGCTGCTATCTTCCACTATGAAATCGAGGACGAGCTTGAAATCATAGAGCTTGAAGAAAGTCCTAATTTCACACCAGCCAAAGTAAATTCTGAAACAACTATACTTACCGAAATAGACTTAGATGAACTTGGAATTTTCGGCAAAACACGTATAGAATCCCTAGTTTTTGATTTATTTCAAGTGGGTTGCGGCATAGGAGAGATTGATTTTATAGAGCACGCAAGAATGACTAGACCCATCCCAGAAAAGGTTAAAATAGCAGGACTAGAAAAAGCCATTATCTGTGGAAACCTACGTATTGCCAAAGATCTCTATAAAGAGATCTCTTCACCTGAACAAGAAAAAATGCTTATTAAATCTTTTCAATTAGCCTGTGAATACTCATCTTTTGAAACTATTCGTTGGTGTTACGAATTAGCACCTATCCCCTATACTCTTTTAGATAGAGGCCTAAATAGAATCTCTTCTACAAATAATCTTACAGGCGTTAAGTGGTTTATCGAAAAAATCAAGGAAAATACATCGACCCACCCTGAGGATTCGAAAGTAGTTAAAAAAACACTCGAAAACGCTCTTTGGGACAGCCTAAGATATGCTTTCTCTCTAGAACAGGAAGAAATAGTTGCAAAACAGTCTATTTTCATGGAACTTCTCCTATCACTTAATCTGGTAAATTCCGAAAAAGACAACTTTAAAATAGCTCTCAATACACTTGTAAAACAAAAACCCTCCTTTATCCCCTGGTTTTTTGAAGAATGCAAAATAAAAAATTTGCAAACATCAAAAAGTGCTATTGCCAACGCTGCCTTGGAATCTATAGAAAGAAACTCTAAAGAAGGTTTTGACAACCTTAAAGCTGAAGCGGTTAAACATCCTCTATTTAATGAACTGGCCCTAAAAAAAATAGAAAAACACGGACGCTCCTGGGAACTTTAAACTCCCATTCCTAAAAAAACAAAAGCCTGAGCTCAAATGCATCGGGCTTTTGTTTTCTCAGACAGAAGTAAAATGAATAAATTATTTTACAATTTAACCATCATACTATACGATCCAGTTTAACTACTTGGAGAAAGCAATGGCTTGTTATAATGCATTTGGATCAGGACCTCAAAAAGTCTTAGTAATGCATAGCTGGTTTTGCGATAATACTAGTTACGCCCCAATACTCCCCTTCATAGACCCTGCAGAGTTTACCTTTTTATTTATGGGTCTAAGAGGTTATGGAACCTCTAAAGAAATCAAGGGCAAATATTCTTTAGATGAAATAGCAGAAGATGCCCTACAACTAACCTCTAGTTTGAAATGGGAAAGATTTCATCTGTTAGGACATTCCATGTCAGGAATGGTTGCGCAAAAAATTGCACTAACTCAACCGAAAAAAATAAAAAGTTTAATAGGCATCAACCCCATCGCTCCGTCAGGATCTCCTAAAAGCAAAGAACTAATGACTTTCTTAGAAGAAGCCTCTCTTTCAAAAGAGGATAACGCCTTAGAGTGCATTCATGTGCTGACCAATCGTAAATATTCCGATTACATCATTAAAAAAATGGCAAACACTTGGCATAGCTGCTCCACCTCAGAAGCTAGAATGGCCTATTTACACATGTTCACTAAAGCTAATTTTTCTCACTCAGCTAAAGGTCTTAAGACCCCTATGCTTCTTATTTTTGGAGAACACGGGTTTGAATCTGAAGAAGAACATTTACAAAAAAACTTTCTTAACTTGTACCCTAACGCTCTGCTAAGTTTTTGTAAAAATACAGGCCACTTTCCTATGCAAGAAAGCCCAGCCCACCTGGCATCTCTTATCACTGAATTCCTCTATAAACACAAAGAAAAATAAAAAAATAAATACTAAATTAAATTCCACAATCCTATTAAATTTTCTTCATACCCCCCTATTTCCACCGATTTTTCTTTGAGAAAAAGAGAACTTCAGATATAAACATTACCTAACTTATTAAGGAGATCTAATTATGCCGGTACCACGTAATCGCATGTCAAATGCTAGAAAAAACTCTAGAAGAGCTCACCATGCAAAATCCCCAAAACACCTAAGAAAGTGTTCAAATTGTCAGCACCCAGGACTTCCACATCGCATCTGCCCTAGCTGCGGATTTTATGACGGAAAATCCACTGAGAACATGCAAAATGTTACCACAAACGGGTAACAACAAAGTTCCATCTATTGCTTTAGATTTACTAGGGAGCGACGCAGATTCTGATATTCTTTTAGAATCTGCGATCCCTATCATAGAATCTCTTCGTGAAAAAGTCTCCTTGTTGCTTATTGGAGAAGAAAAAAACCGTAAAACTCTCGAGTCCCTCCCCTCTATCTCTTACATAATAGCTCCAGAAGCTGTTACCATGGAAGACAATCCTTTAACAGCTGTTCGTCAAAAGAAAAAATCTTCTTTGGCTCTAGGAATGCAAGCCCTTAAAGAAAAGAAAGTCGACGCTTTTATTTCTTGTAGCAATACGGGAGCTCTTGTAGCCTCAGCAAGAATAGAACTCGATCCCCTACCCCAGATTAAGTATCCAGCCCTCTTGACTCACATCCCATCAAGCGAAAAGTCAACCGTTATTTTAGACGTAGGAGCTAGCATCACCTGCGACAGCGTCTGTTTACTTAAATTTGCTGCTATAGGAACTGCCTATCAAAAAACACAAGGGATCAAAAAACCTTTGGTAGCGCTTCTTAACATGGGAGAAGAAGCGAGTAAAGGCCCTCTAGAGTTTCAGGAAGCTCACAAAGCCCTCTCCTCATTAGACAAAGCCAATTCTTATTCTTTTTATGGAAACATTGAAGGAAGAGACGCTTTTAAGGGAATTGTTGATGTAATTGTCACCAACGGATTTTGTGGTAATATTTTTTTAAAAACAGCAGAAGGACTATCTATGCTTTTCTTAGAAAAATACAAAAATCACAACCCAGATAATAAAGACATTCTTGATCCTACAAAGTACCCTGGAGCACTGCTTTGCGGGGTGAGAGGCATCGTCATAAAATGCCATGGAAAAGCTAATTCTCAAGCAATCGAGCAAAGCATAAATAACGCCATAAAATTAATAAAAGAAAACTTCATAGAAACCCTCGAAAAAGAAATCTCAGCACTCTTCTTGCAAGATTCTCTCTGAGAATTGTCGATTTTTATAGAAAAAGAACCCTTTTTCCCCTAATATACTTTTAAAACACAAAAAACTCTAATAATCTACACTGGTGGCTTTATGCAAGAGATTCTCTTGAATATAGAATCGAAAGAAATACGATACGCCGTTTTAAAAAACGGGATTCTTCACGATCTTGTCGTGGAACGCAAAAAAAACAGACAACTTACCGGCAATATTTATCGCGGTAAAGTGACTAATATTTTACACAACATCCAATCTGCTTTTATTGACATCAATGAAGGAGAAAATGGATTTATCCACATCTCAGATATCATTGAAAATACGCAAAAATTCCAAGAGCGTTTTGAAATGGATTTTGAATGGGAAAATGATCTTTCTTCCCCTGAATCAAAAACAACAAAAGAAGCTGATATCACTAAACTCATGAAAATGGATCAGCCTGTTTTTGTACAAGTAATCAAAGAACCCATAGGGACAAAAGGAGCGAGACTCACTTCTAATATCTCAATAGCAGGTAGATACTTAGTCTTGCTTCCGACAGCTCCACACCGCGGTGTGTCTCGAAAAATCGAAGATCCTTCTGCAAGAGACCGCTTGAAAAAGCTTATACGTGCTTTTGAGATGCCCAAAGACATGGGACTCATTTGCCGCACAGCTAGCGTCAATGCTTCGACAGAAATGCTCATAGAAGAAGCTACAGACCTTTTACAAAACTGGCAAGAAATTGTAGAGAATTTCCACAAAGCAAGTAAACCTTGCTGCCTTTATGAAGAATCTGATCTTATTAAAAAAGCAGTACTTACCGCCGTGGATAAAAAATTCGAAAGGCTTCTTGTCGATGACTATAACACCTATCAACATTGCAAAAGACTTCAACTGAAATATACTAGCGAACATCCTTTAAAAATTGAGCTCTACAGAGATAAAGCTCCTATGTTCGAACGTTTTAATGTCGAAAGAGAAATAGACAAAGCTGTTAGAAGAAAAATATGGATGCCTAGCGGAAGCTATCTTTTCTTTGATAAAACAGAGGCTATGTATACAATTGACGTTAACTCCGGAAGAGGTAATCTACAATCTGGATCTGACGTAGAAGAAACTCTTGTAAGAATCAATATGGAAGCAGCCGACGAAATAGCAAGACAGCTCCGCTTACGGAACTTAGGGGGGCTTATCATCTGCGACTTTATTGATATGCGCTTTAGAAAAAACCAAAGAAGAGTTTTAGATAGACTAAAAGACGCTATGAAGGACGACTCTGCTAAATGTACTATTTTAGGCATGAGTGAATTTGGACTAGTAGAAATGACAAGACAAAGAAGCCGTGAGTCTCTTATGCAGACCCTATTTACTTCTTGTCCTTACTGTTCAGGAAGCGGGCAGATCAAAACACATGAGAGCTCCTCCATTGAAATTGAAAGAGCTCTTAAAAAGATCTTATCTCAGCAACAGTATGAGGGCTTAGAACTCAGATCTCATCCTGATTTAGATCATTATCTCAATCACCACGATAAAGATTTTTTTCGCAAAATGGCAGAGAAAAACAACACTACTTTAAAATTTCAAGTCAATGATAACCTACATTTAAATGACTACGAGTTTTATCCAACGCCTAATGGGAAAAAAATAGAGGTATAGAAACTAATTATGGATATAATAAAAAAACTAGAAAAGCGCTTTTCAGAAGAAAACCTCCCTGAAAAAGAAAAAAAACTTTTCTTGCAATTTTATCATGGATATAAAGAAGTTATTGAAAAAAGTTTTAGCGACACAAAACCTTTTGAAGCAATCCTGCTTACCTTCTTAGAAAAGCTAAGAGAACAAATCCTATCTCCTTACACATTTCAACCTTACCATAAACGTATTTTGTCGCCTTTTAACTACTATCAATTTGGCCTAGACTTCATAAAACCTCTTATTGACCTTTCTAGATCCTCCGTGCAAGGAGAAGTTTATCTAGAAGAAAT
Source organism: uncultured bacterium (assembly GCA_964439595.1). Classification (GTDB taxonomy): domain Bacteria; phylum Chlamydiota; class Chlamydiia; order Chlamydiales; family Rhabdochlamydiaceae; genus CAIJXB01. The sequence continues at coordinate 70,331 of CAYTOK010000008.1, read as the reverse complement.
AGAAAAAAAATTAGCCAAGGGAGAGAATGTGATCTTTCTTGCTAATCACCAAATAGAGCCTGATCCGCAAGCGATCAGCGTTCTTTTAGAAAAAAAACATCCAAAGCTTGCTGAAGACACTATTTTTGTAGCTGGCGACCGTGTTATTACTGACCCTCTAGCCATCCCTTTTAGCATGGGTAGAAACCTTCTTTGCATCTATTCTAAAAGATATATAGACCACCCCCCTGAGCTTAAAACAGAAAAGCAGACACACAATAAAAAAACAATGCAGCTCATGAGTGAGCTGCTGAGTGAAGGTGGACATTCGATATATGTAGCTCCAAGCGGCGGAAGAGATCGAAAAGATAGCAATGGAATAGTTAGAGTATCTCCTTTTGACCCTCAAAGTATTGAAATGTTCTATCTAATGGCAAAAAAAGCATCGAGACCAACCTCTTTTTATCCTATGGCTCTTGCCACGTATCACTTACTACCACCGCCGGATTCCATCCAGACAGAGCTGGGTGAGGTAAGAAAAGCAGGCAGAGGCGGCATTCACCTTTGGATTGGTCCCTGTATTACTATGGACAACTTTCCAGGTTCAGAAGAACCGGATAAAAGAAAAAGAAGAGAACTTCGGGCTGAATTTATTTGGAATCAAGTAAATAGTGCCTATAACAACTTCCCTATAACCTAGAGGACAAGAGCTTATGGATTACAAAAAATGCATCCCCTATATTACTTTCTTTTCCTTTACCATGCTATTTGGAACCGAGTCTACTCCACTTTCTAATGCGCAAAAATACACCGTCATAGAAAACAAAAATGAGTACTCTATCCTAACACCCTCTTTACAAGACAGAAAAACAGCCAAAATCAGATTAAATAACGGCGTAGAGGCACTCCTTATCTCCGATCCGGAAATTGACCAGTCTGCAGCAGCCGTTTCTATCGAAGCGGGATCTTGGCAGGATCCTGCCACATATCCCGGCATGGCTCACTTTTTAGAGCACATGTTATTTATGGGAAGTACAGCCTATCCAGACGAGGCAGAGTACATGCGTTATATCCAAGATAATGGAGGCACCGTTAACGCTTTTACAGCTTCTGATCGCACCGTATATATGTTTTCTATCAACAATCAAGCTTTTACAGGAGCCCTAGACCGCTTTAGCCATTTTTTTATAGATCCGCTTTTTAGCCCTTCGTCAATTAATAGAGAACTGCACGCGGTAGATCAAGAAAACTCTAAAAATCTAGAAAATGACTTTTGGAGACAGTACATGGTGTTAAAAGAAACGGGAACTGAAAACCACCCCAATACTAAATTTGGAACAGGCAATGCAGCCACCCTTTCAGGAATCCCTCAAGAAGCTCTAAAAACCTGGTTTAAAACAGAATACGGAGCAAATAAAACACACTTGGTTATGCTTTCTTCCCTTCCCTTAGAAGAAATGATCGAATTAGCTGTAGCCGATTTTTCTTTAGTACCGACACAAGAAAGTGTAGAAGAAAAAACTCCTTATGGGCCTATGCTCTCTGAAAAGCAAAAAGGGCATTTTATTTATGTAACCCCCATCCAAGATATCAAACTGCTTTCCCTTATTTGGGAGCTTCCTTTAGAGTTTTCTTCCATAGAAGAAAAATGGACAGTGGAATTGGTATCCTATCTGCTTACAGAAGCGTCTAACACAAGCTTAATCCAAGAGCTTAAAAAAGAGCAGCTAGCAGAAGAAATTCAAGTAACAGTGGATCGATTTAGCAAAGAAAATCTCCTTTTCACTATCAACATCAAGCTAACCGACAAAGGACTATCACAGATAGATACCCCCATACTCCGTTGTTTTCAAACTTTAGCGAGACTAAAACAAAATAGTATTCCCATATCTCTTTTTCAAGAGATACAAACAATGGCAAAAATCAATTATCAGTACCAAGTTAGACAAGAACCCTTTTCTTGGATTACAGATATAGCCTATAACGTCGTAGATGAAAACCTCGCCACCTTCCCTGAAAAAACGGAAATACCCTCCCATTTCGACCCGGCGTCCTTACATAAACTCCTCGAAACATTCACTCCACAATCTGCAGCCTATTTCGTCCTGGCAAGTCCTGACCAAACAGGGATAGAAACAACCCTAATAGAAAAATGGATGCAAGTGCCCTATACAATCAAGCCGGTTCCTCCTGCTAAAATTAGGGCATGGCAACAGGCAACTCCTTATTTAGAAATGGGAATCCCTCCTTCTAATCCTTTTATTCCAAATTCACTTAAAATAGTCCATGAAGCGGCTTTTTCTAACAAGCAACCTTGCCCTAAAAAAATTCTAGAAAATGAAAAATATAACATATACTTTGCAGAGGATACTAAATACCAAGTCCCTGAAGCAGCTCTTTTATTTACCATAAAAACACCGGCTTTAGATGGATCAGCTATAAGCTTAGTTATGAAAGATTTGCTTTCTAAAGCGATCGATGCAGAGCTCTCCTCTACTCTTTTTTTTGCTAGTCAGGCAGGACTTGATGTGAGCTCCTTAAATCAACCCATGGGTATTTCTTTAGCCATATTCGGATTTAGTGAAAAAGCTCCTCATGTTGCAACAACAGTCCTATCTTCTTTAAAAAATATAAAATGCCAAGAAGAAGATTTTCTTACATACAAAGCTTCCTTACTAAGCTCCTACGCAAACGGCTCTCTAGATCTTCCTGTAAAACAAGCGATGACTACTTTAACGAATACCCTTTTAAATGACGCTCCAACACCAGAAGAAAAGCTAAAAGAACTACAAACAACTTCTTACGAAGATTTTACAACTTTTTGCTCTACCTGGTTAGATGCCATATACTTAGAAGCAATGCTTTATGGCAATCTAACAGAAGATAGCATGTCTTTTTTTGTAGACAATCTACAAAAGCTTTTTGCCTCTTCTATAGCTTATAAAAACCCCAAGGAAGAGCAGCTTCTTCTACTACCTAAAGAGGGCGGCCCTTTTAAAATTACACAAAAAACTGATAGACAAGGTAACGGCGCAGTCCTAGTCGTGGAGCAGGGGCCTTTTTCCTTTGCTAAGGGAGCCTCGCAAGATATCGCATCAAAAGCTCTATCGGAAGCTTTCTTTGATACTTTAAGAACAAAGCAGCAAACAGGCTATATAGCTAAATCCTGGGCCTCTGAGGTTTCTGAAGAACTATTTCAAACCTTTGTTGTCCAATCAAGTTCTAATTCTCCAGAAGACCTTCTTACCCGCTTCGAACTTTTCATCGAAGATTTCAACAAAAGAATCATGGATTTCGTTTCCAAAGAACGTTTCGAGCACATAAAAAAGGTAGAAATTGCCACTATAGAAAGACCCCCAGAAAACCTCTACGGCATGGCAAACCTGTTAAATACGTTAGCATTTAAAAGAAAGGGAGATTTCGACTTCGAACATAAGCAGATCAACGCAATTGAAGAGCTTACCTATGAGACCTTTTTAAAAGATGTACACCATTTCTTTTCTAAGGAAAATTCTAGAAGACTAGCTGTTCTTGTAGAAGGCATCTCCCCTAAAAAACATTTCGTATATATCCCTTCTGATAAAGAAGAGCTTCATAAAATAAGTTCTTTTACCTCTATTAGCAAATAAGTTATATTCCCTAAGTTAATTCTAAAAATCAACTTAGGGAATATTTTTCTCTTCTACTACAGATCCCGCTCTTGGAACAAGAGCAAAACACTTAAGCAATGTTTTGTATAAGATCCAAAGTAACCATTTTCCCTCTCTTAGAGTATTTCCTCTTGACATATTTTCACGATAGCTCAAAACGATCAGAGAAAAATTACTTAAAGCTGATCGTGCTTTAGAAAATCGAATTCAGGATATTTAAAGTAATTACCACAATATAAAACCTCTTGACTTACACGTGATTTTTTTTCATGATGACCCCATTTTCAAAGAGGTTTTTATGAAAAAAATTATTTTACTACTCCTGCTAATCCAAACATATTACGCTCATAGCAATGAGCCTTTTTTACAAAATATTAAGCAAATCACTTTTTCGCAAATGGGCTTTGAAAAAGCTGGAGAAGCCTACTTTTCTCCTGACGGAAAAACTATTATTTTTCAAGCTGTTTTGAAGGGAGAAAAACACTATCAAATCTACACATTAAATTTAGAAGAGCAAATCCCTAAACTTGTAAGCACGGGAAAAGGAGCTTGCACCTGCGCATACTTTAGACCTGATGGAAAAAAGATCATTTTTGCTTCAAGTCATGCAAGTCCCCTTCTAGAGGAAGATAAAAAAACGACAGGTTCGTATGTCTGGGATCTTACTCCTTATATGAACATCTACGAAGCAAATCCTGATGGCAGTGACCTTGTAGCATTAACCAAAGGCCCTGCTTACCACGCTGAATGCGCCTACTCTTCTGATGGCAAAGAGATAGTATATGCAAGCAACGAAAGCGGCAGCATGAACCTTTATATTATGGACGCTGATGGATCTCATGTAAGACAAATCACTCATACAAATTACAGCTATAATGGAGGCCCTTTTTTCTCTCCCGACGACAACTATATTCTTTTTAGAACCGATAGAGAAAAAAAAGACTACTTGCAAATTTTTCTTGTAGATAGACAAGGCAAAGAAACTCAGCTAACAGACAATAATGCTGTTAACTGGGCTCCCTATTGGCATCCAAATGGCAAACTGATTGCCTATACAACTTCCCTAAATGGACATCATAGATATGAACTCTATCTACTTGATATAGAAACAAAAGAAACATGGCGTCTTACCGATAGTCCTTCTTTTGATGGACTTCCTGTTTTTGACGCTACCGGAAAAAAAATCCTTTGGACCTCTAAAAGGGGAGATGGCTCCTGCCAAATTTTTCTTGCCGATTTTATCATACCAACTACCTTAAGGAGGTAACTTATGCATCTATTTTTTTATGTATTTTTACTTTGTATTTTTGCCATAAATCTTTCAGCGCAAAACCAAACAAAGACCGTCACTCCAGTTAAACCTTCTGCCTTATTGCCCTTTCAAATAAGTGTAGAAACAGCTGATTTTTCTCTACCGGTGGGATTGCAAACTTTTGTTTTTGCCACTTATCAAAATAAGTGCCTGATTTTAGCCGGAAGAACAAATGGATTACATGACTTTTCTAATACAAATGACAACTTTCCACCTAAAAAACAAAACACAACTGTTTATGTGGTCGATTTTCAAAATGAAATAACCTATGAAAGATCTTTATTTGATGAAACAGCCGATTTAACCCAAAAACAAATTGACATCCTATCCGTTACAGCTGCAGAATTCGTACAAGTAAAAGATACTCTTTACATGGTCGGAGGGTACGGCGTAGACACCCTAACAGGGGAGTTCAGCACTAAGTCAACCCTCACAGTTATTGACATTCCAGGGCTTATTGCGTGGGTTGAAGGAAGCGGGGGAACTGCTGCAGAAAACATGAAGCAAACTTCACACCCTATTTTACAGGTAACAGGGGGAGCATTAAAAAAAACAGATCCCCTTTCTCCTTTTCTTTTGATTTTCGGACAAAACTTTCAAGGATTTTATCACGATAGCTCTAATGGCGTTTATACAGAAGAAGTTCGCCCTTTCTACCTTCTTGAAACTGGAAAAGACTTATTTGTAGTCCCTCTCCCACCGCAAGGAAAAAAAAACACCTATAGACGTCGAGATCTAAATATAATTTCTATCACACAAAAAAAAGGGAAAAACTACGAAGAAGCTTACGTAGCCTTATCGGGAGTATTTACATTATCAGGAGGCATTTGGACTGTCCCCGTTTTAATTGACGGAAAAGGAAGCAGTCACATGCTTAATCCTACAAAAAAAGAAACTCTAAGACAAGGAATGAATAACTACGACTGTCCTCACATAGGGCTATTTGCAAAAAAAACAAACGAAATGCACACATTACTACTTGGGGGCATGGGATACATAGCTTTAGAAAACGGCACCTTTGTAGAAGATGCAGAAATCCCCTTCAGTAATAGTATCACAGATATTTGCATTGATAGAAAAGGCAACTTTAGCCAGTATCTGATGGAGTCTGAGTACCCTGTTATACTGTCGACTTTCTCTAATCCAGGGAATCCTCTTCTTTTTGGAGCAGGTGCAAGGTTTATCCAAATGGACAATTTACCTATTTTCCCTAATGGAGTCATTTCTTTAGATGACGTAACCGATGGAACAATCCTAGGATATGTTATAGGTGGGATTCAAAGTACAGTACCAAATACAACTAGCTTCTCCGACTCAGCGGCATCACCTTATATTTTTCGTGTACAAATAGAAAAAAGATAATTCTAAAAAAAAGACCTCTTGCACCCAAGAGGTCTTAAAATAAAAATTACCAGCTAGATTTAACTACACCGGGAATAAGTCCCATATTAGCCATTTCCCTAAAACATAAACGAGAAAGTTTATATTTTCTAAGGAAACCTCTAGCCCTTCCCGTAATCTGGCAACGATTGCGCAAACGTGTTGGGGAGGAGTTTTTAGGAAGTTTATCTAGAGCAGTCACAGCGTCAAAGCGCTCTTCTTCACTCGTTGAGGGGCTTAAAATAATTTTTTTAAGCTGTTGCCTTTTGTCCCACTTTAGAGCAACCATTTTTTCTCTTTTTTTCTGTCTTGCAATCGAAGATGTTTTTGCCATACAACTATATTCTCTCGTTACTTTTTGCGAGCAGGACCTTTTTGTCTTTGCTTGCGATTTGGATCTGTTTTATTGATTACATAAACCCGGCCTCTTCGTCTGACAATCTTGTCACCTTTGGACGGATCTGCTTTAATAGAAGCTTTAACTTTCATAAATTTTGACAATTCTCCCCTTGATAATCAAAGAAAAAACTGCTCCTTAAGGTTGTGTTATTAAAAAATCTTATATAAACCCAGGCAAGCTACATATAACGGGCACAGGGTAAAAGTTAGGGATAGTTATAATCTTCTGACGATTTCTTGGCAAGTATTGAGTTTATCCTTGCAAGATAAGTTGCTTTTCATGTAGCATAAGTTCAATTTTTTAAAAAGCTCACTCGGGATCTAATTCCCAAAGAAGCCCTTTAACAATTAACAAAAGGAGCAGCGCTTCCTCCCCGTCTAAAAAACGAGGCCCGCGCGCTGTCAATAAGGATGAAACGAACTTATCAACCCAGTAAAATTAAGCGTCAAAAAGCATGTGGATTCCGCAAGAGAATGAAAACAGCCAAAGGACGACAAATCGTCAATCGCAGAAGAGCTCAGGGAAGAAAACGGCTCACTACCGCATAGGGCTTAGCTTCCCTAAGACACTTCGAATTCTTTCGAAGAAATATTTTCAAAAATTAAATTCTGAAGGAGCGCGCCTTGCTGGCAAGGTGCTCTTCTTTCAGCATTACAAAGTAAAACCACCTACAAGACTAGGCCTTACCGTCTCCAAAAAATACGGTAAAGCACATGATAGAAACCGTTTTAAACGTCTTATCAGAGAAGTTTTTAGGGAAGTTTACGATGAAATTCCAGAAGGCGTACAAATAAACGTCTTTCCAAGGCTTCCTAGAAATATTCTCCTTAAACAAGAAGTCCTTGAAGACTTTAAAACTCTAATCAACCTTCTTGTATCTAAAGGGAACTGATGCTTTCTCATCTTAACCCCGAACAGAAAAAAGCCGTTTTAACCACAAAAGGGCGCATTTTAGTTTTAGCAGGAGCAGGGAGTGGGAAAACAAGCGTTCTTTCTTGCCGCATAGCTCATCTTATTCAAAGTGAAAATGTTCATCCAAGCAATATTCTAGGACTTACCTTTACTAACAAAGCAGCAGAAGAAATGCGTCTACGAGTCGCAAAGCTTATAGGTTCTAAAAATGCCAAACAAGTAACTCTTTGCACTTTTCATAGTTTCTGCATGCAAATTTTACGCAAAGAGATTCACCACTTAGGTTTTACTTCTTCGTTTAGTCTTTATGACGAAAAAGATGTAAAAAGAATATTAAATCTCATTGTCAGACATTCTTTAGAACATGAAGGAGAGCTCCCCTCTTTACAGGAAACACTAGCAAAAATAGCCGCATCTAAAAATCGAGGCGACAGCCACATAGAAGAAGAGGAAGGGGCTCCCTTAACTTGGCATGCAAACTTTAGTAAAGATCTTTTAGAAAGATTAAACTTATGCATGCGCTCTTACAATGCTGTGGATTTTGATAGCCTCCTCACACTAACAGTCGAGCTTTTTGAAAAACACCCTCAGGTACTCGATCAATTTCAAGAAAGATACACCTATATAATGATCGATGAATACCAAGATACGAATCCTATTCAATATAAATTAGCCAAGCTACTTTCTGACAAACACAGTAATTTATGCGTAGTAGGGGACGATGATCAATCGATCTACGGGTGGCGGGGTGCCGAGATAAAACACATCCTAAATTTTCCTTCTGAAAAAAATATCAAATTAGAACAAAATTACAGATCAACTCCAGAAATTTTAAAAGCTGCCAACCACGTCATTGCCCATAATACAGAGCGTCACAAAAAAGAACTTTGGAGCTCTAAAGAAGAAGGAGAGCCTATTATACTATTTCATGCTCCTAATGAAATTGACGAGGCTCAAGCTATTTGCGAGCGTATTGTGTGGTACCATAAAAATAAACAGTTTAAATGGAAAGACATGGCTATCCTGTATAGATCCAACGCCCTTTCCAGAGCTTTTGAAACAACACTAACGCAAACTGCTTGGGAAGAAGATGGCAAGTGGAGAAGGGGCATTCCTTACGCTGTTTTTGGAGGCACCGAATTTTATGAAAGAGCTGAAATCAAAGATCTTCTAGGATACCTTAGAGTTATAGAAAACCCCAAAGATGAAGAAGCTCTACTTCGCATTCTCAACGTCCCAAGAAGAGGAATATCAGATAAATGCCTAGACCTTCTTACGCAGTATAATAGATCACAAAATATCCCCCTTTGGGATCTTTTAACCGCCTTTGAAAATGACACAAACCACCCATTATACGAAAAACTTTCTACAAAAGCTCTAGTGGGCATTAAAAAATTTATAAACCTTATAAAAACCGCCAAAGAAAACTTTCAAAAAATGCCTCTCCATAAGGCCTTAGAAGATTTTGTTATAGAAATCAACTATAAAAAAGCTATACAAGAAGAAGCAAAAAGTGAAAAAATGAGAGATTTCAAATGGGAAAACGTCTTAAGTTGCGTAGAAACTCTCTCTAATTACGAAAAAGAAAGGGAAGAAAACAAAGAAGTAGCCTCTCTTCAAGATTTTCTTGCAACAACCCTCCTACAATCTAACCCTGCACAAAAAACTAGCAAAGAAGAGGCCGAAGATAAAGTCCACTTAATGACTATTCACAGTGCCAAAGGGTTAGAATTCGCCGTTTGTTTTCTTGTATGCCTAGAAGATCATATCATGCCCCACGAAAAAAGCATAAGTCAAACAGGCGTGGAAGAAGAAAGAAGGCTTATGTATGTAGCTATGACAAGAGCTAAAAAACATTTAATTTTAAGCATGGCTAGAGAGCGTAAAAAAATGGGACAAAAAATACGAACAACCCCCTCTCGCTTTCTTTTTGAAATCCCCAAAGAACTTCTAAAAATCATATCTCACCAAACAATAGACCCCAGCTAATGGAATTATTACCTAAAACAATTATTTTAAGACATAGAAGAGAAAATCTACGTAAATGCAGCCTTCGGGGATTAGAATCCCGGCAGGACATGCAATTTTACACCTATCCCAAAGATACCCTTCCTTCTTTAGAAAACACGATACTACTCACCCTAGATGCCCCTGAAATTACCAAGGAAGACTCCTCCTTTTCTTTATTTCTCATCGATGGAACGTGGAAATACAGCACTGTCATGTATAACCAATTACCAAAACCCCCTCTTTTTCAAAAAAGAAGTCTCCCTAAAGAGCTCCGCACAGCATATCCAAGAAAGCAAGATGACTGCGTAGATCCAGAAAGAGGCCTAGCTTCTATAGAAGCTCTTTTTGCTGCCTACTTTCTTTTGGGCTGGAATACCGAAGGAATTTTAGACCTCTATCACTGGAAAGATCTATTTTTAGAAAAAAACAACCAGTTTTTCTTAAATATGTAAATGTCATTTTTCTAGAAGCTGAAGTCTTTGGTTTTCTCATTTTGAGAAATGACGTCATCCTAGCCATCAAAAGCCTATTTTCACTCGTTAACCAAAATGCATACCAAATAAATGCTTGGATTAGCCTGTCAATTAAAAGTTTACCAGAAACTACTAGACACATTCAAAACTTTTGCTAGTAAGGACTACTGCTTTTTATACTACTGACCACTGCCGTTTTTCTGCGAAAACTGCAAATACTCGAGCTGAAACCACCTTAGTAAGTGCTGCTACCGAATGACCAATAACGTTTGCTGTGATAACATGAAAGCCTCCAAAGAAACTCAACCCAAGGCTTGCTGTAATAAACGCAGCACTTGCTAAAATCTCACTTCGTTGCCAAGTAGTCTTTGTCTCATTTTCAGAAAGCGGTGCCATGGCAGAAGGGAGCCCAATGTAACCACCTAGCACTTTGCGAAGAGTTATCATTCCAAGCAAACCACCACCAGGAATATTGGTTAGCATCCCCATAGCGCACGAATGCACTCCATATATTAGTCCTTTTAAAAGAGGATTTGGCATTAATTCAAAAGCGACCCGACCAGTAAGGGTTAATAAGGACATTCCTATGGCAGGAGATAACCAAGCAATTCTTCGGAGCGTAGGCTGGCTACCACCTGATAAATGAGTAATCATAACAGATGGATAAAATAAAGGTACCGCAAGTGGGGTGTAACATAAACCTCCACTCAATATCCCTGCGATTGCAAAAGGAATGCTACCTGGAGATTGGACAGATTGCCCAATTATGTCAGTAACCTTCGCTATTGAAAATTCTGATGAGCAAGCTAGTGGGTGTGTTGTCAAAATATACCTCCATATAAGGGTGAAAAACCGCATTTATCCAATTAATTTAGAAAAATAATAGCAACTATAACATAAACTCGTCAACTCTTAATATTTATTATAAACAACTTAAATAGATTTCTCGCGCAAATTAAAACTTTAAGTTATGTTCTTCTTCTTTAAAAAAATAACTTGTCGTTTTTTTTTTTACTTTGGTTGATTGAATTCGGAAGTGCAATAGGTAGTTTAAAATAAAAAGCAGTTCAACCATCGATAAGGAGCTAAAACACAATGGAGGGGGTTTTGCAGAATAAAAAGCGAAAACAAGAGCTAAAAAGACATCTTTAATTTAAACAATGCGGAAGGAGGGACTCGAACCCTCACAGAGAAACCTCCACTACCACCTCAAAGTAGCGCGTCTACCATTCCGCCACCCCCGCATGAGAAACTAAAAACAGGCAAGATCATATTTTTTTTGGCTAATCTACGCAAGAAAAAAAAACAGAAAAAGAAAAAAAAGAGAAAGTATGCGATTTCCTTTTTAATCCATTTCAGGTATAAGGGAGATATCACTATTTCAACCACGAAAATTTTATGCGATGTACAGGTTATTGCACAGCTTCTTCTTATGATATCCCTAAGCTCTTTCAGTTCTTTGTAAATCAAGGACCTGCTCAGATATTTCGCGATGTTGTACATATTGAAGTAAAAAAAGACAAAGCAAAAGGTGATATATTTTTCTTTTCCTATGGGGTTGTTGTAAGCTGGGGTCTTACCGATACAGAAGAAAAAGCACACCTTTTTTATATCAAAGAATTTGAAAAAGAACCAAATCACAAAATAGAATTAGACGAGTTCACCTACACCTACGGAGAAACTCTTACTATTGAACGCGATGAAATCATCTTAGATAGTAAAAGTGTATTAACAAAGCTTGCATTATCACATGGAATTGCGCAGTCTGTAAAATTAACGATTTTTGAAGATCTTATTCAAAAAACCATTGGGCTTACTAAAGATCTACCCGCAGAACTTGCTCGTAAAGGGAAGATCTCTTTATCTCGCAAGGAAATTTCCAAAAAAATAGGAGAGCTCTTTACAAAGAGAAGTTTCATTAATCTTCACTTAGAAATCTTAGATGTTCCAGACTTCTTCTGGGACTATCCAGAACTAGAACCTTTCTATAGAAAATCCGCCCATTACCTTGATGTGGGTAAACGAGGAGAGTCTTTAAACAAACGGCTTAAAGTAATACATGAACTTTTTGAAATTTTAAGTGGAGAACTTAACCATCAGCACTCCTCTCGCTTAGAGTGGATCATTATAGTTCTCATTGTTATGGAAGTTATTTTAGCTGTTCTAAATGACGTGTTTAACTTGTGGAATAGACATGGGTAAATGGATTTTAAAACTCTTAATTAAAGCTTACCAACTAATGCTAAGCCCTTTTCTTGGAAACTGCTGTCGTTTCTACCCGTCTTGTTCCAATTACGCTTTAGAAGCTCTAGATAAACATAAAAGCATGAAAGCTATTTCATTAATTATATTCAGAATTTTAAAATGTAACCCCTGGAGTAAAGGAGGAGTCGACCTCCCTTAATTTTTTCTTTCCGGTATTTTTAATTCCCTTCCTAATTTTAATCGATCCGATTCCAACTGGTTGAGTTTACTAATAGCTTCGACAGTAACTCCATGTTTACGAGCAATCTTCCACAAACTGTCCCCTGCCTGGACCTTATAAATAAGGTTTTTTTCCCTAGCTGGAATAGAAGCAACAACTATTTCTTTTTCCGACTTATCAGGCTGAATAGCAACCGACTGGATTGCCGTTTTTTCTGGATAAAAATGGAGCACTGCCCCTAAATAGTCATACGGCTGGGGGACAGGAACCCCTTCAATTGCATAAAGCAAAGAAGCAGCGCACTCTCTAAGAGCATCGCTTCTTTGACTAACAAGCAAACTAAGAGCCAAATCTTTTACTTTTTCCTTCGGAAGTAAATGCAAAAAAGAAATAAGATGAGTATCGTCAAATCTCTTCATCACATACTCTATCTCATGCTCTAAAAGTAAAAAGGCAGCTGTCTTTGCATGGCTTTCTAAAGCATATGCAGTCAAAAGTTCCCTATATGTTTCACTAGTATAACATTGCAAAGCTCTCAACTTGTTAAAAAATCGCAAGCATTGCGTCCAAGAGCCCTCTTTTAAAAGGTCCAGTACAACTCCTGGAGCTATTCCTGGTAAGTTTTTTTGCACTAACGAATATATACTATGAAACTCCGCTGTGCATAAAAAAGATGCTACAAGAGAAGCTTCCGACAAAGGATTACGACTAAGCTCAAAAAATAACCCCTTAGAAGTTAATGGCCATTTTTCTCTTTTTACAAATTGTGTAACGGCTTCAAAATGCTCGTCTTTTAGTCCTGTAAATGCTGTTATCTCTATCTTCTCATTCCCTTCAACATTATGAAAAGCCACGATTCTTTTTTGTAAAAGAATCCCCCCTAAAGCTTTTTCTATATCCAAGTGATGAAAACCCACAAGGCAGGCTAAAGCTAAGTCTCTTTTAGAATACCCTTCTTCAACAGGCTCCTTATTTTCTAAACGCAACATAAGATCTTGAAAAGAAATTCTGCTATAAGCCTTTAAAATCTGCTCGTTTGTAGAATGCTCTACTAAAGAAGGTTCTGCTTTATAAGACCTGACAGCTAGTTTATCCTTCATAGTCCCATATATAAACGCACTTAAAAATCCAATATTTAATGTGCCACTTAAAATAAGAAACAGCGTTAAAAACCGAGCCCTCTGCATCCAGTGTTGTTCTAAAGAAGAATTCATCCTTTTAACAGCGCCTTACCCCGAAAACGAGAAATCAACGCCGCTCCCATTATATATATTTTTACACAAAGAATCTTTGGAGCCCTTTCAACTACTCTCAAAGCTTCTAGCGTATCCATTTCCGTTATTTAATCAAAGACTTAATTTGCCAATTACACCGAAAGAATTTTCATCAAAAAATTATGCCACACACCTTCAATCTACCAGATAAAAAAGACTAGCACTAAAATAAAAAAAAATCATCTTTTCTAGGATATAGGGATTTTGGTATAAGAGAGTATATTTATCTACTTTGGAACATTAAAGGAGCTCCTTCTATGAAAATCCCTCTATCTTGGCTTAAAAAATATGTAGATCTACCCTTTTCTAATGAAAAAATTGCAGAAACACTTACCTTAGCTGGCTTAGAAGTAGATGACATGCAGTCCATTGGCAATTCTTTTACTGGAGTGGTAGTAGGGAAAGTTTTAGAGACAGCAAAGCACCCTAATGCAGACAAACTGCAAATAGCGCAAGTATCAGACGGGACAGAAATCTTTCAAGTTGTTTGCGGAGCCTCCAACTGCAGAAAAGGACTAACTACTGCTTTTGCAAAAATAGGAGCCACCTTACCTGATGAAACAGGTTCCCCCTGGAAAATAAAAAAAAGTAAAATTCGCGATGTAGAATCCTTTGGGATGCTATGTGCTTCTGATGAACTTGGGCTTGAAAATGCAAAGGCTGAAGGCATTTTAGAGCTTTCTGACGATTTAATACCCGGAACAGATCTTTCCAGCTTTTATGCAGATACTATTTTTGACATCTCACTAACTCCAAATTTAGGGCACTGTATGAGTGTATATGGAATAGCTAGAGAGCTATCCGCATTTTTTCAATTGCCCCTAAAACCCCTAGAAGCACCTAAGGAGGAGCCTTCTTCCTTATCTTCTTTTATCCATGTTTCTATAGAAGACAAAAACCTTTGTCCAAGATATAGCTGCAAGCTGCTGCGCTCCGTTACAGTCGGCCCCTCTCCCTCTTGGCTTGTTAAAGATTTAGAATTAGTCGGCCTTAGGAGCGTCAATAATGTGGTAGACATTTCCAATTATGTCATGCTATTGACAGGGCACCCTCTTCACTTTTTTGACTACGACTTACTGGAAGACAAAACGTTATACATCTCTTCTTTAGAAAAAAACCAAGAAGTGACAACCTTAGATAATATTAAAAGGCTTGTTCCTCAAGGAGCAGCTGTCATCCGTGATACGAAAAAAATAGTAGCAATTGGTGGCGTAATCGGAACAAATACGGCTACAGTCACTTCAGAAACTAAAAACATCCTCATGGAAGCCGCTGTTTTTAATCCCGTTTCTATTCGTAAAACAAGCAAAGCGTTAAGCCTTAAAACGGATGCTTCCAACCGTTTTGAAAAAGGCATTGATCAGAACATGCCTGTTACAGCCCTTTTCTTAGCAGAAACACTTCTAAAAGAAGTGGCTGGGGGAGAGCCCTCCTCTCTTATTGATCTATATCCCAATCCGCCTCCACTAAAAACTATCTTATGCAGGGAATCTAAGGTCAATTCTCTTTTGGGAACCAGTTTAAGCCTTAGAGAAATCAAAGAACTTCTTACAAGACTACAACTGCGCACTTTAGAAGAACACTCTCATTCATTAACTGTAGAAATCCCTTCTTACCGTAACGACATTTCAAGAGAAGTAGATCTCATAGAGGAAGTCGCTAGAATCTATGGGTATAATCATCTTCCTAAAAGCTTTGCCGCTCACATATCATCTTCTCTTATAGACTCTCCTATTTTCTCGATGGAAAATAAAACAAGAGCCCTCTTACAAGGAGAAGGACTTCAGGAATTTCTAACATGTGATTTAATCAGCCCGACAGTAGCTAACCTCACAAAAGAAACAAACGACAAAATAACCGATCTTATTACAGTCTTACAATCTAAATCTGCAGACTATTCAGTCTTACGGGCTTCATTACTTCCAGGCTTACTGCAGCTTACAAAACATAATTTAGATCATCAAAATCAAAACATCTCCGGATTTGAAATAGGCAGAGTCCATTTCAAACAAAAAGAACAATTTCAGGAACAAGTTTCTATAGGTATTGTCCTATCAGGTCTTAAAGCACCTCACTACCACGATCCTAAACCCAAAGAAGTAGACTTTTTTGACTTAAAAGGAATCGTAGAAAACTTTTTAGACGCTTATAAAATACCTAATGCAACTTATGAAATCTCTCATTTGCATAACTTTCAACCAGGGAAACAGGCTCGTATTAAGATAGGAGATATTTCTCTTGGTGTTTTAGGAGAAGTCCACCCAAATACATTAAAAACGTTAGACATCCCTCAAAGAGTGTTCTTTGCAGAGCTCGACTTAGAAGAGTTATACAGGCTTGAGCCTAAAAAAATAGAAGTAAAGCCACTTGCCATCATGCCTGCTTCTGAAAGGGACTGGACCGTTACTTTACGCAAAGCAATGCCGGTGGAAGAGTTCTTAGCTTGCATAAAAGAATCTGCCCCCCCCTTGCTAGAAAAGGCTTTTTTACTAGATTTATTTGAAAGCGATAAAATTGGACAAGACCGCAAAAATGCCACTTGGCGTTTTATATATAGGGACAACATAAAAACAGTAGATTTTGAGACTGTAGAAAAAGAACATGGAAAATTGATACAAAAAGTAGCGGAAAAGTTAGGTAATTGTATATTGTAATACTACAGAAAGAAACGGATTTAACAATTAATAGAGGAGTAGCGCTTCCCTCCCTACTTTAAAAAGGTAGAGATTTACGCGCTGTCAAAAAAATGAACTATATAGCTTATACAATATTAGCGGCAGTGGCCTTAATAGGATTTTCCTGCCAAAAAAATCAAAAAAATGATGACATTATTTCTCAAACATACGTCCACAAATACGGATACGCCGTGTCACAAGAAGAGTGGCAAGAGAAAAATTATCCAGGACAAGTTATCAGCTCTCTACGAAATGGGATCACCGTTACAGCTACCTACGAAAATGGAAAACTACATGGGCCTTGCACTTTCACCTATCCCAACTCCCATACAGTAGAAAAATATGTTCTTTACAATCAAGACACTCCAGTAAAAGAAATTTCCTATGATATTTCTGGCATGCCTATACAAGAAACAACCCAACTTACAGAGAATCGCCACTGTTTAACCACATGGTATACTGACGGCGTTCCAAAAAGCGTAGAAGAATATGTCAAAGAAGAACTTGTGCAAGGGCAGTACTTTACTACGAATCACGAACTAGAAGCACAAGTAATTCATGGTAACGGGCTCCGCATTGTACGTGATGCGCAAGGAACACTTCTTTGTAAAGACGAGATTACAGGGGGATTTCTCGCAAAAAGAGAATCTTTTTACGCAAGTGGTTCTCCTGAAAGCATTTCGCTATATGTTCAAGGTAAACTAGATGGGACAAAAAAGACCTTTTCCTCTGCTGGAGAGCCTCTTTCTTTGGAAAATTGGTCTAATGGGTCCTTACACGGTCTTTGCACTTATTATAAAAATGGCACTAAAGAATTGGAAATAGATTACCTCTATGGCAAAAAAAATGGACTAGAGATCCATTTTTTAGACGGGGAAACTATTGCGCACCAAATTTCTTGGATCATGGATCTAAAACATGGTCCTGAGACCTTCTTTTTACCAGGCGGATCTACTAAAACAGTGTGGAATTACGACAATAAAGAGGTTAGCCTAAATAGATTCCAAGAGCTGACTAATTTAGATGCACTCCTTTCTGATTCACCCTCATAACTCAATTAAGGCATAGAAGAGTTCCCTTCTATGCCTTTACTTTATGCTAGAATCCTTGCTCTCTCATAACTTTACAAATGGACCTGAAATTGAGGTCCTCATTGTACCCTGTAAAAAAACTGTATTCAGGGTTCTCCTTAAAGAAAGTTTAGTTTTCTCTGTGTCTTTTTTTACCCACCTGGACCCCTTCCTAGAAAAAAATATCCTACTTTGGCTTACGGCCTACGGAAATAAAAAAACATCACCACTTCACTTCCTTCCTAAGCAAATACTCCCTGCTTTTTCTGCAAAAATGCTCACAACACTAAGTGAAGTCCCTTTCGGGGCTCTAATTAGCTACCAAGACCTAGCAGTGGGGGGCGGAAATCCTCTAGCCAGCAGAGCTGCCGGAACTTTCTGCCGCAAAAACCCTTTCCCGTTACTCATCCCTTGCCATAGAATAATAACCTCTTCAGGTCATCTTGGTGGCTTTGCATTCGGGCTTTCTATAAAGAAGACACTTTTAGCTTTTGAAGGCAATTCATCTTTTTTACCATCGCAAGCACTTGTTAATTAACAGCTTACACCTGTTAAATCCATCTCAATTCCAATTAAAAAAATATCGACACGATCGATTCTAAGTAGAAACGTAATAAGGATGTTAAAATAAAAAATAATCAAGTAATAAAAGAGTCTTTATAGTTATTTTTACAAGAAGGGGTCTTGTAAATAGGAGGACCTTTAAAAATGACGAAACCAATAGAAACCCGCCTTCTTTAGCTACTTTTGCAGTATTAGCGGGTATGACGGACACTTTTAAGGGAAAAGATATCCAAAACAAGATTTCCCTAAGTCTATAAAACTCAGTTTAAAACAAAAAAAACAATCGGATGCTTTTTTATAAAATAGCATCCGAAATAAAAAAAACGAATAAAGAAATAAAATACATGCTGGTTATTTATATCCAGGAAATTATTACCTAGCCTCTTCATGGGAGGAATCTACAGCTGTCTCTTTTATACCAGATTCCCCAGAAGCAATAGATCTATCCTCTGGTAAATTCCATTCAGAAGACTCCTCTTCTACTAACTGAACCATTCTATCCACCTCTTCCATTTCGCTTGGGGTGGAATTTTGCTCACATCCCACAAGAAAAATAAGACTTAAACACAAAAATGGGAACAAATACATAAAAAAATCTCCAACTTTTAAAAACCTATCTTCTTATCATTCTACGCATTAAGAACTATTGCTCACAAAAAAGCAATAAATAGTTTCTCTTTTTTTATAATTTATACCGATTTGGCACAAATCTTGCGTCTTATATAGACACCCTAAAAAGGAGACATTATGGAAAAGGATTTAGAAAAAGAAAAATTATTAAAAACAATCTCTGAGCTAGAGTCTTTTAACGATCAATTAGCCTCAGAACTTCGTTTCTTAGATGAGCTGCTACATAAAGTTGGTTTTGCAGAAGGACTAAAAACTTTAAAAAGTGCGGCAGAAGATTTGATAGAGCAAGACAGACTGAACTTTGAAGAGTAGAGTTTACCTATGTAATTAACTCGATTAAATCTTGCAAAGCAAAAGACTCTTCTACTTGATCAAAGTCTAAAAGACCTTTTGCTAGTGCTGTTTTATGAGACTTTAATTTCATTATTTTCTCTTCTATGCTCATGGCTGTTATATATCTTCTTGCGACAACGGTGTGCTTGCGTCCAAACCGGTGAGCTCTATCAATAGCTTGCCTTTCTACCGCGTCATTCCACCAAGGGTCGAGTAAAAACACATAATCGGCTGCCGTTAAATTAAGGCCAACGCCACCGGCCTTCAAGCTAATTAGAAAAAGAGAAATAGAGGGGTCCTCTTGAAAGGCTACAACAACCTTTTCTCTATCTTTGGTCTCTCCGTCCAAATAGACATGCTTCCACCCTCTTTCTTTGACTTCTTTTTCTAAGGACCGTAATAATTGTGTAAATTGGCTATAAATCAATACCTTCCTATTTTCCTCAAGAACCTCAGCTAAATCACATAAAACCTTGTCTATTTTAGCACTTTCCACCTGACCTTCTTCTACAAGCGCAGGATGACAACAAATCTGTCTTAAGCGGAGTATGGTTTCAAGAACTTCCATTCTATGCTTAGACAGCCCGTCTGCTTGAACTTTTTGTAAAAGTCCCTGCTTAGCCCTTGCAAGCCATCCCTCATAAAAGGCCCTTTGCTTTTCACCCATTTCTACATATACTTCTTGCTCTATTTTATCTGGCAAGTCTTTAGCTACAGTCTCTTTTAACCTGCGTAGAATAAAAGGACGAATTAATTTACGGATTTTTTTTCTATATCTGTCATCTAACTGCGAAGATGCCAGTGCCGATAAAAACTCTTTCTTTTCTCCTAGCAGCTCGGGCTCAAGGAAATGAAATAAAGACCAAAGATCATCCGCCCTATTTTCTACAGGCGTCCCAGTAAGACAAAGCCTCATCTTAGCTTGTAACATAAATGCCGCCTTAGCGAGCTGACTTTCCGAATTTTTAATAAGCTGAGCTTCATCTAAAATAACAACAGAAAACTCCATTTGACTAAAAAGAGCATAATCAATTCTTAGGTAGGCATAAGACGTAATTATAGCCTCTACATTTTGCAAAGATTCCTCTTGCAAAGATCTTTTAGCCCCTGCATGAACATATAATTTCTTATGAGGTAAAAACTTCTCCCATTCCCTTTTCCAATTAAATATCAAAGACGTGGGAACAACTAATAAAATCGGCTTATTTACTGAAAGCTCTGATAAAAAAGAAAGAGTTTGCACAGTCTTACCAAGGCCCATTTCATCAGCTAAAAGACCGGAAAAACCATTTTGATATAGGAACGTGAGCCACCGTCTTCCCTCTTCTTGATAAGGGTGCAACTTACCCTGAAATAAGATCCCATTTTCTTTCTGCTCTAAAAAAGAAAAAGAAGAAAGCCTTTCTAGTAAAGAAACTGATGCGGGATTAAGGTCTGATCTCCCTGAAATACTTTCTAAAAGACCTATTTGTTTTTTGCGAAAAAAACACCCCCCCGAAACCTTTTCTACTTCTCCTAGCTCTTTGATCCCGGCAAAAGCTTTTTCAGACTCATCAAGCCACCCGATAGAATTGGCAGAGAGCTCTATAAACCTCTCCCGTCTATTAAATGCTCCTACCACATCCACTAAGTCGACTTCATGATCCTGATAACGAAAAGACCCTCGCACTAAAAACCCGTCTTTTTGAGAAGACAGGTCAAGATGTGACTCTGCTAATTTCAAAAGATGACGTCCCTTTTTATCTAAAATCTTCCATCCAATATCTAAAAGAAACGACAAACTTTTAGCAACCTTATCCATAGGGCAGTAGTAATGAGAATCTACAAACTCCTTCCTTATAAAATCTGTTTCTAAAAGGTCATTTTCCCACCCTTTTTCTGAAAGAACATTCCTTCCTAAAAAAGGCTTAGGGTCTACAAAGTCAATGGTAAAGTCCCTATATTCCATTTGGAGGTCAGCAAAAGCACCATGAAGATCTCTTAGCAAAAGAACGGGGAATACGGGTAAAGGGTTCTGAGAATTTACTTTCCATTCAATAAAGACCCCATCTAAGGGATCGTCCTTATATTCTTCTATAAAATCAACTCGCTCCTTACCTTCTAAAATCACCGGCCCCGGATAAATCTTAGCTAAAAAAGAATAAGGAACTCCTTTAGGGATAGTAAATAATACCTGCTTACAAATCCCCCAAGAAAGCTCCTTTCCAGCTCCTATAAAAAAAGCCTCAAGAGATAACAATGTATGTCGCACCCCATCTATTTGGACCTGACTTGACACCGCTAGGCTGCAGACATCCAACTCTTCAACGTCGATTTGTAAGGTTACTTTGCTAAGAGGATTCCAAAAAACAGACCTTCCCTTCCAAAAGAGCTTTTTCGAAGCGTATAGTTTCTGTACCAAAGAAAAAGAAGAAGAGCCTTTACTATAGAAAATATTGTCATTTTTTGACCTAACAGAAGTCTTACTAACTAATTGAACTAATTCTTTATCCGACTGGCTTACATTGCTACATTCAGCAAAAGCAAGAACACGCGAGCTGATTTTGTCCATAAACTGAACGGCTAAGAAAGCTTCGTTATCGAAATTTTCAACACTAATAGAAAAAATTAAATCCACAAATACACACCACTTAAATCAATATAATTTTATCATAAAAGATAAAAATTCAAATCTCTTAAAAGAGTCTCAGCTATAAGTAGCCTTGTTCTTCTAGACTTTAGAAGTGAAAAATATATTTTCTCTTGCAATGAGACTTTCCATGCAGGATAATAGACACTTCAAGAAGCTAACAGCCTAAGCTATCCACTATATGTCAGATAAACTAAAAATTCTACAAGAGACTCCAACAAAACTTTCTTTCCTAGAAAAAGAAACCCTTTGGGATGAAAAGGAGAAGATCAGCCAATCTACTCACCCCCTGAAAAACCTTAAAGCTCTTCCCAAGATGACGGGGATAGCTCCTAAAACAGCTAGATTTCTTAAAATAAAAAGTCTGTTTTATCTGATAAGGCACGATGAAAAAAAAATATTCACAAGGTTTTTTTTTAAACGCCCCCTCACCTACTCTTTTTCTTTACTTCGCTCCTACTTTAAACCTCAAAGTTTTATAAGAAAAAACGATTTATTTTTTTACGGCATTGCAAACGAAGAAGAGTTCAACCAAGCCATTGCTTCCAAAGACACCACTCTTCTTATCGGATTCTCCTACTGCCATAAACCATTAGAGTGTCCTTCAGGAAGATTCACTGACAAATGTCAAAATAACTCCGAAAATCCTATTTGCAATCAATGCTTTATTGGCAAATGTTCTTATCTTCTCAAAAACACTAAAGCAAAAATTGTATACATCCCTACAATCCATTATATCGGAGAAAAAATCTTTGAGGCTGTGCATAAAAACCCTAAAAAAAACGTATATTTCCTAATTACAGCCTGTGAAATGTCGTTAACCATGTTTGCAGACTGGGGTAATATGATAAAAGCAAAAGGGATCGGGATTCGGCTTGATGGACGTATTTGTAATACCATGAAAGCTTTTGAACTATCAGAAAAAGGCATCAAGCCCGGACTTACCGTCGTTCTTGATGCCACAAAACAAAAAATGTTAGATATTATGCAGAACATCCACAAAGATGCTTGCGACGAAAAGGCTTAGGCCGTACTTCTTTCTCATAAATCCTAAGTCTTGGAGACTCCTTACAACTTTCTTGGCAACACCCTGAAAGCTTCTCGGCGCAGCTAGGGCAAGAAAGGAATAACTCATTACAGTCCATGTTAGCGCAGTTATAATATGTGTCTGATGGAGTAGAGCAGTGACAGCAGCAGCTAATAGGCTCAACCTTCTCGTCTTCTTGCAAAGGCACAGCAAGGCGATCGTCAAAGACAAAAAGCTTGCCTTTCCAATGACTTGATCCCTCTTCTAGTCCATATCTAATCATACCACCTTGAAGCTGGTAAACTTCTTCAAATCCCTCTTTTATCATTAAAGCAGAATATAATTCGCACCGAATTCCTCCCGTACAACACATCATCACCTTGGTCTTTTTAGGATCGTATTCCTTTTTTAACTCATTCACATATTCAGGAAATTTACGGAACATATCGAGCTTGGGCTTTAACGCCCCCTCAAAATGACCAATTTTCCATTCATAATCGTTGCGAACATCTATTAGAATTACATCTTCTGTTTTATTTTCCAGCATCTGCTTCCATTTAGCAGGAGATACATGCTCCCCCCCTGCATGAGGATCTGCATTATGATCAAGAGCAACTAGCTGTTTTCTATACTTAACAGTAGCCCTTGGAAAAACCTGCTCGTGGTACTCATGAAGCTTAAAATCAATTTCTTTAAACCTTTCATCCTGCTTCATCCACTCCATGTATTCCAAAGCATGAGGTTTAAGAGCGCTCATCTGCGCGTTAATCCCTTCTTCTGAAATGTAAATACGAGATTTTACATCCCTTGACTTAAAAAACTCCAAATGTTTAACGACTTCAGCCTTGGGGTCCTCAATCGGAGCAAAAAGATAAAAAGCAATTACGTAATAATTTTTTTCATTCATAAAAAAGCCTCAAATATAGAAAAAAAACAAAGATAGCACACCTCTTCTTTTTTAACTACCACGTTTCCCTGGCAAAATCCAAAAAAAAGACAGAGAAAAAGCTCTTAAAATAGTCACATAGACCTGAAAAGAGATCACTTTTCAAATATAAATAAATTAGGATCCCGTATCTTTTCAATTTTTTTTAAAGGAGGTGTTATGCGTTCTAAAAGGGTATTTAAAAAAATAGGATCCACCTTTTGATTAGACGCTACTCTAAGAGCTCTTTCTAAATCTTCTCGACTAGGCACATGTCCGTTAAAATAACTTTCTTTAACCACGCATTTCAACTCGACAACCCTTTCTAAAATAAAAATCCTAACCCCATCTCCTGGCTCACGCCTACGTGAGCGCCCCCCTCTTTCCAAAAGCCATGTTAGCATATATCCTAAAGGGTTTTGTAAAAATTCACTTGAAGACAAATCCTGACTGGCTATACCCACATCATGAGGGCTGAAATTCATAGTTTGAACCTCATTATAGATCACTTCGTTAATCCTCTCCCGTTTTTTAGAAGAAGTGATTTCAGACGAGGCTATGCTTTGCACCTCTAAAGACCTTGTAACCACTTTATTTATAGCAACTTCCACCTTGCGATCTTTTGGAGAAACTTTTGTAACGTTTGTTTTAAAGCAGCTCCAAGAGGACACTCTACCCCAACAACCAATTTTGCTACAGTCCATACGCATATCCTATAAAAAATTTCGTGACATAAAAAAAGAGTACGCTTCTCCCTCTATTTTGTTCCCCTAATTGAATACCTCTAACCAGCAAAAAAGTAAAAGAAAAACACGCAAAACACTCTAAATCAAAGAATTATATAACAACAAGCGCAAAACCCTTAATTTACTCTTGTTAAAAAACCAAAACTGTAATACGATTTGTGTCTTGCAAACAGAATGCATTTATCACTAGGAGAAACAATGGTTCGATACACTGGTCCTAAAAACCGCATCGCGCGCCGTTTCGGAGTCAATATTTTTGGAAGAGCGAGAAATCCTCTTCTGCATAAGCCAAATCCGGCTGGGATGCACGGAGCTAAACGCAAAAAAAAATCTGACTACGGCACACAGCTCGAAGAACAACAAAAACTTAAAGCCGTTTACGGCATGTTAACAGGCAAGCAGCTTGTACGTTATTTTAAAGAAGCTGAAAACTCTAAAATTAACACACCTCAAGCATTCGTAGAACGCCTGGAGTGCAGGCTAGACAACGTTGTTTACCGCTTAAAATTTGCTAACACGATTTTTGGAGCACAACAACTAGTTGCCCACGGACATATTCATGTTAACGGAAAAAAAGTAGATAGAAGATCTTTCTATGTAAGACCTGGCATGGTTATTTCGGTTAAGCCAAAATCACAAAATATGCCTTTAGTAAAGGATTCTTTAGTAGCCGGTGGAAGAGATGTTCCAGGATATCTTATGCTGGATGCTCAAAAATTTTCAGGAGAACTTATAGCTTCTCCTCATACAGATCAAATCCCCTTTCCCCTCCCTATCAATATCCCCCTGATCTGCGAATTTTTGGCCCACACGCATTAATTTCTTTGTTACCTAAAAAAAGGCAGCCCTATGGCTGCCTTTTTTCTTTATCACTTAACACTGCTGTTTTTCACAAAAAGGCGAAAAAATGAAAAAATGGATGCCAGAAGGATTTCATACACTTACACCTTACCTTATCGTAAAGGAAGGAGAAAAAGCTATCGCATTTTATAAATCAGCATTTAATGCAGAAGAGCTTGAAAAACACCTCACCGAAGAAAATAAAGTTCTACACGCCAGGTTACAAATTGGGGACAGCCAAATCATGCTTTCCGATGAATCTGACGACACTTCTTGCGGCAACCTCACCAGCCCCGGTCAAGCACAGGGAACTTCTTGTGTTCTTCACATGTATGTCCAAGATGTGGATAGCTCTTTTCAAAAAGCAGTTAGCCTAGGAGCTAAAATTCTCATCCCGGTAGCAGATATGTTTTGGGGAGACCGCTATGGACAATTACAAGATCCTTTTGGTCATGTATGGTCCCTTGCAACTCACAAAGAAAATATTGAATAATCTACTATCATGCAAACAGTTACAGCTCTTAGAAATCAAGTTCTAACTCTTTTTTCCTCAAAAAAGTTACTCTCCTTAGAGAATGCAAGGAAGCACATCCTTAAGCATTTTAAAGAAAAATCTAAAATAAAAAACACAGCCTTTACAGTTTCTATAGAAGAAGTTTCTCAAACTGTGATTGGGGGCTATTTCCTGCAGGTAAATGCAGTATCTCCTGTAAAAAACCTCCAAATGGCTAGCGAAGGATATTCCCTTGATGAAAGATCTGCACATCTTCTAAGCCCTGTCTTATACTCTCTCATTTATCTATACGTACTAGACCTAACTCACGTACCCACGACTTTTCATATTACCTCACAAAAAGCTCTTGATCTTTTACTACATATTTCTTCTGACTATGATAATGACCCTATCATAAAAGCAATACAGGTGCTATTAAAAGAACTTCCCTCTGTAACATTTACAGCATGCCTAAAAGGTCCCTTTTTTGAAAAAATACAAACAAAAATGGCGCGTATTAAACTAAAAGATAGCAACGAACTCACCTCACTTGACTTTAAGATCATAGCAAATTGTTTAAATAGCTGCGATATATAAGCCTCTTGAACAATAAATAAATTTATCCTACATTAAAAACAGACAACTCTAACAACCAAGAGGGACTGTGGATATTTCTGATGAATCCTTAAAAAAAGCCATAGAAAGCGAAAATACTAAGTTCTCCCTGTTCTATAAGTGGATAGAAAAGCACATGCCCCCCTCTTTTTTTGAGGAGATTGATGAAAAAGCGCTCCTTCTTATCACGCATAACCTGATGGAGTTTGATTTACAAAACTATTTCAGCCACATTCACGTTGAACGCGGGGCTTTTTCTCTATGTCTTGACTCTCCCGATGCCGATTTAAAAATCCTGGAACACCACCAAACCCGTCGAATTAAAAATTACAGATCCTTTGTTTCTAATGCCCCCCTACCCTTCCCGACAATTTCAGACCCCCTACGAATAGCAGTTATTTCTTTTATAGAAGTCGAAGAAGAGCCGAATCCCCCTAACGACCTGCTTTCTGAAGAAAGTAAAAAACAGCTCTTTGTACAACTACAAGCAAGGAATCCAGAAGTTCATGAAAAAGATGTTCACAGTTTACTAAATCAGCTAAACACCCGTTTTTTAAGAGCTTTGCCTTCTGAAAGACTTATTCTAGCCCTAGATATGTTTTTTAGGGCCAAACAAAGAGATAACTGTCAATATGAAGTGAGATATCAAGAAGGATGGGAAAAAACAAAAACCCCTTCTATGCAAATCATCTTTGCTTGGAAAGGCGTTTCTAAAAGAAATTTTCTTTACCGTCTGGCCCTCATGATTCACCGTCATCATCTTGCGATTACACGGGTCAATGCTACTTACATCAACCCCTATAACAATGACAGTATTTTACTTATGTCGATAGCTCTGCATGGAGCCAATGGAAAAGCCGCCTGGGAAGAAGCCGACATAGACGATTTACTTAAAGAGCTCGTTACCATTAAATACTTTGAAGGAATGGATACTGTCGAACATACCTACGTAAATTCAGGCATACTCACCGGAAATCAAGCAAGTCTTCTGAAAACGATGACCTGCTTCATACACCAGGCTCTTGTCTATTTCGATCTACACGCCTACTCTTTTAGTCTCATAGAAGAAGGCATCTGTCGACATCCAGAACTGATAAGCCTTCTTCTAAAAGTATTCGCAGATAAATTTCACCCAGAAAAAAAAGATCTTAGCAAGTACGCAGCGGGGTTAGAAAACTTTCTAACACAGGTAAATCAAATTGATACAGGGAATATTGTCAACGACACCAGGCGTAAAAACATTCTACTCCAAGGGGCGAACTTCATCGAGCACTGCTTAAAAACAAATTTCTACTCGAACAATAAAACAGCCCTCTGCTTTAGATTAAACCCCTCTTATCTACAAAAACTCCCCTACGATATAAGCGCAAAATTCCCGGTTATCCCTTATGCTATTTATTTTATGAAAGGATTCCATTTCCAAGGCTTTCACATCCGCTTTAAAGACCTAGCAAGAGGGGGGCTTCGGACCGTGATGCCAAAAAGCCAAGAAGCCATGACATCTGATCGAAACAATGTATTTGCAGAATGTTATAATCTAGGCTACACACAACAAAAGAAAAACAAAGACATTCCAGAGGGTGGATCTAAAGGGGTTATCTTTTTAGAGCCCTTTGAGTCTTTAAAAGAAGAAGTCGACTATCTTAGAACTGATTTTATCAAAGCAGGAATTCCTGCTGAGACCGCAGAAAAAAAACTAGAAGATTTTTCTTCTTTACAGAAGTCTGAGCACCTATACCAAGCGCAAAGGGCGTATATAGAAAGCCTTATTACTTTAGTTAACTGCACCCCAGATGGAACCCTTAAAGCTAAAAATATCGTAGACTACTGGAAAAAGCCCGAGTACATCTATTTAGGACCTGATGAAAATATGCACAACTCGATGATCATCTGGATTGCAAACTATAGTAAGCAAAAAGAGTACAAACCGGGCATTGCTTTTATTTCAAGCAAACCAAACCTCGGATTCAACCATAAAGAGCTCGGGGTCACTTCTTTAGGGGTCAATGTTTATATGGAAGAAATGCTAAAATATATAGGCATCAATCCTTATAAAGATGTTTTCACCTTAAAAATGACAGGGGGTCCTGATGGCGATGTCGCCGGCAATGAAATGCTAAACCTGTCCCGCTTCTATCCAAAAACGGCTAAGCTATTAACTACTATTGATATTTCAGGAACTATTTTTGATCCCAAAGGGCTTGACTTAGAAGAAATCGAAGCTCTTTTTTTAGCGCAAAAACCAATAGCAGACTACCCTCCCTTAAAGCTCAATGTAGGAGGATTCCTTTTAGACACGAGAATAAAAAAAGAAGGAAAGACACTTTGCTGGAAAAATGTAGATGGAAATCTTATCCAAGAATGGCTTTCTGTTAATGATATGAATCATATACTACGATATACAGTGCATAAGACAAAAACTGATATCTTTGTGACAGGTGGAGGCAGACCTAAAACATTAAGCGAACAAAACGTAGAAGAATTCCTTCTAGATGACGGAATGCCCTCATCAAGAGCCATTATAGAAGGCGCCAATCTTTACCTTACCCAGGAAGCTAGAAAATATCTTGAAAATCTCGGAGTCCTGATTGTCAAAGACAGCTCTGCCAATAAAGGCGGGGTGATCTGCTCTTCTTCTGAAGTGCTCTCAAATCTTTGTCTAAAAGAAGAAGAGTTTTTAAAAGAAAAGCCTACGCTAACTCAAGAAATCTTATCCCTTATTGCTCAAAAAGCTAAAGAAGAAGCTTCTTTACTTTTTAGAACCCATACAGAGTCTAAAGAATTCATCACAGATATCTCTGATAAAATCTCAGAAGAAATCAATGCCTACACGTATAAAATCCTAACTGAATTAGAAAGTCTATCGCTATCTATAGATCCTAAAGACACTTTAAATCAAATCCTGTTAGACTATTGTCTACCTACCTTACAAAAAAAATATCCGGATAGGGTTCTTTCAGAGGTTCCAGACATTCACAAAAAAGCGATTATAGCCTGCCATCTAGCCTCTCAACTGATCTATAAAAAAGGCCTTTTACGAGACTCTCCCCTTTTAAGCCTGGAAGAAATTATTTCATTTTTTACAAAAAGGTATTGATATCAATCATATATTCTTTATAGGCAGCCTCATAAGCTTGCTTGCTTGTCTTAATTTGCAATTGTATCTGCTCTATTTCCACAGCTCTATCCACTTGTTCTTGTCTCAAAGAGGCCCTTTCCGCTTCGTCCTGCGTCCCCAGCAGCCTCTTTTCACAGTCTAACTTATACAGATTACAATCCTCTAACTTCCTCTCAAAAAACTGATAGGCGCTTTGTAATTCTTGAATATCTTGAGGAAGTGCACTTTCTAAAAGTGTATCTATTTGACTAGCCTTAGGAGGGGGAACTTCATTACTTTCTGCATAGCTTTCTAAAGATCTCTTTAAGTCGGCTATCGCCTGCTGTAATTTCTCTAACGCAAGAGCTTCTTCATAAGCCCCCCTAGCCGCTTCACAAGCATCAATAATCCCTGTATCCTCTAAAGCACCCATTGCTTTTAGCCTTTTAGCCGCTATATACTCTTTTTGAAGCCTATTCATAGATTCTTCAGCTTTAGACAATGCATCCGGGTCCATTTGTCCCAAAGTTCTTTGCTTTAAAAGCAACTCTGTTTTTAAGTCTATATATTCCTTATATTTCCCTTGAACCTCCAAATATCCTGCCTTTTCTAAGAACGACAAAACGCCATAATCTGTTAGTTCATAAAAAGGCTCTACATCCTGTAAAATCCATGGTCTAGATTTTTTCCATTCCTGTAGCTTTCTATTCACCAAAAGATCAACTACCTGAGGAGACTTTCCGCAGTCCTTTAAATCAGAGCGAAATTCTTCTTTCTTACGTTCTACCAAATGAAGATCTACCAAGGTTAAAAATTCTACTAGTTTTGATTGTTCCATTAATGGCTGACCTTGCGCTAGAACCCACAATCTCTCCTCCTCTTTAAGCCCCCGCAAACACTCCTCAGTAGTTTCAATTGTTACATCCTCTCTTCTACCATCTAAAAAACACAAAACAGGAGGTTTTTCTATTTCCTTCCAAGCCTCTTTGGGGTCTATTCCATTATCTTCAAAAAATACCATTAAATTACTGTAGAGTTTACTTTTTGCTGCATTCACCTCTAGAGTTGTATCATTTTTTAGTGAAACCACAAGAGCCTTTGTCAAAAGCGAAAAAAACACCTTTAAAAGGGTTTCTCTTTTTTGTGATAATAAGACTCTATCAGCGATTCCTCCAAAAGGGTCCCTTTTCATAGTATGATTTAACCCACAGCCTTCTCCCAATATATTTTTCAAATTTAAACTGTGATGAACTCCCTGATTAAGTGAAATACCAAACTCTCTAAGCACTTCCGGTAAAACCTCTTCCATTACCTTCTGTACTTCACTATCTAAGAAAGCAAGAGAATTTTCCACCTCTAGTCTAAAGGCAACAGAAGAGTCTTGACTAGGAATCTCTCCTGATGACCTAAGATTAGTATAGCAATAGGCTATTCCCTCTTCTTGTCCCACGGAGCACTCTTGAATTGAAGGAAGCCAGGATCGCATCAGTTCTTCTCTGTCACTCAGAAGCCCACCCCCCGGGGCTGTAGCCTCTTTTTGTAAAATAGCCGCCGCTATGGCATATAGCCTTTCCTGTTTCTTATCGACTAGAGAATCCTCCGTCCCTATCGGAGCCTCCATCCACTGCTTTACTGATCTGCTCGGATCTGTGAACTCCATTTGTATTTTCTTTACCAGCTCCTGTAACTTTAGCAGCCTATCTGATGATTCCTTTACAAGCTCCTCGTCTATATGTGTTAAAAAACTTTCTAGAAGCTCTTTAAAAACTTCCGGGCCCAGTTGTATAGATCCGGGCTTAAGCCCCTGATTTACCTTTTTTATCCAATCAGCAAATTCCCTATGGGTCTTTCCTAATTCTTGCACTCTTGCTAGCCCCTCCTGCAAACCTTGATACCGCAACTTTACTAAAGCAAATCCGCTAGAGTCTAAAGATAACGACAGAGGCTCAATTGCGGCCCACGGCGTCTTATACTCGTCTTCAATAGATCTTGTCCGTGCATAGACATAATCTGGGTGTGCCTTATCTCCGTGAAACTTCAAAATAGTAGAGGTAGCCACCTCCACTAAAGGATCTTTATCAATTAGTCCCAGGCTTATTTGATAATCTAAAATACGACCTGCCACATATGTAGCACTGGATCTAAGCTTTTTACTTTCGGTAGCATTTAATGCTAAACTATGCAAGAAATCCATCAGCTCCTTTTTAGCTTCTTGTCGTATTTTTTCATCTATGCCGGACTCCCTCAAAATTTCGAAATACTGTTCCAAAATACACAGTATCGGAACTAGATCTAGATGTAACTTTAATAAGAGTCCTTTTTCAGACTCCTCCATACTATTTATTACCTTCCAAACTTTAAGCAGATTGCTTTTAGACTGTGCTATCCGAGGGGGGTTTACTAATTTCACTAACTCTTGCACAAAAGAGGCTTTCTTATTAGGTCCTTCTGCCGTATTTGCTAAATTATAAACAACATCAAAACGTCTCTGTAAGACATTTTCTTTATACGCATCTATTTCCCCAAAATCAAAACTAGTTGTAATTAGCTCAGCAAGAGGCATAGAAACCCCTAGAGGCTCAAGATGAAGCTCCGTACGCTCTCCTAAATTTGACACTAAAAATAGATGGTAATTATCCAAATCCTGTACGTCATTATGTCCTTTATGCAAATCTTGATATAAGCGCCCTGAAAAATCCACCACTTTCCATCCTGAATCTGGCACCGTAATTTCAGAATGGTATCCAAATTCGGTAACGAAGCTAATACAACAAGAAATTATTGAAAGTGTAATCTGGAAGAATTCACACAAAAGATCACTCCATTTTCGACCCTTCTGTATATTATCACCAACACCAAGCAGAAGGCCGAAAAAATGAAAAATAAATGAAATTGGAAATGTATATAGCATAATGATTACTGTGCGAGCACATTCGTTAGAAAGCGAGCTTATTGCTGCAAAAGCAGCATCTGTGAGAATATTCCTTCCACCCATAACTAAGGGCCTCACGCTTAGCGGACCCTTATCCCTACTAAGACATACCTTTAAATTAGCAATTTGAAAAACCAAATCCAAAAGAAGTGACGTGACTAAAAAAGCAGGAGGCCCTCCCAAAGATATTCCTATTATTCCAAGTGTAATGGAGGTGATTTTCAAAGAACGAATAAAAAGCATGGAATAGCTTAGGTCATTCCATTTTTCTATAGTTACTGCTCCTGAAATAGATAAAGAAATACATCGACAAGCTAAAGAAGCGGGAATTCTAAAAGCAGGAACAAAAGATAGACACTGACAAGCTACTATTGCAACCCGGGGAAGCTGTTCAACGGGAATAAAACTGCAGGCCTCCTTAAAAGAATACGAGCTAACGCCCCCTGCATTCACTACCATTTGTCCCACACAAAACTCCATCATTTAATACTAGTTAACAATTATTTTACACAATTCAAAAATAAAATAAAATAACAATTATTATGATTTAATAAGTATCTGAGTCTTCGTTAATTAATAAGGACTAAACAAATAAGATCGCCCTTTGAGAAAAACGACAAGATAAATTTATAACATAAAGAAATTCAGCGCTTTACATAGAAAATAAGCAATTCAATCACTTAAGTGCTAATTTTTATTGCCAGATATTCTCCTCTTTTGCTAAGATAGCCATTAAAAGACAGAAATGAACTAGCAGACCTGAATGGAGAGTGCTAAATTGAAAACCTTTCTCGCCAAAAAGCCCAGCAAAGAAGAAAGAGAACACAAGGTCTTAATAGGACTTGTGGAGCTCTACCTGCAAACAGGTAAACCGGTAGGCTCTCAAACCCTTAAAGAAAAAGGCTTTGACTCCTTAAGCCCGGCAACACTTCGCAATTATTTTGCTAAGCTAGAAGAAAACGGCTTTTTAAAACAGCACCATGCCTCGGGAGGAAGAATCCCCACAAATCTAGCTTATAAAATGTATGCCAGCACTGTTTGCCAGACTGCAGAGCTTACTCTGGAAGAAAAGCAAGACCTCACTACGCTTTTACATAAAGAAACAAGGGAGGTACACCTGCATCTTCAACAGGCTGCCGAGATCCTTTCTAACCTCTCCCAAGGAGCCGTATTTCTTTCTTCTCCCCGCTTTGATCAAGATTTCATCATCGATATTAAACTTGTTTCCATAGATACTCATCGCATTCTCTGCGTTCTTATCACAGACTTTGGCACAATCCGCACAGAAATCCTCTTAACAGAAAAAAAACTAAGCACCTTTTCTTTAAAGCGCATGGAAAAATTCTTCCACTGGAAGTTAACAGGCACTAACAAAGTAGACATAAGTCAAGAAGAAGAAAAGATGGCCACGACTTTATATAATGAAGCCATGCTTCGTCACATCATGAATTACTCGACTTTTTCTTCTAGCGACATCCTCAAAACAGGGTTTTCCAAAATGCTAAGCTACCCTGATTTCAATGATGCCTCGAGTCTAGCGGGAGGCCTCGCTCTTTTTGAAAATGACAACACCTTAAGAACACTCCTTTCGGAGTGCAGCGAAAAAAAAGAGCTTACTTTTTGGATTGGAGATGACCTAAGCACCTTTTCAGCTTCAGCAAGCTCTTCGACTATTTTAGCCATACCCTACCACATCCATCAAACAGTTGTAGGAAGCCTAGCTATACTTTGTCCTGCAAGAGCCCCCTACAAAAAACTATTTGCCACCTTAAAAACGGTATCAGAAATCCTAAGCACCTCTCTGACGAAAAGCCTTTATAAATTCAAAATCAGCTATCGAGAACCTAAAGCTGCGCAATTAGACTATAGAAAACAAACCACCCTGCTATTAGAGCAAGAAGCAGGACCTGACTTACTTTTAGAAGATCAAACATAAGGAAATTAACTATGACAGAAGAAAACCAAGAAAATCCATCCTTTGAGGAAGCTAACGAAGCCGCGGCTCCTGCAGAAAAAAGCGTAGAAGCTGAGCTTCTTGAATGTAAAGATAAATACCTACGCCTACTTGCTGAATCAGAAAACACCCGTAAAAGACTCCAAAAAGAGAAAGTCGACATGATGCGTTTTTCTACAGAAAATGCTATTTTAGAATTCCTATCTCCTATAGAAAATCTTGAAATGGCTCTTAGCTTTACAAGTCAAATGTCCGATGAAACCGCTAATTGGGCTAAAGGATTCCAAATGATCCTAGGACAATTTAAAGAAGCTCTTTCTAACAATGGCATCACAGCTTTTCATGCTATGGGAACATTTTTCGACCCCCACCTTCATGAAGCTGTTGAAACTGAAGAATCCGAGTCCTGCCAAGAAGGAGAAATCTTACAAGAATATTGCAAAGGCTACAAAAGCGCTCACAGAACGATTCGTCCTGCAAGAGTAAAGGTAGCTAAAAAACCAAAAACTCAAGAAGAAACTACACAAAATTAAATTATCAAACCAAGGAAGCGTATATGTCAGAAAAAAACACTAAAAAAAGTAAAATTATAGGAATTGATCTTGGCACAACAAACTCTTGTGTCGCCATCATGGAAGGAGGAGTTCCTAAGGTAATCGCTACAGCAGAGGGCACAAGAACGACCCCTTCTATCGTTTCTTATAAAGGAAGTGAAAGACTCGTTGGAATTCCTGCTAAAAGACAGTCTATTACCAATCCAGAGAAGACAATCTATTCTGCAAAACGTTTTATAGGACGTAAATATGCAGAAGTACAGTCTGAGATCAAAACAGTACCTTATAAAGTTTGCCCTAACGCAAATGGAGATGCTGTATTTGAAGTAGAAGGACAAATGATGACTCCTGAAGAAGTCGGAGCTCAAGTTCTCATTAAAATGAAAGAGACAGCAGAAGCTTACCTTGGAGAAAAGATCACAGAGGCGGTTATTACTGTTCCTGCGTACTTTAACGATTCCCAAAGACAATCCACAAAAGACGCAGGACGCATTGCAGGTCTTGACGTAAAAAGGATTATTCCAGAGCCTACAGCTGCCGCTTTAGCCTATGGATTAGATAAACAGCACGATAAGAAAATAGCCGTATTTGACCTTGGTGGTGGAACTTTTGATATCTCCGTATTAGAAATTGGGGATGGCGTATTTGAAGTACTTTCAACTAATGGAGACACTCACCTTGGTGGCGATGACTTTGATAATGCTATTCTCCACTGGATGCTTGATGAGTTTAAAAAAGACACAGGCCTTGATTTAAGTAAAGACAAGATGGCATTACAAAGACTTCGTGATGCTGCTGAAAAAGCAAAGATAGAGCTTTCTGGCACACAAACAACAGAAATCAACCAACCGTTCATCACTATGGATGCAACAGGACCTAAACACCTAGCCTTAACTCTAACAAGAGCTAAACTAGAGAGCCTTGTGCACGACCTTATTGAAAGAACTATGGAACCCTGCTTAAAAGCGTTAAAAGACGCACGCCTAACCAAAGACCAAATTGATGAAATCATTTTAGTCGGTGGAATGACTCGTATGCCAGCTGTAGAGAAAAAAGTAAAAGACATCTTCGGGAAAGAACCACATAAAGGAGTCAATCCGGATGAAGTGGTCGCTATTGGAGCAGCTATTCAAGGAGCTGTTCTATCCGGTGACGTAAAAGACGTTCTTCTTCTTGACGTT
Source organism: uncultured bacterium (assembly GCA_964439595.1). Classification (GTDB taxonomy): domain Bacteria; phylum Chlamydiota; class Chlamydiia; order Chlamydiales; family Rhabdochlamydiaceae; genus CAIJXB01. The sequence goes on along the minus strand of CAYTOK010000008.1, from coordinate 34,251 downwards.
ATCCCTCTTACTTTAGGAATTGAGACTTACGGAGGGGTGTTAACTCCTGTTGTAGAGAGAAACACTACTATTCCTACACAGAAAAAACAAATCTTTTCTACGGCCTCAGACAATCAACCTGCAGTAACCATTGTCGTTCTTCAAGGGGAGCGTAAAATGGCTAAAGACAATAAAGAGATTGGAAGATTTGATTTAACAGATATTCCCCCAGCTCCACGAGGATCTCCTCAAATTGAAGTAGCCTTTGACATTGATGCTGATGGTATTTTACACGTCTCTGCTAAAGATGTTCAAACGGGCAAAGAGCAAAAAATCCGTATTGAAGCAAAATCCGGTCTTTCTGAAAGCGAAATCAAACGCATGCTAAAAGATGCTGAAGATCACGCTGAAGAAGATAAGCAAAAGCAAGAAGAAGTGGAAACACGTAACGAAGCTGACTCTCTTGCTTTCCGCGCAGAAAAAGCTCTTAAGGACTATAAAGACAAGCTCCCACAAAATGTTGTCGATGAAGTCCAAGCTAAAGTAGATGCCGTAAAAAAAGCTTTGGAAGGAACTAATATTTCCTCAATCCGCTCTGCTAAAGATGAGCTTAACGAGCATATGCAAAAAATCGGAGAAGCCATGCAACAACAAGGACAAGCAGCTCCGGGAGCCGGACCTTCGCAAGGACCACAAAGCCAAAAGCCAGAGATGGAAGAAGCTGAAGTAGAAATTCTAGACGAAGAAAATAAATAATCTCAAAAAAGAGGGAGGCTTCTATAAAGGGCCTTCCCTCTTATACCTCTTAATTCAAAACACCTAACACCCTGCGCTTCCGACAAAAAGTGATATTGGCCACCTTTTTTCCAGAATTCAGCTGCAAGACAGGCCGGATGTCAAATTGACTACATGATTCAAACACGTTTCAATACTCTTTATATTTGCAAAGTAAAATTTGCAAAAAATCCTATAGGGCCCAAAGTTATTGAAGAAATGGAAGAAAAAACAAGACGCCTCAAAGTCCCAAAGAGATTTCCAATTCGACCTGTCCTTATCCATGTGAACGCTGTGGAAGATAGCGTTTTCGATCGAGGGTATTTCGACAAGATCATCGATTTCAGCCAACTTTTAGAGTGATTTTTAACAGAATTTTCTTAGTGTAAAAAATAAATGGAGGGAGGCATATTGGATGTTGAGTTTTAGAGATTTTTTGAGAGAAGACAATTTTTGGGCAAGGACGGTTTTTGTGGTCCACCATAGTTACTATCGCTGGATTTTTCCAGAAAAAAGAGAAACTTAGCCCTGGTCTTTGCTCCCTGGAATCGAGGTAACATAGGTCAGAACCTCGTTAGGATTCTCGTAAAAAATTTCAACAACTGTTTTCTTCTGGCTATTTCCCCAATGGAAATATAGAAAAAACGGCATAAAATAGCAAAATAGTGATTTTGTGCCCGAAAAACAACTTGCTTATTTTGGGCATAAAATAGCAAAATAGTGATTTTATGCCGAAACTAAGGACTGAGATGACACCCCCCCCCCCATTTATAGGACGTGTAAAAGAATTAGAAGATTTAGAGCTGCTTTTTAAAAAAAACAGTGCAAGCTTGGTTGTTGTCCAGGGCCGCCGTCGAATAGGAAAAAGCCGCCTTATCCAAGAATTCGGAAAAAATCATCGTTACTATTTTTTTTCAGGGCTCCCTCCAGATAAAAGAACCACCGCTCAAAAACAACGGAATGAATTTGCAAGACAAATGGGTGATTTTTTTGGCCTTCAAGGACTTAAATCTGATGACTGGGCAACATTATTTACCCTATTAGCCGCTCAGGTGCAACAAAATAAAACCATTATTCTTTTTGATGAAATTTCTTGGATGGGCTCAAAAGATTCTAGTTTTCTTGGAAAACTAAAAAATGCATGGGATCTTTATTTCAAACAAAATTCTCAGCTGATATTTGTTTTATGTGGATCAATTTCCCCCTGGATAGAGAAAAATATTTTAAGCAGCACGGGGTTTTTGGGTAGAATTTCTCTTATTCTTTATTTACAAGAACTTTCCCTGCAAGAATGCACTCTTTTTCTTTCTAAACAAGGAAGAGAGCTCGAAGCTTATGAACAACTTAAGATTTTATGTTTAACTGGCGGTATTCCTCGTTATTTAGAAGAAATACAAAAATCAATGACTGCGGAAGAAAACATTAAACGCCTTTGATTTAAAATAAGTGGAATTCTCTATCGTGAATTTGAAGATATCTTTTATGATTTATTTTCTAAAAGAAGTTCTTTTTATAAAGAAATTGTCACTCATCTTGTAAACGGAAGTCTAGAATTCAATGATATTGTTAATGCACTTAAAGCTATTAAAAATGGGCATATGAATGAGTACCTTGACAACCTCGTAAAATCTGGCTTTATTTCCAGAGACTATACTTGGAATATTAAAGATGGGAAAGAGTCCTCTTTAAGTAAATACAGACTCTCTGATAATTATGTACGCTTCTATCTTAAATATATACTACCAAATAAAAATAAGATCGCACAAGGACACTTCGAAAACCAATCTATTTTTTCTCTGCCGGGCTGGGATGCTATTATGGGATTACAATTTGAAAATCTCGTCTTAAATAACAGACAACTAATTATTAAAAAACTCCGTCTAAACCAGGATGTCATCTTATCCGACAATCCTTTTTTTCAAAGAAAGACAATAAAAACTCCGGGGTGTCAGATAGACTATCTTATTCAAACAAAATTCAACACCTTATTTATTTGCGAAATTAAATTCTCCAAAAACCCTATAGGAAGCGAAATCTTCCAAGAAATGGAGAAAAAGCTACACTCGCTAATAGCTCCTAAGGGTTTTTCCAAATTCGCTGTTTTAATTCATGTAAATGGCGTAACCGATACCGTTACTAATTCAGGATTCTTTTCTGAAATCATTGACTTTAGCGAATTCTTAAAAACTAATTAAAGAAAAAGACCTGGCCTTGTTGCATAGATGACTTAGAGTGAATTTCATTTACTTATCTCACCCTGAAAGATTCATAAATTTATACTTCCTTCTGAATTGAGTATTTTTTATTTTAATCCCTTTATTACACTCCTACTTTAAACCGGCGCATTCAAATAAATAAAAACATCACAAAAAAAATTCGCAGCCTAATTTAAAACAAAACTACAGTTGAAATTAAATTTCGATTTAATTATAATTGTAAATAACGGACTCTTAATGGGAATAAGATGCACAGATTAGATTCAAGCACATATATTCGCTCAGATACCCCCCCAAGCCCAGAAAAAGTCCCACCCTCACTCGATGACAAAATCACTAAAGCAAGCAAACGGGCCATTAGCTCCCTATCCGCTGAACAAAGCCCGTCTTATGCAAGCAAAAAACCAAGAACTCTTTTCTTAGATGACGACACCCTATACATACAAAAACAAAGAATACTAAGCTTTGAAGAAAAAGCAAAGGCCTGTACAGATTTCTTTACTATTCCCCGAATTTCACTAGCTGATGAAGTCTCTTCCTGGTCACAAAGATCTCATGCATTAATTAACGACCCCTTAGAAGGGGAGATTATCTCTTTAGATACTTCTAATAAAGAATCAGCAAAAGGAGTCTCCTCCACCTTTTTTCTAGTTGATACGGGATTACAAAAAAAACACTCTGTCATTAAGCCGGCAATAGGAATGATTGCGGATCTCCATAGACCTCTTAGACTTGGGATTCCCTATCACGAAATGGTTGTTAGGGAGCAAGTGGCAAGCGTAGTAGCAACAGATCTTCTTTCTGTCGGAATAGACGCGCGCCTACCAAAGACTACAGCAGTCCAGATTCTTTCTGATAAATTCCCTACAATTGCAAATTACGACGAATCAGTAGGACCTATTTCTCTTACCTGCTCTATGCAAGAGTTTGTTCCTAATACGGGAAGTGTAGAGACTTTGTCTTCTGCCGAAAAAGAAGCAATTCCTCCTTTAGAAATTCGAACCTTAGCTATATTAGATATTTTACTAAATAATACAGACAGAAGAGAAGCCAATACCCTCATAGGAAAAGACGGGCATCTAATTCCAATAGATCACTCTCTTACCCTTTCTAAAGATCTCATAGATAAACCTCGATTTTTTTGGCTTACCCTATCCTCTGCTAAGACACACTTTTCACCTAGAGAAAAAGCCGCTATTGCACGTTTAGATTGGAATACAATGAGATCTCATCTGCTAGAGGAAATACCAGGCTTAGATTCCAAAATATTAGAGATGGCCAATACGACTTTAGAGTTTCTAAAAATAGGAGCAGCCCTTGATTTAACACCATTCGAGCTTGGCTCTTTCATGCTTAAAAGCCGCTTTCATAATGCAGAACAGTCTTTTTTACAAGTATGCCATGATAAAGCACTAACTATAAGCAGCGATTTTTCAACCAATATAATAGCGACCCTGCATGAATATTTAGAGCCATGCGCCTTAGCTCTTCGAAACCCTGAGTACTCCGACTTACAAGAGCTACTACCTGAACAAGAAGGCGTCAAATCCTATGCATTACAAGCCTGCGCAAATGAACTTACTTATCATATTACAACCGGAGCACCCTTTTCAGCAAAGAGCCTCTCAAAACGTATGGATATGACAAAAGAAAGAAAAGAAAGCGTATTTGGCGGAGGATAAATTAAAATAGAAAAACAGCGCTTTATAGTTAAAGCCCTTTCATTTAAACTAACCTGTCACTAGAAAAAAACAAAACAGGAAAAGTAATGATACTAGTAGATCCTAAATCCCAGACCCAAATTATAGCGTTTGATCCTAATGATTTTCCCACATTTTACGATACCAATCTAGCAAGATTTCTCTGTGAATTCGGCATTGAAATCCCCCCAGAAAATCAATCTGATTATGAAAACAACCAATTTGTATTCCCTCCAAGAAATCCTGAAGATAAAATAGTAACGGCTCTTTTTTTTAAAGCTTTCAAAGAAATCTATCACCCTAAAGAACTTAAAAGCAAAGAGTGGCGAGTTTTTGCTTCTACATAAACTTAAGTCCCCTCCCCCAAGAAATCAGGGGAGGGACTTCAATTTAAAACCTCGAAAAGAAAGCTCTTAGAATATCATGGTACGTTGTGTACATAAAAAGAGCTATGAGAAGAACCGCAAAAGGAATGATTAATCTTTCCATGACTTTTGCTTTAATCCGTTTCCTAGTAATCGCCTCGTATAGAGAAAAGCAAATATGACCTCCGTCTAAAACAGGGATAGGGAGAAGATTAATAACGCCTAAATTTACGCTAATTAATCCGAGCCAATAAAGAGCTTCAGGGATCCCTAATCCTAATCCATTTTTCATGGTCTGTACTATCCCTACTGGACCCGCTAAATACTTAGGACTTAAATATCCGGTAAATAAGGCGCTAAGAGTTTTCCACATATCACTAAGGACGTTTCCAAAAAGAACAACTGGAGAAGGGTTGTAATCTACAACGCGGTCCTCTAAGAGGCCTCCAAGCAAGAGTCTTCTTTTTTCTTTTTCTAAAGCAATTAACGCTCTTTCTTTTTCTTTAGGGTTCTTAATAGCTTCAATTTGCTTTTTTTGCTCAGCTTCCATAGTCATTCTTTTTTCTTTTATAGAATCAGATACTAAAAAATCAGACATAGGCTTTGGAACAATCGGCTTAAGCAAATACAAGTTCCCTTTATTATTTAGAGCCTTTTTCACCCCCACTCCATCTACTAGAGCATTTAGATCAGCAAAAGAAACTCCCTTCATAAAATCTTCATCGGCTTTTTCAAAAGGAATCGGGGGATAGGCAATGCCTCTTTGCACTATCACCTGAATATGTCTAACTTGCACCGCATTAAAAAACTCCTGTCCTCCGGACACGTCCTTCCCATCTACAGCTAAAATGCGATCCCCCGGTAAAAGAGGGATTTCTACTGCAGAAAGTCTGGGTTGGAATTCCTTCTGCTCGAAAGCATTTTCATCGACATAAGCTGTTACTGACTCAACCTCTCCCTTAGGAGAAATTTTATAAGGAATAAAAAATAGCTGGGACACTTCCTCTTGCAAATTACTTGCATAAGCCCAGTCTTGAAGCTCTGCTTTTTCTAAGGAATTGATGCGCAAATCCCCTATTTTAAGCCTTGGAATTTGCGTAAGAAACACCGAATCTCCTCTTTGGACTGTGAGTAGAGACCTTGCTCTATTTACCAAAGAAACGAGCTGTCTTTTAGAAAAGACTACCTCCCCATCTACCCAAAGAACCCTGTCTCCAGGCTGTATTCCACTTTCTCTCATCGAAGAGCTTGTATCTTGATTACTCAACTCTTCATAGATCAAATAAGAAGCTGGATTTATAATAGAGAGCAAAGACACAGTCCTTTCCTGCCCTTTATGGTTTTCTATATCATCCATACTATAGGTAAAAGGCGTCTTATTTCGATTTACATAGTCAATTTGATACCCTGTAATCTTTTGCTCTCCTTTCTCGAGTAAGGTTCCATATAAGAGCTGGGTAAACTCATGGAAAGGTTTTCCATTATATTCTGTAATCTCAGCGCCGGGGCGCACTCCCATTTTATACAAGTCAGAGGAAGGGTCTACCCACCCGATAAGATGTGTGTAATTCGAAAAAGGTTTCTCCCTACCGCCTACAAGCCAGATAATGGAAAACAACAAGAATGCAAATATAATATTTACAATAGGACCTGCTAACGCCACCTTAATACGAGCTAAAGGTTTTTTTCCATAAAACCCCTCTTCAATTTCATGAGGCTCTAAAGAACCTTTCTTTTCCATGCCAGCAATACGGACATATCCTCCAAAAGGGATCCAACATACCTGCCATTTTACTCCCTCTTTCTGCCAAGAGATAAAAGGCTTGCCGAATCCAATAGAAAACACTTCTATTTTCATTTTTTCTCTTCTTGCTACAACATAGTGCCCAAGCTCATGGATAAAAACAAGAAAACCCAGGCCAAGGCCTGCTAAAACAAAATACAATATACTGATCATAAGTGTAAAAAACCTTTCGTTAAATAGTTAAAGCTTCCTGCCTCGCTAAAGCATTAATTGCAAAAATTGTTTCCAAAGAAGTATTTTCTTCCTTTTGATGTCTTTCTAAAAGCTTTTCTAACTTCACACCAATATCAACCCATCCAATCTCTTTATTTAAAAAGCGGGAGACAAGAACTTCGTTAGCTGCATTTAAAAAACAAGGAAAGCTCCCCCCCTCTCGGAGGGCCGCATAAGCTAGTTCCAAACAAATAAACTTCCCTGGCTCTAAGGGGAAAAATTCTAATTTAGGGTGCTCTAAAAAAGAAAACGGGGGAAGAATCCCTTTTTCTCTTTGAGGCCAAGTAATGGCATATTGAATAGGCAAAGTCATACTAGGCACTGACATCTGGGCAAACATAGCCCCATCTTGCATTTCCACCATACTGTGAATTACACTTTGAGGGTGTACAATCACGTCTATCTTATCAACTGACAGCCCAAATAAATGAAATGCCTCAATAACTTCTAAGCCTTTATTCATAAGGGTTGAAGAGTCCACTGTGATCTTAGGTCCCATTTTCCAGCTAGGATGCTTTAAAGCTTGCTCCAAAGTGATTTCTGAAAATTCCCCTTTCTGCCTACGAAAAAAAGGACCCCCAGAAGCTGTAACAATGAGCCTTCGAACTTCTCCCAGGTTCTTCCCTTCCAGACACTGAAAAAGAGCGCTATGCTCGCTATCAACAGGAAGTATCTTTACCCCGCGCTCGTTTGCAAGGTTCATAATCCACTCTCCTGCTGCAACAAGTACTTCTTTATTGGCAAGCGCCACATTTTTACCACTTAAAATAGCAGAAATAGTCGGAGCAACGCCGGCAAATCCAGTAATTGCGGAAATGACAAGATCAGCCCCAGGGAAGGAAGCCACCTCTTCTAGTCCTTCACTGCCAAAGACAACAGGGGTATGAGGAACAAGACGCCTTAGCTCTAAGGCTTTTTCCCTATCAAAAACAGCTACAATCGCAGGACGAAATTCTTGAATTTGGGAAAGTAAAAGATCTATACGACTATGAGAAGCTAGGGCCACGACTTCAAGCCCTAGATGACGAGCTACTTCTAAAGTTTGAATCCCTATAGAACCCGTTGAACCTAAGATAGATAACTTCTTTTTATCTCTCATAAAGTACCAAAATACACCTTATAACAATATCTTCCTAAACCATTATCCCTATAACACTCTATAAGTCAATGTCCAATTCAAAATGCTAGAAACCATTTAAAACAAAAAGAATTCCTTTAAATAATTAAAAACAAAAATAACCTTACGAATAATGTCAAAAATATGCTAATTTTAAAATTAAACCATTTTAAAGGAGTCAGGAGTGACATCGCCCATATATACCCCCACTCAAATTCAGACTATTTTTACCGAAGAACTAGATAGTATAGTCAAAGACCCCTTGATGTCCAAAAATAACATAGAAAAGATCGTAAAAGAAATGCTAAGAGAGGGTGGCGACATTAAACCTCTACTTATAGCAATTCCTCTAAATCTGCAAGGTCGAGTTAAAGCACTGTATAGCACGTTTAATTTGCCTGCATTAGAAAAGCAGCCTGCAACAAAAGGCTTTCTGAAAGGCCTGCTAAAACAAACGCTCTCAACGCTGAGAGAGGAACGATTTGCGCGCATTTTCACCTCCATTTGCCCTCCCTACCGCCTCCCTGTTTTCAAAGCCACCCTTAATAGTTTTTTAGCTAACGGCCTAGCCGAAGGGATGGATATCAATCAGGCTATAGTCTTCGCTTCAGCCAAAGCGCTATCTTATTTAACAGTGAGCCTCCCAACTTTAGAATTCATAGCAGAAGACCCGGACCTTGCAGATAAAATTACTGAAGACCCAGTCCTACAGGCTTATGAATGCAAAATCGCCCTTGATATTCCTGCCGACGATTCTGTATACTTAGAAGATACTGACGATAAAGGCAAAACTCATAAGCACTATTATCATGAAGCTGCAATATATCAATGGATTGCAGCGAATGGCCGAGACCCGCTAACAGATAAGCCAAGAACTCTAAGAGATATAAAACAAACCGCCCCTCAAATAAAAGATCTCATCAAGAATAGACTTATTGCCCTAGCATATCCTGAAGTGGCAATAGGCACCTCTTCTTCTGATACCTCTTCTTCTCAAAGCATAAGCACAAATTCCGTACGTTTTTTACTTACAATGAAAGTGTCCTATTTTCAAGTTATAGCATACGCTAACAGGTTCTTAGATGGAGAGCGTAATCCCCATATACGGATTGCGGAAATAGAACGATTCTCTAGAGAGTCCTTTGCAAAATTAGCAATGATAACATTTAAAGTAAAATTCAACTGGGAAGAAATCCCCTTAGAGTGTCTTCCTTTCATAGAAATGTTTATCAACATCGAAGCGAGCAAAGATATTCCAACAGCAGAAGCTGCGAGCAATCTTCAGAGAAAGATCGAAATCTTCCTGCCTATTTTTTCTAGAATGCAAGATTCCAAAATAGCCATTTCCATAAATGCAGCAACTATCGACAGAGTCAGTAAAGCAATCGACAAAGGCTGCTCTCTTGAACGTACCTGGGATATCATTCAAAGAGCTGACGAAGATGCAATAAGAGCCCGGTTTCCCGGCTGCTTAAGAGGTGCCAAAGAATGGGAGACCTATATAAGAGCTGAAGTAGAGGACGTGCCTATCCCAGAAGGAATATTGGAGATTCTAGAGCAGCCAAGCATTAATATTGAAGGATTTCCTGAAGGCTCGAAAGTAGGAGAAACGCATATGCTAGTCCTTATGCCAGAAAAGGTAAACAGGAAAGAATTCTCTTTTGAGGACGCGGATACTTTATTTTCTAATATTAAGATTGCAGGTGCCTGGATTACTGGGTGCTATATTGAATCTTACGATTCCCAGAAAAAAGCTTTTGAAAGCTCCTACTGGGCTCTTATACCAAAAGGAATCCTGAAAGAAAGTGCTAATAAATCTTATGAAGAGCAAGTTGCGATGGTTCACGCTTTACCAAACCGAGGTAGAGAACCCGCTGCCGTCTCAAGACTATTTGAATTAACCGTAGCGGTCTGCGTAGAGAAAATCATCTCGGGTGCAAATTTATTTACAGGATCCATTCAACGATGTGAAAAAAACTCAGACCCTAACCTTTATCCTAGATTACAACCAAGAGAAGACGAAAGAGGGATCTATATTGACGAAGACACAGAATCACCCCTCCCGTCAGAAAAACACTATATGGGTGCCGTGTGGAGGTTTCAACCTTATTCTTAATTACTTAAGATACTATTAAAACAAAACAACAATATAAATAATATTAAAAAACATACTAACTTAAATTAAAATATTTTAAGGGAGGAATTGTGACAAACCCCACAAAAATATATACCACCAGTCAAGTTCAGACCACTTTCACCGAACAACTAGATATTTTAGTCAAAGACCCCTGGTTGGTACCTCAAAAACGCGATAAGGGGCTCTATATTGGCTCTAGCACAGAATCACCTCCTCTCTTGAAATCCTATATTGGAATTGTGTGGAGGTTTCAACCTGGTCCTTAGTTATTTAGAATGTTCTGAGCAAAAATAAAAATGAGACACCTATCCCAATAGGCTTTTTATATTAATAAAATATTGAAAATAACTACTAACCCATGCTACAATCATTTCATATAGATAATAGGATAGATCACTTATGACAACTATTTCTTTAACGCGTGTAAATAATGATGCAATCCTTATTTACCAGACTCTTTTAGATGACTCCCGCCCAATAGGCCCCCTGACTCGTAAAGCTATAGAAAAGGCTCTCTCCCATTTAGCCAGCGGGATCCCTCTGCCTGTGCCTTCAGCATTAACAAAAGTGCAAATAGCTACATTTAGCAAAGTATTTGATAATATGAAAGAAAAGTATACTGAAGAAGTCTTCTTATCAACTGTCTCAAATGTGGTCAGCAAAATCTCTAAGTTGTTTATATTCAAAGGCGAAATCACTTCTATACTAACTGCAGTTCCAGTCACTACATCACTTTCTGAAAATGTTAAAAACGCGCAAGGCTTCAAAAACATCCTAAAAGGTAATTTTTCTATAAAAAAACCTTTTTCCGATCTTTCTTCCTTAGTAAGAAACCCTGAATTTGAAGACTTTCAAGATATTTGCTCCGAAATCATCCAAAATAAAATAATAGAACTAGAAAGAAGCGTCTCTATATATATTGGGTTAATTAACGACCGATTTGACTCCATCCCACTAACAACGATAGAACATCTAGACTATTTGATTGAGAGCTTAAGGGAATTATTAAGGATTCCCTGTCCACAAGAAATCCCAATAGAACTAGATCCCCTTTCAGATCTACTCCTCAATCTCGATAGTTATGCCCTATCTGAAGAAGATCAACAAGCATTTAAAGATTTAGTCATTCATCGCATAAACAAAAAAATAGAAGAATTCCAAACTATGAGCCCAGAACAAAAAGAAATCTATCTACAAGAAAGAATAACCCAGAAAATGACAAATACACGGCTGCATGAAAGGCTAAAAACTATCTCCTTTCTTTCTTAACATAATAAAGCTATTCTAACGACTCAACAAAACCAAATCCACCGAATGTAAAGATCCCTTTCAAAAGAAAAATCTTTTACCACTTTTTTTCTTGAATAAGCTGAGAATCTTCTTCCAAGACCCAGCCGCCACCTAAAGCTTTGTAAAGATCTACTAAGAAAAGAAATTGATTAGCCTGCGCTGCCGCTGTATTAAGTTCTGCATCAAATACTTTTCTTTCTGCATCTAAGACTGTAAGATATTGATTTTGTCCTTCATAGTAGCGATACCAAGCAAGGCGCAGGTAATTTTGCAAAGCTTCCAGCTGCAGGGTATCTGCCGCAAATATTTCCTTAGACTTCTGTACCCCGATAAGGGAATCGTCTACTTCTTTAAAAGCCTTTAGAATAGTGTTTTCATACTCAAAAATTAGCTCTTGTTTTTGTGCTTGCGCTATTTTCAATTGCCCCATTAAAGACCCCCCTGTAAAGATCTCTTGTAAAAGAGATCCCCCTATCATCCAATTAACGGAAGGTTTTTTTAAAAGTGTTTTTAGCTGCAAGCTTTCTACCCCGTAAAGAGAAGCAAAGCTAAACTGAGGAAAAAATGCAGCCCTAGCTACGCCAACGTTGGCACAGGCAGATCTTAAATTATTTTCAGCCCGTAAAATATCAGGCCTACGAGTTAGTAAATCTGAGGGAAGTCCTGTAGGGACTTCTTTCGGTAAAATAAGCTCTTTCAACGATTTTCCTCGAGGAATAGGGCCGGGGCTTTGCCCTAAAAGCACGCTAAGGAGGTTTTCTTGCACAGGAACCTGCCTTTCCAGCTCTTTTACCATAGCCACAGCCTCTTGATATACGGACATGGCCTGTTCTACTTCTATTTCCGAAGTAACCCCTCCTTCAAAGCGGTATTTAGCTATTTCAAGAGAAGCACCCCTTGAGGATTCTATATTCCTAGCCATTTCTAACTGCAAATCAAGCTGCCGTAAAAGGATGTAGCTTTGCGCAGTAGAACCGACTAAAGTAAGAACAATAGTTCTACGATTTTCCACTTCGGCAAGGTACTCAAAATAGGCAGCAGAAGATTGATTACGCACCTTTCCCCAAAAGTCAAGTTCATAAGATAGAGACAAATTAAGAGCATACTCCGGAATAATAGGGCTAAGGCCAAGAGGTAAAAAATTCTGATTTACAGGGACCTTTTCTTTTAGAGCTCCGCCAGCTCCCGAAAGCTGAGGAAAAAGACTAGATCTTGCCACTTCTGCCTGTGCTAAATATTGACATACTCGCCACATGGCAACTTGTAAATCTTTATTATTTCTTAGGGCTGTTTGAATGAGTTCGTCTAGAACCTCATCTCCCAGATTTTTCCACCAAGAAGCATTTGCCATCGCGTCTCCTTCTTCTGTATCAAGGCGAAAAGTTTCCGGTATGGGCATATTAGTGCCAGAATACTTAGGAGCGAAATTGCAAGAAGAAAAAAGAAAAAAAGAAAAAAGAAAAAAAGACCCTATTTGTCGCATGATTTCTCCTCCTTTTTCCTATCCAAGATTTTATAAAAAAATGGGACAAAGAAAATACCAAAGAACGTAGCTAAGATCATCCCGCCCATAACCCCTGTGCCAACGGAGTGTCGGCTAGCTGCTCCAGCTCCTGTACTCGTGACAAGGGGAAGAACTCCGAAAATAAAGGTTAAAGACGTCATAAGAATAGCTCTAAAGCGCTGCCTAGCAGCTTCTAAAGCAGCAGCTCGAACCGACATCCCCTCTTTACGACGAATTACGGCAAACTCCACAATTAAAATAGCATTTTTAGCCGCTAAAGCAATAAGGGTAACAAGGCCAATTTGAAAATACACATCATTTTCAAGCCCCCTTATCCATACAGCAATAAGAGCTCCGAGCGTACCGAAAGGTACGGCAAGAAGAATAGCTATGGGAAGGGACCATCTTTCATAAAGCGCCGCTAAAATTAAAAAAACAAGGATAAGAGCTCCGGCTAAAGCAAGCGTAGAGCTTCCTCCCGACGCAATTTCTTGATAGGCTTGCCCTCCCCATGCATAGTTTAAATCTAGAGGGAGAACTTCATTTGCTACTTCTTCCATAGCTAAAAGAGCTTCTCCTGAGCTAAATCCTGGGGCTGCTGATCCGTTGATCTTTGCAGCGGGGAACCCATTAAAACGACTGATAAGGTTCGGCCCTTTATCATAATGAAATGTCACAAGTGATTTTAAAGGCACCATAGCGCCTACATCTGATTTTACATAGATATTTCCTATATCTTCTAAGGAGGAACGAAAAGCCGGATCCGCCTGCACTAAAACCTGGAATACATGTCCATACTTATTGAAGTTATTTACATAAACAGAACCAAGTAACCCTTGCAGTGTTTGATATACATCTCCTATTGCTACTCCTAAAGCTCTAGCTTTTGTGCGATCTACATCAGCAAAAATCTGGATGCAATTCGCTTGAATCGAAGTTGTCAAGAAGCTAAGCTCTTTACGTTTTTTAGCGCTCTCTATAAACTGCTGTGTTACTTCTTGTAGTTTTTCAGAGGACAAGTCTCCCTCGTTCACAATCCAAAACTCAAAGCCTCCTACGGTGCCAAGACCCTGGATAGCCGGAGGATTAAACGGCATAATTTGCGCTCCAGGAACAGCGTAAAACGACTTGCCTAGACTTTGCATAACTCCATCAGCACTTAGCGCTTTTGTTTTTCTTTCACTCCAATCTTTTAAAATCACAAAATACGTTCCCACAGGAGTTCTATTCAAATTATCAAGTAAGCTAAAACCTGTCATAGATACAAAGTTTTCTACGGCAGGATTCTTAGAAGCAATGTCCCCTATGGCATTCGTTGTTGCTTGCGTGCGATCTAAGCTGGCTTCTTCCGGAAGGTTTGCAAAGGCAAATAGATATCCCTGATCTTCTTGCGGGACAAGGCTTGTTGGAATGATTTTAAAAAGAAGTAATAAACAAGCTAAAATACCTCCAAAAACAAGTAAAGCAATCTTAGTATGATCGAGGAGCCAAGATGCTCCTGTAGCATAAAAATCTGTACTTTTTGCAAGTCCTCTATTAAAAACTTCTGCTACCTTAGGTAATGAATCATGTTTCTTGAGTAAAAAGGCAGCAAGTACAGGGCTTAGTGTCAAGGCAACAAAACCAGAAATCACCACAGAGATGGAAATAGTAATGGCAAACTGCTTATAAAGGCCCCCTGCAATTCCGCCTAAAAAAGCAACAGGAATAAACACAGCGCAAAGGACGCAAACAATAGCAATAATCGGGCTCGAGACCTCTTTCATTGCCTCTATAGCCGCCTCCTTAGCTGCAAGACCCTTTTCCCTCATATTTCTTTCTACGTTTTCGACAACAACAATGGCGTCATCTACTACAATTCCAATAGAAAGAACAAGCCCAAATAATGTTAAAGTATTTAAAGAAAAACCTAGAAGGTACATGCCAGCAAATGTTCCAACGATAGACACAATCATAGCTATAACAGGAACAATTGTTGCTCTAAGACTTTGTAAAAACACAAAGACAATAAGAGCCACTAAGAAGGCTGCTTCATATAAGGTCTTTTCCACTTCTTTAATGGAAATATTAATAAATTTAGTAGTGTCATAGGGGACAGCATAGGATATGCCTGGCGGAAATCTTTGCTCTAACTGCTTCAGTTTAGCTCTTACAGAGTCTGCCACACTTAGGGCATTTGCTCCATATTCTTGATATATGGCAATAAGGGATGCCGTCTTTCCATCAAGAGCTCCATTAACGGTGTAATCTTGAGCGCCGAGCTCGGTATATCCAATATCTTTTATTTTCACTGTAGAGCCATCTGATGTGGCTCTTAAAATAATTTCATCGAACTGCTGCGGGGTAGCAAGTCTGCCTAGGCTCGTCATAGGTAGTGTTATTTTCACAGGAAGGCTTGTGGGAGGCTCGCCTAACTCTCCAAGTGGATAATCTGCATTTTGTTCTTTTATAGCGTCAATTACATCACTTGTCCCAAGCTTTAATTGTGCCATCTTATCCGGTCTAAGCCATACTCTCATTGAGTAATTACGGGCATTGATGAGTTTTGCATCACTAACACCAGGAAGTCTTAAAATCTCATCTGCAATGTGAATAGTTGCATAGTTGTTAGTATAGATCTCATCATAACGCCCATCAGATTCCACGGCTATAAGAAGAAGAATAGTCGGGGTCTCTTTTTTTACAATGATACCCTGTTTTTGTACTGCCTCAGGGAGCTGTGCTAAGGCAAGATCCACCCTATCTTGCACATTATTGAGTGCTGTATCAGGATCAGCTCCAATGGTAAAATAGACGCTCATGGATAGATTTCCTGTAGCCGCATTTTGCGAGTACATGTAAATCATATCCTCCACACCGTTAATCTGATTTTCTAAGGGGGCTGCTACAGAATCTGATAGGATCTCTGCGCTGGCTCCTGGATAACTTGTAGAAACCTGTATTTGAGGTGGTGTAATATTTGGGTACTGTTCTATAGGAAGATTTACAAGAGCAACAAGTCCTATCAATACAATAAGAATAGATGTTACCATCGCAAAAATAGGACGTCCTAAAAAAAACCGAGAAATCATAAAGCAGCCTTTTTAGGACTTTGTTTAGAAGTAATAATAACAGTCGATCCATCCACTACTTTATTTATTCCTTCAACCACTACAACATCCCCTGGATTTAACCCTTGCTTAATGATCCAGTAGTCTCCGTACCACTCTCCTGCCTCTACTGGCTGCATAGAAACTGTGTTATTTTCTTTGATCGTAAAAACATACATCCCACTTTGCCCTTGAAACACTGCCTGTTGGGGAACAAAAATCGCATTAGGTCTCACAGCACCAGATACATGTGCTCTTACAAATTGTCCTGGAAGTACCATCCCTTGAGGGTTAGGAAATGTAGATCTCACAACAAGAGCTCCCGTATCAGGATTAAGGGTAGGAGACGTAAAGTTCACTTTTCCAGGATAAGGGAACATAGTTCCGTCAGAAAGCTCTAAAGTGACAGTGAACTCTTGCTGAGGGGGAAGGATTAGCTGATTTTTAGCCTTTTCTCCTTGCCCTTGAAGCATTTCATTATCCGAGACGCTAAAAAGAACCCAAATAGGATCAATAACTGAAACTAAAGTAAGAAGTCCATTGACATTCGGAGAAATTAAAGTACCTTCTCTAAAAGCTGCTCTTCCAGAAAGCCCATCAATAGGTGAAGTTACCCTTGTATAGCTTAAATTAAGCTCCGCCTCTACAAGAGTTGCTTCTGCTGCAAGAACACTTGCTTTTGCAGTTAATACATCAGCTGTTGCATCGTCAAGATCCTTTTGGCTTGCCGCATTTTTAGCAAAAAGGGGTGTTAGGCGATCTAAAGATTTTTGCGCCCGCCATAAGATGGCTGAGTGTCCTGCTAAAGAGGCTTTAGCCTCAGAGACAGCTGCTTCAAAAGGAAGTGGGTCTAAAACAAAAAGAAGGTCTCCCTTTTTTACAGCAGATCCTTCGACATAATCAATACTCCATAAATACCCCTCTACCCTAGCTCTAATTTCTACAGGGTGGGAACTTTTAGCGACCCCCACAAACTCAAAAGGGGCAGGAATTGTTTGTGGCTCCACTTGAAATGCAGTAACCGGTATCGGCGGTCTTATCTTAGCTGGGCCATCTGAAGATTTGCATCCAGAAAAAATGCAGCTAACTAAAACTAGTAAAATAGAGGCTATCTTAGGTGTGTTTTTTATCATACTCTTTCTCATGTCATTTTCTCAAAAAATAATCAACCATTTTCTTTCCACTACTTTCCTCAAAGCGGCTATAAAAAAACCGTAAAACCGGTGGGGATAGCAGCGTGGTAATCATAATTACAAGTACTAACGCCGTATAAACTTCAGAAGGAAAAACACCGGCGCTAAGGCCCACGCTTGCAAAAATAAAGCCCACTTCTCCTCTTGGCATCATAGAAAGCCCTACAATCCACTTTCTACTAAAGCTTTCTTTAAAAAGGCAAAAACCGGAAAGCAGTTTTCCTATAAATGCGCCCACTGTGAGTGCTCCTGTTAATAGCCAAATAGCCGAGGAAGAAAAATTCACACTGCTTAAATCTAAAGAAAGACCAATGCCCACAAAAAAAATGGGGGTAAACATATGCACAAGAGGAGCCATCTCCGCTTCTACCTTATGGGTGAATTCTTTGTTTTTAGGAAGAAAAGAAAGCAGAGAAAACTTCTCAGAAAGAGCTATCCCTACTACAAATCCTCCTAAGAGCAAAGGAGCACCTAAAACATGGGCTAAAAATCCAAATAGTAAAATAAGTGCTGTTATCACCGAGGGGATAAACCCCGGGACTAATTTGGCTTTCTGCCACTTTTGTAAAAAGTGGGCGATGGCTTTAACACAGAAAGGGGCGGCCAACGAAAACACGCTAATTAAAGCAAGTACTTTCCCAGCGCCAAATAGATCTACCTCTTTGCTAAAAGCAAATTCATACAAAATAGAAAGCAAAATAATCCCTATGATGTCATCAAAAATAGCAGCTCCAAGAACTACTTGAGCTTCTTTCGTATGTTGCTTTTTCATATCTCGAAGAACCCTTAGTGTAATGCCAATGCTTGTTGCAGTGAGGGTACTACCGATAAACAAACTCGTTAATAAAGAAAAAGAGAAAAGCAGATAGCTGGTACAAAAGCCAAAAATAAAGGGCATGACAATACCCCCGATAGCAACAAAAAAAGCTTTTCCCCCAGAAGAAAAAAGACGCCCTATATCTGTTTGTATCCCCACTTCAAAAAGAAGTAATAAAATCGCTATTTCTGACAATACTTCCATCATAGGGGTCATGGAAATCCAACCTAAAAGACTTGGGCCAATAACAACACCTGCGATAAGCTCCCCTAAAACAGGAGAGATGCGAAAATACGAAGCAATTTCACCGAATACCTTAGCTGACAATAAAACAAGTGCCAGCTGTAATAAAAATAGAGCTGTTTCCATGGGTTCCTCCAATTATGACTACATATAACCGAAGAGCCATCTCATCTCAATAAAATATTCTGTTTTCGTTTTTTGTGTGGTGTTCTATATAAAATTTATGGGCAATGCCGTGATTGTCTCTGATAAAGACAAAGGCCTCTCTTTAAAGTAAAAAACGATAGCATGCCCAATCTGTATACGTTATACCCACACAAAAAAATATTTTCTTTTCATTATTTTGTAAAAGCTCTAAAAAAAAAGAAACAAGGCCTTTTTTATGAAAACCCTAAGAACCAAACTCTTTGTAAGCGTCGGAGCAATCCTCATTCTAAGCGCTCTTTGCAATATTCTGACGTCCGAAATATGGATTAAAAATGAGCTTTCTAAGGGAGGGGCCACACTTAATGACTATATAAAAAATCAAGATAATGCCACAGAAGACTTTTTATCTTTCCTCTTTTCTTTTCGTCTTATCGAAGAAGCCGCCGATTTAGAAAGAGTCGCAGAAATGACCTCTAGCTCGCAAGAGATCTCCTCCTCTATTTGGGAAGATGCTGCCAGAATCCTTGTCTACGATCCTAATATTGCCTTTATCCAAGCGCAAAGTCCTTCTAACCAAAACGCTTTAATCTCTCCTAAAGATGCTGTTTTACATCCCTTTTCCTGGGCTAGAGGCCCAGGTGATATCTTATGGGTTAAGCTCTTAGACAAGAAAGCTATACTAGCTGCCATTCCTGAAATAATACATAGCAAAACCATCTACTTTCTCTATGAAAAAAGCCATTTAGAAAACCTACTTTCCTCTAATACAAAGCTCCCGAAAAAGCTACAGCTAGCAGCAAGCTCTTCTTTGCAAAATGTCGTTTTCACCGAAATGGATATCCCCTCCTCTTCCTATAATGAGCATGACACCTCTATACATCTTTTTTCTTCTTTACTTCTCAAAGAAAATGAATGGTTAGAGAAAATAGAACTGATCAACTCCTTAGTTCCCTATCAAGATAAAGAAGGCCCCCTATCTCCCATCGGAGCTTTAAAACTGGCTTCACTAGAAAGCATAGATCCCCATCCAGGGAAACACCCTGGGGTCTGTATTTTAGTAGAAGAAGCTTTTTCTAAAGAGCCTGCGATTCCCTCCATCAAAGATAACGAATTACACAAAATCCCCTCTCTTCTTCTTAGGAACCATGGAGATGCCGAAGACTTGGATATTGTTAAATCCGTATTTTTTGCTGACCCCTCTAGAAATACTATTGCCATTGGATTTTCTCTATCTTCCCTTTTACAAAATATTGCCACCCTTATTGGAAAAAACATCATAGTTTTAGGAAACACTCTCTCCATAGGATTTACCCCTGCCGGTGAAATATTTCATCCGGGCAATACTGATTTTCCTTTTGTAACAGCCGAAGGGAGCCCTTTTGTTTCTTGGGAAAATAAAGAATACGCCCTTTCCACTATCGATCTAGAGTTATTCAAACTATTTGTTTTGACTCCCAAAGAAGAGTCCCTATCGATGTCTAACTTCTTAGACTCCCTAAGTCAGGGGATATCCCTAAAGATATCACTGAGCCTTATCGTGGCAGGGCTGCTTTCCTTACTTATAGCACTTGGAAGCTTACACAGAATCGCCAAGAAGATCACAGGGCCAATAGCCATTTTATCTAAAGCGTCTGAAGAGCTCAGTAAGGGAACCTATGAAAACCTCACTTTGCCTATAGTAGATAAAAGAGAAGATGAAGTAGCTACACTGTCGCATTCCTTTCAGGGAATGGTTTCTGCGTTAAGAGATAGAGACAAAATCCGAGGAATACTTAACAAAGTCGTATCTAAAGAAATCAGCCAAGAAATTTTAGAACACAACATAGAACTAGGCGGAGAGAAAAAAATTATCACCCTTCTTTTTAGTGATATCCGCAACTTCACCCATTTTGCCGAAGGGATGGATCCCTTTGCTCTTATCACGATCTTAAATACCTATATGACACGCATGTGTCGTATTATTGATGAAACAAAAGGCGTTGTGGATAAATTTATCGGCGATGAAATCATGACACTCTACGGCGCCCCTCTAGCTTTTAGCTTTCATGCTGTAAAAGCTATAGAAGCTGCTCTTTTAATGATCAAGGATCTGTCTTCTTGGAATGAAGAAAAAACCAAAGTAAATAAACCCACCTTTACAATTGGCATTGGGATACACACAGGCGTTGTATACACAGGGAATATGGGAGCAGAAAATAGACTTAATTATACAGCAATCGGAGCTAATGTCAATCAGGCCTCCAGACTCTGCTCTGTAGCAAAACCCATGCAGATACTTATCTCTGAAGAGACCTTCCAGTCTCCCGGGGTCAAAGAGCAGTTCCACTGCCGAAAGCTAGACCCCGTTCACTTGAAAGGAATAGAGAATCCCGTGCAAGTCTACGAAGTTCTTACTAAACTTTAAGATGACCCATCCGAGACCCACACCTTTGCCTTTTCTAAAGCAGCAACCTCTGACTGCCAATCCTTAAACCAGCCTCTATTTTCGACTGCCGGCTCAAGGGTAATAGAGCTTTTGATCAAACTATGCATCTTTTCAAGCAAATCATCTTTCTCTTTTTGTGATCCTCTAAAGGTAGGAACGGGGTCGAATAGCTTATCTCTTACTATTAACACCTCTTTAGAAATCTTTTGCTTTAAACCTAATTTCCCCCTCTCCCCTTCAATTTCTCGTCGAATAGCAGCTTCATTTTTATCTTTTTCAGTTATCGTGGAGGCATTAGCGGCTAAAAAGCCTAAAACAGCACCTATATAGCAAAGAGGATTTAGCCATCTCACCTTTGAATCATCCCCAAATCCAGCTTTAATCAAAGCATCGGGAGCATTTAATATTCCCGTTACAAGTGTTAAAAGACCAAACATCATTCTTATGGGGATAGAGAAATTCCTATCGAAGGTTAGCTCTTTAAAAAAAGAAAAACCCAAAGTAACCCCATACTCCTTTCTTCTTTCTAAAACAAGATGTACAGGTAGTTTGAATCCGACACCGTTAGAAAATTCAGACAACCCCTTTTTTTTAGTTAACGCAATTCTATCTTCCATTGTCGGAAGTTGTGTTGCAGCTCGCTTTGCTTGGTCATATACTGCTCTTTGTGAGTTAGTTGGGACTGAGACATACCAATGATTGCCTCCTAGAGGATTAATCGCACTCATGTACAGCCTCCCTAGCTAACAGGGCAATATGGTCATATGTAGAGCTACTTTTAGATAGCTCTAGACATTCACTAAAAGCCTTTTTTGCGGGTTCTTTCTGCCCTAAGGCAAATAAACAGTTACCTAGGTAAAGAGCGTACTCAGGATTACTTGGATCTAAAACAAAGCCAACTTCCAAGATCTTAAATGCATTTTCATGCTGCTGTAACATAAGGAGGATAGCTCCTAGCCTTAGGTAGTGATTAGCAAAAAAAGGCTCAAAGAACATAAGCCAACCAAGAGTCTCTGCGGCATGCTCTAAGTCCCCATGCTCAACATAAAAACCACTTTCTCGCGTAAGTTCTTCTAAATCCTTATCTTCTATTTTTAAATGCTTCTTAATAAAACTAGGATCACTAAGAAACTGCTCAGCCCCTTCTTGACCTATAGAAGTCATCAAAGTAGACATCATCTCATCTACCTTACTATTTACATCAGCAAGCAACATAAAGACCCCATTCAGCTACATCTATTATTTATAATTTAATAATAAAAAATAAATTAAAACAATAAAAATAATAAAAATTAGATATTATTAGCAATAAATGCAGTGTAAAAAATCTTAAGCTACGAAAATCCAAGAAAAAAGCTCTCTTGAATAGCTGCTTCTTCTAGGATTTGAAATCTATCATCAGTAGAATCATATAAATAGTCTGCAACAAGAACAGTTTGACCTGAAAGACTGTGACTTAAATTCCACCTAAACTCTTCTCCTCTATAAAAAGAAGAGGGGGGCTTTAAAGCTTCTATGACAGGAATCTCTAAAAATAGCGATAAAGAAGAGGCTAGGTGACGATTAAAAACGAGGTCTCTTGGTGACGGAATAATAACATCTGGCATAGGCCAGTCTTGACGGCTTAAAGTCACTGCCATAAAAGCGCTCATAGCTTCTGCTATCCTTATAGAGTAAGGGCCATGCACTCCTCTAATAAAAGACGAAGAGGGGCCTACCTGACCCATAGAAACTGCAATAGAAGTAAACGGGGCTACCGCAAAAGGACTTTCCTCTAGAAACTCCAACTGAGCGCTACAATAGGCGCATAAAAGTAAACCTCCTTCTACCTCCGCTTCGCAGCATAAACAATACGAAGGAAACACTAAAGAGATTAAAGCCTCACTACACCTATAAGGAAGAGTCTTTAATCTTGAAACTATATTTAGGTTTTTCAAGATTCCCTCTAATAGATAATATCAACTTCTCCCCAACTTTCCAAACGACACTTTGTTTCATCTGAAGGTCTATATGCCAAGTGCCATCTAAAGATAGGTAGGAATCTGTGCCGGGAGCTGCTAACTCAAATTGAGAGCGCATTCCTTCACTGTACGTATTTTGTAAAGAAGTTAAATACACCTTTCCATGAGAAAGAGAAAACTCCGCCTCTCCTGTCACAGGAGTTAAAATACTTGGATCTAACCCTAAATCCTTAATTAAGCTTAAAGGCACATCCCAAAAAGAAAATTCCTTTTTTGTTAGGGAGACAAAATTAAGAGCTCCGGTAGCTTGAAGCCCTGCTAAATAAGAGTCGGTCTCTCCAAGAATTCCTTTCAGATTATAGATACTGAGGTTTTTAATTAAAACTCCCTCTTTTTTTCCTTTAGAAAAAAGAGAAGGGGAAAAATCTTTCATGTGGATAAGAGGAATAGAAATGGCCCATGAATCTTTTTCCACATTAAATGCCACCTCTGCTGCCTTAACTGTCAAAAACCCTATAGGGTCCTCTACTACAAAATTTTGCAAAGAAACCCTGTCATTTGCAAAAGAAACCTTTGCCTTGAAAGATTGTATCTGCCTGCCTAAAAGGTGAAAATTATTGCCCCCCACTTCTCCTAAACACTCTGTAATCTGAGAAGAATCCGGGCTTAGCGTTACAGATCCTAGGTAGCGATATCCCCCTCCTGTTTTCCACTTCAAGCAAAGGTCTGCTGTTTTTTTAGAGAAAAAAGAAGCTACCTTACTAAAATCTCCTTGGATATCAGCCTCATAAAAAAGGCCTTTTTTATCTAGGGCTCCTTTTCTAGTAAGAGCGACAGTAAGTCCTTTAAATTCTCCTTTAGCAGATTCTAGATACCATCTATTTTCTGCATCTTTAGCAATCTGTAAAGATAAAGGATCTTTTTCAGGAGACTCTTTTAATAAGATTGTAGAAAAAGATCCCTCTTTAAGAGGCATCCGAAGGCTTAAAGCCAAAGGCTCCTTCTCCCACATAGTTTGAGAAGAAACGTAAAGAACTTTTTCTTCGAATAAAAAGCGAATTTGCTGCATGTCTAGTGCAGCAGTACCTATCTGATACATCCCATTTTTTATAGATCCAGACACCTTTGTATCCTTAGGGGAAATATCCACGTCAAGCTGCAAGGAGGCTTCCTTTCCTATAACCATGGAAGAGATCTCCTTAGGAAGAACAGTAAGTCCTGCCTTAGTTATCGTCATAACTCCTTCTTCTAAAAATAGACGCTTTTCCTTAAGTTGTCTCATTTTAGAAAAAGCTACTTTAGCTAAAAGTGCTTCTTTCTTACTGTCCCATATTTCCCAAGCACTTTTTCCTATTTCTATACCTTTAGAGGTCTCTAGAAGAAAAATACTCTCCCCTACAGTCTCAGCTTTGCAAGGTAAAGAAGAATTGCTAGAAGCAAAAAAAGAACATTTTCCTCTACCTTGAAGGTCGCCTAGTCGAGTAAATTTACCTTCAAACGATCCTTTAGATCTTATTTCTACCTGCTCTTGCCGTATGATAGCGCTAAAATTGGGAACCTCTAACTTATCTCCAAGAGGAAAGTAACTGCCTTGAAAGGCTAAAGATTCTCCCATAGAATCTATAGAAAAAGAATTTATCTTCCAAACATCAGCATCTATCTTTATCTCTGATTCTACTCTATAGCGACCAATCCGACTTGGATAAATCTTCCAAATGTCACTTTGTCTTTGTATTTTAGCATCTACATCACCAAGCAATTCTCCTTTATAGCGAAGCTCTTCCATATGAAGCTGCGCTCCAAAAAATGCAGTCGCTGGGTTATAAAGCACTTTAACCTGTAAATCTCCATCTAATTCTGGCATAGCAAAAGAAGAAATCATCCCTATTTTTTCACCTATTGCAAGATAAGAAGGCAGGTAGCGCAATTTTAATAAAAACTCGGCATCAAAGGAAGAAACATCTCCTTTAGATCCTATAGTAAAAGGCGATGCTTTAAATTGGAGTCCCAAAACATGAGACATTGGACTTAAAGAAATCTTCTTTCTTTTAGCCTCTTCTTCAAGCTTTCCCGTTAGAAGAAGAAGCTCTCTAGAAGCTTCTTTAGCGCTAAGAGTAAAATCGATAGACTGCCCTTCTTGCCAGAAAATATCCTCTAAGGAAAGGCAACACGATAAAGAAGCTAATTTATAAGAGGCCTTAGCATCCTTTACAGCAAATTCTCCTTTAGAATTTGCCCTAACAAAAGCGCTGCCATTTTCTATAGAGCCTGCAAAAGTAAAGTCGTGGTGAATTCCTTGAAGCAAAAAAGAAGCCTCCCAGGTCCAGTCCCAACCTTCTTTGCTTTTTACTCCCTCTAACAATAGCCCATCTCCCGCACTTATAAAATCTCCCTCGATGGAAGGAAAGTCTTTTAGGAAAACAGGAACTATAGAAGCTATTTTACCTGTTATTTTCTCACTTGCAACGTGAATTGCATCCCTTTCTACTAGAAGGCTGCCAGAAATAGCACTACTTAACACATTTGCAGTCCACCTTTCAGCCCAAATACGGTCCCCTTGTAAAAAAAAGGTGCTTTCCCCTAGCTCTATAGGAAAAGGGAGTGTTGCCATTTCTATAAAGCCAGACTCCAAAGGGAAAACTCCCTCCCACTTTAAAGAAGCTCTAGAAAAATATAAACGCATTGGATCTTGCTTCCCTACAACGCAAGACACTTTACAAGAAGGCTCTATAAAGGAGATCTCCGTTTCTTTTACAAGGATCTCTACACCTCTACGATCAAAGCTGCCTTCCAACTTACCTTCCCCTTCTATAGCCTTTAAAGACAAAGGAAGAAAGGGCTTTACTGTCATAAAAGAGATCTTATCCATATGAAAGACCCCTGAAGGAAAGACAGAATCCCAAGAAGAAAAAAGGTCTTTCACCTTCCTGCTAATTTTTTTTTCTATTTTACCAGCAAAGTCAAGGTCTTCAGAAGCGTCTAAAGAAGAGCAAAAACGCAGGGTTCCTGCAAAAGCAGCTTCTGCTTTTTCTTCTTTTATATCTAAAGCTAGTAAAATAGGTTCATTTCCCCCTTCTGCTTCTTCTCCCACAAAAGAAAATAAACGCATTACATCTTTAGGATAAGCTCCGCATTCTAGATGAAATAGATTTTCGGATGCTGGGGCTAAAAGCTGAAGAGAGGCTTTGATGCCGCTATAGGTTCCCTCTATATAAGAGGATTCCATTTCCCCTGAAGAAATCGTTAAACAAGAAGCAATATTAGAAAGTTGAAACCTCTCTAAAGTAAGGTCTCCCTTATGCATCTCCATTTTAGAAGAGACCAAACTCAGCGGCTCTCTATCTTCCTTTATTAAAAGGCCTTGAAAAGATAGATCTTCCGCTCTAAAAACCAAGTTTTGTGCTGGTAAAGAAAAAGCAAGCTCCTTAGCTAAACAGTCTGTAAATTCTAAACTTACGATCTGCTTCCCCTCAAAATGCCCGAGAACCTTTCCTTGAATTTCTCCTGCTAACATAGAATATTTTGGCAAATTAAAAAAGGGCGCTGCCACTTGAGTTAAATCTATAATTTCCTTACAAACTTGAAAGCACTCTGCCTGTAAAATACTTTCTCCCTTTTCATTTTGGCAAAGAGAAAAAGCTATCGAAGGCTCTTTCCCCTCTAAAAAAAAGCGAGTAGATGCCTGAATCCAATAAGCTCCACTTGCTAAAGGCTCGCCCTTTCCCTCTACTTCAAAAGGAATTTCTATTCCCTTTGAAAGGATACAGCCAAACGCTTTTATATAAGGATCTTCTTCAGGATGTAACCTGATCTCTCCTAAAGAATTCTTAAACCCAAAAGCTGAGTCATTTTGCAAAGTAATAACAGAGATGTCTTCGAAAGTAAGAAATAAGTCTATCTGCTTCCAAAGAGGTAGATGTTTTTGCGGCGCATACGTTAATGTTCCCTGTAAAGACTTGGATACTAAAGAAAGATCAAGTGCCCCATCTCCCCAAGTAAGATCTCCCATTTCCCATTTAGCTTGCAGATTTTTTACCCTCCCTTTATTACTAAAAAAACAAGAAGCCGACGAAGTGATAGATCCAGAAAGAGACTTCCAATCCTGACTATAGTGAGATAATAAAGAAAGATCTGCCTGCATAAGTTCTAAACGGAAAGCAAAGCCCTTTTTCTCTTTTTTAATATTCATTTGAAGAAAATCTGCAGATAAGTCTTTTTCTCGTAGTTTTAAAGAGCCAATCTCTCCTTCTTGAGCACCAGGATCAACGTTAAATGCAAAAGAAAAATCTTCTTCTATAAAAACCCCCTCTCCGCCCTCTATCTCTAGTGTAGGATAAAAAAAAGGACTAGTGACTAAAAAAGCAAGAGCTTGCAAAGGACTTCCTTCTGCTATTTCATTTTTTTGGCAGGTAATGACTGGCTGAAGAATAACAACTTGAGGCTCTAGGCGAAAAGGAATCAAAGAAAGATGCCAGGCGATATGAGCTTCTTTAATCTGAAAATTCTCTCCCTGAAGGCCTATGATATGGGTGGTATTTTTTTCTGCTGTGATAGAGTCCACAAGGCACTTATTTTCAAGTAGAAATTTCGTAAGATACCTGTTAATCCCCCTTGCTAAAAGAGGATCTCGAGCCAAAACAAGAAAGGTGATTATGCCCAAAAAGACAGCAGCCCAAATTTTTTTATTCTTATAGATAGATCGTACCATGAAGCAATTCCAAATGCTAAAAATTAAAAAGTCAATCTTACCGGGAACGGCTCTCTAAGAAAAGAAAAAAATCCACAATCCAATAAGAAATTGTAGAATAGAGGAGGAATAGCCCTTCCATCTTATCAAACCGTACAGGCGCATTTCACGCATACGGCTTTTTCACCAAACATTACTTAAAAATTTTCTTGCTCCTCTCCAACCCAGCTTTACTTAAATTAAATAGTCCCTAAATTCCTTATTAGAGTGGAAATAAGGAGTAAAATTCAGTTGTATTCAATATTTAACCTTTTTATAATCATGCTCATAATAAGCAGATACTGTGGTTAAAACGATGGGAAAGTTAATTGTTATTTTAGGATATACTCTGACTCAAAACTGTGGCATACCGCCTATTTTGGAATCTAGACTCGAAAGAGGTTTATTAATCTATGAACCTCAAGATACGGTATTAGTTTGCGGTTATACATCTCCTAAGTGTTTGGATCCTACAAGGTGCGAGAAAATTTCACAAGCAGAAGTCATGAAGCAATACTTGATAAAATACGGTATTGCAGAGAACAAAATTATTAAGGAAGAAAAATCTACAACCACCTTTGGTAATGCTTTTTATGGTGCCATATTTATAGAAGATCTGCTTCCTAAGCAAATTGTAATTGTAACCAATGAGTTCCATTATCCTTCCGTTAAATACAGCTTTAACAAGGTGCTTGGCAATCGGTACTCCTACACCTTTGAAATTATTCCTGATTCTATTTTAGATGTTTCGCCTTCTGAACTAGAAAGATGGAGTAAAGTAATCCAAGAGATGACATCAACTTATTATCCTATGTTATTTAAAGATGTGGCAGACGGAGATAGGGAGACACTTCAGAAACTCATTGAAGGGCCTATTTCGCCTAAATTTAAATCCTATGTGCAAAACCTTTTGAACTTAGCTGGTGGTGAAGATCTCAAAGAGCTTATTTCTGGATAAATTCTTTGCACATGAAGACAGTATGACTTTCTTCACTTGGAATTTTTAAGAGATCTAGAAGAGATATTTAGCTTCTTATAAAATTTTTAATTTTAATGCTGGGTGCAGTGCTTTTTTTGTAACTAAATCAACCTCGTTCTGGAGAATTTTTTTCAAGTAATTTTTAAGACCAATAAAAGCAAATAGTCCTTTTTTAGAATCAAAGTCAGTAAGAATGTCCATATCACTTTTGGATGTGTTTTCATTTCTGGCAAAGGATCCGAAGATTGCAAGAGAACGGGCTCCCTGTAAAGAAAGATCTTTATGATGTTTTTTCAAAATCTTAACAATGCTTTTTGGTGGCATGGCGCTATATTGGTTGGTTAATTCAATCTACTGCAACTTCAATTTAATATTAGGAAAATAAAAAGGTAGTAAAAATAAGATCCCGCACTTCATATCCAGCAGTTGAGAATCAACGAATTATTCCTTGAGAAGGAATAAATAAAAAAAGATTATTCTTCTACCCATCTAAATCTAGTAGATGAATCTGTCTTTGTAAATCTTTTTTGTATTTTGAATTAAAACGCTTGGATAAGCAAGCATTGGAAGATCTATTTCTTTACTGATAGGGTCAAAAGGACGAAGTAAAACAGAGTCATAGGGCCTTTGATCTCCTTCTGTTCGAAAACATGGTGCTATCTTACCTTTCTTTTTCCGCCGACGAAGAGTTTGCGTTGACCTCCCGTATACTTGGCCGCATCTTTTATGCTTAAAAATTTAGTCACACTGATATGGCATGAATATATTTAAATAAAGTCAAGACTTACTGTAAAGAGTCCCCTACTAAGACAAAATAAGCCATGGCTCTCCGTTTTTTCACCAATAACATCTTTTAAGAGGAAATCGCTGTCATAATAGTTCTAGGCGAATTTAAAACAACCTCGACAACAATATAAATAAATCATAAAATTAATGAAAAACATTACAACATTAGTTTGCACATATAATATTTTATGGAAAATTATTACATTATCTATTTTAACAAAGGAATGAAGTAAAAATGTACCAACTTCACACCGCTCTTTGGAAAAAAGTTATCAAAACTATTACTCCAGTAATCCTCGTTATAGCCATTACGTTTTCTTTCTCGTCAAACTCTTTAGAAAGTAAGTTAGCTAAAAAACTGGATGATATCGATCGAGCCCGTCTGTTAATAAGTTTTTATGCAAAAATAACAAAGACTCTCTCTACTGAAGATCAACATTTATTTCAAAACTGGCTTGTCAAATACTGTCTTTTTTTAAGTAACGCAGCTTCTAAAGAGACGCGCCTACTAGAAGAGCTGAACTCAGAGGCTTTCCAAGTCGCTGGATTCAAAGAACAAATCCTCGAATTTCTAAAAGGACTCGATGAACCGCTACCCCTACAAGAGGGGGCAAAGCGAGTTGCCATACTTTATACAGGTAGTGGTGGGGGAGGACACAAGGCTCCAGCAATGGCTATGCGGGAAAAATTGATCCTTGAAGGATACACTGTAGAGACGATCGACATCGATGAAGTGGAAAAAAAGTTTGAACCCACTATCTTCGGCAGAGGATATGAAGACATCTGGACCGAGTTTTATCAACAAAGGAATCTGCCGACTTTAGCCCGTTGGATGTGGGAGCTGCACCACTTGCTGTATCGTTCTGAATGGAGAAAAACCAATCAAGTCGTTAGAAATAAATTAAAAGCATTTAACCCTAGTTTGATTTTTAGCGTTGCTGATCATAAACCACAATTAGCCTCTTTAGCTTATATCCTAAATAGGAAAATGATCATTGTTCATACAGATAATAAGTTTTCCTCCAAACTTACAGAAATTGCCCGAATCCAAACCATTTTTAAAAATACCTTTGTTCAATTTACCAAGCCAACCATAGAAGTTTCTGCAAACTATAAAAAAAACCTTCCCGACATCGCAGGCGTTAAAGAACAGATTATTGATCTTCAAATCCCTGTCAGGCAAGGCTTTAAACCTATTACCCTCTCCCAACAAAATGAAATAAAAAAAGAGCTGGGTCTGAATGCAGAAGTAAAAGTCTGTTTAATTATGATGGGGAATAATGGGATTGACACCGAAATACGCTCTATTTTAAGCAAGATCTATGAAGAAAGGCTCGAAATGAATGAGAGGCTGCATCTGATTTTTGTCTGTGGACGGAATCAAGCCCTTGCAGATGAATTAAGTTCCTTTAAAAAATTTGAAGCCTCAAATATTTCTATGGAAGTGCATGGATTTCTTGACGGGCCCCA
Source organism: uncultured bacterium (assembly GCA_964439595.1). GTDB lineage: Bacteria > Chlamydiota > Chlamydiia > Chlamydiales > Rhabdochlamydiaceae > CAIJXB01. The sequence continues at coordinate 3,316 of CAYTOK010000008.1, read as the reverse complement.
AATGGTAAAAGTAGCACAAGCAGCCGATGTTTGGATTACTAAAATGGGCGGATCGACCAGTTCTGAAGCCCTTGCCGCAAGAAAGCAAACACTAGCAGTATCTATTCCTAGCCATCCCTGGGAAGACAAAAACGCCTTACTGACCCAGAAATATAATCTTTCCACTCCCTTTAACAAAAACCAAAAAGTGCTACCTCAAATAAAGACGGCTTGCCAAAGACCTCGCCCGACATGCGACATACCTGACTGGGAAAAGCAATTTATGGAGATTCTTTCCAACAATCGCTCTTGATTGGCATAAATTTAAAATCAACCTATTGCCAGATCGCACATCTCATAAGTAAATTGAAGGCATTCATTTATAACAACTTCAGCCTGGACCCTAATCATCCCCTCTTCAATCTCTTCTTTAGTGATCTCGGCTGTTTTATCGCTAAGATACAGATAAAGTTCGGTACTCTTCACACAGAGGGCAATAAATAACTTCCACGCACGCTGTTCTTGGCGAGTCCTGTCGCTGAAAGGCTTACAGTCAGTCCAATAAAGTTCAGCCGATTGAAAATCTCCTTTGCACACATCCTGAAAAACAGTGTAACGTGTGGTGATAAATTTTCCCCATTTTAAGTGAGAAGCCATTTCAGGAAACCAGCTCACAATATTTGTGACAATAAACCCATGCCAATCCACGAGAGGCGTGTTGATGTCCGCAAAGCATTTACAAGTATCCCAACGAACATAATCATCCAGATTCCTTTCACGACCGGCTCCCCATGCCTTTGTGGATCCAAAATCGGTAAGATAAGGAACGAGCCTTAAAATCCCCTCCTCATCTATCCGTCTTTCAACTAACATGTTTTTTAAGTGAACATCTCCATGTACAACTCCTTGTCGATGTATCCACACAAGTGTTCTTGCTATATCTCTCAAGCAGCGGGACTTTTGAACAGGATCTTCAAATTCAGTCTCATCTAATTTATTGATCAATCGCCTTTGCGTATACGTATTCTCGTGCACGTGTTCCCAGGGCTCCAAAAAATAGATTCCCCTTGGCTTCTGTTCCATATACCGATCATAGAGAAATTTATGAAGCTCCATCTCTTGAATCATTTTAATATCCAATTGCATCCAAACGGATTGAAACTGGTTGACATCCCTTTTGTTGCCATTAAGTGGTATTTTTAAATTGGTTGCAGAAAAACACTTTTTCCAAAATCCAGAACCAATAAGATCTTCTCTTGGAAAAACTACAGTGAGAATACCTTGATTTTTATCCCTCTTAATAAAGAATTTCCTGTCTTTAATAATTTCGGCGCTCAAATCCCTTTCCACACCCTTCCCCTGACTTAAAAAACTGTTAATTTGAGAGCAGAGCAAGAGATCTAAAAGAGGACTTGGTAAAACAATACTTTTACGAATTTGATAACCGCGAAAAAAAGATTGAATTTTGGTAGCCGCCCGGTGGTTCAGGGGCTCCGGGGGAGTATACAGGTTGACAGGAAGCAAAATACACCTCTTCGCTTGGAAACTCTTCTAGAAATTTCAAATTTGTATGTAAATCAGCGAATATAGTAAACTACAATTCGCTTTCTAACAAATATATAATGCAGAAAAACAACTTAGCTACGAAAATAGGATAAAATGAGCACTATAACCAGTATCTCAGAATGGCTTGATTACGAAAATACCAGATACTGTTTGCCGCCAGCACGACACGACAATCCCTTAGAAATACATTCAGAAGCTCCTATGCGGTATAGACCCGGTGCACCTACTTATGATCTACCGTTATATAGGGTAGACGCTCGTCTCTGCCAAATCTTTAAAAGTCGTTCACCTAATCCTGAAATTGAAGATTACTACTTTCCTAAAACTGACGTTCTATTCCCTGTACACCCAGTAAATTTAGAAAGTAGAGAAATTCTTCATATTACCGAGATAACCCAAAAATATGATTGTTCCATAACCGTCAACCCCACTTCCTCAACAAGGACTGTTTTTGTTTTAGAAAGACACCTGCCTATCCACTGCATAAAACCTCATACCGATTTACACATTACAGGGCGTAGAAGGCATATGGAAGTGAGGAAAGTGGCTCATGCCATTGCTATAACAAAAATTTTTGAATCTTGTTCAGTATTCAGTGAAAATAAAAAGATTGGCTTCTTCCCCGAATCATTAGGAGCCATCTATGGAGAAGGATCCACTAATGATTGGGGATTTGTTGTGAGAGAAATGAGATCCAAACCTCATTTGGAAGTTCCTTATACAATGATTCCATTGAATGCACTCTATACCCCATCGAATAGAGCAACGGGTGAACCTCCTCTTCTTGTAGAAATAATTCAAAATTCCAAAAGCTCACCCATTGAATTTATTTTAGAAGAAATTATTCAGCCTTTGATTGCAGGGTGGATAGACATATATTTAGAAACAGGCGTTCTTCTTGAACCTCATGGCCAGAATGTAATTGTAGAGATGGATCCTGATCGAAATAAGATCTTGCATTTTTCTCATAGGGATTTTGAGTGTGATATTAATGGTGACATTTTGCAAAGTTTCTTAGTAGAGAAGGGCATGCATATCGAAGGATTGAATCCGCAAGATATATTCTCAGGACAAGGGTCGGCCTCTGCTCCAAAAGGTCTTCAAATAAGCATTATCTTTGATAATTCGATGAAAGTACCTTTAGACGCTTTGGCTGAACTAGGCAGCCGCTACTTCGATATAGAACCTAATTTAATCAGAGCACGTTGCCATGCTTTTTTGAAAAAAAACTTCCCCAAGCTACTGAGAGATCATTTCCCTCCAGATGGAAGCGCCTATTATTTTCATAAAACATCTGAAGGTGAATCCATTGCTAGCCGACCTCCGACATGGCGAGAAGCAAATATGCACCTATAAACCCAGGTTTGTACTGAGAGATTTTTGTTTTTAGTAAAGAAGCTGATAAAATTCGCAGTCTTCTTTCCTAAAAAGCCTTTCAAAAAAGAATTTAGTTAAAAAAAGATGAAAGGATTTAATAGTAAAAAATCAGGACAAAAAAAATCCCTCTAGATTTATTCAACCTAGAGGGTGAGTAAAAAACCTTGGCAGCGACCTACTCTTCCATACTCTTGTGTACAGTACCATCGGCGATGAGGGGCTTGACTTCTGAGTTCGGGATGGGTTCAGGTATGACCCCCTCTCCATTGCCACCAAGAAAAATCGTTTAAGCTTTATTCGCAATAAATAAGTAAAACTTATAGCTTAATTAAAAAATCGAAAAAAAACCCTCTAGATCTATTCGACCTAGAGGGTGAGTAAAAAACCTTGGCAG
>CAYTOK010000007.1:0-98949 GCA_964439595.1 uncultured bacterium | reverse complement strand
CTTCAGGACCACCCTCTGCTTCCCCCTCAGATTCTCCATCCGCATCACCTGCGGGGAGCCCCTCCAGTTTACCTTCGGAAAGCCCCCTTGCAATGCCATCCGCGCCACCCTCCTTACGCCCTAATGGAAAACCTTCTAATTCCCCAACAGAAAAACTAAACGAAATTCCTTTAGCCTTACCAACAAATAAACCCTCAAATAAACCGGTAAACCCTACCTTCTCTCCTTCGCAACCACCAAGCACTCACCCCTCTCGATCACCCACAAAAATAGGTGATACACAATCACCTACGGTAAGTATTATTCCTGATTGGGCAAATATTTGGGGTTTCAATAACAGTGGACTGCTCCTAGAAGATGTCACACAAAATGGGGAAAGCTTTTTTGAATTGGCTAATTTATTTTCAGCAGATAAAAGCGGACTGCTAATATTTGATAAATTAATGGGTACATTAAATCCTTATAATTTGCCTTGGTCAACGATTGCGGCAGTTGCTCAAGGTAATAATCTCTACATCACAGGAACCTTTGACCAGCAATCCACGTTAGTAAACATTGACTTATTAAGTAACGAAGTAAAATGGGGAAAAATCCTACAAGAGCCCTTATATTCTTTTGTTGACCTAGGCATAGGCCTCAACGGGAATTTAGTAATTTCAATAGTCAACCATAATTATCCAAATACGGGAAATGTTTTGCTTGAAGAATATAATGCAAGCTCCGGAGAGGCTTTGTCCAATTACGCTTATTTTAACAGTGACGATGCTTTTGCAGAAGTCTTAAAAAACCTTGTTTTTTTCAATAAGACAACTTATGTTACGGGCACCTATTCTACCGGGCCCCAAACATCCACTTTTATTTTAAACGGAGGACAGCCCTCAGCGCTATCAACAGATTATTATCTTCTATCAGGTACTACTTCTGCCTCTAATAATCTAGACAAGCCACTGGCGATGATATCCAACGCAAATAGTCTCTATTTACTAATAAAAAGCAGAAGAACGTCAACCTATTATTATAACATCGTAAAGCTGCAATACTCGCAAAATAAATTAATTATGCCCAATAACTGGCCAATACAGACCACTTCTACATTAAGTGATATCGCATTCATCGATTCGCAAAACACCAATGATACAATTGCATGTGGTCAATCGTCCATTCCAAATCATCCCTATTCTCAGCTATCTCTTGTTAGGGTAAATGATCAAGGAAAAAAAATAACTGAATTAAAAGTCTTTGATGATAAACATGATCTTTCTTGTACATCTATTTCTCAAACAAGTGGTGGGGTAATAGCTACTGCGCAATACTATCAGGGTCATTACCCTGTAATACTCACATTATTTCTCGACCAAAAAACATTGATACCAGCCGCGTTGCCTGCTGGATTTTCATATACTTTTAATAATATAACAGTATTTGGACCAAGTGATTTGTTGTTAAGCGCGTTTATTACTAAAAAAATACAACAATCTGCCCTGGAGGATACTGTTTTTTCAGCAAATATAACAAGGTCGTTTAACTTTACTCAATTTAATCAACCAGTTCCTTCCTCACAGCCGTCATTGAGACCATCAACAGATTCTAGTGATAAGCCATCAGCCCCACCCATTTCAGCATTTCCAACATCCGTCAATTCCACCTACACTCCCATGAATACAAATCAACCGACTAACAACCCAATACCAGAATTCAAAGGCAATCCTACCAGCGCACCTACAAAAAGCCAGACAATTAATCCTACAAAAAAATCTAGTAATCCCTCACCAAAACCAACACAAAGAGCATCGAATTCGCCAACCCTCCGAAAACTAACTCATGAACCATCAGCAACTTCTAATATAACGACCTCACAAAGTGAAAATAAAAACGAATCCTCACAATCAAAAATTAAGGCTATTATTCTTCTTAGCGCACTAGGAAGTGCGATCGCCTGTGTTTTTGCAATTGGTTTTTCGGCGATAGGCATTAAGTGGCCTTTTTCAGGTCGTAACAATGGGATAACTCCCTCCCCAGAAGAGGATGACACTGTAGAGGATGCAAACCTTGTTTCAAAGGAGAATGAAAACCTCGCAGAGATACAAACATCTAATTTTGAAGAGGACGCAGCATTTCTAACTCAAATCTCTTCAAGTGATGATGAAGATTCGAATGACAATATTAGTATGACAGAAAAAGAATGGACTGATGCAGCATTTCTAACTCAAATCTCTTCAAGTGATGATGAAGATTCGAATGACGATATTAGTATGACAGAAAAAGAATGGACCGATGCAGCATTTCTAACTCAAATCTCTTCAAGTGGTGATGAAGATTCTACTGACGATATTGGCATGACAGAAGAAGGATGGACAAAGGTATAAATCTTCCCTAATCACAGACCTAAAAAATGCGCAAGTGGTGTACCATTCTTTCCGCCTCTTCGCAATGGTAATGGCTGTTCCCTCTCTTGCGTTTTAACTCGCGGCCTATCGTAGACCTATGAAAATTTGGCATCTTTTACCCGTAAATCAGGTGCTGATAGCCTTTGGCTATGGGAATCTCCTATAGTTTCTTTTTTAAAAAATCACTGTAGAGATTTTTTCATCACCGGCCTGTTCTTTATTTTAATTGCTTTGTTGCACTTCTAAGTTGAATCGGTAAGATATAACTACAAGCCAAAAAAAAACAAACTTTCTTTATTACAAAAAAATCTATATTTTTGATGAAAAAAATCCGACCAGCGCTTATAATGGGTAGCCTCTATTAATTTTTACTTAGGAGAATTTTTTATGCCACTAGAACAAACCCTATCTATTATTAAGCCAGATGCTGTTAAAGAGAATCATTTAGGAGAAATCCTTGCTATTTTCGAAGCAGCAAAACTTAAAATAGCAGGAGCTAAAATGCTCCATTTAACAGTAGACCAAGCTAAAGCTTTCTACGCAATCCACGCTCATAGACCCTTCTTTCAAGAACTAGTCTCTTTTATGAGCTCTGGACCCGTTTTAATTCTCGTATTGCAAGGAGAAGGCGCTATTGCTAAAAATAGACTTTTAATGGGAGCAACCAATCCTAAAGAAGCTGCAGAAGGAACAATCCGAGCTAAATTTGCTAAAAGCATTGACCACAATGCAGTGCATGGATCTGATAGCGCAGAGACAGCAAAAGAAGAAATCAACTTCTTCTTCAAGTCTTCTGAAATTTTTTCTAGATAAGCATCGATTAGAGGTTCAGAGAGCTTTTGCTATCTGAACCTTTTACTCTAAGAACCAATCATAAGTAAATATTCTTCTTTACCTAAAAGCTCTTCGACATCTTTTTGGTTTGCTACTTTCATTTTGAATAGCCAACCTAAAGTTTCTGGAGAAGAATTTAGTAAATCTAAATTTCCGGGTAAAGCTTCATTTACAGCTATAACCTCCCCTGTTGCAGGAGAATAGATGTCTACCGCTGCTTTTGTTGACTCTACAACAGCCACTTCCTCACCCATCTCAATAAAATCCCCTATAAGAGGAAGCTCTACATACACAACCTCTCCTAGTTCATCTCTTGCATAGGAAGTAATACCTACGGTACTTATCTCTTGTCCCATTTCAATTTCTGTTCGTATCCATTCATGTGAAGGAGTATACCTCATGTTCAAACTCTCCCTATTTAGTTAATGTAAGACTAGCCCAAAGGCTTGGGTTTTGCAAAGGATCAAACGCTTTTGAAGAAAACGGAAAATAAGCAGCTGCTCCCTTATAACGATGGATCCTATAAGCAAACCCTAAACGAGAAAATTGCAAAGGATCATATCCATGTAAAACTTCTTTAGGGAGAGAGAAAAAAAGCTTGTAACTGCTTTTTTGTAATGTGGCTTCTAAATGAATATCTTCAGGATTACAAAGAGGGTGCGTATCTTCCATTCGAAACCGCGTTACCTCCTCTACAAAAACGCCATCAGTCTCTTTAGCAAAGAAAACAAAGACGTGACAAAAAGAAGAGGCAAAACTCATTTCTTTGTTATCCCTTGTATCAATAAAAATCTCCACGCAATCCCCCTTAGTATATTCAGGAAAAAAAGACGCTTCAAAGGGTTTTTCTATAGAAACACACCCCATTAGACCATCTTCATTCCACGCAAGGGAAACATCAGAAAATTTCTCTTCTGCAAGCAAACAAGAAAAGTCGGGCAAGAAATGTTTTGTCCCCTTCTTTATTGCCTCAGCCTTATCTTTGGCGTAAGGAATGGACTCACTACAAAGAAAAAAATCAGCCGGATACAGTGAGTCCATCTCTCCTAGTAAAGCTTCAGCCTTCATCCGCTAAACTCCAAGCTCCTTTTTGGTCTATGTTATGTAATAAATCCACTGCAAGATTCCTCTTAGCTTGCTTGCGAAGTGGCGCTATCGCAGCTTCTTCTTCCGCAGCAGGAGCCTCTTCCGCCTCTAGATGACCAAGCATTCTATAAAAATACCCTTTACCCGAGCCATTAAGGGTGATAGAAGATATCGTCCCTTCAGAAACGTTAAATGCAGCATCTGTGGGAAAGAATTCTTTTTTACTTTTCCACTCAGTTTGCACCTCTTTAACAAAGTCCCACTGTTTAGTTAATTCCGAAGACAAGCTCTCCACAGCTTGATTCATAGACACTAATTCTCTTTGCTCTCTTAAAGGAGCCAACATCCTATTTTGGACATAAAACAAGGGAGAGTTTTTTTCTTCTTGAGAAATGCTCTTACCGTAAAAAGAAGAATATTCTTCTTGAATTGCCTTAAGCAGATCCGGGAAGAGGGCAAGACCTACTTTATCTTTTACTTTAAAAAGCGGCATCCATCCGCCCTCTTTTTGCATATATGCTAAAGAGTCCTTCTTTCGAACATCTGGATAAATAGCTTCTAATTTTTTATCAAGCATCTCCGCTAAAGATCCACAGGCATCGGCTTCTGCAAATGTCAATATTTTCTTCTCAGCAGAGTTATTAATTACATGAATTCTATAATAATGAATGCCGTCTTCCGTATAAAAAGAAAGAGGATCTTCTTCTAACAGATTCCCCTTCTCTAGAAAGCCCATCAGACGATTTTTATCTTTAATGTTTTTAAAAGGAAGTCCATCTCCCTTTACACTAAGCAAAAAAGCCCCTTGACTAAGAGATGTTTGGAGCAGCATCTCTTTTATTCTTGAAGTATCTGAAAGTAGTATTTTTTCTCTAGAAAATTTATCTATTTCTAATCTCACAGCATCATCTAGTTGATCAAAAGCAGCAAACCGTTCTTCTTTAGAGGCAATATTTCGTTTCGAAAGCTCTGGAAATTGTTTCTTTAAAAGTTCCCATCCGCTATCCGAAGTTTCCCAGCTCCACGTTTCTTTAAGTCCAATATGAGAAGCTGCTTTTCTTACATCAAGTTCTGCATATTCAAGAACATACTCTTTACGTACAAGTTCCGGAGTTTTCTTCTCTAATTCTGCTAACGATAAAAACTCTTTAGGGAATCCCAATACACTTCTATAGGCCTTGGGAGAAGAAACTGCTTGAATATACATTTGCAATTTTAGCAAAGAAGAAAAGTCTTTTAATTGCAGATGTGCTGGCAAAGAAAATAGTTCAATTATTGCCTGTTTTTTTGCATGCGCATAAAAGTCTCCTAAAGAAGCTGGATCAATTGTCACAGAGCGAAAAAGCTTTCTAAAAAGAGAAATGTCTCTCCACAATGAAACACACTCTATCTCTTCCATCCCCATTTTTCTCACTTGCTGCAAAAATAAAGGGTATAGCTCGGCAGAGGGAACTTCTTTAGAAACTCGTTTTGCAGCTTCTTGTAAATTACTTAAGAGTTCCATACGAGCTTCCGCTAAAGAAAGAGAGTATCCTTTACTTTCAGCATAAACGCTCCCGTTTAAAATCACTTCTGCTGCTGCTTTTATGTATGTAGGACCTAGCCAATTTTCTAAAGAGTGCAGGCCAAGCAACGATACATCAGCATAAGGAAGCCCACTATCTGGACGAATGCGAGAATCTTGATTTTCTTGATAGAGCAAAACTCTCTTTAAAAAAACAGAAGGGAATGATTTATGCTCTAAGCAAGCAGCGCTAAGAATTTCAAAAGTTTTTGCATCAATTGTATCGCCTTGTCCAAGCAGTAAGGAGGCATATTTCGCTCCTTCTGCAGAAAACTGACTCCACACAGCCTCAGCTGTTAAAAAGGGAGCGCTTGGATGGCGATAAGGATGAAAAAATCGAGCCTCCTTAACTACAGCGGCAAGTTCTCCTTGAATTTGTGGCATGAATTTCTCTGCTAAAAGGACTCCAAGAGGCGACTGTAAAAACTCTTTTTCTAGAACACCATCATTAAGCCAATTAGGAGAAGAAATACGATCATCGAGAAAATCCAAGTGGCTAAAAGAAATAAATTGCATCATTCTTTCCACTTTTTGTTTTGTTACCGTAGAGCCATTGATGGCCTTAAATAAAGGTTCCTCCTTTATTTTGACGGTTTTATCTATAGCTCCGGCCCCTCCAAAAAAGAGAAAAGAAACAATAATAGCGCCGGTAGTAACGATAAAAAAACCCTTTTGGTATTTACGAAAAAAGGTAAGCATAAAATTTACATCTCCCTATAACAGCCAATAAAAAAGAAATCTTACTCCGAGAACGGGATTTCCACCTACTCAAAAATTTCCTACATTCTCTTAATAGGACTTCGCAAAAATCACTCTTCTCTTACTTTTTTTTCCGGTAATCACACAAAGACCTTCTTCCTCTGGAATATCCAAAGGAATGCACCGAATAGTAACATTCAAATCCTTTTTGACACGCTCTTCCACTTCAGCTTCTCCACTCCAATGACAAAGAGCAAATCCTCCATGAATTTCCGGCTTTTCGCTATTTTCAGGAGTAAAAAATTGATAGAACTCTTCTTTAGAGTCAATTTTAACAGTATGCTTTTCTCTAAAAGCTAAAGCCTTATCATAAATAGATTGTTGTATTTGATCTAAAGTAGCGCAAATAGTTTCTTTTAATTCCTCTTGAGAAATACACAAATTTTCCTTATGGGGCCTGTCTCTTCTACTCACACAAAGTTTTCCATTTTCCACATCTCGAGGTCCAATTTCTATCCTAAGAGGAATTCCTTTCTTAATCCAAGACCACATTTTCTCTCCGCCTCGCAAAGGTCTTTCATCCAAAATCACCTGTAAAGGTTGACCTCCATACGAAACCTTACGTAAGTCTTCAACAATCGCTCGACAAGCTTTAAGAACAGCTTCTTTAGTTTCTTCCTTATGAAGAATTGGTAAAACAACTACATGAGTTGGAGCTATTTTAGGAGGTAAAACTAAACCGTCGTCATCACTGTGTGCCATAATCATCGCTCCAATAAGACGTGTAGTCATACCCCAAGAGGTCGTCCAAGCATGCTGAAGTACTCCCTCCTCATCTTGGAATTGAATTCCAGAAGCCTTAGCAAAATTTTGTCCTAAAAAGTGCGATGTCCCCGCTTGCAAAGCTTTGCAATCTTGCATCATAGCTTCAATGGTATAGGTTGCAATAGCGCCCGGAAATCTTTCTGTTTCTGTTTTTTCTCCTTTAATAGCAGGAATGGCTAGGTAATCCCTGACAAACTCTTCATAAATATCAAGCATCAGCCTTGTTTCTTTTCTAGCTTCTTGTTCTGTAGCGTGAGCTGTATGTCCCTCTTGCCACAAAAATTCCGCTGTTCTAAGAAACATACGAGTCCTCATCTCCCATCTGACTACATTAGCCCATTGATTGATAAGTAAAGGCAAGTCGCGATAAGACACAATCCACTTAGCAAACATAGCGCCAATAATCGTTTCAGAGGTTGGTCTAACCACAAGAGGCTCCTCTAACTCCCCAGCAGGAACAAGTTTTCCTTCACTATTTTTTTCTAATCTATGATGAGTAACAATCGCGCATTCCTTAGCAAAGCCTTCCACATGGGCTGCTTCTTTTTCTAAAAAACTTAAAGGAATAAAAAGGGGGAAATACGCATTTTGATGCCCTGTAGCCTTAAATTTTCCATCAAGGATACGTTGTATGTTCTCCCAAACAGCATAACCAAAGGGCTTAATAACCATACAACCCCGCACAGGAGAATTTTCTGCAAGATCAGCTGCTTTAATAATTTGTTGATACCACTCCGGATAGTTTTCTTTACGGGTCGGTTCTATGGCGTGTTTTTCCTTACTATCTTTCATGGATCTCTCTTTGTAAATATTTTTTTAACAATTCTTGTATTTCTTGACGTGCCGGGTCTAGTTCCTTTAAGGAGCCCTTTTCCCCTAGAAGGGGAAATGTATGAGCAAACATCCCTTCAATTACGGAAAGTCCAGGACGTAAAATAGGCTCCAAAAACTCCTTAGATGGCATTAATAAACTAATGCTTCCTTGATGCAAAAAACCACTTTTTGTTTTTCTTTGCGCTGCGCCGGCTACTTTCTTCCCCTCAAAAAGCACATCATATTTCGTCGGCTTTGCCATACAAAAGTGAGAACATCCGACCCCCAAAGATTTTCCATCGTCGGGAGTTAGGGTCAACCCACTTTTTTGCATAAATTCCTCTATAGCATAAAGGATTGGGCGATTAATTGTGGCATAATTTTCTAAAGTATTTTGAGAAAATGCAGGGTGTGTGGAAGGAATAAATACAGAAAATGCTAAATCCCAAAGATGAAAAATAACGCCACCTCCCGTGGGCCTTTTAGCCAAAATAAGTCCACTTTTAGCTGCCGAGTCTAAATCAAAAAAATCAGCGGGCTCTAAAAAATGACCATAAGTAGCCGACTTTCCTAAAAAAGAATATGTATGCAAGATAGGCGATTCTTCTAAGTGCAAAGTTTCTAAGATATTCTTGTCTTTTTCCATAATAGCAGAAGCCTCGGCCTGCTTTGTATGCAAAAATTTCCAATGCATGGGCTCCCCTTTATTTTTAATAAGGGGAATGGTACTTTTTTTTCTTTTTGCGTAAAACAAAAAAAAGTCATCATGCTCGTAAAAAAGATCTTGATATTCATTCTGCAATTTGTAAAAACAGAAGAAAAGAGCCTAATAGCTTTGTGCATGTCCCCTCACTGCTAACCGAAGGAAAATTATGTTTGACAAGTTCACCAATAGAGCCAAGCAAGTCATTAAACTTGCTAAAAAAGAGGCGCAACGCCTTAACCACAACTACCTGGGAACAGAACACGTCTTACTTGGACTACTAAAACTTGGACAAGGAATTGCGGTTAACGTCCTAAGAAATCTAAATTTAGACTATGAAACTGTGCGAGCAGAAGTAGAGCGCGTTGTAGGATTCGGTCCAGAGATCCAAGTATATGGAGACCCTGCTCTTACTGGAAAAGTAAAAAAAGCATTTGAATATGCTAATGAAGAAGCCACTATTTTAGGCCATAACTACGTAGGCACAGAACATCTACTCCTAGCTTTATTAAAACAAGCAGATGGGGTAGCTGCGCAGATAATAGAAAATTTAAATGTAAACCTAAAAGACATACGCAAAGAAGTCATCAAAGAATTAGAAACTTTTAATTTACAACTACCTCCGATGGGAATGTCTAGCGCTGCACCCCCAAGCTCGGTAGGTCCTAAGATGCAAGAAAAAAGCAGTGCCACCTCCGATAAAATGCCCGCCTTAAAAGCATACGGACATGACTTAACAGAGCTCTCCAAAGAAGGCAAGCTCGACCCTGTTATAGGAAGAAAAGAAGAAGTTGAAAGACTTATTTTGATCCTTTGTCGTAGACGCAAAAACAATCCGGTGCTTATCGGAGAAGCCGGCGTGGGTAAAACAGCCATCGTAGAAGGTCTTGCCCAGGCTATTGTCAAGGGAGAAGTCCCCGATCACCTCTCTAAGAAAAAACTAATCTCACTTGACCTTACTCTTATGATTGCAGGAACCAAATATAGAGGTCAGTTTGAAGAGCGAATTAAAGCCGTAATGGATGAAGTAAAAAAACACGGCAATATTCTCCTTTTTATCGATGAATTGCACACTATCGTAGGGGCTGGAGCTGCAGAAGGAGCCATTGATGCTTCTAACATCTTGAAACCAGCTCTATCTAGAGGGGAAATTCAATGCATCGGGGCTACCACTATTGATGAGTACAGAAAACACATAGAAAAAGATGCTGCCTTAGAAAGAAGATTTCAAAAAATCTTAGTAGCACCTCCTTCTTTAGAAGAGTCTAATGGCATTCTTATGGGCCTTAAAAGTAAATATGAAGAACATCATAAATGCATTTACACTGATGAAGCCATTAAAAGCGCCGTCTACCTTTCAGATCGTTATATCACAGGTCGCTTTCTCCCTGATAAAGCTATAGACCTGATTGATGAAGCGGGAGCTAAAGCACGTATTGCAGTGATGCACCAGCCACAAGATATCACAAAGTTTGAAGCTGAAATCGAAGAGCTGCGCATTGCTAAGGAAGAATCCATAAAAAAGCAAGAATATGAAAAAGCGGCAAACTTACGTGATAAAGAAAAATCTTCTAGAGAATCTCTACAAAAGTTAATTGCTGAGTGGGAAACAAAAAAAGAAGAACAGCAAGTAATTGTTGATGAAGAAGAAGTTGCAGCTATTATTGCCAAACAAACAGGAATTCCTCTTACCAGATTAACTGAAGGGGAAACTACTAAAATCCTCAGAATGGAAGAACTTCTTAAAGGGAAAATTATAGGACAAGACAAAGCTCTTAGCTCTATTTGTAGAGCTATTAGAAGAAGTAGAGCCGATATTAAAGACCCTAACCGCCCTATCGGAGCTTTCCTTTTCTTAGGACCAACAGGAGTTGGAAAAACACTCATGGCAAGACAGCTTGCCATCCAGATGTTTGGAGGAGAGCACTCTCTTATCCAAGTAGACATGTCTGAGTATATGGAAAAATTTGCTATCAGTAGAATGACGGGGTCTCCTCCGGGATATGTTGGCCATGAAGAAGGAGGCCAGCTTACAGAACAGGTAAGGCAAAAACCCTATTCTGTTGTCCTCTTCGATGAAATTGAAAAGGCCCATCCGGATGTAATGCACCTTCTTTTACAAATTTTAGAAGAAGGTAGACTCACGGACTCCTTTGGAAGAAAAATTGACTTCAAAAATACGATTATAATTATGACATCCAATTTAGGCGCTGATTTGATTCAAAAGTCAGCAGAAGTAGGATTTTCTGCTAAAGAAGGCATGCTAGATACAGCAGCCATGGAAAAGAAAATCAATGAAGCTATTAGAAAAGCTTTTAAACCTGAGTTCTTAAATAGAATCGACGAAGTTGCGATCTTCAATCCTCTAGACAAAGCGCATCTACTTCAAGTAATTGAATTAGAAGTAGCCAAGGTAAAAGCTCGCATAGCAAGAAAAAATATGACTTTAGAGCTTGATGACAAAGCTAAAAACTTCCTTGTAGAAAAAGGGTTCCAACCAGAAATGGGGGCTCGTCCTCTTCGCCGAGTTATAGAGCAATATCTAGAAGATCCACTAGCAGAGATGCTTCTAAAAAACCAGGTCCAGGAGGGAAATTGGATAGCCACCTACGATGGCGAAAAGATTGTGCTCCAAGCAGCAGAATCTGTTCATCCGGAGCTAGCCGTAGGATCCTCTAACCCATAAAACCAAGCCCCCTAGTGTTCTAAAAAGACTGGGGGGCTCTTCCTAAGCTATTTTTTCAAATACATAACAACTTAAAATTCAACAATTTACCATTTATATCGGATTACATTCCGATATTTTTGTTGTTTTTTTCGTAATACAATCCGATAACCTCATTTAAGGAGGTGAGGTATGGACAAGTTATATGAGCTAAGTCAAAAATTCACAAAAAATATATATCTTATGTTCCCAGAAGAGCCTTGACTATACGCCGCTCAGCACCCTGATGCCACCCAAGGGAAGCATTGTGGTGCATGTCGTCCGATAGCTTCCTATACATGGGAATAGGCGTTAATTCAAGATAATTATCATGCTGCACAGCCTTTTGCAAACTAGCCTCCCAGGGTATAACTCCATCCTTCGGATGATAAATTACGAACCTTTCCCCTTTTAAAGACTTAAAGGCTTTGTCGGCATCAATACCATATCCTTGAAGTCTTATAACACTAGCAAGAAGTGAAGCTGCTCTTTTCCCAATCCAGGGACCAAACCAACTATCTACGAAGCTATCTGTAGAAGACAGCGAGCACACATTAATATGACGGCCTGTCAGCCTATCAGGGTCTAAAGCTTGAACTCCTGCTGCTACCGCACCTCCTAAGGAGTGCCCATAAAAGTGGATTTTATCTAAAGGAGTTCGAAGATAGTTATGAACCCACTGAACAACAGAGTGGCCATCCACCAACAAATCTTCAGTGGAACTAAAATTCCCGGTAGAACCTCCTACAGAGCGATAATCAAATGTCACCACATTATATCCAGTTTCTTTTTGAATCCAGGCAGTATAACGCGCTATTTCATCACTTAAGGTTCCATTTCCTTGAAAACAGATCACCGTCGGCACATCTTCTACGTTTGCTGTTTTAGATTTTAATAAATTCACTTGTAGCTTAACCCCATCTGGGGTGGCAATTACGTAGCGTGCAATTGAAGGCTGATAGAAACTGCATGTTTCCTGAGCCTCTTTAAATTCAACATAAGATGATGTATAAGAGACAGGCAAGACCGCAAAATTTGCGATATAAGCAATGGGAATGCTTAAAAAGTAAAGCAGTCCATTTATTGGATTGCTCACAAAATTCGATACTTTTTGCGCTACTCCTAGCGGTTTTAAATGCTCTAGGGGCTTTTCCCATGTCGCTGTAAAATCGACGGGTTGCTCTGCGCAAATCTTATGGACAAAGCCCTGATCATAACACTCCAGTCTCTTCTTTAAATTATAAAGCCCGAGCTCTATCCCTAATGTCGGCCCATAATACTCCTTAGTATAAACAACTTGACCATCACTTCCAAAATAATTACACCTATCGGGTTCAAAATAATTACTACAACCCACTGCTTCACGAAAAAAGAATTTGGTTAAAATTACAAAACTACAAAGCAAAGAAGGAATAACAACTACAGAATTATACAGAGTACACTTACCTATTTGCCAAAAGCCCCTCTCGTAATGACCCAAATAAATATTTGTCAATCCTTTTATAAAAGGCTCTACCACGGATGATAGCAACCGAATTGTCTCTAAAACACTTAAAGCAGTGACTAGAGGAAGTAGAGATATGTTACGTACTGCCCAGTGACTTTCACCATGGATTTTAGCTATGCGTCTTTCCAACTCCATGATGTTTATCGCAGCTCGATAATTACTGTTTAAATCAATCACCACAACCTCTTAAATTAAAAAATATATTATGCAATAATGCAACATCAGTGTCAATAAAAACATTCTAAATTACATAATTAAAAAAAATAACATTACGCAAAAAAAAATAACCCGTGAAAAAAAAACCAAACACCTTTAAAATCAAGGCAATTTTATACAGGCTTAGAGAAAAACCTCATGCAAAAAAAAACTATTGTCGTCGGCATGTCAGGAGGAGTAGACTCCTCTGTTTCCGCTCTACTTTTAAAAGAGCAAGGGTTCAACGTGATCGGTGTCTTCATGAAAAACTGGGAAGAAACCAGCGCTGAAGGACAATGCACTGCGACAAAAGACTTCGAAGATGTAGCCAGAGTTTGTGAAAAACTCCAAATCCCCTACTACCCAGTCAACTTTGTCAAAGAATACTGGGATAATGTTTTCACCCACTTTCTAGAGGAGTTAAAGCTAGGGTTCACTCCTAACCCTGACATACTCTGTAATAGAGAAATAAAATTCCAAGCTCTTCTTAATAAAGCCTTAGAAATAGGAGGCGATAGCCTAGCAACCGGGCACTACTGCCAAATATCTCCAGAAGGAGCTCTTTTAAAGGGAGAGGACCCCACTAAAGATCAAACTTATTTCCTTTACACCTTACAAAAAGAAACCCTAAAAAAGGTGTTATTTCCTATTGGACATCTTCCTAAACAAGAAGTGCGTAAAATAGCCGCTATACACGGTCTTTCCACAGCTGAAAAAAAAGATAGCACAGGAATCTGTTTTATAGGGAAACGAGACTTTAAAGAATTTATAAATAAATATATTCCCTACCAAAAAGGCCCCTTTCTTACCTTAGAGGGCAAAAAACTAGGAGATCATGAAGGCATGGCCTTCTACACGATAGGTCAAAGAAAAGGCCTCGGCATCGGAGGCCCCGGAGAAGCTTGGTTTGTCGTAGATAAAGATCCTAAAAATAATATAGTCTATCTAGCCCAAGGAGAAGAACACCCCGCGCTATACGCTTATGAGTTAACCGCAAACGAACTCAGCTTTATAGAAGAGCCAATCTTCCCTCTAACATGTAAAGCAAAGATCCGCTATCGACAACCGGAACAAGAGTGCATAGTAACCCTCCTTGAAAAGGATAAAATTCTAGTTCGTTTTCTTGAACCACAAAGAGCTATTACTTTACGGCAATCTATTGTTTTCTACGAAGGGAACAAGTGCCTTGGGGGCGCGATGATTTCCTCCAAAGGACCCTCTTTGTATGTTTAGCATAGAAAACTACACTCTCTTAGATCTCACCTATCCACTCAATGAAAATGTTCCGACATGGAATGGAAGCTGCGGCTTTACCCATAAAACACACCTTGATTATGAAGGTGGTTGCAAAGTAATGAGCTACAAAATGCATGGCGGCATCGGAACTCATATGGACGCTCCCCTACATTTTTATAAGGGGACAGCTTCCATAGCAGACATCCCCATAAAAAGCCTTTTTTCTCCCATACGTAAAATCGATGTCAGTAATAACACAAATCCCGACCTTCTTATTAGCGTAAAAGATATCCAGGATCACGAAATGTGCTTTGGAAAAATCCCTCCTAACCACTTTATAATAGGCTACACAGGGTGGGGAAAGCACTGGGAAAACAAAACTCTTTATCGAGGAGAAGATGCAGAGGGACAAATGCACTTCCCTGGCTTTTCTAAAGAAGCAGCCTTATACCTCTTAGAAAAAAAGATCACTGGCATCGGCATAGACACACTTTCTCCCGAAACAGGAATAAACGGATTTCCCGTCCACAAGTTTCTTTTAAAAGCAGGCTGCTACATCATAGAGAATATGGCTTCTTTAGCCCTTCTTCCCGAATCTGGAGCCTTTCTTATAGCCCTTCCCTTAAAGGTTGAAGGGGGCGTTGAGTCCCCTACAAGAGCTATTGCCTTGTTACCGCCTTCTTAACCTGTATTAGCTAAAACTTCCTCACCTTAAAAGTTGACATCCTACTGTCATCATAAAAGTGCTATACTTACCTATTTAAAGGCATAATACCGGAAGCTACTGCTAAGAAATCTAAAGCCGCTGTAAAGCAAACAGCTTCCCCTGTAGGCATGCTATCACTACTAAGAAGACTTCTACGTGCAATTTCTTTGTATATGTCATCACTCATCTGTCGAAGATGCTGTTTCTTCTGTAGATCTGTATAAGAAGAGGAATCAGCAACATTTTTCCCTATCAAACTTGAGACTTGAAAAGCAAGCCCAACTGGACACTTAGGGTTTGAGTCTGGAGCAGTGTAGGTCAATTCAAAGGCCGGATCTATACCCTTGATATTTTTATAGGTATCTGGAATTGAGTTATGAGCTGTCAAATTATCTATTTTACTCATCACATAGACTAAGGTGGTATCAATAGAATCCCATTTGTCACCTAAAGTAGACTTCATGCCTACGAGAGCATCTTTGACCTCTCTAAACTGCTCTTTTATCCCTCGATAACCTTTATCCTTCAGAGCTTTATCTGAAGCATCATAACTTAAGATATCAACAGATCTAAATAAATTTACTCTAATTTCTAAATCCAAGAGCAAGAGCTCTATTCTTTCAGGGTCAAGTCTTGTAAGAAGTTTACTAGCGCTACTTGTCCCTATTTCATTCTTTCCTGTAGCTATATAATTCTTTATATCTGAAAGGCAGTTCCGTACAGCAGAACAAAATCTCCAAAATTGATTCCGCTCGGTTCCCTTTAAGGCCGTGGAGCTGATTTTACTAGCTAAAACGGCTAAATCACCTTGATCCTCAGAGGAGTAGCCATCCAACGTTACACCTTCCCCTTCTAATTGCTTTAAAGTGCTAAATAGCTTCTCTGCTAACTCTACAGTCCTCCCTCTAATGGGATTATTGCTATCTACAATCCCTTGGAGTTCAGTAAATTCTACCTTAGTTAAGCTTGGTTGTATTGATGACATGTGTCCTCCTATTAAATATGCTATTTAGCCTTAAAAATATCAAAAAATCATTTAATTTGCATTCGCAAATAGAAACATCTACAGTTTATAATTTATACTAGTAAAGCAGTCTTTTATTAATAAGCAGGATACAAAAAAAATAAAGAGCGCATCTTTTTTTATAGGAGGCTACTCCACAATAAAAAATCTCTCCTAAATATCGTAGCAATTGTAGTCTGAAGGCGTAATCCTTGGTTCTTCCTCTGCTAAAGCCCCTAGATCCTCTCTTGTTTTCCCTTTTTAAACTCTGTGATCCTTAGGGCGCTTGGGCATTCTAAGACAGCACATGATGTCATATCGTCCATATCCTGACTCCTAAGTTAGAGTTCATGATATAGCCATCAGACAGCGATACTAAAAGGACTAAGACAAAAAAGAGACAAGCTTCTTTTAAAAGCAGGCTGCTATATCATAGAGAATATGGCTTCTTTAGCCCTTCTTCCCGAATCCGGAGCCTTTCTTATAGCCCTTCCCTTAAAGGTTGAAGGGGGCGTTGAGTCCCCCACAAGAGCTATTGCCTTATTACCGCCTTCTTAAGATGTGTTAGCTAGAATTTCTTTACCTTAAAAGGATTAGGTGTCTGTAAATCCGTTTGAATTGCACCTCTTCTTCGAGAAAAGCCTCCATCAACTTTAAGATTAAGCTCCAAAAGCCTTTTCTCTCGAGGTATCTTCAAAACAGTTTTTGAAGCATCAAATTCCAAAGGAACTTTTACTAATTTTGTCTTAGGAGGAAAATCTGTTTTTTTAAATCCAAACTTTCTTTTATCTTTGCTATATAGTAAAAATATAACCTGACTTCCGGGTGTCTGTTCAAATCTAGCGTGAATACAATCTAACACATTTTGAGAAACCGCAAAAAACTCATGAGGTCTTGTATTATTTCCACTTGCCTCTGCAAGGGAACGAGACTCTTCTAAAAAACAACTTGCTTGCTGCTCCACAGTAGATAAAACCTCCTCCTTTGATCCTCCTTGCGCGAAAATGGCAGCTCCTATTTTCACTAACTTCTCTATTTGAAAAGAAGGAATTTGCAAAGCCCACATTTGTTTAATAGAAACCAAAATAGAATGAACAAACCGAATGGCATGCATAGCTTCTTCCTCTGCTGCGCGCATCGCTTTAAAAAAAGACCCCGACTCTTGTACTGTCATCTCGTATATATCTTTCACTCTTTTGCAAATAGAAATCGCCGAAAGAAATAACAATGCCTGCTCCTTTAGATCCTCTTCCACATAGGATAAAACTTCGTTAGGCTCTAAGGGAAATAACACAGCGTTCACAGAGCTTTCAATCCGCCATTGTAAATCTGGATCAGCATGGATCTGACGTCCTCTAATTTTAGCTCTTGTAAAAGGATCTGTGGGATTTTCTCTCATCCACTCTTCTAAAACGGCCCTTTCATAAAACTCTAAAGGTTGGTTTCGAGTATTTACTCTTAAATACACTGGATCTGTCATTACGTTTTGGCTAATGACACAAGTATAAGAGCTCAACTCACCTGCTTCTATGACCTCTTTAGGGAGGTCTGAAAAACGGATGACAGATCTCGCTATCCCTCTAGAACATGCTATAAAAAGAGCCTCTTCGGAAGAAATCCCCAAGCCTTTCTTTTGCGTATAAACAAAAAAAGAAGCTAAGGCAACAGCCTTTATACGAGACGCAGAAAAGCCCTGATGAGTGAGTTCCTGAAAAAAGCCCTCCCACTGTAAGGCCAACCTGTCTTTTAACGCATGATACGATGCTACTAATCTTTCTTCTTCTTCCACACTAAGAGATTCTAGATCCCTTATTTTTGCTTCTATTTTATTTCTCATATCAACACGCAAAGCTTTTATAGCAACTATGTTTGTCCTAGACGATCTTATATGAGGTCTATTATACAACATACCAATGGATGACTCCACATCCCCAACTAGTACTTTCCTTAAAGTAGAAACAAGCTTTCTAGAATGCCCTAAAGAGCATATAGGAATATTTAACGCTGAAGTAAACACCTCTAAACTTCTATCTGTAACCGTTAACATCTTAACCTCCTATCAGTAACTCCTTATTATAATTCTAATATTCCCGGACAACAAAATGCGCAAGCAAAATAGAAAAAAAATAAAAGCTCTAGACAAAAGAAAGGCTGTTAGGGTAAAAAGATTCCATGCGATTTTTTTAACACTCAAGGATGGTTTTATGGACAGTACAAAACAAGAAAGCAAAATAGAAGTCTTAAAAGAGACCCAAGACCTTAGAGTCACTTGGGCTGAACTAGCAGATAAGCTTACTAAAGAAAGACAATTTGAGCTAAATAAAGAAGAAAGCCTTGTTATCCATCAAATGGACTCCAGTGATTTACTCTCTGCTATAGAAGAGTCTGAAGGAGCAAAACGTCTTGGTGTTTTAATAGACATCATGAAACGCTACTGCTTAGAACTATCTTTAGAAGGTTCTATCAATTTTGGTGCTTTTAATTTAGCTGACCACTCATGGACTATCACACCTGGTGATAGTGGTTTTTTACGCATAAGTGCAAAGCCCACTGCAGTGAGAAAATCTCTTAGCGAGATTGTTTCTTTCTTAAGTAAAATCCCTACAGGACAAGCTCTCGTATTAAAGCCACTACAAGAACTATTCCTAGAGGATATTTCAGCTAGTGATATGCTTAACTATTATGAGTATTGCCAAGAAGAACAAGATCCAGCAGCAAGAGAACTTGAGCAAGATGCTTTATTTGCAAAAAGCTGCCCAACTCTTGTAGAAAAAGACCTCACCTTAAAAATCTACGGTCTAAATGCCAAACAAATAGATAGAAACCTCGATACAAATATCGGAGGCATTTTATTTAAACCAGTAGGTAGTGCTGAACTAACACATCCAAGACTTGTCATTGCGCTCTTTGACAAAAAAGCAAAGTAATCCTGGGATCGAGTAGGTGGGGCCATAAGGCCCCTACCTCACTTCAAAATTCTTCCTCTTCAGTTGTCAACCTTTTCTTGCGGCCTTTTCCTAGCTTTTCTTGGGGGCACTACGAGACTTTTAGATAGAAAGCGGACAAACTATTCGCGCAGTATAGGAAAGAAGATATAAAACATGTTGACGATTTCAGTTTTCGCTTTTCTTTTTTGAATTTGCTCTGTATTCATTATTAGCTAGCAGACTTAAAAAACTATACATCCATGCAAGTACTGATTTTTAATCTATCGTCAACTAGTAGAAAGGGATCTTTAACCTTCTATAGAAACCAAATCCGTCTCTGTGTAAGAAGTACCAGGACCTTCATTTGCTAAGTATCTGATCATGTGAACCAGCTCTTTATCAAACCAAACATAAGCCTTCCAAAATCTCTTTTTAAAGCCTTTTAAAGTCACCTTGATTTTTTGGGCATTATATACAACACCCCTTACTTCTAGCTTTTCTATAGATTCTTTTGTGGCAATCATCTCATGCACATCTAAGTCTTTAGGATTCACGATGTAGAACGTATATTCTTTTTGATTTCCCTTTAAAAATTCGCGAAACCCAAATTTAAACTCCTGCACCCAAGGAGTATCTCCAATTTTAAAAGACTTAGCCTTCTCTTTGCCTTTCTCCTTACTTTTAATCATAAGATAAGGCCCTTCCTTACGAATATCAAGCTCTTTAGAAGCAGCTTCACTCTTTTCAAAGTACCGAAGTAATGCGTAGTTAGGAGAGCACTCTATTTTAATATCTGATCTAGGGTTTTTTCCATCTAAGAAAACCTTATCTTCACCTGCAACAATCGTCCAATCTGTCTTTGTACTCACCCCTGCGGTACAAGAATCATAAACCATTTTTTTATCAGCAAAACCATAGATACAAAATAGCAAACAAAAAGCACATAAAAATCTTATTAAACACATAGAAATTCCCAGGTTTTACGGACCCCTTAAATCAATATGACACTATAGCAAAAAAGACAAGAACTTGTCGAAATAAAAAATCCGAACTCACATCTTTTTATTACTAATTCTCTTATATGCTCTTTAAAAAAGAACAACCCGTTTAATAAAATAAGATTTTACTATTTGAGTTGCCAGACAATAAGATAATAAAATAACTGTTAAAAAATAAAAATAACTAACAGGCAAAGAAATTAATCCTATACTATGCCCTATGGAAGAATAGGGAAGAAAAATCCCTATGGCAATAATAATTACACTTGTTAAAAGAAGAGGAACTGACGCTATACTTTGCAAAAAAGGGATCTTGTTAGTACGAATCATATGAACAATTAGCACCTGCGATAATAATCCTTCAATAAACCATCCCGACTGAAATAAAGACTGCATCTCTATCGAATTCGCTTTGAAACCAAACCAAAGTAAAGCAAAAGTCACATAATCAAATAAAGAACTCACGGGGCCAATAAACAACATAAATTTAGCTATCCCCTTAGCATCCCATTTACGAGGACTTCGTAAAAACTCCGCATCTACATGATCAAAGGGAATTGCCATTTGTGAAAAATCATATAAAAGGTTTTGCGTAAGGAGCTGTACCGGTAACATGGGTAAAAAAGGAAGCAAAATACTAGCTCCTAAAATGCTAAATACATTTCCAAAGTTAGAGCTCGTTGCCATTTTGATATACTTAATAATATTACCAAATGTCTTACGTCCCTCTAGAACTCCGTTACCTAAAAAAAGGAGATCCTTTTCAAGCATAATAATATCGGCAGACTCCTTTGCAATATCAGTTGCTGTATCTACTGAAATACCTACATCGGCCTCTTTAAGAGCTGGCGCATCGTTAATGCCATCACCTAAATACCCAACCACATGCCCATTAGCCTTAAGAGCTGCTATTACACGGCTTTTTTGCAAAGGGGTTACCTTCGCAAAAATAGTAATTCCATCAACTGTTTTTCGCAGCTCCTGATCGTCCATTTCATCAATGGTTGGACCCGTTAAAACACCTTCTACAGCAAGATCAACAAGTTGACAAATTCTCCCGGTTACAAGTTCATTATCTCCTGTTAAAACCTTAACCCCTACGTTATACTGTTTTAAAAAAGCCAAAGCTTTCGCTGTTGATAGTTTAGGGGGATCTAAAAAAGCCAAATACCCAATAAATACCAACTCTCTTTCATCAGAAGGTTGGTATTCTCGAGAAGGGACAAAAGAAAACTCCCTGTAAGCAACCGCTAAAACACGCAGTCCATCCCTATTTAACTCTTGCTCTTTTTCCTTAAGAGTTTTCCTAATATCTTCACTTAAAAAGTCAGTTTTATTTCCTTTTTTAACCATATTACAAACAGATAAGACCTCATCAAAAGCCCCCTTACAAATTAAAAGACATTGCTGATCCTTCTTTTTTAAAACTACTGACATCCGGCGCCTTGTAAAGTCAAAAGGAACTTCATCTATTTTTTCATATAAATTATGAAGGTCTAGGTCTGTTTCTAAATGACGGTGTTCTAAAACCGCGACATCTAATAAATTCTTAAGACCAGTTTGGTAATAACTATTGAGATACCCATAGGAAAGAACTTCTTCATTTTCTTCTCCTGCTGCATTAAGATACTTTTCCAAAATAACACGATCTTGAGTAAGGGTTCCTGTTTTATCCGTACATAAAATGTTCATGGCCCCAAAGTTCTGAATAGCATTTAACTTTTTCACAACAACTTTATGCCGAGACATGCTAATAGCTCCTCTTGCAAGGTTCGTAGTGACAATCATCGGAAGCATTTCAGGTGTCAAACCAACAGCTACTGAAAGAGCAAAAAGAAAAGACTCGAGCCAGTCTCCCTTAGTAAAGGTATTTAATAAAAAAACAATAGGAACAATAACCAGTATAAAACGAATTAAAAGCCAGCTAACCTTACTTATTCCTATATCAAAGCTTGTTAGAGACCTGCGTCCTGTTATAGCTTTAGCCATAGAGCCAAAATATGTCTTATTACCTATATTAAGAATAACAGCAGTAGCCACACCGTTAAGCACGCTTGTACCCATAAAGCAAAGATTCGATAGTTCCACCGGATTATTCACCTCTTCTCCGCCCTGGCAACAAACCTCCTTATCCACAGGAAGTGACTCTCCAGTAAGAGCTCCTTGACTTACATACAATCCCTTTGCGGTGATAAGCCGAACGTCTGCCGGAATAATGTCTCCAGCAGAAAGGTGAATAACGTCTCCAGGAACCAAATATTTTATATTCACTTCATAACACGTAGCTACTTGCCCTTTTAAGCGCTGCACAGTAGCTTTTGTACTAACTAAATTCTTTAGTTTTTCAGCGGCTAAATTGGAGCGATACTCCTGAATAAAGCGCATGAAAACACCGATAAGAACCATGGACCCCATAATAATAAAGGCAGGTTTCTGCTTGAGAAAAAAAGAAATAACTGCCAGGACTAGAAGTAAAATCACAAAAGGGTTAATAAAACCACCAAGAAGTAAAGCATACCAAGTAGGAGCTTTTTCATGCGCTACCTCATTCCACCCGAAGATCTCGCGCCTCTTAGCAATAGCTCCTTCATGTAGCCCACTTTCTGTTGTTTTTAAATTTGCAAAGAGCTGCGAAAGTGGAATTCGTGACTGCTCTAATAAACTATGAACAACCCTCTGATTTGTTTTCCCTCCATTTGAGTGCTTAAAAAAAGTAAAAAGTCTATCCCTCCAGCTAGGCAATAACATTTATGGATCCTTTTTAAGTTGAGCTAGGACGGAAGATCCAAGACCAAAAAGCATAGCAAATAAAGAAATGAACCAACCAACTACAGGGATATAACAAAGACTATAGTACAATATCTGTCCTACAAAAAGCGTATGTATCTTATTCTTTCTCCAACCTAATAAATGAAATAATCCATTGGACATCCATAAAATAGAAAAAATCTTCACAGTATAAAAACCGACAATATTAAGAGCCATTAAAGTTAAGGCAAACGGGGTTCCAATGATTGTAATCAGTAAAATAAAGGAGACAATAGGCAAAAGAATCACAATCAAAAACCCAGTAAAACCACATTTCCAAGGCATTTCCCTTAGTACGAATAAGGCATTTTGAAGCTTTCTCGGAAAAAATCGAATAAAAATAATTCCCACAACAAATGTATAAAGAAAGTTCATTAAAAATCCAGCAACCTTAGACCCTATAACCACACCACTTAAAATAGGCATATCCATAATATCTCTAAAAAGCGATGATTTATAGATAATCTCGCCTTTAACCGTCGCGCCAGGATCTATAACTGCAGAGTAACTACTTCGATATTTAAGATTACCGGCAATGTCTGCAGACTCCATTAACCGCAACCTTCCCACAAAGGTCTGTAGGTTTTTTTGTATTGAGCCTGCTAGTTTTAGCCCTCCGGCTAAAGCTAAAACATTACCTTCTATCTTATTTTCCAAATCTCCATAACCCGCAAGCAAAAACAAGTTCCCTAGTAAAGTTCCTGTTTTAGGCAAATGTACATTTACACCCAAAGCTGCAGCGCTGCCTAAAATCTCTCCGTCAACCACAGCCTGCACAGCCAAAATACGCACATTGCCTTTTACCTTACCGGTAATAGAGACAACACAACCAACAGCAAATAAATCTCCCTCTATTTCTCCATCCACTGTAACTTGCGTGCCAACTAAATAAGCATCCCCTTGAACTAACCCAGAAACTTCAATAGTTTCTCCTAATTCAACATATCTACCCTTAAAAACTTGGTCTGAAGAAATCACTGAAACCTCTCCTTTTAGAGGAGGGAAATCTATCGGTGATGCTGAAAGAATGCTACTTACAAGAAAAAAAAAAAGCCCTATTAAGCGCATACGTACATCCTTTTTTTCTTAGTAAAATAAAGGGTCGTTTGCCTTGTTACAAGTTCCTCTACTTTATCTTGAATATACTTTTGCTTTTCCAAAGACAACTGTTGCTTCTCTTCTATAAATTTATTGACCTCTTCAATATTAAATAAAGTAATTAAAGGATTTTTTTCAATTAAAGGATCGACATTCCTCGGCAAGCTAAGGTCTACCACTAATCGAGTTCTTACCAAAGAAAGATCCTTCGGAATCTGCTTTGCATTTAATAGGTATTCAGAAGAATGACTAGCAGAGATAACCATATCAAAATCTGTCCAGCTATCAATTTGATCAAAAGAAAGTAACGGGATATCACATTTTTGCAAAAGCTCCTCTTGTGAACGTCTTGTCGCAAGCTGCATAATAAAAACCTGTTTCTTTTTGAAAAAAGAAATAATCAACCGGTTAATTTCTGAATATCCTATAAGGAGAAGAGAAATAGGCTTTTTTTGGGAAAAAAAACACTGAGATAGCTCCCATAAAGTAGACTCCAGAGATACCAATCCTTTTGGTAAAGAAAACTGATTACGTATCTCCTTTCCAATTTTCAAGCTTTTTTGAAATAAGTAATGCAAAGGAAACGGCAGCTTTCTAAGAGAAGCCTTTTCATAAGACCTTCTTACCTGCCCCTGAATTTCTGCCTCTCCAAAAAGAGCACTATCAAGACCAGAAGTCACCTTAGCAAGGTGCTCAAAACATTTAGATCCAAAATAACAATACAGCCTTTCTTCAAAATCTCCTTCCACTTTAAATAGGGTAAGCAGGTAAGAATACGTTTTTGTTAAGTCGCTCGAGCTAAAATAAATTTCTGTACGATTACACGTGGAAAGTAAAACCATAGGCAGAAAAGAATTCTCCCTTAAAAACTCATGCGAGCTTCTTGTAAAAACCTCTCTAAAGCTTAGTTCAGAAGATTTATAGCTAATACCCATTACCCCAATATCCATATCAAACACCTATAGATTTACACTTGTGTTCCTCTTTATAAAACAGAAGCGCAATAATTGCAAAAAATCTTCTCACTAATATTCTTCGAGTGCTGCTTGAATATTTTCTTTAGCAAAACCTCTTCGTAAAAGAGAAAGAAAAAGCTTGTTTTTTTCTTCTTTACTAAGCAAAGAAATCCCTGGCTTTATTTTCTTTTTCTTAAGGTAAGTTAAAAGAGCATCTTTTTCAAGATCCTTTATTGACAAAAACTCTAAAGGAATCTTGTCCAAGTCCACCGATTGTCTTAACTTATATAAGGCTAAGGAGACCCCTCTCCCTTTAGATAAATCCTGAGACAGTTTTCTTTCAGCTAGCTTTTTATCATCAATAAATCCCAACTTCTCACAAAATAAGAGAGTTTCTTCAATAGCCTCTTTCGAAATCCCTTTTTCTTGAAGCTTCTTTTTCAAATCTAAAGAAAATAACGACCTAATACTTAACCATTTAATCACAAAACTTTTAGCAGCTTTCTCTTCTATCTGCAAAAGAATCTCCTGAGCCTCTTTGAAGGATGAGGCTAAAAATAAAGCATTACAACCCTTGGCTAGTACTGATTTATGGACCTTCTTCCAAAATTCCTCTTCAAAATAAAGTAAAAGCTCATCACCCTCTTTTTCTAAACGCACTTTATCCATTAAAACCTTAGGTTATAAAATTAACAATTGAAATTAAATTAAGTTATTTATAATATAAAAATAACAAATAAGGAGAATTACTATGTCAGATATTACAACATTACAAGCAATTAGCACGCCTCAAGAAACGACTCGCAGCGAATTTTCCAGTTACCCAAAAACAATGGAAACATTTCAAAAAGAGGCGCTTACAGCAATGCAAGCTAATTTAGTTAACACCACAGCTACCATCTTAGAAGGAATCTTAAGCAGACAATCCCATAGACTGCAAGAGTTGCTTGAAGACATTAAAGCAGAGTGGGAAGCTATTCAAAAATGGGACTCCATCCGAAGAGGGTAGCTTATACTGCTTGAGTATTTAATAGTAAAACTGTTATAAAGACAAATAAAAAATGCAGGAATTTCATGACAACTCCAAGTATCCCCCCCCCTTCTACCTCTACCATACAAGCGCAAGAGGAACTTATAAACATAGAGCCTATGTCAATAGACTCTCCTCTAGAAAATGATCTATCCGATTCCCCTTTTTCTAAAATGTTTAGAGGTGGAGCTACACAGGCTGAACTTAAGAAATTCATCGAGCAATACATGCAAATGATGATTACCGAGTTTAAAAGATCAACAGAGCGCTGGAAAAAAGCACAAAAACAAATCAGAAATGCCATGGAAGGCAGACGTCTTGACTCAGATTAATCCGCAAGAAATTCTTACTGCAGCAGAGGAAGACCTAAATCTCCGTCTTGACAAGCTACTTACCCTCCGATTCCCTGCATGCTCCCGCACGTACTTTCAATCTCTTATAGAAAAAGGTAGCGTGCTGATTAATGGCATTCCAAGTAAAAAAAGACAGCAACTTAAGTTGGGAGATGAAATAGAAGTTTGCTTTGAGCTCACACCAGAAATTGCACTTGAAGCAGAACATATACCTTTAGAAATTCTTTTCGAAGATAATGATCTTATTGTGATTAATAAACCTGCGGGAATGGTTGTTCATCCGGCTCCCGGACACCCTAAAGGCACCTTTGTAAATGCGCTCTTATTTCACTGTAAAAATTTGCAAGAAGAACAAAAAGACCCTCTAAGGCCGGGCATTGTCCATAGACTAGATAAAGACACCTCAGGAGTGCTTATAGCTGCTAAAACCTCCTATGCTCATAGATCTTTAGTAGAAAAGTTCAGCCAAAGACAAATGCAAAAAACCTATAAAGCAATTTGCCTTGGAACCCCGACCGTAAGAGAAATAAATGCTCCGATAAAAAGACATCCGACAAAAAGGCAAGAAATGACCACTTCAACCCCTTTAGAAGGAGGTAAAAATGCTAGCACAAAGCTTGAAGTTATCGCTAAAACTAAAGACCTTTCTCTTTTGTCTGTTGAACTTATCACAGGGAGAACCCATCAAATCAGGGTACATCTAAAACATATAGGTTGTCCTATTTTAGGAGATAATTTGTATGGAAAAGAAAACGCAAACACCAAATGGGGAGCAAAAAGGCAGTTCCTCCATGCAGAACATATTTCGTTTACTCATCCTAGAACTAACCAAATGCTAAAAATTACAGCTCCCCTACCTAAAGACATGCAGTCTTTTATCGAAAAAGAGCTAAAAACAGCCAATTTAGCCCCCTAAAAAGCAAAAAAAAACATTTTCCTGTCTTATTTCCAAAAGAACTATTGGACAAATTCTCTTCTTGCTGTATTCTTTTTTAATAGAAAAGGTTTCTACGATCCGTTTGCGTGTGAAGCTTCGTTTTTCAATTCAAATTAAAGGTCGAGCTATGAAAGAATTTGTAGAATATATCGTAAAGAATCTCGTGGATCATCCCGATAAGGTACAAATCAATGAGATCGGAGGTACCCATACTCTAATCATAGAGCTATCGGTAGAAAAATCTGATGTAGGTAAAATCATCGGGAAAAAAGGAAAAACTATCAATGCGATCCGTACACTTCTCATGTCCGTTGCAAGCAGGAATGGAATCCGTGTAAATCTCGAAATTATCGAAGATGAGGAAAGTGAAGGAGAAAGCAAGGCTGACGCAGAATAATCAGCCTTAAATAACAACCTTAGGTAGGCAAGGAGAAATCATTGCCTTCCGAGAATTTAATAGTCCGGCTTTATAGCGTAAAATGGCTATAGGGGCGGACTTTTTTCTATCTGCTAAGCAGGGCTTCTTAGTAAACGGCAAAAAGCTTTCATGAAAAATCTGTTCTAACCCTTCTGCATCTTCTCCTAAAAACTCCACTTCTATCTCAGCTTGTACAACCGCAGAAGAAGACCTAAAAACACTTAAGAAACTCTTTAGGTATTCTATAGCTTGCTCTTCCATAGGAATCCATATCCAGAGCTCATCTTTATGATTATAGACTCCTTCATTGCCAACATAAACATCTTCGGCGCTTGGAATAGTACTAATCATATGCATATGCAAACTGCATTCTTGATGTTCCTCATAGTGCTTCTTTGCTTTCTTTTGCCAAGATAGTTGAATCTCTTCAGCAAAAGAAAAGTACGCAGGGAAATTTTTAGCAAAAAACTTACTTTGCCCTACGCGACTACATCCATTTTGCACTTTGGTATCAGCAAAAATAGAAGAAGGCTTTCCTTCCGCGCAAAAGCAAATCGCCTCCTCTACAGCAGATTCTTTAAAAGAATATATTTTCTTATAAAGAGAGTACATATCTTCATTTTGTAAGATTCTCTTAGCTGCCTTAGTAGCAAAATGAGAATCTTGAGGGAGATCGTCAAATGAAATAATCTCCACTTCTTTTTTAAGAGTCAAAGTTTTCAAGCGATTTAATAGTGAAGCAAGACAAATCACATCACGATAAGACACTTTAGAAAGCAAATCCGTGTCATCTAAAATGGCGTAGAGATACTGCGTATACTCTAGAATTTCTCTTTGAGGGTCTATAAAATAGGCTTCTTCCTTTTCTAAAATCATCTGTTTTTGTAGAAGCCTTTGTAAAATCCTCGCTTCAGAAGCTTTTTTTGTAGACATTTTGTAGGTAGCAAACTGCTTTTCAATCTGGGAATAAGAATTTCCAATAGTACTATAACTATCATTCATAGCAAACGCCATCTCTGCAACAAGAGAGTTAGCAGACTGGGCATCTGCAATAAAAGCAACCGGCGCCGCCCCTGTAGACAAACTACTTTTATGATGATCTATAACACTAATCACCTCAAAATAAGCAGGTATTTTAGTTTCTTCTCTGTTACAAAAATCCCGTAAAGATACAGTTCCCAAAATGGGCTTAAAAAGATCGGAAGATCTTATAATACCAATAGCTCTTTCTTTCCCATCAACAGATCCATCTGGGGCTATTACAGAAAGATAAGCATGAGGGCCTACCTTACTACGGACCTCTTCTACCTCAGCTCTATAACTAACCACCTGAGGAGGAAACCCAAAAACCTCTTTTTTTATAGAAAAAGACACACCGAGCTGATCTACATAAATTCTAAGACTACTGACAGCTTCTTCTAAAGCTGCTATGACTTTTTCAAGAGCATGAAAAATATAAGATCTATTTTCTACAAGCAGCCCTTCAGAAGTAAATAAAGAAGAGGAGGCCACCTCGTCTAAAGCATCATAAACACCCTTAAAAGCAGGAAGAGATAAAAGATTCATAGCTTGCCAAAAGCCCTTAAAAGTGCTATTCCACCCCTCTGATACCCCCAAAATCTTGATAAGGTAAGTCTCTACTCTTTTTTTCTGTTTATCAGTTAGATCTTTAACCGGCTCTGCATCCACCAGTCGAAGAGAAAACATCTCTTCTATAAAGTCTAAAAACGCTTTTTTCGTCACTTTTTCTACGGAAAATAAGCCCATAAACTTTCGCTGAAAGTAACTAGCAAAAAAACGCATACAATTATGTAAAAACGCAGTGACTTTCCTAACGCCCTCTACATCTAACTGTCTCCAATCTCCAAGATAACATCCCTCATCATCCACAAGGATAATCGCACTGGAGTTCTTATCATACTCTATTTGTCCGGATGACTCAGTCACTTTTTTTCTTACAATTCCCTTTTGCGTTAGTAGATCTATTGCAGATAAAGCAAGCGTCGTTCTTGTCTTAGCAAAATGATCAAAACATTTAGGACCAAGCAAATCATAAAATAAAAAGCGTATTTCAACCTGAGCCTCCGGAGGACCTCCAGGCACATTCCATATATGAAGCCCTTCTCCAACACGAGCAGAAAAAGCATCTACCCACCCCCAAAAAGAAGCTACCGTAGTGTCAAGATCGGGCGAAGTATGCGCCGTCACGTAATGAGATCCAAAATGCCTCTTACTCATTCCTATAGGAAAAAGAACCTGATATGTTTCCCTAGGAACATATTTTCCCATAATTTTTGCACGAACTCGGTAGTTTGCCTCTTCGTCAAGACAAGAAAAATGATTAAGCCAAAATTCAAACTGGGAAAAAGAATAAGAAGGGAGTAGTTTTTTTTCTAAAACAAGAGAAATAAATTCATTAACAGCAGATAAAAGAAAACACGGCGGAGGAAAATCTACAATAAGGTCTAGCAAACACCTATTTATCTTCTCAGAGCGTCTACTCTCTTCCTCTATCCACTCCCCTGCAAAAAGAGAATCCAACTTTTCTGCTACTAGCGGAAATCTTACAAGCCTTAATGAAAAATCTCCTAGCTTCTGATCTACATCCATTTTGGACCTCTTCGTAAAATTCAAAGTGAAAAAAGCGTTGCAAAAGAAATTTGGACTGAGCAGGACTTGAACCTGCGACCACCCGCTTAGAAGGCGGGTGCTCTATCCAGCTGAGCTATCAGTCCAAAGCAAAGTATTCTATACAACAAGGTCAATTTAGAGCAAGATCTCTTTCTTTAAAAGCGGAAAAAAGAGATTACAGCCCTGCCACCCTTAGAAAATTGGGGATTAAAAAAATAATTTTCTCAAAATACAGAAGCTTAAGGTATTGACTAAAAAATATCTACCTGCAAATCTTAACATTTTCTTTACGCCCGGAGGTTTGTGATGGCGATACGAGCTACACTTGACACTGCTAATAGTATAGGAGTTAGTTTAGGACTTCCTAATTTTGACAACGAATACCCTGAATACATTAAAGATTTATTCAAGCAATACGGCTTTAAAGGCGACGATCTAGAATCTCGCACTCTTAAATTCGGACAAAACCTAATCAGCACAATGGTAACAGGCGCTGATTACGCAGATTTTAAAGCTAATATTGTTAGCTCTTTTAATAGAAGTCTTATGACAAAGCCTGTAATGCAATGCAGAGACTACAGGGGGTATCGAGGAATTGCCGTACACATTAGAGGAAAAACCGAATCTGAAAAAAATATCTTTTTAAAAGCTGAAAATGCCCGAACTCCCTTTGAGCACATATCGTCTTTCTGGGATCTCTTTGCTTTAAAAGCGCTCCATAGCGGGCTCACAATATCCCTTAGCAAACTAGAAATCATAGGCTACATATTCAAAAATTCCACAGAGCTTCACATCCTAGATAGAGAACAAAATCTTTGCTTACAAAACACAATATCACCTAGACAAGCAAGTCAAGAAATTGTTATTTTAGAAGACGACGTCTCGCCTCTTTTTGAAAAAAACGCCCATCTATCAGAAGATCTTCTCTACAAGCTGTTTACAGGAACACATCCAGATCTACAACTTGGAAATGATCCTAAATTTAAACTCTTTGAAGCTGATTCAGATTTTGATATACTTGAAGACACTTCAAAACATTTCACCTAATAAAAACCTAAATTTAAGCTGTTAACTCTATTACAAAGCTAACAGCTTAATAAAAGATTGCACCCGCGTAAGACGAGCGTAGGGCACTCGAATCTTTTCAGACAAGTTATACCATTTGTCGAAAACAACTTTTAATCCATTCTCTTATGCCTAATTGACGCACAGCTCCTGTCACTGATGCAAAAGCATTCCAAGCTTCGCAACAAAACTCTAAAATATGCTCGTAAGATTCAATGCAGCGACTTGTCAAATAGCGGTCCCTTAAAACCTGCCATACCTGTTCTATTGAATTCAACTCAGGAGATACTGCTAGTAATGGTTATCACTCCAATACCATTCAAAAGGATTTTGAAGCACAGATACTAGGGTTATTTAAAATATCGAATGAAATCTACATACGAGACATCAGCAGCCTCCTAAACACACTCAGAACTTCTGCAGGAAGAGCACTAGATAAACTCATTAAAGGAGGCAATTTATCCCGTCACGGGAAAGGCTCTTCAATCGTGTATAGATGCATTTTTTAATTATTAGAACTCTGTTTGGAACACTTAGAATTTCAAGCTTAGTATTAAGTGATGGCGCGATTAAAAGATTGTAAAACGCCTTTAGCCATCTTTGTAATTCACTCCCACTGCGCAGTATTAATAAATTCAGAAGGCCAATAGTTTTCTTCCGAAAATTTTCTATAATTATCGCTAAATTCTTTTAATAAAGCTAATTGAGGAAATTCAAAATTTTCAGTATCCTGCAATATAGGGTCGCTTATATCAAAAAACTGACATATACTTTCATCAAAATCATCGCATCCCAGACCTTCTCCTCGAATCCAAACTCTCTTCTGATATTCAATATCAGAGATTCTAGTTACAATATTAATATAGCCTTTAATAATATAGTTTCGGTCACTTTCTGATAATTTTACAACCCTCTCCCTTATAAAAATTCATCAATTGGAATATGTGCTTCAGCTGAGGCTCCGTCTACAATATTTCCAAATTTATCAAATATTTTACCGTGTTTTTGATAAATTATATAAGGTTTTGTTTGATGAGGTTTAATACTATGAGGTTTTCCTGGCATAACTCGAACAGATTCATGTAGGTTATTTGGAGGCACCGCACTCTCTAAAAGTTTTATATTCCATGCCTACATCCGGAATTTTTATTTATGTAACTATTTGGTTAGCATTAGGATAGTTAAAAACAAGGAGTGTTTCTTTTGCAAGGGTTCTAATTTTATGCCATCTAGGGTCTTGCATAACTTCTGTTTCTAAAATACCAGGAGTGTCATCAGAATAAATCCTTAAAGCATTGTACAATTCTAGTAATTTTTCATACTGAAATAAAGAAAGGCCGTACTCTTGAGGATGCTCAACAATTTCTTTCGCGTTGAGATCATCAAAAAAATGACACATTGTTTCATCAAAATCACTTAGGGGCTCTAGTGCTTTGATCCATATTCGATGTTGATATTCTGCATCAGAGATATTTTTGATAACTTCGAGAAGTGATTGAACAATTTTTAATTTAATTGATTTATTAAGCATAACCTTACTCTAATCTATATATGAATTGATCCAACGGAATATGTGCTTCAATTGAATTTTGGTTAATAATATTTCCGAATTTATCAAGAGCGGCATTACCCCTCATGTGTATAACATAGGGTTTCTGTTGATAGGGGTTAGGACTATATGGCTTTCCAGGCATAATACGCACGGATTCATGAGGATTTACAGGATGAACATATTTCATACCGCATCCCTTATCAGAGAAAGTCACCTTAAAATCACTAGGAATACCTTTAGGTTTCTGAAAAGTTTTAAAGCCTGCTTGATGAAGAATTTTTCTTACGGTTGTTTCTGATAAATCTTGCCCTTTATAGGTCTTTAAAATCGCCTGAGTAGTCTTAAATTTTTGGATTACATCCTTATGAGCTTTATTCCAATCTACTGCGACCTCTTTAATAATTGTCGCTTCTTTTGACGTTTTAGAGAGATTCTGAATGGTAAGAAGACGATTAGCTGATCTCAAATCTTTATAAACTTTAAAAAGTCCGGCTGGAGCAAAGACCTCAGTGCCATATTTCCCTATCATAAAACCTAAAAGCGCAGTCTTTTCTTCCCCTGATTGAGCATTATTAAAATCTTTAGCTTCTGGAATAAATGTCTCAAGCATTTCAATACCAGAGCTACTAGAAAGAAATTCTAACATGCCTTTACATGAATCCACCATCTCTTTAGAGCAGTTCGCAGGATCACAGACAAGTGCCCAAAGTCCGTGAGACAATCCATTTACAGAAGCAAGAACAGAAGGAATAAAATCAGCAACAGCCTCACCTGACCCTTTCACGATTCCTGAAATTAATTGTTTTGAGAATTCTATAGTTGAAAGATCGCTTAGATCTATAGGAGTTATCTCAAAACCAGATTCAAGATAATCTTTAAGCGAAAGGTCAAAATCGCCTGATTCAAAATAAACAGTAGCCCTTTCAAAATAGGCCTCTTTATTTCCAAAATCTTTAGAAATTGATTTGGTTAGGGCTTTGATTGCTTCGTCATATTGACCTAATTCTGCATAAGAGGTCCCTTCTTGTAGATAAAAATCTGAGGTAAGCAACTCTTTAGCGGCGTTTTCGTCGGCTAAGCACACAAAGGCTTTCATATCAGATAAAGATGAGTAAAGATCCCCATTATGAAAGTAGACCATGCCACGTTCATAATACATTTTAGGATGAGGATGTTTTTCAAGGCAGTTAGAATATAGATCAAGAAAGAGGGGCCTAATCGAAGAAAGCGTCGAATATAGATTGTTAAGATCATTAGTAGGACTCTCTGAATTGGCATCCACATAGCTGCATAGATCAACGATTACCGAATGATAATTACTATAGAAAAAACAGAATATAAAGTGGTTTTGTAAAGAGCGGAGAAGGAGCTCATTTTTACCTTTATGCCAATTATCCGTATTCTCTAACAAAGAATCACTCTGCTTAAACATCAAGTTTGACAGACAACTGGTTTGAAAAAAAGGGGTCATTTTATCGTAAACAATATCACTGATTTGGCATGCAATTTTTGAAATATAGGGCCAACAACATGTACAAGACGGATTTTGCATGGAATAGAGAAGATGCTGGTTTAAAAATGAAGAATACTTTGCAGTAAATGCATTGAAATAAGAAAAAGGAACGGTTGGACGCTTGCAAGCATACCAATCTGAATCTTCGTAGGTTGCATAGTTTTGAGATTCTAGAGATAATGTCAGATAAGAACATTCACACACATGCTGAATCCTCATTTCATATCCCTCGTCGTCTAAATCAAAAATCCCTAGGGCTTTTGTTACAGGACGCTTACAAGCCTTACAAAATGTATAAGAGCAATTTGATCTTTTCTTAGGCAAAAATGAAATCAGGTTTTTTGATTTATTTATAGAATTAGCTAAGATATAAAATGAATATGGGAAAAAAGTTGCATAGCAAACTTCTGGGACTTCATAATCTTCATAACTTTCATAGTCTTCATCATTAAGCCGGGCTTCCTCAGCTTCGTAATTTTCACTATTAATCATTTCTAAAAGATCTTCACGAAAATAATCGCGTTCAGCATCAACAATATTTTCAGAGCAAGCTTCTTTTGCTGTCTGAAGATGCTTTACACAATAATCAGGCCACAGACTTTCATACAATTTCGGGGATTCAGTTTGATCATTTGCAAATAGACCTGTTGATAAAAACAAAAGTGAAATCATCACATTCGCAAATAAACAAAACATTTCACGACTCCCTCTTTAGCCTTATTTAAAAAAATGCGAGTCTAAAGGACTCAAATCTTTTCAGACAAGTTATTTCCGATTTGCGGATTCAAGAAAGCCCAACGATTATAGTATGTTTTCGTAAAATACAACTGACCCAAGATTAATGCATCGGAGGAACTAGGTTCAATCCCTCTATGAAATCTGTAGAATTGGCCTGTTTTTCGTATATTTTTTCCTGCATTCTAGTAATTCTTCCATACTCTTCAAAAGAATGTATAATTTGAGGCCTAACAAAAATAATCACATTTCTTTTTTCTTCTTGTCTTTTAGTTCTGCTAAATAAAGCGCCAATCCAAGGGATTCCTCCAAGACAAGGAATGCCCGTCTTATGAGAAGCTTTTGCGTTACGGATCATTCCGCTAAGAACAAGGAAATGTTTATCCGGCACATGCACGTGAGTTAACATGTTTGTTTTTGTTGTTCTTATACCATTAGTATTAGAGTTCACTGGGTGCTGGTGATCATAAACAGCCTCCGTAATTTCCTCATCTAGGCTCAAAGTGATAACGTCCCCATCTCCAAGCATAGGCGTAATATTTAAACTTACTCCTACATCACGATATTCAATATTCGCTGTTGTTTGCTGACTTTGTCCAACTGTCGTTACAACAGAGCCGGTAAAAGGGATGTTATCTCCCACAAAAATCTTAGAGTGTTTATTATCTTGCGTGATGATCTTTTGATTCAAAACGATCGTGCTATCTGAATCTGCTTGTAAAGCAGAAACCAAAGAGCCAAGACTTAAAAAAGATCTCCCTTTGTGAGTAATGATATCTCCGATTACACCAAGATCAAACCCTGGGGCCAATGGAATTTGATTAAGCCCCTGAGGAGAGTGGACTCCATCGATACCCTGGATTGTATGAGCAAAAGACCCATTGCCTATATGTGGAGCAAAATTCCCAAAACCGCCTCCAACACGGTTGTCATACTTACCACTAGCTGCCCATTGCAAGCCAAACTCTAATCCTTTTTGCACGTCAGTTTCAATAACAAGTACTTCAATAAAAACCTGACGAAGAGGAGCATCTAACGCGGAGATGATCTGGTTCATCTCTTTTATTACCCTATCATCTCCCGAAAATATTAAAGAGTTTGTCATCTTCACCCACTGAAGGCTCGCAATAGATTGCGCAATTTGGGAAGAAGTCCCCCCCTGCAAACCGAAATCTCCACCCATCTTCTTTAAGGAATCTACAATTTCAGCTCCCTCGTGATACTGAAGCTTATATACAGAAAAAAAAGTGCCATTGTCTTTTTTTGGATTGCCTCTACCTAAAAAAGCCTCGTCAGAAGAAACAAGTAAGTTGGAAGGATCAAACGAGAGCCTATTATTTTCATTAGAAAAACCAGCTTCATTAGCTTTGTGGACTACAAGATACCCATTTTCTCTTACAGCATAAAAATGATGCACCTGTAATAATCTAATTAAGGCTTTTACAATACTATCAACAGGTAATGCCGTAGGCGAAGAAAACGTCACGTTAAAGTTAAGGTCATCTCTATTGAAAAGAAAATTCACATTAGAAATCTTGCTAACAAAACGGATAAACTCCCCTATAGGCACATCTTCAAACTTGACTGTGTATACGGGGCCTCTTTGTAAATCTAAATCCTCTTCTGCACATAGGACACCGAAGAAAAATAAGAAGAAAAGAAGAAATCGATTTTGCACTTTCAGAACCTTAAATCATTAATAACACAAAAGATCATAGGCGCACTTCGATTTTTTAAACAGCATTTTTCTATTAAAAAACTAATGACATAAAAGCATTTAAAACTATCCACACCAAATCTTGATAAAACCTTTACATTAGATTGTAGGCATCAAAACTACGCTTGATCAAAATGTGAAATCGGACCATACTATACCACCAAACTCAAGGATTACTTATGGCAGCTATAGAATTCGGAAACTTCCCAATAACAGCGCATACAGACTATGCGTATAATGAAGAATACTCTCAAAAAACCCAAAGTCCGTTAGATAAATACGTAAGGAACTTACCATCCATTCCAGGAACTTTATCTAAAGCATCACCTTCTAACTTGCTTAGCATCCCTTTTTTTCAAGCAGAAACTCTTGGATGGTCTCTCTTCCCTTTCCCGCCACACACACCCTACAGCCTCCCTTATTTTTTTTCTGATAAGTATTATAGCAAGATTACTGAAGCTTATGAAAAAGCTAAAGGTTTTGCCTTAAGTAAAAAGGAAGAAATCCCCGAACAACTTCAAGCTTTTTTCTTATTTCATGAAGTCATAGAAAAGCTATCGAATCTTATTAACTCGCAAAGAACTGTACAAAAAGCATAAAATCCCCTTAAAAAAAGGAAGTAAAATGTCTATTCGTCTAGGAGTTATTGGAGCAAAGGGTCGCATGGGAAAACAAGTTATAGACTGCGCCCTCCAAAATGCTAATTTTTCTTTAGACCTTGCCCTTACATCCGAAAAACACACCTATGATCACCCTCACATAGAAACTC
The DNA here is from genome assembly GCA_964439595.1 of uncultured bacterium. GTDB lineage: Bacteria > Chlamydiota > Chlamydiia > Chlamydiales > Rhabdochlamydiaceae > CAIJXB01. The sequence goes on along the minus strand of CAYTOK010000007.1, from coordinate 61,180 downwards.
CCGTTAAACTTTTTCCCTCTGCGGCTCGATGCCTAGAGGAAAATATAAAACTCCCAAAGGTTGACGTTTTCATTGACTTTTCCACTCAAAAAGCCCTTATAGACAACTTACGTCTAGCCCAACTTTATAAGACTCCTATTGTTATTGGAACAACAGGAATCTCTGAAAAAGAGTATGAAGAAATAACAAAAGCAGCAAAAGAAATACCAGTTTTCTGGGCTCCAAACTTTAGCATAGGTATAGCCGCTAGTATACATACAGCTAAACATCTATCTAAAATCCTGAAAGACTTTACCACCTCTATTACAGAAACCCACCATATTCACAAAAAAGATGCCCCAAGTGGCTCTGCCATATCCATACAAAAAGCCCTAGCACAAGAAGGTGTCCAAGCGGCAATTACAAGTATTCGCGAGGGAGAAATACTAGGGAAACATACCCTTGTTTTTACAGGTAAACATGAAACCCTCACCCTTACTCATGAAGCACTCTCTAGAGAGGCCTTTGCAGAAGGCTCATTAAACGCAGCTAAATTCCTTATGGATAAAGCCCCTGGATTATATCAAATGGATGACCTTCTAAACCTTGCCATTCAAACATCCTAAATTTTCCTGATTTCCTATTTTATTATTTTCATTAATCTTTCCTTTTCTATAATCACGCTTATAACCAGGCATTGATTTTTACAGGATACCAGCCATGTACTTAAAGATTCAAAATGATATAGTCCGCAAAAATGTAGAGATTTTGAAAATTATCTTAAAACAAGCCATCCAAGCTCGTGAAGAAAGTAAAGTGGAAACCTTAACTCAATGCTTTAATGCATATGTCCACCGAATTAGAGGAGAAATCCGTTTTCCAGACCTTACAGACCATTCATTAAATGCATATGAATGGTCTAAAATTTCCTTTGTATTTTCGCTTCCAAGCAATATGGAAGACAGCTTTTCCTTAGACATTTCTGATACAAATTCTACGAGTTTTTCTTGGGACTCCCTGGACCCTAAAGCATTTTCCACCTTGCGAGAAACACTCAAAACAATCCAATTCATCTCTAAATTCCTTCCTAGACTAAAACAACTTTCTGCTGTTTTAAGAGAATTCTCCTTAATGAATTTAGATACTTTCTTAGATGAGCTACCAACAAAAGACCTCATTCACGAAGCTTGGCATTCTGTGCAAAGAGCAGAGTGCGAACAGCTTCTTCTGGAGCATCCTCCTGGAGTTTTTCTTTTCAGACAAGATATCTTTGCAAGTATTTTAGAAAAAGAACTGTCCTACGAACATAAAAAAAACATCAAATGCATTACTCTAAGCTATGTGTCAGCTCTTAAAAAGGTTTCCGATTTAACTCTTGTAAAACAAGATATCGGATGGGTCATATACAATGACGACCCTTCATTGAATAGCTGCACATATCCGTCTGCAAGATCTCTATTAGAAAGCTTGAGAGGTATCTTAAAAACCCCTCTCTTACACACACGTGAGTAAAACATTTAGGAGGAAAAAAATAGATTACTCTATTTCAGTAAATAGAGTATCGTAGTTTTCTGTAAAAAACCGATCCTTGATCGTTTATATTGTATAACAATCATCTTTTTTAAGGAGAGTGCTATGAAAACCTATGACACAGAAGCTTTAAAATTAATAGAAAACATCCTTGAAGAACAGATTAAAACTCTTTCAGAAGAGGATTTAGACCTCCTTTTAAAACATAAAGAAATTTGCTTAAAAAAAATTCTACCCACACTAGCTCTAGAAGTTACTCTAATTCAAAATGAAGAAGAGTGGAATCCTGCTAAGCTCCACTGGAGTCTTAAGTTAGCTTCCTTCTTTAAAGAGCCTAAAGCGTTTCCTTGGATTTGCAAACTACACACTCATGCCGAAGCCATTCATCAAGGTCTGGGGCCTGTTTTCATTAACTTATACTGGGCTCCTATATTAGCTTTAACAGCAGACTCTGAATGGGAAAAGCTAAAAGAAGAAATCGAAAATCCCGCAACAGATGAAGAAATGAGAAAAGCTTGTTTGGAAGCATTCCCTCTTCTTATAGCCCACGGCCTTCTAGAACGTTCTGTTGCCGTCGAGTATTTTCAAACCCTCTACAAAAAAATATTCACGGGAGAAATTGAAGACTCCCTTTTTGTCATCGACTTAATAGATGCTTCTATTTCCCTTTGTCCTCTAGAATTTTTAGAAGATATCAGAGAACTCTTTGGGCTGGATTACATACACGATGGTCAAATAGAGCTTTCCTGCATAATAGAAACCTGCAATGATGGCCTGGAAGAAACCTTAGAGCACTTAAAAGAATGGACGGACTCGTGCCATCCTTTAGAACCACTAGTTCCCAATCGTATGTTCGCAGAAGAAGAGATAGAGGACCTCACACAAGATTTTTTAGATTCCCAAGAAAATGTCAACTATCTCTGGGAACCCTATGCCTTAGAAAGCAGTCAAGAAGTAGCGGAAATGGGAGGCCTCGTACGTTTTTCTTTGAGCAGTACAAGTGAAGGTGATGCTGTAGAAATTGGTAATATTAGCGGAGGCTATATCCCCAATCCACTTATAGAGTTGATGAATAACAAAGATAAAAAAATGTACTTTTCTCTTTGTCCCCTTTCTCAACAGAGGCCTGAAAAAGCTGCTGAAGTAGCCTTAGAGCTATTAGAAAAATACCCGAATATTCCTTCCCTTTACATGTATCTAAGTTCTTGCTACAGAATTTTAGATATGAGACAAGAATCAATGGAAGTACTTCGAGATCTTATCAAAAAATTCCCCGACTATCTTTTTGGACAAATAGCTTATGCAAACTATCTGCTAAAAAGAGGGGAGCCGGAAAAAATGGCCTTTTTCCTTTCCCATGCATTTACCCTATCTGCCTTACATCCCAAAAGAGATGTCTTTTATGTAGCTGAATGGGTGAAATTCGTGCACGTAATTGGTTGGTACTTCCTACAAATTGGAATAGTAGATCAAGCAGAATCTCACCTTGATACACTAAGACAAATTGCACCAGCTAGCGAGGAGTTCTATGACTTAGAATCCCGCATTCAAAATAGCTTATTTCAAAACTCCCTAGACGATGATCTCCTAAGTTTTGAGTAGCCTAAAAACTGGAGACTCACCGAATCGGTGAGCCTCCTCCATAGATTATATTTGTTATAACTCGATGTTCCACTTTTTAACAGCAAGGCAAAAAAATAGCCCTCTCCCTTTTTAAGACTTTGTTTTTCCCGCTTCAACAAGAATATTAAATCCAAACACTAAGGTTATATTAGCCATGGTTTTTGCTCCCATTCCTTGCAACAATCCCCTAGGGCCATTTTTCTCTAAAATATGCCAAAAAGCCCGCCAATAACCACTTTCTCTCTGGGAACATTCTATTTTTATACGTCCAAAAACAGGATAAACAATAGCTGTCAAAGCAGTAGCTTGTAAGACTGATTTTGCCAGAATACCACTAATACTTGAGGTATTTAATAATACCTTATCTCTAAGAAATTCATCGACACATAGGCCTGAAATTACATTCACATTCCAAAATCCAAAATGAGCGGCGGCCTTACATAAAATACCCGGACGCCTATTTGTAAAAACGCCTACTAGGTTAAAAGATGTCTCCATTCCAACCATTATAAAAGAAAAAGCTACACTACCTATTAGGGGATTGCTAAGAAATAACTGATCGATGTCTGATTTTATAATTGCCGCACTTGTTTTAAACGGAAGTTTCAAAGCTGTTTTATAAAAAGGGCCTTGTCCTCCTTTTTGTAAATGCCAAAAAGAATACCTAACCACTTTATCTACCTTGCCACTTATAATGTCTTGAAAAGCCACTCTTGAAGAGACCTGCTTATGACATGCGATACTAGAAACTCGATTAGAAGCTCTTATAACTGGGGCTTGCAAACACAGTAAACTAGCACCTATGGGAAAAGAATTCCTAAAACGATCTATAAAAAAAATATTTGAAGACATAGCAATCTCCTGTTTTCTTTAAAAGACCATAACAAAATATTTATAAAAAGCAAAAAAATAATGAATACAGTTAAATTACATCACCTCGATGGAGAGTCGTTGTCGACGCTTGGTGAACTGGATAACTTTCAATATGAGCAATATTGACATGCGGGGGCCTTGAAGCAGCAAAAATAATCTGATCGCTAATGTCTAATGGTGTTAATGATGTAATGTCCTTATACACATGAGCTGCAGCCTCGTCATTGCCTAATCTAACATTACTAAATTTAGTATTTCCAACCATACCAGGAGAAATCAGGGTCAAACGAATCCGTGTTTTCACTAACTCTTCCCTTAAGGATAAGTTATAAGATTCAACAAATGCTTTTGTTCCACAATAAACAGCACCGTTTGCGTAAGGCTTAATGCTTGCCACACTGCCCACCGTAAAAATGTGCCCCGAATTCTCTTGCATCATAATAGGAACAACCATCTTAGTAAAATTGATGATCCCTTTAATATTAGTGTCAATCATTTCATCAGACTCTTCATACGTTGTTTCAGCAGCAGTTTTTAACCCACGAGCCAACCCCGCGCTATTTACGAATATATCAGGTATAGAAAATTCCTCGGATAGACCTTTAAGTCCCTTTTCGACCTCATCTTTTTTTGAGACATCCATTTTTAAGTACCAAACCGGAGTTTGATATAAGTCGATCATTTCTTTTGCAATCCGAACAAGGCGCTCTTCACTTCTAGCTATAAGTAGGACTTTTGCTCCCTTGCTAGCAAAAGCACGAGCCACAGCTTCACCTATACCTGAACTTGCTCCTGTCACCCAAACCGTTTTACCTAAAAATTGATCATGCTTTAACATAGTATTTACCTTGTTACCTTATAGATTCCTAAGGTCTATAACATAAGGTGCAAATTCCGTCTTGTATTTTATCTAGGCTCATTTTGACTATTATGGAATGACGCAAAAAATCAGAAAAACATTTTTCGCAAAGACTTTTTCTTATGGAAATGCCGATGACAGGACTCGAACCTGCACTTTATTGCTAAAAGTAGATTTTGAGTCTACCACGTCTACCAATTCCATCACATCGGCGATAAGAAAAGTAGAGTTTAACAACTCCCCCCTTTTCCCTCAAGAAAAAGATAAAACTTTAATGACGCATAAATCCACTAGAAGCTTTGTCTAAAGAAAACACTACTTTTTCCTTACGATCTCTATCATACCGGACCTGAAGACTAATATATGGGTATACATGTTGATTATCTAAATTTCTTCCTTCATTTTCCTTATAAAGCTTAATCAAAATTTCTTTATTAAACCAAGGCGTCGTGCTAATATCTACTTTAACTTGATCAAGTCTAGTAAAGTTCACATACTCTTTTTCTTTTTTATAGCGTTCTGTTTCTTTATAATATGCCATAATATACTCAATCACCTCTAAGGGTTTCCTCTCCATCCCAACTACATAAAAATCAACTTCTGCCCCTATCATATGCTTAGAGTTTTTACTGTAAGCAGATGGATCTATATAATTATGATGCTCAGGACACCTGTGACCAGAAGTGACAACTACAGGAAGTCCTGTTTTCACTTGAATATAGTTCAAAATGTCAAGAAAAATGGGGTATACAAATTCCTTGCCATCCCTCACCGGAAGGCTATGTTTACTAAAGCCTCCACAGTCATGTATTAGATATTTTTTATCCCCTTCTTTTGTTTTAGGAAGGTTTCCGGAATTTCCTTTACAGCGGAAGGCTTCTTTTGTAATAACAGGATGGCCTCCTGTAAAACCAGGCTCCCATGGATACGGGGCCTTAGCTTGCAAAGTGAGTTTTTCCATAGGGTAATGCGTCTCACTTGCTAACCTGTGAATAAGATCCTTACGCTCATTTCTTTCTTTAATTTGTTTTCTTTGAGCCTCTTCAACTCCTGAGCAAGCAGTTAAAAGCGAAAGAATAAAAAAAATAAAAGGCACCATGAAATCTCCTTCTCAATCAATAAAAGTAAAAGAGTACCTTAGAAAGCAAATAGAGGTCAATGTCTGGCTATTTTTTTCCTTTACTTGCATGATTTATCCCATTTCGATATAGAGTAAATAAAAGACTATAATATCGGAATATATTCATGCTCATAGAAAAAACGTTAATTATTACAGAAAATGCTTCTATTTTAGAAACTTTAAAAAGCCACCTAAAAGGACATTCTAAAGACCTTTATACGGGGACAAAAGCTCTACAAGGGATTGAGTTTCTTAAACAAATGCACTTCGACCTAATAATATGCGATCTAGAACTCACCGATATTTCCGGGCTAGACATATTACAAATTGCTAAAGAAATCCAGCCTGAAGCTATTTTCACAGTCATAACCTCAGAAGCTTTAAAAGATAAAGCCCTATCCGCTATCCGACTTGGCGCATTTCAATATCTTATAAAACCTCTTAACGATGAAACAATTGAGTTAATGTTACAAAAAGCACTTGAGCACACTTCCCTACTACAAGAAAACGCTTTTTTACGCAAAGAGATGTCATACCCTTCTAAACATGAAAGGCAACCTATTATATTTAAAAGTAAAGCTATGGAGCTACTTTTAGAAGATGTCCAAAAAATTGCTAAAAGCAATGCCAGCGTTTTTATCTTAGGAGAATCTGGAACAGGAAAAGAAGTTATAGCAAGCGCCATACACCATTTTTCTTTAAGGTCTCATAAACCCTTCATCCGGGTTAACTGCGCTGCGATCCCTGAAAACCTGCTAGAATCCGAATTTTTCGGTCATGAAAAAGGCTCTTTCACGGGAGCGATCCAAAAGCGCATAGGACGGTTTGAGCTCGCAGATAAAGGAACTCTTTTACTTGACGAGATCTCTGAAGTCCCCTTAGAGCTCCAACCAAAACTCCTTAGAGTAATCCAAGAGCAAGAGTTTGAAAGGGTGGGAGGAGCTAGACCTATTCAAGTAGATGTAAGGCTTATCTCTACTTCTAATAGAAATATGAAAGAAACAGTCGAAAATAAACTATTTCGTGAAGATCTCTTCTTTAGGCTCCATGTCGTACCCTTAAAAATCCCTGCCTTAAGAGAGCGAAAAGACGATATCGTCCCCCTTGCTGAACATTTTTTAGAAAAACTCTGCAAAGACAATTTTAAACCAATTAAATATCTGTCTGAAGGGGCTAAAGAACGTCTACTAGAGTATTATTGGCCAGGCAATATCAGAGAACTTGGCAATATCATAGAAAGAACAATAATCATGCATTCGGGAGACATAATAAAAGCAGAGGAACTAAAACTAGAATTTTCTTGTCCTGTCCCAACTCCCTATAAAACCTCTTTAGCTCCTTCTTTAGAAAATAAAACACTAGCCTCTTTAGAAAAAGAGCATATCCTTATGACTTTAAAACAATTAGATCATAATAAAACGCAAACAGCCAAAAGCTTAGGCATTAGTCTAAAAACCCTACGCAATAAACTAAAAACATACAGCGAATTTGCTTGAAAAACCCCTTGAAATATTTTTCTCTAAATGCATACTAGTCGATACCACTTTTCTTTGCCTGAATAGCTCAGTTGGTAGAGCAGCGCATTCGTAATGCGAAGGTCTTCAGTTCGATTCTGGATTTAGGCAATTTTCTTTATTATACCAGTTTAAACCTTTTTGCATCGACCGCCTGCCTACTTGCAATCCTCAGCGATACAACAACTGCAATACTGCTTAAAATAGCTAAAAAAACTAGATACCAGGCCACGCTTGATACTATGGCTGTCTTTTTAAAACACCATAGAGATATCGCTGCAGTAGGACCTCCTAAAGCTTGAGATCCAAGAGCGTACCCAAAAGAAATAATAGCATAGCGGTGAGCTGCAGGAATAAGCCCCTGTACCCACGCGTGGAATGGAGCACAAAAAATAACCCCTAAAATAACAAAACACATTCTGACTCCAATAACAGTTACTAAAGTAGCTCCCTCTAGTAAGGCACATAAAGGAATGGAGCAAAGAGCAATACTTAAAGAAGCGGCTAACATCATTTTCTCTCTAGAGATCTTAGAAGCTAAAAAGCCAAAAAAGGGCAAAAGGCAAAAATCCAAAATAAGCAATACTGTGTTGATACTCATTACTTCTACTTTAGTAAGAGATGACACTAAAGGAATAAATCCATTCATAAGCACAAGTGCAATGGAGTAATTAGCATAAGAAAATCCTGAGCTAATAACAATTAGTAAAAGAGTCTTACGCTCCACCCAAAAAACTCCTGCAAGATGAGAAAGCGTCTTAAAAAATGTAGATCTAGCTTTAGGAAAAGCATTTACTGGCATCTTTGATCTAATTATGCAGCCAAATAACCCAGTCACGCAGCCAAATATATAAAGAAGCCTCCAGCTCGAATCAACCGCATTATAGTAACTTAGGCAAGTGACCCCAAAAGAGGCAAGAAGGATACCTCCTATTGTAGAAGCGCTATAAAGGCCACTGAGAAAATCATGATTTTTCTTAGGAGAGTTTTCTAGAAGGAAAATAGCACCTCCCATAGTTTCTCCGGAGGCTAAAAAGTTCTGCAAAACCCTCCCTAAGCAAAAAACAACAGGAGCCAAAATACCAGCTTGGGCATATGTTGGACTAAGAGCAATACATCCAGAAATAATAGACATACCTGCTAAAGCAAGGAAAAGAGCCTGCCTTCTACCATAAACATCCCCTATATAACCAAAAACAAGTGACCCTATAGGACGCGCTAACATACCAAGCGGAATCATCGCATACGTTAAAATAAGGGCGCTAAGAAGTTCTTTTTCTGGAAAAATAAGAGGTGCTAAAAAAATAGATAAAAAACCAAAAAGAGCCGCATCATAGTGCTCAAAAAGATTACCAATACAAGCACTTATAAGCCGCATCCGAGAAGAGGGACTTTTTATCACCATGTAAATTTCTCCTATGGCTTGCTAAATACATTTTGCCTAATAGCCTGCATCTGCCTAGCAATTGCATAGGGACTTTCCTCTCTTAACAAGTCACCCGCCATAGCGATACCTCCACAAAAACCCACCTCTTTATATATAAATTCTGCATTTGCAATGTTAATATCACCGATTGCTATAAGAGGTTTTGCTGATACTTTTCGTATTTTTCGCAGTTCCTCTATCCCATCTAAAGCTTGACCATATGGGTTAGCATGCTTTGAAGAAAACACTTTAACGCTTATATAATCCATATCACCTTCTGTATTTAAGGGACCTCCAATACTTACTCTTCGACCTAAAGTCGCCTTCAACTCAGAATTGAAAAAAGTTTTTTCTAGATATATACCTTCAGGTTTGATTGCAGAAGCCACGTCAAGAAGCTGCAACGTGTTAATAATAAGAGGAACGCCCGTACCAGAAAGCATATCTTTTAAGTACTTGGCCGTTTTTATAGCTGTAGAAAGATCACTTTTGTGATCTCTATATTGAACGCTCATAGCTCCGCCACGCACAGCCTCTCTAATTTTAAAAAAGAAAACAGATTCCTCTTCAATAGACTGACGATCTGCAATAAGATAGAGGGAAAATTTTTCCCCAGGCGCCGAATAATTGGAGGCATTCGAGATATAACGATTAAAACAAGATACCCTTAAAGAACTTAAAGAAGAAGAAATCAAAGTAGTATATCTCCCTATATAGAGTTTAAAAAAACTCACCGGAGATCTGTGTCAGAAAAAAAATTATGCAATCTTTCTACACACACCCACACTTCCTACGCTGGCACAACCCAGATCAGGTATAAGGGACTCTCTCAGCTAAGCCTGTCTAAAAGAAAGCTTAGCACCCCCGGTGTTATTACGTATCTTAACTAGTAAGACCCCCATAGGATAGCTCTCCTATTATTTTTAAGTAAATACATTTTCCGGTTTATTAACCCAGGTTCAACGATCCGCTCTATGAAAATGGAGGTGAAGTTGGACTAATAACTAGAACTTTGATTCTAAAAAATCAGATAATTTCAAAACCGACTCCAAAGTTTTCCTATACACCTATAGCACTAAAATATGTATTTTCCCAAAAGATCTTTGCACTCTTTTGTGATAAAGTAGCACTCTTCCCAAAGCCTTTTTTTCTTCTGTAAGAAGGCTTTTCTCCCTTCAAAGGTGGTTAGGGGTTCAAGACAAGGATAGCATCTTTCGAGCATCCTGGGATAGACAGCAAATGCATACTGCAAACAAGCTATATAGGCGGGCTGCTCTTGAAGGTCCATCTCGAAAAGACTCATCTTTCCTGACTCTAAAGAGATCGACAAATCTGAGGCAAGAACCAGCCTCTCTTCCAGTTCTCTAATCATATCTTCTTCTATTTGAAGACATGTTTCAAGGCTCACGATCAGATCTTTAAAAATAGAAGAGATCTTTTCTTTAGAAATCGTAAAGCCAGCAATCTCTGCTTCTGCATGTAAAAGACCTCTAAGGTCATATTCCTTATCGCAATATCTTGTAACGAACTCTTCTATAGGTAGCACCGGAACATGAGCAATAGCCAGTCCCTTACGCGATGCATTAAAAAATTGTGTGTCAGTTACATTTTTTGCGTAGCTACCTAAACAAGAAGACTCCATTACCCATTTAACAAGACTATAGACAAACTTACCCTCTCCATTTTTTCGCCTAACAAGCTTTTCCATGGACCTTTCTTCTTGATAAAGCTCTTCTAAAAAAACAGTTGAAGAAGGCAAGACGCCAGGAGCATACCTCTCTTTATTTTGATAGGACAAATCTACTCCACAAAATAAAATAGGGTTACACCCAAAATGTCTTGCTAAAGGAGCTGCAAGTGTCGTTACAGAAAGAGCTTCCATGCCAAGTTCTGCCCCTAGAGAGTTGGACTCCAAGTCCAACTCTTGATGCATCCAATTTTCCAGTGATCCTCCGGTGTCAGACCGTAAATAGCCGGCTTTAACGTTAGAAGATAATAGAACATCTTTATGCAACCTAGAAGAGTATATAAATGGCTCTTCAAAGCAGGAGCTTCCTTTAAGTCTTGTATATTCTTCGTCATTTGGATCAAGAGCCATAGAAATGTGAGGTTTGATGCCGTGGTGACTGAGAGCAGTGATAGCAGAGCCTCCTGCAAAAATAAGAGCCTTGTGCTCTAAAGTCTTTAAAAAAGGAATAGCTTGAGATAAAGAAACACCAGCGCCGCAGATAATAGCAGGGATATTTTTATATTTTCCCTGCATTTCATTTACGTGAAAAGAGTGGGGGATTTCCAAAATATTAGAAGCCACGTTTTTCATAAGTACATGATAATGCAAAAGCTCAGAGATACCCACATGAACAAGTGATGCTTTACGAAGTAAAGAAAGTCTAAGAGCTCTTATTTTTTTACTAGATCCGGAGCTATAAGAAAGTAAAGCAGAGAAATCCACTTTATCGCTAATCCACTCCCTCACACCCTCATCTAAAATAAGATCCCAAGAATCCCCAGAGGAATCTGGTAAATATCGGATATGCACTTGCGGATTTTGTAAAATCTCTAAACCTATAGGGAGAGAGAAAAGTGCATTTAATACAGATAGGTCATCTTCTAAAAAAACAAGAACCCTCTCTTTTTTTTCTAAAAGCCAATCTTTTATAGCGTAGTAATAATACCCAAGGCCAATTCCATAGATGTACAATATGTCAATTTTATCTAAGGCAAGAGAACTCTTCCAAGAAAGCATCTCTTTTTCAATATCTTCACTGTATAAAGCTCCCTTTATCCCCTTCGTATGAAAATACCCTTTTATATCTTTTGTTAGAGCTAAAGAAGGCGTTGAGTCCATGGTTAAAAGAAAAGAAATCTCCGGAAATCTATCCCCTAAAAGAGCCCAGTCAATCTCCTTTTTCAGTCCATCTAATCCTATTTCCATCCCAAATTCCCTCTCTTATTTCCTGAATCTCTTTAGATACCCCGTACCTTGTTTCTTGAAATCTTTCCTCGTCTAAATAAATTCCCTGGTAGAGAAGATTTCCCTGCTCATTCCACTGCGACCTCTCTACTTTTTTAGGAGTATGATACCTTTTTTCTTCTTTTAACATACCATTTGCAAAACGTCTTTTATGCACTCCTACAGGAAGTCCTTCTAAAAACTCCCCCTCATCTAAAACAACTCCCTCTTCACTATAAATCACTTCTTTGCCAAACTTTACTCCGGCATTGTAATGACACTCTCTTTTTTTCTGAGAAGAAGGGAAAAAAAGAAGAACCTTTCCTTGCAGCAGCCCCTTATGATAGAAAAGCAAAGTCTTTAGAACTTGATTTTCATAAAAATACTTTTGCTCTCCTTCTAAAACCCCTGTTTGATACCGAAGGTGTGCATATAAAGAGCCATCTAAGTAAAATCGTTTACACTCCCCTTCAGCCTTCCCTTCTTGAAAATAAGTAGAAGAAAGTAAATTGCCATTTTCTGCAAAAAATAAAGAGGGGCCATGAAGCCTCCCGTCCTTATAAAAAGAGCGTCCCTTCACCTCTCCTGAAGGATAAAATAAAACACATTCCCCCTCAAGCTTACCCTCTTTCTCTTCATACGTTTTCTCGATAAAGCCCTGAGCATCTTTTTCTATCTTTTGCATAAACATCCCCTGTACTCTATAAGAACTTTCTTAAAAAATAAAAAACGATTCACCTCTTTAGCATAAGGTTCTATAAATTCTCGTGCCATAGGAAACTGCCATACCTGCCATAGGGGCTCTAATACTTTTTGATAAAAAAGCTCTTCTTGCAAATCATAAAGACACAAAATAAATTCCCCTTTTTCACTTGGATCACCCGGATAAAATCTTGCAAAAAGACTTAGTATTTTTTCTATAATAAGTAAACTATCCTCTATGCTTTTTCCTAAAAAAGCTAGTTTTACGCTTAAGCTATCTGATTTTTTCCATAAAGAGGAAAGAGTCCAAACCAAAGCTTGAACATCGCAAAAAGGAAGCTGTTTTATAAAATCCTCAAGAGATCTTTGCGAAATCCCTTTTAATGATAACCCTTGAAATGATCCATTATAAAATGGCGTATTAGACGATCTAGAAGCTAAATATTCAAGCCATCTTGCTGACAATACCCAGTCTTTTTTTGTTCTACACTCTCCTAAAATGGGATCCACCCATGGGATACCCTCCAAAATATCTTGCAAAACAACACCTTCCGCATATAAACCTTCCTTAGAAGAGATAAGATCTACTCCAACTAGTATAATCGGACTACAGCCTAAATGTACAGCAAGCGCACTCATGAAAGTAGAAACAGTCCACCCTCCGTCAAATGACTCCCCGTCTTGCATCCACTCCTCTATCAAATACCCCGGATTACTAGGCACTTGAAATATCCGCCCTTGAATACAATCTAATCCTAAAGATGAAAACCTACTTTGACAAAAAAAGGGCGCTTCAAAACTTTCTTGCATAAGAGTTCGCTCATAAGATGGATCTGGGTCAATACCTGCTGCAATATCTATCGCAACTCCCTTGTTTGTCAAAAAACCCAAAGCAGCTCCTCCTGCAAAAATAGCCGCCTTATTTTTCACTTGCTTAAGCAACTCTACAGATTCTTCTAACGAAGGGCCAGCTCCACAGATAATAGCTGGAACTCCCTGTAAGCTGTTTTTCTGCAAAAAGAAAGAACCTGCATCAAAAGATTTATAAGAGGCCTGTACCATATTACGAAAAACAGCAACGCCAAAATCTTGATAATCTGAGCCGGAAAGATTTACTTGCCACTCCACCTGCTGACATTGGGTCATAAAAGAGGACAATTCTTGCTTTCTATTCGAGGAAACAATATAAAAAAAACTCTGAAAAACTTTTTCAAGACAAATCTGCTGAAAATACGCTAAGTCACCTAAAGCCACTTCATAGATATTTTCTCGGCCTCTTATAAAAGAAGCTTCTTGCTTAAAAAAAACATAACTTTTCTTCTGTTTATTTTCTAAAAAAGAAAAAACTTCAAAGGGTTCAAATCCAAAAAAACAAAGAACATCAAAATCTTCAGCAGCCTGTATAATCTGTTCTTTATTCATAAAAAGCCGCTTTTACTAAATCCTGATAACTAGGTAGGTAGGGAAGAAAAGAAAAACCCTTTTCCGTTTTAAATCCAAACTGCTCTCCATCAGGATAAGCTACAGCAATAAACGGAGCTTTAAGGAAGTGGTTATATCCTGAAATTTGCTCTATAGCATCTTGTAAATAGGACTTATGCTCTTTACATTCTATCACAAGTAAAGGATATAAATTCCCTTGAAGATCTTTAGCAAAGCAGGTTATATCAACCCTTCTTAAGGGAAGAACTATCTTGCATAACTCCGACAGTGATTTTTCAATAGAAAGGAGCTCTTTGGGATAAAAGAGCTCCTTAGTCATTTTTTGTAAAAGTTTTTGTCTTACAATCTCCTCCGGGGTAGCAGAAACCCAAATCCCCCTGATCTCATCGTAAACTTCTTTACTCATAAATTTGGTTGAATAATCCCATAATTGCCATCTTTTCTCCTATAAATAACTTTCAACTTGCGATCTTCTTCTGATCGATACACTAGAAAATTATCATTAGAAAGCTCCATTTTCATGATAGCTTCCTCTGTATTTAATTCTTTTAACGGTAGTGTCTTGCTGCCTGTTATCTTAGGGAAAGATACAGTTTTTTTCGCTTCTTCTCGATTTTTTATTTCAATGTCTGCGTTAAATTCTTCGAGCTCATTATAAGGTCTTTGCAAAACATTTACTTCCATGTCAACAACAGAAAGCTTTTTCTGCATATGACTATGAATGCGGTCTTTCCATCTTGTAAGCTGCTTTTGCAAGCGATCTACCGCTAAATCTATAGAAGCATACATATCCGTAGATTTAGCCTCTGCCTTCACTTTAAAGTGAGCAAATCTAGCAACTATAGAGACCATGTGATCTAAATGTTCAATATCCATAACCACTTGAATATCCATCATTTGATTTTGCAATCTTTCTATCTTTGCAATCTTATCCATCGCATGCTGCTTCATTGCAGGGGTAACAAGTACATTTCTGCCAACGACGTGAACAGTGTGTTCTGCGGGTATTTTATTATCTGCCATATTCTCTCCTAAATAATCTTGTGAATAATTTTGGACTATACGACTTCGGGATGTTTTCGTAAAGAAGTCTGCGTTAAAATACGCAGAGATTTTCTTATTTCTCGATTTCCTAGCTGACCACAAGCTGCCATAATAGAGCGTCCGCGTGTAATTCTAAGCATAGCAGAATATCCTTTTTCTTTAAGGCGCCTTTGAAACTGCTCTATTTTTTCCTGAGAAGGGGGCGCAAAAGGTCCCCTTCTCTGCGCATTATAGGGTATAAGATTAATCTTCACTCTAAGGCCTCTAAGATACTCTGCCACTAGGTCTGCTGCTAAAATAGAATCATTAATTCCGTCTAATAGTACATACTCCACTAAGATTTCTCTCTTAGGGTTTTTACCATATTCTTCCATAGCACCTTTTAAGGCTAGAAGATCAAACTCCTTATTAATAGGCATAATCTTAAATCTAATTTCATCACTTGGAGCATTTAAAGAAATAGCCAGCCGTAATGACGGATCAGCTTCCTTAGCAAATCGATATATCTCTTCTACTTTTCCACTTGTTGAAACAGTAATATTACAACAAGGGATTCCTAATCCTGTGGGGCAAGAAAGAACCTCAATAGCTTGCATTACAGCTGTATAATTATCAAAAGGTTCCCCCATCCCCATAAAAACTATATTGCGGATAGACGCTCCCATAAGAAACTTAGCAGCAAACACCTGAAAAACGATCTCTTCTACGGTTAAAGAGCGTAGAAGCCCCATCTTTCCTGTTTCACAAAAAGCGCATCCCATACGGCATCCTATCTGCGAAGAAATACACAGTGTATTACCGAAGGCCATAGGAAGAATAACCGACTCTGCTTCTAGACCTCCCTCATACTTAAGCAAAAATTTTTTAACCCCCTCTTCTTCTTTTGCAGAAGATAGGGGTGCTGTAAAAAAATTGGTTATCGCACAAATATTTTCCACCAAGGGTTTAGCCTGTGGCTCAATCCAATCTCCGAGAAGATCTACTTTTCCCTTTTTAAACCACTCGGAATATACTTTTTTAGCGTGAGACTCCCCCTTTCCTAAAATCTGCAAAACAGCTTTAGCATAAGCTTTTTGCGTAAGAGAAAAGATGGGAATAGGAGAAACCATAAAAGACTACCTAAAAAATTGCACCGAACAGGACTCGAACCTGTAACCACCCGGTTCGAAGCCGGGTACTCTATCCATTGAGCCATCGGTGCAAAAAAGAAAATGAAACCGGAAGGATAGCTCTTCTCTTCAAAAAAAGCAAACGCTTTTTAAAGAGAGATTAAAAAAAAACTTGCAGAACCCAGAAAGATTCCCTATCATAAAAAACCGTATTTACACCTCAAACAAAGATCTTTTATGCTTTTTTACGTATTAGGAGCAGGATACCTAGGTAAAGCAGTCCTTACAGAAGGGCTTGGTCCTCAATATAGCTTTTTAGCTTCCACAACCTCTTTGAAAAAAATACCAGATCTAACACCTCTAACAAAAAAAGTATTTTTACTAAAAAGCTCTGATGTATCTTCCTTGGAAAGAATTATAGAAGCTTCCGATGCCATGGGCATCTTTATAGCGCCTCATAAAGGAACAACATATGAAGAAACCTACCTAGATACGGCAAAAACAATCTCTATCATTTTAGAAAATCGCATAAGACCTTTTCACCTTATATACACAAGTAGTACCCTTGTTTATAAAGGGGCTAAAGACCTCCTAGTTACAGAAAATACAACCCTTAATCCAACAGATCCCAAGGCTAAAGTTTTACTTGAAACAGAAAATACATACTTACACATAAAAAACACCCATATAACCACATGCATCTTACGACTAGGGGGCATCTACGGACCAGATAGAACCCTGGAAACTCGAGCTAAAAACTTAAGCGGCAAAGATCTCCCAGGAGATGGCTTAGAGCCTACAAATCACATCCACTTAGAAGATATTATAAGAGCTATCAGTTTATGCACGCAAAAAAGACTAAAGGGTATCTTTAACGTAGTAAACGACAACCACATCTCCAGAAAAGAATTATACTCGGAGCTGTGTAAATCTCTTCATATTGCTCCTCCAACCTGGTCAGGAAATATAACTACGGAATCGGGGCACGGATGCGGTAAAATTGTTTCCAATCAAAAAATAAAAAATAGCGGGCTCTCTTTTAAATACTCATATTAATATGGCATAACTATAACTAAAATAATTACATCTGAGAAAATGATAAAAAAGACCCCGATTTCAAAGGAATAGGAGAACTACATAACCTTCTCTCAAAAATATTTAACTATGATCCTACATCCATTCTAAGGTTAGGGATTTGATTTTTTTTAAGCCAAGCTTCTAAGATAGCAATCCCTCTTCTAGCTTTTGAATAGAACACATAAAATAAAAATTAAATAATGCAAATATTTTACTTGCTCTCGCAAGTTCAGCTATTTCTCGAGCAATTATCACTTACAAGATAAATAAAAAAAATATAAATTATTTAAAATTAATTAGTTTTTACATGAAAAATAACAAACAAAATTAAATAAATTGATTTTATTTAAATAAAAAGCAATAATGTTGAAAATGTTTTTAAAAACAGACGGAGAAAGCATGTCAGCAATAACTTTAGGGAAAGGCTCTTTTGGAACCGTACACGAAATAATTGACAAAAGCAACCAGGAAAAATTCGCTTTAAAAGTACCAGAACATAGAGATAGCTTTTACTTAGAATCAATCAAGAAAGAATTTGTGATCCTTCATTTTTTAATTCAAAAGCAGAACTTCAGTTCTTCCCATATAATAAGACCGTTTGGAATACGAAGAACCCAAGATGCTAACATTGGCTTAATCTTAGAATTATTAGGATTCGATCTCAAGAAGTACTCTACTAAGCACCCAGACAAGCTATCTTTAGAAAAAATCAGCCACTTTACATGGCAAATAGCAAAAGGACTGACATTTTTAGCTGAACATGAAGTAATCCACGGCGATATTAAACCCCAAAACATCCTTGTCTCTTCCTGTGGGGAATCCATTAAACTATGTGATTTTGGAATATCTTCGTTTACTAAAAAAACAAAAGAACATACTACCGATTTTTGTTACGTTCAAACTCCTGCCTACAGAAGCCCCGAAGTGATTTTAAGAATTCAACCGACACCTTCAATAGATGTTTGGAGTCTAGGGGCTGTGATAGCAGAACTTTACACAAAAGAACTCACTTTTATAACTTCAGAACCAACAGAAGAACATCTTATAGCTAATCATATTATTAGCCTTAACGAAAATTATCCAAATACTTTAATAGAACAAGGGTCTATATTCGGACAAGAAACCTTTCAAAGAGCTAAAGTAGTAGAATTTAAAGAGCGCCCAAAAGTCCTAATACAAGCCATTGAAAAGAAAGCTAAAGAAAATGATGACTGTTTAGAAAAAATAGAATCGCTTAAACTACTACTATCACAAATCTTCACATACGATCCTAAGCTTAGAATCACAGCAAAAAATATCCAAACATCTCCTTTTGCGATAAAAATAACTCCTTCAACTTCATCTGCAAGTACAACCCCAACATCAACAACTCCCCCTCTTGCTTCTACTAGCTCTTCAGCGACAAAGATAGTTCCTCCCACACTAACCCTTCTTAAATCAGGCTCTTTTAAAAAAATCTACCTGGTATCACATGGCACAAAATCACAGGTATGGAAAATTAGCTTAACAAAAAGAGCAGAAACATCTGTTATCCACGAAGCTACCATGTTACTATCCCTGCGTAATCACCCTCACATTATTCAAACAAAAGGAATAATCCCTTTAAAAATTGATTCGATAGGTTTAGTTCTAGAACCCCTCAAGACAAGTCTTGAAGAGTATTTATCACAAAACAGCCTAACTTTAAATAAAATAAAGAGATTTACATATCAAATAGCTAAAGCTTTAATGCATTTAAATGAAAATACAATTATTCACAGAAATATTAATACTAGTTGTATATTAATTGATAAAAGCGGTGATCATATTAAAATAGCCAACTTTAGCTTAGCCATTTTCACCTTCGAAGCCCCCGAAAATATCAGGACTTCAAAGATTCTCGGTGACATCGAAAACAAAAGTCCCGAGGCTCTTTTAGAAATACCGCTTACCACTCAAAACGATGTTTGGGCGTTTGCGACCGTAATTGCAAAACTCTGCACAACAAAAATACTTTTTCCCGTCTCTAAAGAAGACGAAGACATAGATCAAGCGTTAATTTATCGCCATATAGAAACACTAGGCTTCCCCTATGATCCAGATTTAATAAGCCAAATCTCTTCAAAGGGATAAAGCACATACAGCAAAATGCCAAAAAAAAGACCTAGAGTCGATACCCTACCTTCAATAATGCAAACAGCATCTTTTAACAACTCGGATAATCCTGGGCAAAGCACCCTTGCACTTCACCTAATAGAACAAATGCTAGCGACGGATCCTCAAAAACGTCTAAGAGCCGATCAAGTTCTAGATCACCATTTTTTACATGAAGAAGATGGTTCTCTAGATTTGCTATAACGCCTTACTATTGCCCTGCAATATTCTATTACCTTTCCACCTAAAAAAGAGAACCTTGTACTCTTTTCTAACAATGTGATATATCTGTTAACTTGCCCCTATTAAGGTTTATTTGCACCAAAAGGATTTTTTCATGAGATACGTTAAATACATAATATTCCCCCTCTTTTTCTTTATTGGAAACCTCGGTTATGTAGAGGAAGTTAAAGCAACTGAAAATAAAGATTGTGAACCTAAAGAAGCTTTCTCTGAAACAGAGCATGAGATTACCATTGGAGGCAAGCTAATTCCCTATAAAGCAACCGTGGGCTCTTTAATTCTAAAAAAAGAATGCACAGAAAAAGCCAACCTATTTTTTACTAGTTATACTAAAAAAGGGACAGATCTAGCTACAAGACCCATTACATTTTGTTTCAATGGGGGGCCTGGATCTTCTTCAGTATGGCTCCACTTAGGTTTTGCCGGACCTAAAAAAGTTTATCTCGATGAGACGCTGAAAGCTCTCCCGCCCTACCGTCTCGTTGATAATAGCTCTTCTATTTTAGATATCACCGATCTTGTTTTTATCGACCCAGTATCCACAGGATACAGTAGGGCTATCCCCCAAAAAGATGCTAAGGACTTTTATGGAGTAGAAGCAGACATTGAATCCATTGGAGAATTTATCCGTCTATATTTATCTAAATTTAATAGATGGGAGTCTCCCAAATTTCTTTTAGGAGAAAGTTATGGCACTACAAGAGCTGCCGGTCTTGCCGGTTATCTTCACGATAAAGAATACATATATATCAACGGTCTTGTTCTTATCTCTTCTGTGTTAAATTTCCAATCCATAGACTTTAATAACAACAATGATCTACCTTACCTCCTCTTCCTTCCAAGCTATACAGCAGCGGCCTTTTATCACAAGAAACTCTCACCTGAGCTCCAGGAAAACTTCCTAGATACCCTACAAAAAGCCAAAGAATTTGTCATCTCCGACTACTCTCAAGCTTTATTTAAAGGAGACCTTTTAACAGAAAAAGAAAAAGAAAAAGTCACAAAAGATCTAGCAAAATTCACAGGAATATCTGCTGATTACATTGATAAAAGCAATCTACGCGTAGATATGTTTTCCTTTGCTAAAGAACTCTTAAGAGAACAAAAACAAACCATCGGGCGCTTTGATGCTTGTACAACGGGAATAGACAAAACAGCAACTGGAGCCTCTATCGAATACGACCCCAGCTTTTCTTTAATTGGGGCTTTCACAGCAACTCTTAACCATTATTTACAAAATGATCTAAAATGGGTGACAGACATGGATTACAAAGTGCTAACTAATGTATTTCCCTGGGATTTTGGTTGTTCTAACCATTATCTTGATGTCTCTGAAACGCTAAGAAGCACCATGACGAAAAATACAGCCATAGAAGTTTTTGTCGGCAGCGGTTATTTCGATTTAGCGACTCCTTTTTTTGCGACAGAATATACATT
The DNA here is from genome assembly GCA_964439595.1 of uncultured bacterium. Lineage (GTDB taxonomy): Bacteria > Chlamydiota > Chlamydiia > Chlamydiales > Rhabdochlamydiaceae > CAIJXB01. The sequence continues at coordinate 40,115 of CAYTOK010000007.1, read as the reverse complement.
CAACCATCTAGGACTCGACTCTTCTTTAAAAGACCATATAACCATAAAAAACTATCAAGGTGGACACATGATGTATACCTGTCCAAGCACACTTTTAGAGTTAAAAAAAGATCTGGTAGATTTTTATCAGAAAACACTTTCCTCCAAAAAATAATAATAATAAAACACCCACCTGTCGCAAGTGGGTGTTTTTCAGCCCGTGAGCCCATGCAATTTCATTCGATCAAAGCTATTGTAATAAAATCAATCCCCTATCAAGAATGTCAAAAAATTCTCACGTTATTTTCCGGAGAACTTGGAATCGCCTCTATGATTATCAAAGGTCTTAGCTCCAAAGGATCTCATAAACTCCCCTTTACCATGCCTTTTTGCGAAGCTGAATTTGTTTTTTCAAAAGGTAGATCCGACCTTTTACTCTTTCAAGAAGGTTCTATTATAAATTTAAACCTTCCTTTAAGAGATAACCTCTCAAACCTGGAAACAGCCCTTTCCCTATACGACACCTTAATCCCCTTACAACTACCTGGAAAACCTGCCCCCCATTTATATGCACTACTTTCTACATTTCTAAGACAAATCCCTTTCTTTTCTTGTCCTAAAATCCTCACTAGCTGCTTTAAATTAAAAATTCTACTTCACGAAGGACTCTATCACCCAGAAGAAAAGGAAGACAGTATTTCTACTATAGAAAAAAAAATCATCGAGCAAATAGCCCTAGTCCCCAACTTTGCCACACTAAAAGAATTAAAGCTTCCCTCAGACGTTTTTCATAAAATAGAAAAGCTTTTCTTAGAAAGAACAAACAATCTTTAAAAAAGATAAGTATTTATTTTTAAAAACCCTGTTGAATAAATATATCTAAAACATGTAAAATAGTTGCAAATAGTAATAAAAAAAAGGAATTTACTAATGATTTCACCAACATCTCCCTCATTTTACCTAAGCGAATCCCCGCCATTTGGAAGTTTTGACGAACAGGACCCTATCTTCGTGGCAGAAATACAAAATCAACGCGTCCGAGACTGTCTAAAGTCAGTACATTATTATTTAATACAGGTAGTGCCGCTATCTGAAGATGCCGAAAAAAGCCTTAAAATAAAAGGTTCTATTTTAAACTCCCCCTCCAATACGGAAGTAATTCAAGATCTCGGGAAACAGCTTTTAGATATACCTTCTTTAGAATCATTTCGAAAAACACCTCTTATTGACTCTCTTGAAAAAGCAAAGAAATCACTAGAAACTGAGGCTTCTTAAAAACATGGCTACAATCCAACAGGTAAAAGCCTCCTATGAAATTGAAAATTTCATACAACAACTTCCTAGTCTTCATCGAGTAGATGGACTACATCACTTTCTATGGAAAGATGTAGAAAAGCTAGAGCGCCAGAAAATAGAAAAAGCCTTAACAAACGCGTGGAAAATCCTACGGATGATCCCTATTCAAAACTTAGAAAGTATACGCAATAGAGTAGTTATTCTATTAGAATCGATTACAAAAAAAATAGAAGATGCAAAAACTCGCGACCTCTTTTTAAATATCCAAGACTTATATCTACAAGATTTTGAATCCATTACAGAACTCACTTCGGTCGCACCCAGATTCAAAGAATATCTACTGGATTTAAATAACTATGGCGAAGCCCCAACAAAGAGAACCTCTTATGGGAATATGGGATATTCCATGCTAGCTAACTGCCTTAGAGGAGAGCAGCGCGTTTTAGGCTTTTTCAAATGGCTGGAAACTAGTGAGGAGTTTCACTCACATCTTGTGTATTCGCATTTTTTAGATAATGTAAAATATCCACAGGTTCAATTTAACGTTCCTATGGCAAAAATGTTTTTCCATCATCAAGGCAGAAAAGACCCAGATGCAATAAGAAGATCTGAAAATTTCTACTTAAGCGATTCCTCAGGCGTAAGAAGTGAAATCCCTGAAGAGTGCGGCCGTCGAATTTCGCACATTTTCACCCAATTCGCTGACAATAACATTCCGAAGGAACCACCTCGCAGCCTAAATGAAGGTAAGTTCAATACATTCATCAAAGTAAAACCTGTAGCTATTTTTGAAACAATTCCAGGTTGTAATTTCTTAGAATTTTTATACTCTAGGTACACTAGTATGAGTGAAAGTAAAAAAAACTTCTGCTTTTACCAAGCTGGGGCTTTAGCATACTTAGATTTTATTTTAGGAAACAACGACCGCTTTATCAAAATCTCTACCGCCTTTACAGACGACCCCAGATACGAATTATTAGATAATGAAAATCCCACAACCGACGAAGAAAAAGAATTTGACGACCTTTATTTAATTTCAAGTAACCTGGGAAACGTCATGATTACTGAAAAAGAAAGAGCAGAACTTACGTTCCATGTCATTGACAACCAAATTACAATAGGCGAAGACGATGATGAAAGCGAAAGTGAAGAATCTATTTTTCGCACAAAGTATGGAACTTTTTTAAGAAAGGTTGCCAGCGCTGACAATTTGGAAATAAAACTCTCCACGCATATGCTGAAATCATGGAAAAAAACTATTACCGAGCTTGAAAGAAAAACATCGCCCCGGCGCATAGAAAATGTGGAATTTATTCTAACTGACCTTGAAAAAGAAGAGGTTAGAACAACTATTATTACCGGCATGCAATCTATGAAAGAGCATTTAAAAACCAATATAGCACCTGCTTGGAGAAGGGACCGCTGCTCTTTAGAGGGGAAAATCAGCAAAAGCATAGAAAATGCTGTTACTGAACGGTTAGATATTATGTTTCCAGGGTCTACTATTACATAAACAAGCTAAAGATCTTTAAAACTCAACCAAATCTCTACAGCATTAGACAAGAAAAAACGCTGGCCTTTCACCGGAAAGAGTTTCAGTGGAAAATGTACTGGGCATGCTGGAATATTTCAAAATTATTTCAGGTCTCTATAGAAATCGACGAAAAAGATTTGCACTTCGCTTCAATTTAATATCTGAGGTTTATAGTTACGAACTTGAGATTAAGGTACTTGCTAACTTTTTTGCATGGAAATTGAAGTAGTAGACTCGAGAGCAAAGAAAATTTCTCGTAAAGTATATTCTAAACTTGCTGAAAACAACCTAAAACTCCATCTCTTACTACTCAGCTACTGAAATAAAAAATCCCCCTTTAAACTGCAAAAGGGGGATTTTCATATAAAATCTAGTGATGTCTTGCTTTACTATGTTTAATACTATAACTAAAATAAACAATACAACCTAGTAAAAGCCAAGAAATAAACTGAATCCAAGTCACAAGGGGAAGTAGCAACATTTGTCCTACACAAACAACCGTCCCAATGACAGGAACCCATGGCATAAAAGGAACTTTAAATGGCCTATGCAAATCCGGTTGTTTGTAGCGTAAAAGAAGCACTCCAAAACAAACAACAGCAAAAGCCATAAGAGTAGAAATATTCACAAGATTCGCTAAAATTCCCACAGGAAAAATGCCTGCAATAACCATTCCGATAATAGTAATTAAAATTGTGCTAAATAAAGGAATATGGTGCTTATCTTCAATCTTACCTAATCTCTTTGGTAAAAGCCCATCATGAGCCATAGTATAAAAAATACGACTCTGGCCTAAAAGCATCACCATAATTACGGAAGTGAAGCTCGCCAAAATAGCGCCCTTTACAAACAAGCGCAGCCATAAAAATTTAGGCCCGAGCACATTCACAGCAACAGCAATAGGATCAGCTACCCCAAGAAGCTTATAGCTAACAAGCCCAAGAAGAATAATAGCAAATACGATATAGATAAGAGTACAAAGGGAAATAGACCCTATCATACCCCTTGGCATGTCTTTTTGTGGATTTTTAGCTTCTTGAGTAAGGGTAGAAAGTGCATCAAACCCAATAAACGCGAAAAACAGCATACCGGCCCCTCTTAAAATCCCACTCCAGCCATACTCTCCAAAAACACCTGTATTTACAGGAATAAATGGTGTAAAATTATCCGCTTGAATAAAAAAAACGCCACAACCAATAAAAAGCACAACAACAGAAAGTTTAAGAACAACCATTATGTTATTAAAACTAGCAGCTGCCTTAATTCCCGTAGATATAATGATCCCCATAAAACCTAAAATAAGCATAGCGGGTAAATTAAACCAAGAGCCGCTTAAGTGCCACCCATGAGCATCGTAAAGTAGTGGAGCTCCATTTAAATGCGCCGGAAAGTGCAGACCAAAATCTGCTAAAAGGCTCGTAAAATAAGAAGACCAACCCACGGAAACAGTACAGGCAGAAAGAAGATACTGAGTGGTCATACCCCACCCTAATACCCAAGCAGGAAATTCACCCATTGTCACATAGGCATACGAATACGCACTTCCCGAAACAGGGATTAATGCTGCAAATTCCGCATAGCAAAGAGCTGCAAGAAGGGAGATAAACCCAGCAATCATAAAAGAAATAATAACGCCGGGGCCTGCATGTTCTGCAGCTACCTGTCCGGTTATAACAAAAAGGCCTGCGCCAATAATAGCTCCAATACCAATTGCTGTAAGGTTTAACGCTCCTAAGGAGCGACTAAATGTATGCCGCTTTTGAGCAGCTTCGTTCATTAAAGTTTGAACAGACTTTTTTATAAATAAGTTTCTAGCCATATTCCACGTGTAATTTATTACCCTAAAAACAGGGTAATTTCATAAAAAATTAAAAAAAACAAAACGTCTTCACTTACTAATCTGCGCTTCCCAAGATTTAATAAAAGCCAAAAGAGACTCCTTACTCGGTTTAGAGCGCAAAAATTCTTGTGTTTCTATTTGAGAAGCTAAATGAGCTACTTTAGAAAGCAATTGTAGGTGATTTTTATCTTGGGACGAAAATAAAAAAAAGAGAGTATGAACAGGCATACCATCTAAAGCGCCAAAATCAATAGGATTTTTAGGAAAAGCAACAACAATACGGTCTACTTGTCCCTTTAAAATAAATTCCCTTGGATGCGGGACTGCTATCCCATAATTAAGAGCAGTAGACATTAATCTTTCTCTATCTAAAAGAAGCTCCGCTACTAAATCTGCATCTAATCCCAATGTAGAAGAAACCATCTGAGCGGTGCTGCGAATTATTTCTTCTTTACTACTTCCCGGCACATCTATCAATACAGCCCCTTGATGCACAGCACGGAAAAGACTAAACTGCCTAGATCCTGCTTTAGGAAGATCTAAGGGTAATTCGCTCTCCCCTTCTTCTACGGAAGCAAAGCTTTTATCTGTCTTTAATTTGCAGCTCATCATCCAATTTTCAATTTCTAAACGGCTAAACCGATACTGATGGTTAAGTCTGTATGCAGGGATCTGCCCACTTGTAATCCACCTGCGAATTGTAATCTCTGATACATGTAATAGTTCAGCTACATCTTTAATTTTAAGATCCATATTTCCATCCTATACTGAAGGGCAGCATTTACACTGCTATTTTTTTAAGAATGCGCGAAACAAGACAATTTTTTCAAACACTCTCTTTATCTTTCTTAAAAAAAACCTAAAAAGAGGAAGGTCTCTAACATCCCGCAAATAGATGAAGGACCTCTTCCACAGACTTACACTTCACGAGCTTCTTTCTTCTTTCTTCGTCTTTGACGGCTTGCGTAAGAGAAGATAGGATCTTTAGATACTCAGTTTGTTTATTGTCAGGACCACCAATAAGAAAAATCAACCTAACCAAGGAGCCATCTAAAGCGTTCCAATCAATTCCTTTATTTCTTTGAATCCCCACTGCTATAAAAAAATTTTTACATGAGTACATCTTCGCATGAGGTATAGCAACGCCTATCCCAATTCCTGTAGAAACAATTTTCTCTCTTTCTAAAATAGCTTGATAGAACTCTTTTTTGTTATCAACAGAGCCATGAGCAGCTAAAACATCTACAAGATGCGCTATAGCATCATTGCGTTCATCTTCTTCAAGAAAAACAATCAAATGCTCATTTAGATATTTGGAAATAGGCATATTTTTTACTGTATCCCTGTATGACCAAATCCACCTGAACCTCTTACCGTATGACTAAGCTCTTCTTCCCTTATAAAAATAGCCTGCGGAGCTTCGGCTAGTACCAGCTGAGCAATTCGCATTCCAGGAACAACTTTAAACGGCTCTTTGCCGTGATTAATTAAAATGACTCCAATTTCCCCCCTATAATCAGCATCAATTGTGCCAGGGGTATTCAAGACTGTTATTTGGTTTTTTAGAGCAAGCCCGCTGCGAGGACGAACCTGCAACTCGTACCCTGCAGGAATCGCCACCTTAATCCCTGTGGGGATTAGCGTGGATTCACTTGGAAGAACCCATAATTCTTCCGATATACAAGCTCTAACGTCTGCTCCTGCAGCTAAAGCTGAGCTATACGAAGGCATAAAATCCTCTTCAGCGCAAACAGAAACAATAATTTCCTTTCCCATAAATACTATTCCTTTCTCGTAAATCAACTTTGTTTTTGTTTTAAACGAATAAGTTCCTCTAGTTTTAAGGTAAGCGCCGGCAGAGAACTCTCCTCTGAGGCTCTTTCGTTATCCAATAGAAAACCTAGAAAAACTGCTATCTTCTCTTTTAATTCATGTCGATTTACAATGCAATCAATCATTCCTTTTTCTAAAAGAAATTCTGATCTCTGTGCTCCTTCGGGTAGTTTTTGTTTAATAACTTGCTCTACCACACGAGGTCCTGCAAAACAAATAAGCGCATCGGGCTCAGCGATAATTATATCTCCTAAAGAAGCAAATGACGCCGTGACGCCTCCCGTTGTCGGATTAGTCAAAACTGAAATATAAGGCAGCTTAGCTTCATGTAGCTTAGCTAAAGCCGCTGAAGTTTTTGCCATTTGCATAAGAGAAAAAATAGACTCTTGCATACGAGCTCCCCCTGAGGCTGCAACGATAACAAGCGGAAGTTTCTCTTGAATAGCATACTCTATAATTTGCGTTAGTCTTTCTCCTACAACAGAACCCATAGACCCGGCCATAAAAGAAAAGTCCATAACCCCTAAAGCAACCTTTCTACCGGCCAACCTGCAAACGCCAACCAAAGCTCCTTCATCTCGTCCAGAAGATTCTTTAGCTCTAGAAACCCTTTGCGTATAAGGCTCTGTGTCTACAAAGTGCAAAGGATCTGTCGTTTGAAAAGAAGAAAATAGTTCCTGAAAACTACCTTCATCAACAAGCATTTCTACTCGTTGCAATCCAGAAAGTCTATAGTGATAATTACATTTAGGACAGCAGTGTTTATTTTGCTGCAATTCATTAGCATGAATCATTTCATGACAATGCGTGCATTTAATCCACCCACTATACCCATCTTTTTTAGTCGTTTGAATCTTTATTTTAGGCTTATTTCTAGAAAAGAGACCCATAATTTTCCTTATAATTCAAAATAATAAAAGATCACTATAGCATATAGCAAAAAAACAATCAAGGAATCTATTTAACACCTAGGCTAGGCGTGTAAAAGTAAAATAATAAATATGTAGACAGCAAAGGATTTCCTATAAAAGCCCGTGAAATCACGAGCTTTTATCATATAAAAAAATTTAAACCAAAGAAGCCAGAAATCTTTCTTCTACATTTTTCCAATTAACAATTTTCCATATGTTTTTTACGTAGTCGGCTCTTACATTTTTATATTGCAGATAGTACGCATGTTCCCACACGTCAATACCGAGTAAAGGCACTAGCCCTTGCGTACTTAAAGGATCTTGATTACTGCAAGTCACAATACGCAGATCTTGCATCCCTTTATGATAGCCAAGCCAACCCCAACCAGATCCTTGAATACCTACAGTCTCAGCGCTCATTTTCTCTATAAAAGACTCTAAAGATCCAAATTTTATTTTTATAGCATCAAGAAGCTTCCCGGAAGGAGATTCTCCTCCTCCTTGAGAAATAGGCGCTAAGTTAGTCCAAAAAATAGAATGATTTACATGACCACCACCGTTAAAACAAATGGCCTTTTGCAAGGAAATCATTGCAGCTATATCCCCTTTACTTTCTGCCTCATGATACTTTTCCAAAGCTACATTCAAATTTGTCACGTAAGCTTTGTGGTGTTTAGAATAATGAAGTTCCATAATCTCTCCTGAGATTACTGGTTCCAAAGCGCTAAAATCATAAGAAAGATCAGGTACTTGATAAGACATAAAACACTCCCAATATGTTAAAGTTTTTGGATGAAAGGTAACAGATAAGGGATTAAAAACACCAGATAACTTAGCGCACCTAGAAAAAATCCCGCTAGATAATAACCTTGAGATCAATCCATGCCATTTTAGAAAACGGATCCGTTTCTTGATCCCAGGAAGGCTCATCTTTTTTTTGCGACGTCAAATTAGTAATTGTGTGTTTTTTTGAAGGGATCATTACGCTTTTTTTTCCTATTCCTTGTCGTTTAAAAATAAAAAAATACTCCCGTACCTGCTGACGCATAACTCGAGGAAGGAGAGCATTAGCAAATAGATAGACAGCTTCGTCTCGTTCTGCACTATTATCTCCTAACACCTGATCAAATAAAGCTTTTTTAAAGTCTAAATTTGAAGAAGTCTTTTTATCCCGTCTCATATACCTCACTCTTCCCTTTCCATAAAATCTTTTTCATTAATCCTATTTCAAAGAATATATAAAGACAAGGTAAAGTTTTCATTTTTTTCAAATACAACCCATCAGACAGAACGACCTTCTAAATCAAGCTCTAAAAATATTTTAGATACAAATTCCTCTCGATAAAGTTCACTCGTAGCAAGCTCTACAGGCAACGGATACCCAAAGCCGCGTGTTTCAGCAAATGAAGCAAAGTCATTACAATCTATTTCCGGGTGAATACCTGTTAAAACAAATCTCCCCAATCCACAAGAACCGGAAAACGCTGCAACGGGCGCTTCCTCATAAATCAATTCTTCTAGCTTTGTAAAAATAGACGAGTTTGTAGCACGGTCGTATATTCTCCTAACTTTCTGCAAATAAAGAGGATCCCTATATCTCACTAAAACTTTTACATCTTTGGGGACATCAAAAAAGACAGGGCCTGAATAATGGAAGGCTTTAAAAGGTTCGACATTCCCTTCAAAAAAAACATCTACAGCACATAAATTTTCAATACTTCCTGCTTCCTTTGAATTTCTTACAATATGCGGAGCAATACAACCTGCTCTATGAAAAGAGAATGGATGCAAAACTTGGATCGATTCTCTTTCATACAAAAACCCCTGCCGATGTAAATCTTGAATCTCGACGTCTGCTCCAAGGATTGATTTTGGTTTCCCAATCCTGCGATCAGAGGCTAAAATAGCTCCGGCACAAATACCCAGATACTTGCCACCGGAAGATACGTATTTTTGCACTTTCTCATCTACTCTTAGAAGCTCTGAGTACATATCTGTATAACTTCCTCCGGGAATAACCAAAAGCTGTGTTTGCCCACTTAGCTCCCCTAAAGAATCGACTCTTTTTATAGACCTTCCATCTATAACCTTTTCAAGCATATGACAAGTTAGATCGACACTTAGATCCCAAGCGCCCTCACCAGAGTAAACATATACAGGACCTTGTAGCTGCACCTTCCCTCCTTCTAATTAAATAGATTAACTTTACAAAGTTTAACATAAAACCACCAATTCAACACAAACAAAAAATATTACAATCAATGTAATGCATTAACTAATTCTAAATTAAATAATAAATAATCTTATATGATTTATTTCGGCGCGATTAGAACTCTTTTAGAAATGAATATGAAATTCACTCGCAGCAAGCTCTACTACTAAAAGACACCTAAAACCACGTCTTTTAGCAAACGAAAGGATAAAAAAAATACTTGACAAATCAACCGCTTATTGTTACGTATAAACTATACCTTTAAGGAGAGTAGTATGGCGCCCCGTACAATAGATAATTTAGGATATGACGCATCACAAAGATACGCCTACGATCAAAATGAATTGGCTAATGCTGAAAAAGTGCGTAAGGACTTTCACATTCCTCTATCTCACGCCCAAATTGATGTTACAACACCCTCTTTTAATTCAGAAGTCGATATCCTGTTTCAAGCTGATAAAAAACACTTAGCTTGGGCAGAATTCTCACCCCCTCATGGATTCTCTACTTTAAAAAACCGCTTTTTCACTTACCAAATTCTTCCTTCTTTAGCTATTCCAGAAGAAAGCGAAAATTACACAAAAAAAATACACGCTCTTACTGAAGAACAAGAAGAAAAATCTGAAAATAAACCCGAGTGGGAAATGGTAAAAGAAGCTGAAGAAAAAACTAAAGAAAAATCTGCTTTACTAAATCTATTAGATTGCATTTTGAATCTAAATAGCTGTATGATCTACCTAAATAATAAAAGAACACAATATCACAAAGGCTAAATCTCATGAGTCAAATTAACTGGCTGGAAGTGCTTGAGTGGAGTTTGGATGAGCTCGAAGACCTCCGCTTTGTAGGGTATTCCTACATCAAACAAGGACACTATGCTACTGCTCTGACATTTTTCGAAGCTCTTATTGTTTTGTCTAAAGATAATGTATATGATTTTCAAACCTTGGGGGCTCTATATTTACAAACAGGAAATAATCTCATGGCTTTAAACTATCTAGAAAAAGCAGTGAAGTTAGATCCTTCTCATGGACCTACCTTATTAAATCGAGCTAAAGCACTTCTTGCCTTAGGCTACAAAAAACAAGGACTCATGCAAGCCAAAGCTTTAGAAACTCATGCTGAATCTCACATCAGTAGTCAAGCTCATGCACTAGCCCTAGCTTTCCCTTAACCTCTTCAAAATAACTCTCAGACCTAAAAATAATTTTTACTGTGATTTTTATTGCATGCTTTACGCTTGAATGGTAACTTGGCAGTGTAAAGCAGTGGATCTTTCGCTACTGTGGAAAACTTGTTTATAACTTTCGGAAAAATATGATCACTACGGAAATGCAACTACAGGATGTCTGGACTCTTTTTTTAGATTGTGCTGAAGAAAAATGTTCGACAACAGAGTTTGCCAATTGGATAGAGCCCATCCGAAAAATAGCCATATACTCCGATAAAATCGTTTTAGAAGTTCCTAATATTTTCGTACAAGAATACCTACTAGACAACTATAAAAAAGACCTAATTTGCTTTCTTCCTCTCACCCAAGAAGGCGAGCCTGCGATTGAGTTTGTTATAGCGGAGATCTCGAAACAAAAACTAGAACCTCAAAAACCCGTTTTTACCCCTGCTGAAAAAGCTCCTTTAGAGACAAATCAAGGCTCTTTTCAACTTAATCCCCTCTATAATTTTGACAACTTCATAGAAGGTCCATCCAATCAATTTGTAAAATCCGCAGCTCTTGGCGTTGCTATGCGCCCTGGCAAATCATATAACCCTCTTTTCATTCATGGGGGCGTTGGCCTGGGTAAGACACATCTTCTTCATGCAATTGGCCACTACATAAAACAACACCATCCTAAGCTAAAAATTTATTGCATTACAACAGAGGGATTTATTAATGATTTAGTAGATAACCTCAGAAATAAAACCCTCGATAAAATGAAACGATTTTATCGAACATTAGATGTTCTTCTTGTAGATGACATCCAATTTCTACAAAACAGAATGAATTTTGAAGAAGAATTTTGCAATACATTTGAAACACTCATCCACCAAAACAAGCAAATCGTGATAGCCAGTGATAAACCTCCAGGGCAGCTCAATCTCTCTGAAAGGCTTATTGCTCGCATGGAATGGGGTCTTGTTGCCAACGTGGATATCCCCGATTTGGAGACAAGAGTTGCCATCTTACAATATAAAGCAGAACAAAAAGGGGTGCGCCTTCCTCAGAAAATAGCCTTCTTTATTGCTGAGCATATCTATAACAACGTAAGACAGCTCGAAGGAGCAATCAACCGCCTATGTGCTTACTCTAAAATGATGAGTCTAGATATCAACGAAGAAACAGTAGAAAATTCCTTAGGAGAATTATTTCAATTAGCTCCTTCTAAAAAAGTGTCTGTAGAAAATATCTTAAGAAGTGTCTCTACCATTTTTGAAGTAAAAGTCAGTGATCTTACTGGAGACTCTCGCAGCAAAAACATAGCCCTACCAAGACAAGTAGCTATGTATATGGCTAAAGAGCTAATAAATGACTCCCTCATGAAACTAGCTGCTGCCTTTGGAGGAAAAACGCACTCTACGCTCCTCCACGCCTGGAAAAAAATCTCAGGGCAGCTTTCTAAAGACGATACCCTTAGAAGACAAATTGACATGGCTAAACGAAATCTAGAAGCATAAGAAAAAGACCTTTAATTTCTAACCTTGCAAAGCTTCATAACCTGCAATGGATTAGCTTTGCCACAGTGTTATTTGTAGGTTTGGTTGAGGTATTTCTGCTTCTTTTGTTCCATGAGATTTATTAAAAATAGTCAGATAAGCTGAAAAAACATCCATGACATCATGGATTTTTACAAAAAAACCTACTTTGCCAAATTACTCCCTTCTTAGGAGCTAGGAAAAGAGAGAGGATGTATAGAAAAAAAAGAACAGTTACTGTGAGGGCTCCGGTAGAGACTGGAGCGCGGTATACAGTTAAAAGATGTCGAGATAGAGCAACAGAAATTAGAGAACAGGAAGAACTGATCAAAAAACTAAAAACCATCTGCTTTTTAAATCCCTGCGTATAAAGCTTAGCAATTAATACGGGGCCTACAAGAAAAGATAAAAAAAGAAGAACCCCTACAGCTCTAAAAGAAGCTATAGCCACGCCGGCTGTTAATACCATCAGCAGATAATTCAATGTTTTCATCGGATAGGCAATACTTTTAGCAAAAATAGGGTCAAAGGCAGATACAAGAAACCCTCTAAAAAAAAAGAAATAAGATAGTAAAATAACAAAAGCAACGCTACCTATAGTTTTAAGATCTGCTACATGAAGAGCATCGATATTGCCTGTAATAGCCTCAACGCCTAAATGCATATTCCTTGTAAAGAGAGTCACAAGAAGAATTCCCAAAGCAAAGAGCGTAGTAAATACAAGCCCTATGCTAGCATCTTCTTGTACTTTTAATCTGTGACGTAGTAGCTCAGTAAATCCCGTTGTTAAAAAACCAGTAATAGCTGCAGCTACCCAAAGAACCTTCATAGAGGTTAAAGAAGTAAGTAAAGCCCCCCCCTCTCCCAAAAGCTGAAAGATAAAAAAAGAGGATACGATCCCAAGTAAGAGGGTATGACTTAAAGCATTGGCTAACATTGTCATTTGTCTTGCCACAAGAAATGATCCTAAAAAAGAAAGAGAAAAAGAAAGCAGGATGAGGACAAGACACTGTATTTCATCAGAGACAAGTCCTATGGAGTTATCTCCTAAAAACATCCCGAATAGCCTGGATAACAACACGGTAAAAAAACCAAAAAAATCGTGCCCGGAATAGGGGTTCATACTTTTCTCCTTAGATACCTTTTGGGAGAAACAAGCAAAGAAAAAATAGAGATGGCAGAGCTAACAAGGACAATCATAGGGCCTGTTGGCAAAAAAAGACGACTATCTAAAAACCATCCCGATAATTGCACAGAAAAATAATTACCAAAAAAACCACTAAAAGCGCCTAAGAGGGAAGCTAATACGAAAATAGTAGATAGCTTATGGCTAAACTGCCTGGCTGCTAAAGCCGGAGCTATTAACATACCAGAAAGAAGAACAATTCCTACACTTTTCATAGCAACAACAACAGCAATAGCTAAAAGAACACAAAAAAACGCTTCGAAAATACGAGTAGAGACCCCAAGCACCTGCGCAAACTGTTTATCAAAGTATACAAGCTGTATGGAGCGGTAAAATAAAGCTATAAAAAAAATAACAAGAAGAAAGAGCCCCCCGTAAAGCCCAATATGCATATCTGTCATTGTAGCTACCTGTCCATACAAAAAGGTTTGAATCTGCCTATAGTATAAAGGACTTGTAACCTGCATACGACCGGCAAAAAGCACTCCAATACCAAAAAAAGAAGAAAGCATAAAGCAAAGGGCAGAATCCCCTTTTACTTTAAATCTTTTTTGCAAAACTGTAAAAAAATACAATCCCAGGAGAGAAGAGCAAAAAGCTCCTACTAAAAAAAGCGCGAAATACCGCTCATCTAATATAGGAATAAAAAACGAAACAAGGCCGGCGCTTAAAACAAGGCCTGGATAGGCTGCATGAGAAAGGGCCTCTCCCACCAAAGATTTTCTGCGGATAAACACAATCACTCCAATGAGTGAACTAGCAGCGCACATAAGCATGCTCCCAATCGTTGGAGCACGTAAAAGAGGATCCGTAAAAAAATCTAGCAATTGATAAGCCATTTATACTTATCCTATATCTAAAAGAGGTGAAATGCCGCTGTATGTTTTACCTAAGTTTTCTTTAGTGAAGACTTCTTCTATAGGACCTGCCGCAACTAGCTCCTTGTGTAAAAGAATCACATAGTCAAAATACTTCCTTACAGAAGATAGATCATGGTGCACAACAAAAATAGTCTTTTTGTCTTTTTGCAATCCTTTTAAAATATCGATAAGAACTTTTTCCGTAGTCATATCTACTCCAGCAAAAGGCTCGTCCATCAAATACATTTCTGTTTGCTGAATAAGGGCTCTTGCAATAAAAACTTTTTGCTGCTGACCTCCTGAAAGCTCGCTAATTTGCCTATCTGCTAAAGCGTCAAGACCGACTTCAAGCAAAGCTTTCTTTGCTAAAGCTCTGTCTTCCGGCTTTATCCTTTTAAAAAGACCCCTACGTATATACGCTCCCATTAAAACAACATCCAAAACACTTACAGGGAAATCCCAGTCGACCATAGTTCTTTGTGGAACATACGCAATAAAGCGCCGCATTTTCTTATAAGAACTTCCAAAGAAAGAAATATCTCCAGAAAGAGGCTTAACTAAGCCTAAAAGAGCTTTTAAAAGAGTGCTTTTACCTGCCCCATTAGGACCTAAAATACCAACCAGGGAGCCTCTAGGAATAGAAAAACTTACATCTGACAAGACACTTCTAGTATCATAGTTTACACTAAGATGGTCTACTTTAAGAGCAACCTTTTCTTCCACACCCTCTCCTTATTTATAACAACTTCTTCCCTTATAAGCTTTACTGCCATTCTTTTAAAAGAACTAATCCATTATGCTCTAGCATTCCCAAATATGTACCTCCAAGAGAACCTGTTACTCCCATGCAATCCCCATAAAGGACATCAGAAGAAAAACGAATAGGAGCTTTCTTCTCCTTACAAGCTGATACTATCTTACGTAAAGCATCTCGACTAACATTTGACTCCGGAAAGACTACCTCTATCTGATATCCTATTAAATGATCTATAATCTCTTGTAGATGCATAACACTTAACTGTCCGTCGGGGGCAAGCCCTTCGGGGGCTACAACACGTTTTCTCCAAAGGTTTGCTTTTTGCTCCTCTTCAGAGGAAAGATATCCCCTTGCAAAGTACCCGAATGCGTCATGACTTGTGACAAGGTATCTTTTCGTCTCAGGAACCGCTTGTAATTTATCTTTTAACGTGTAATGAAATAGCAACATTTTTTCCTTAAGAGCCCTTCCTGCAGTTTCATAATATTCCTTGCCTTCCGGATCTTCTAAAGAAAGAGCTTCAATGATCGGATCTATAATATGCGTCCATAAAGATACATCCATCCAAATATGAGGATCTGCCTGCCCATTTTCAAAAAGGATTAGCTCAGGGTGCTTCATAAGAACTAGATCGCCAAGAGAAACTGCATGTTTATGGTTTAAAATTTTATAGCGCAAGCTAGCGCCATGTTCTAAATTAAGACCACTTAAAAAAACAACATTAGCACCTTCTATTTTTTCATCGTCCCCTTTTACCAGCTCGTAGCTATGAGGATCGATTTCTCCTGTAATGAGCACAGTATGCTCAATTCTATCTCCTCCAATCTGCGCTACAACATCACCTACCATAGCTATCGTAGAAAGAACTTTTAGACGGCGTCCCTCAGAACTTTTAGCCTCTTCTTTTGCAATAGATTGACATCCAGAAAAAAGCAAAATTGCTACCCAAAAAAACCTATATAGTTTTTTCACAGGGCACCTCCATTAAGCATTTGTTTTAAAAAAGTAAAACTAAAAATTCCTTTAGAGCATCCCGAAGTAAATTCTACTTTCAGTGCATACGCACCTACACTAACGATGCGAAAAGCTCTCACTTCCTCATTAAGATTTCTTTTTTCTATTTTACAGGAAGCGCAGGGACAGTTTTTCTGCAAATAAGAAAGCAAAAAAACTCCTTCCACACCATCTGTCCACTCTATTTTAAAAGAATAGTTGTCAACTTGCTTAATAGAGCGAGCCGGTACTGTACTATTTTCCATTAGTCCATGTCCTCCCACACAAGCGCAAATTCTTTTAAGTAATCGCCTGCAAGTTCTTCTAACATAAATAAACGATTTGACACTTCTTTAGCAGCGTTATGTAAATGCCTAGCTGCGGGAGTGTTAGAAAAATCTTTTATGATATTTTTACCCTCATCTCCAGAAAGGCACAGATTAGGATCTATAGGAACTTGTTCAAGTAGAGGAATTCCTAAAGAAGCAGCAAGGCGCTCTCCCCCCCCTTCCCCAAAAAGGGCGTGCCGTTTACCTGTAATCATATCTTCAAAGTACGCCATATTCTCTATTACCCCTAATATAGGCACTCCCATATAATGAAACATCTGCGCAGCCTTTCTAACATCCAAAACAGCTATTTCCTGGGGCGTCGTCACCAAGATGGCAGCAAAAAAAGACATTTCCTGCATAAGAGTTAATTGAATATCTCCGGTTCCCGGAGGGAAATCTACAAAAAGATAGTCAAGCTCCCCCCAATCCACATCTTTAACACACTGGAGTATAAGCCCATTAACTATAGGGGCCCTTACAATCATAGCTTCCCCTTCTTCTTTTAGATGAGCTATAGAAAAAGCTTTAAGCCCTTGAAATTCTCCGGGGATAAGAAAATCTCCTTCTGGGGTTCTACCTATGGGGCAGTCAAGGGGAAGCATCCTACCAATAGAAGGCCCATATAGATCAGCGTCCAATACACCTACAGAGTATCCCAAACTCTGCAAGGCTAAAGCAAGGCCTACACTTATAGAAGACTTCCCCACTCCCCCTTTACCAGCAGCTATAGCCACTATGTAACGAACTGAAGAAACCCCTTTACCGGACTTCGATTGCATATCCCTCTCATCTTTTTATAGGTTCAATTCTATCTCTTTCTTACTTAGAGTTCAAAAGAATTTAATCGTAGAAAGTACAATTCCCTTAGGACATTAAAAAAAAAATGAATTTTTCTTTCATAATTGTTGCATAAAAACCGAAAGGCAAATAGAATTCAGCGAAAGTTAGAAACAATAAAAAGTATAGAGTCGTGAACCGGATTGATTAAGCTTAAAAAGAAGCCCTTTTCTGGTAAACTAACGAGAATTACAAGGAAAATTGGAGATATATTATGGAAATAAAAACAAAAAACTTTAAAGAAATAGAAGATGTGATCGGTAAAGCGATTGCGAAAGTAAAAGGAAGAACAGAAAACGACCTTTGCAAATACATTCCTGTAAATACCGGCGGATATATTCACCACTTTACTTTAAAAAAAATGAAAACAAAACAACCTACTGAGCTCGGCTCTTTAATTGAAAAATTCATTATAAACTCTGACAAGCCATCCACTGTTGCTCCTAAACAAAGAGCCGCTAGAGGATCTAGAAAGAAAAAAGATCCATATACAGTCTCCAGATCACAACTCGAAAAAGTAATGCACATAGCTAGATCCACTGGAAATAAAGAAATTCTAACACTTCTTGCTCCTAAAAAATCTCTTGCCACCTACAAAAGAGAATTAATTTCTTCTATTAAACAAGGAAAAATCGATGTAGATAGCTGGAATTCTTATGTAGAAGCAATCCAAAATCTACAACTGGACTCTGCAGACAGCCAAACACCTGCTCTTTCCACTAGATAAAAGCGTAAAAGCAATAGACCTTGTAAAAAAATATTTACAAGGTCTCTCTTAAAACAAGAATTCTTATATTTTTTCACTTTTCTCTTGAATTAAAAGCAAAAACAAATAAACTAGTATTGTTTTTAGAGATAACGAGACCATAATTAAAGCTATTTTATTTTTACAGCAACCGGATTCGATTGTTAATTCGAATTGTTGCTCACATTATTAATTTTGTCTAAAGGATATAAACATGTCAGAAACAAAAAAACAAGAATTCGGAAAATGGCGCTCTTTTTTTTGGCCAGTCCACAACTTTGAGCTCAAAAAGCTCCTCCCTATGTTTTTCTTATTTTTCTTCATAAGCTTCAACTACACTATTTTACGAGATACTAAGGATGCGTTAATTGTTACAGCTCCTGGATCCGGTGCTGAAGCAATTCCCTTCCTAAAAGTTTGGGGAGTACTTCCTTTTGCTATTCTTTTCATGATTGCTTATGCAAAGCTGAGCAATATCATGAGTAAAACAAAATTGTTTTACACAACAATTTCTACATTTATTGGTTTTTTTGCTCTTTTTGCTTTAGTACTATATCCTTGCAGAGAAGCCCTCCACCCAACAGAGCTAGCTGACCAATTAGGAGCTTTTCTTCCTAAAGGACTAAGCGGCCTTGTGGCTCTTTTCCGCAACTGGACCTACGCTCTTTTCTACATTATGTCTGAGCTATGGGGAAGCGTTGCTATCTCCCTTCTTTTCTGGGGATTTGCTAATGACATTACGAGAGTAAATGAATCAAAAAGATTCTATGCCATGTTCGGTCTTGGAGCTAACCTAGCTCTTTTAGTATCCGGCCCTGTTATCGTATACTTTTCTAGCATTCAAAGCAGACTTCCTGCCGGAGTAGATCCTTGGGGCGTAAGCTTAAATTATTTAATGTCATTTGTAGTTCTATCAGGCGTTTTAAGCATTGGTATCTACCATTGGATTCACAAACACGTTCTTACAGATCCTAAGTTTTTTGATCCTAGCGAAGTAAAAAAAGCGAAGAAAGAAAAACCAAAAATGTCTTTAAAAGAAAGCTTCCTATTCTTAGCTAGATCCAAATACATTGGATGCCTTGCTATCATAGTAATCGCTTACGGTGTTGCTATCAACCTCGTTGAAGTAACCTGGAAAGGACAAATAAAATTACAATACTCTACACCTAATGAATATAGTGCATTCATGGGATACTTCTCTACAATCACAGGAGCTGTCACAGTTCTTATGATGCTTTTTGTAGGTGGTAATACCATCCGCCGTTGGGGATGGACTGTTGCTGCATTAATTACTCCTGTTGTACTTTTAGCTACAGGTGCAGGGTTCTTTAGCTTTGTTATTTTCCGTGATAGTTTAACCGGATTCATTAGCATGCTCGGAACAACACCTCTCATGCTTGCTGTTATCTTTGGTACAGCACAAAACATCATGAGTAAATCTGCTAAGTACTCTCTTTTTGACCCCACTAAAGAAATGGCTTACATTCCTTTGGATCAAGAGTCTAAGACAAAAGGAAAAGCAGCAATTGATGTGGTTGGAGCCCGTCTTGGGAAATCTGGAGGAGCATTCCTTCAGCAAGGTCTTATCGTAAGTTTAGGATCCCTTGCTGCAATCACTCCTTATGTAGCTGCTATTTTATTTGCTATCATTTTCGCATGGATTTTGGCTTCCAAATCCCTCGGCAAACAATTTGCAGAGCTTAACAGCGAAAAAGATACAACTAAAGCTCCTGAAGCTTTAGCTGCTAAGACAGAGTCTCAGCCTGCTACAAGCTAATTAAGCTAAAATAGATTGTATAGACAAAAACCCTCCCCTTCCGGGAGGGTTTTTTTGTTTCTTGAACTCTAAGAGTAAATAAGGTACATTTCTTCCTATATACAGGATGATCCAATGTTCACATACGATATAAAAAAAATAAGAAATTTTTCCATTATTGCCCACATAGACCACGGCAAATCTACCCTAGCAGACCGTCTTTTAGAAATGACGGGAACTATCTCTAAAAGAGAAATGCAAGAACAGGTACTAGATGCTATGGATTTAGAAAGAGAGCGCGGAATAACCATCAAAGCGCACCCTGTAACCATGTTATACAAAGCGCAAGATGGACAGGTGTATCAAATTAATTTCATTGACACCCCAGGACACGTGGACTTCTCCTATGAGGTATCCAGATCTTTAGCGGCCTGTGAAGGAGCTCTTCTTGTAGTAGATGCCGTCCAAGGCGTACAAGCACAAACTCTTGCCAACGTACACCTAGCACTCGACCGCGACTTAGAAATCGTCCCCGTTCTTAATAAAGTAGACCTTCCCTCCGCAGATCCTGAAGCAATTAAACAGCAAATTGAAGATGTAATTGGATTAGATACCTCTAACACCGTTTTATGCTCTGCAAAAACAGGACTTGGCATCGATAAAATCCTGGAAAGGATTTTAATTGACTTCCCCTGCCCCAAAGAGCCAACGGAAACATGCCTTAAAGCCCTTGTATTCGACTCACACTACGACCCATATAGAGGAGTTCTAGCCTGTATCCGCATTGTGAGCGGAGAGATCTCCAAAAAAACCGCTATTAAATTTATGGTCTCCGGTAAGACCTTTGAAGTATTAGAAGTCGGAATCTTTTCTCCTCAAGAGACTCCTGTAGAAAAACTAAGAGCCGGAGAGGTAGGATACATATTCGCTAATATTAAAAATACAGCTGATGTAAAAATTGGAGATACCATAACAACTGTTTTGCACCCAGCAACAGAGCCTCTTCCTGGATTTAAACTAATAGCTCCTGTTGTATTTGCCGGCATCTACCCTGTAGATTCCTCCGACTTTGAAACGGTAAGAGATGCTTTAGTAAAACTCCAGTTAAACGACTCAGCACTGCACGTAGAACAAGAAAGCAGCTTAGCCTTAGGATTTGGATTTCGCTGTGGATTCTTAGGTCTCCTTCATTTAGAAATCGTTTTTGAACGGCTCCAAAGAGAATTCGACCTCGACATCATCACAACGGCGCCAAGCGTTGTCTATAAATTCACTCTTTCT
Organism: uncultured bacterium; assembly: GCA_964439595.1. Taxonomy (GTDB): domain Bacteria; phylum Chlamydiota; class Chlamydiia; order Chlamydiales; family Rhabdochlamydiaceae; genus CAIJXB01. The sequence continues at coordinate 19,072 of CAYTOK010000007.1, read as the reverse complement.
GACGGTAAAGAAATAGAGATTGACAACGTAGCTCACTATCCCGATCCAACACTCATTGAGTGGATTGAAGAACCCTGGGTTATTTGTCACATCATGGCCCCTGCAGAATATCTAGGGGCTCTTATGAGTCTTGGCATGGAAAAGCGAGGATTCCTCACAAAAACAGAAAATATAGACAGTAAAAGACTGCTTTTAACATACCGCTTCCCCTTAAATGAAATCATTACTGATTTCAATGACAAATTAAAGTCTATTACAAAAGGATATGGCTCTTTTGACTATGAATTTGATTGCTACGAAAAAAGTGACATCATCAAGCTAGAAATACGCGTTAATGAAGAGCCCGTTGATGCTTTTTCTTGCCTAGCACACAGATCAAAAGCAGAAGGCAAAGGAAGAGCTATTTGTAAAAAGCTAGAAGAAGTGATCCCCATGCAGCAGTTTAAAGTACCTATCCAAGCAGCCATTGGCGGCAAGATCGTTGCAAGAGAAACGATCCGGGCGATCACTAAAAACGTCACAGCCAAATGTTACGGGGGAGATATCACTCGTAAGCGTAAGCTCTGGGAAAAGCAGAAGAAAGGGAAGAAAAAGATGAAGGAAATAGGCAAGGTCAATATCCCCCAGTCTGCCTTCATGGAGGTTTTACGAGCAGAGGAAGGATCCTCTTAAAAAACCCAAGATACTAGAGAGCAAAGAAAATTATAACGAACTAAAAAATGGGTGCAGCAAAAAATTAGTTCCTAATGATTATGATCTTTGCTCTAGCACATCGTGTGCAGAGTACAAATTTCCTTGTAAATATATACTCCCGAAGATAGCGGAAGCCCTGTCTCCGCTAAAGAATGTAATTATCTAAAGACTCTCAAGTAGGGTAGCGAAAGAGACCTTCGCGGCTTTACCTTTCCGCAGCTTGATCTCCTCCTTCTAGAGCTTGGGACTAAGGAAGCATCCCAAGGTAGGTCTAAGCGACCTCTTATAATCGTGGCACAGTTACCTGTACTTAGTCTGGACAACCTAGCTTGCTCGGTTTCCCTTGCAAGCCCCGTCCTTCAGGTCGGGGGTAGTTGACGTCATTCCTGTGATGTGATCTTTTGCCCTGATTTTACATCACATGATCTACATTTGTCAATTGTATGATGCAATAAATAGCGTTTTCCCTGGGAGATTCAAATCTGGTTGATAAATAGCGAAAAAATGGATGTCGAAAAAATCGATAAATTTCACAATTTAACTCCTTATTCAAGGACTCAAAAAGTCGGCAACTCTAATATAAAAAATAGGTTCATGAGAAGAATCAAGAGATATATAAAATTTGAATTAGCTGATTACAAATCCACTAAAGGTAAAAAATATTCTTTAAAAGCAAATGTCTTTCGGAAAAATTACCCCTATTTAGTGCTTTCTTGACTTTGAAAAGCATTGCAAGTTCAAAAAAAGCTCCCTATTTAGCAAAAACCACAATCAACTGGCAAAGAAACACTTAACACCATAAGAATTATTATTAAATCGCTTGAATTTAAATAAATCAATTTAAAATTGATTTATATTACAAAACAGTGCTATAATTTAGTTTATCAATAAATAAAAATATATAAACAACAAACAAGGAGAGTTTTTATGATTACAAATTCTTTAACAAGCAAGTTAGGATTTTCTTCTACTTTTGAAAATGTAGGATACGTCCCGGTGATTGGAATGGGAACTTCCTTGGCTACTATTTTCACATCTGTTCGTGATTTCAATCAGGAAATGGAAAGCAAAAAATTAAACAAAAAAGAACTATCCTATTTAACAGCCTATAACATTGTAAACATCCTCTCTTTAGGGGCTCTTGGGGCGTGCTTTGGTATTGCTAAGCTGGTTTCTAGTGTTTACGATAGATTTACTACAAGAAATAAACTCTCTGCAGCTGCTACAACCATTCAAGCTTTAGCTAGAGGATTTACTACAAGAAATAAACTCACCGAAAAAAAAATGGCGGCTGCTGCTACAACCATTCAAACTTTAGCTAGAGGATTTACTACAAGAAATAAACTCACCGAAAAAAAAATGGCGGCTGCTGCTACAACCATTCAAACTTTAGCTAGAGGATTTACTACAAGAAATAAACTCTCTGCAGCTGCTATCAAAAAAACCGATCTAAGAACAGCTAAAAAATCAGTTATCCGAGCTCTACTCCTTAGTAAGAAGCCATTAGCTGAGAGTGGAATTGCAGCTTATAGATCCTCAGAAATAGCCAAACTAGTCTTGCCGCGATTTCCTGAACTACTAGGTTGTTTTTCGGAAACAATCAAAGACAGTTCTAATAAAAAATAGTTGACGCAACAGTTAGATAAGAAAAAGTGCATCCAAAGCCCTCATTAAGATAATGAGGGCTTTTTTATTATTACAGCCAATCAGCTTTTTCTTCTCTTGGGACATCTATATAAGGAAGGGCATTTTCTTCGCACCAGCCTATGGCTATATCTGTTAACCTATCCTCAATAAAAACAAACCAGTCTTCTTCTAACTGGTAAAAATGAACCTTAGTGTTAAATGCGGTAAAAGCATCTTGCTCATCTATCCCCTCTAGTAGAGCATTTTTCATCTCTATATCCTCAACGAAAGAACAGAATTCTTCCATCAAAGCTTTTTTGTCTATATCAGGAATCTCTAAATATCTTTCAGAAGATAAGATATCTTTCATAAAAGCTAAATCTTCCGATAGATCTCCCGATTCAATAGCCGTGATCTCTTCCTCTGTAATAGAGATCAGCTCTCCTGTATTTTTATCTAAAAAAAACACCAAAAATGTAGACTGAAGATCAAATGCATCCACTAAGTCATTGATATTTACAGCTCTTCCCATATACCCTCAACTAGAATTTTATTGAGTAAAGGATAAAACAAATCCTAATTACCTTCCATCGGAAATTTTAAAAATAAATTTGACAAACACAACTATCTCTAGTAATTTTATGAATCATGATATAGGACACTACTTATGGATCCCCGCATAGGAAAAGCCAAGGGTTTTTCTTTAAATATACCCCCTATCGCTGAAGAAGAAAAAAATCTCACTGAGAAAAAAACAGATCTCCTAGCGTGTCAAATACCGAATATTGCTCCTTCTGCAGATACAAAGCCCCTTTCTGCTTATGTTTGGAGACAGGAAGAAAAAACAGCAAAAGAGCTCATTTGTGAAATCAACCAAGGAGAAGTTGATCTTCATAGAATCGTTCCCAAATCTAGGCTAATTGACTTTCTAAGTAGATACGGAGAAAGGATCACCTGCTTTAAAATCTCCTCAGAAGATTTTTCTAATGAAGAACTTTTGGAGTTCATCAGACTTTGTCCTAATATTACTGATCTTTCCTTAGAAAGCTGCAGAGTAAAAGACTCTCTACTCCTGGAACTCCCCGACCTTCCCCTTAAAAAGCTCAATCTAACAGATAATCGAATTACCCATGTCGGCATACATGCACTAGCGCGTGGAACTCTATTAAACTCCATAAAAATGCTAAACTTGGATGATAACCCTTCTTTAGGCAAAGAAGGAGCGGAGGCCCTTACTATGCACCCATTAGATCATTTAGAAGAGCTCTACCTTGCAAGCTGTAACATAGGGAGTGAGGGATAAAAGCTCTTACACTCTCCTCAACTTTAAAACCCAAAAAATTAGATCTATCTTCTTGTCAGGTTAAACCAAGTGCAATCCGCGCACTTATAGCAAGTAGGATACTTGATAGAGTAGAAAACCTTTACCTTAGAGAAAATAGAGAAATTGGCAACGCCTCAGCTCAAGCTATAGCTCAAAGATGCCCCACTCATTTGCGCTTTTTAAGCATGACAGAAACCTCAGCTGATAAAAGTGCAAGTAAGTTCTTTGCGGGTAAAGACATGACCCTACAGTTTTAAATGCCTATAAAATATATTTGCCAAACCAAAAAGTAAGCAGGGAATTTGCTAAGGCAAAAAACCCTGCGACCTGTAATTAAATGCTATAAGAACCAGCTGTGATATCTCCGCCACTACCTGTCCAATTAGTATGGAAAAATTTCCCTCTAGGTTGATCTACTCTTTCATAGGTATGAGCTCCAAAAAAGTCTCTAAGAGCTTGTAATAGGTTCGCCGGAAGTCTTTCACTTCTATATCCATCAAAATAGGCTAAAGCTGTACTAAAGCAAGGGGTAGGAATGCCTGAGCTAATAGAAAAGATAACAGCTCTTCTCCAACCCTCTTCTGTAGTAGTCATAGCTTCTTTAAAAAAGTCCGCAAAAAGCAGGTTATCTAATTTAGGATTTTTAGCAAAAGCTGTCTTTATATCATTTAAAAACCGGCTGCGAATAATACACCCAGCTCTCCAGATAAGAGCAATGGAGCCGTAATCTAAATGCCAGTTGTACTCCTTAGCAGCAGAAGCAATGAGCATAAAACCTTGAGCGTAGCTAATGATTTTAGAAGCATATAAAGCCTGCATTACATCTTCAATAAGTCTTTTTTTATCACTAACCGCTATTTTCTTTTTAGAAGGATATAACTTAGAAGCAGCAACCCTTTCTTCTTTTAAAGAAGAAAGGCATCTAGCAAAAACGGCTTCTCCAATTAGTGTTACAGGAAGCCCTAACTCAAGAGCGCTAATACCCGTCCACTTACCTGTCCCCTTCTGTCCTGCCACATCCAAGATTTTATCTATTAAAGCAGATCCATCTTTATCCTTAAAACCAAAAATAGTCGAAGCTATTTCTATTAAATAACTACTCAAAACTCCTTGATTCCAAGAGGTGAATATTTCTTTAATTTCTTCTATAGAGCAGCCAATACCTTCCCTAAGAATTTGGTAAGCCTCGCAGATGAGCTGCATGTCTCCATATTCAATCCCGTTATGCACCATTTTAACATAATGACCAGCTCCCCCTTCTCCTATCCACTCACAACAAGCAAGCCCATCTTCAGTAGCCTTAGCAGAAATATTTTGAAAAATATCTTTAATAAAAGGCCACGCCTTAGGATTACCTCCAGGCATAATAGAAGGACCATGACGAGCTCCCTCTTCTCCCCCTGAAATACCAGAGCCAACAAAAAGGATGCCCTTAGCTTCAAGGGCTAGCATTCGACGTTCACTGTCGGGATAATGGCTATTGCCTCCATCTATAATAATGTCTCCTTTTTCTAAAAAAGGAAGACACTCTTCAATGAGATCATCTACGGCTTGTCCCGCTTTTACCATCATCATCACTTTTCTAGGACGCTTTAAAGCTGCAAAAAAATCTTTTAAATCATGAGTACCTATAACATTTGTTCCTTTAGCTGTAGTATTTAAAAAAACATCTACTTTCGCTACAGTTCTATTAAAAACAGCCACTGTATAGCCATGGTCATTCATGTTCAGCACGAGATTTTGCCCCATGACTGCTAATCCAATTAGCCCTATATCTGCTTGATTTTGCACCATTTTTTCTTTCCTCTTATTTTTTTAGTATTTTTCCTTGAGGCAAAGCCCCTCAAAAGAGTACACTTGTTTTCTTTACTGCGTCCTCGTAGCTCAGGTGGATAGAGCGGTTGCCTCCTAAGCAACAGGCCGTGCGTTCAACTCGCGCCGAGGACGTATCTTTAGCCTTCCTTATAAAGGTTATTTGAAATAAGAGTCTACCCCCAAAGAGATCCCTTTAGCAATTTTTTCTAGATAAGACTTTTTCCGTAAACTGCTCCACTCCGTATAGTTCGTCATAAACCCTGCTTCCACGATAACAGCTGGCATCTCCGTCTCTCTAATCACATGAAAATTGCCCCACTTAACACCTCTAGAAACAGCTTCTGTCTCTTCTAAAATGCCATGTAATATGCGCGCTGCAAGATTTTTTGAAGAATGCATCCTTCCCACATCTTTTTCTTTATAGTAAAATATCTCAACTCCTTCTGCAAGAGTGTTCTTAGCAGAATTAAAATGCACACTAACAAAAAGAGCTCCTTTTGTTTTATTGGCTATTTCCACTCTTTTAGGTAAAGAGATATACACGTCCTTACTTCTTGTTAAAAGAACTCTGTATCCTTTTTCTTCTAAAAACTTCTTTGCATAAAGGGTTGTTAGTAGTGCAATTCTTTTTTCTTGAAGCTGCCTTACTTTAGCCCCTTCATCACTTCCCCCATGTCCTGCATCTAAAATAATTAAAGGTGAAGCATTTCTCACTATGTTTTTTTTGGAAGACGACTGAGAGGAGGCTAAAGAAGCAAGTCCGTGTGTTGTAGAAGAGTGGGAAAAAATGAAAATAGGCGAAAAGAAGAAAAAAGCAACAAGAATTCTATATAAAAAAGCACTTAACATAACAATTGTTCTCTTTTCCAGCTATAAAGGGCTACTATTTACAATACGCTTTTGCCACGATTCTGTCATCAAAATGAATAGCGTGATCTATAAAAATCTGCGTGTTCTCATGTCCTTTGCCCGCAATTAATAAAATATCTTGGGGACCTAAAACCTCAATTGCTTTTTCTATAGCAATTTTTCTATCGACCTCTACTCTAACTTTATCTAATGTAGGGATACCTGCAAGAATTTCTGCAATGATTGTTTCTGGGACCTCTCCTCTTGGATTATCAGAAGTAACAAAAACCTCATCAGCAAGCTCTACAGCAACAGCTCCCATTTTAGGTCTTTTTTCTTTATCCCTGTTTCCCCCACACCCAAATACACAAATAAGCTTACCCTTAGACAGCTCTCTCAAAGTAGACAAAGTGTTTTGTAGTGCATCTTCGGTATGCGCATAGTCAACAAAGATATTTTTACTAGAGGAATTTTCCACCCGCTCAAGCCTGCCTTGCACGGCTATAAAAGAAGATAAAATAGATAGAATCTTCTGCAATTCCTTGCCTAAAGAAATGCCAACAGCTATAGCTGCAAGCAAATTATACATATTAAATTTCCCGACCAAAGAGCTGAAAAAAGGAACTCTTTCTTCTTTATAACAAATAAAGCAGCGAGACCCTTGAGCAGAAAGAGTCAATTCCTCTGCACGAAGGTCTGCTTCCTTACTAAATCCATAAGTTAAAATAGAGCAAGAACATTCTTTAATCATTGTAGAAGTCCAGAAAGAGTCCGCATTGACAATCGCAACCTTAGTTTTGCTAAGAGAAGAAAAAAGCCTAGCTTTAGCTTTACCATACTCTTCCATTGTTTTATGATAATCTAAATGATCCTGTGTGAGATTCGTAAAAACAGCAGCAGAGAATGCAAGCCCCGACACTCTACCCTGATCCAATCCATGAGAAGATACCTCCATGACAGAGGCCAAGCAACCCGATGCAACCATTTCATGCAGAAGTTTTTGATTAGTGAGTATATCTGGTGTTGTATACCTCGACGGATAAACCTTATTTTTAATGATCCATTCAATCGTACCAATAAGTCCGCAAGGCATCTCCAAAGAATCTAGTAAGTATTTTATTAAATAGGAACAAGTTGTTTTCCCATTTGTGCCTGTTATTCCCACTAAAAAAAGATCCTTTGAGGGATCTTGATAAAATCTCTTTGCAAGCAAGGATTCTAAAAAGCTGACATCAGAGCAAATGACTTGCACTACATTTTGTAAAAAAGGATCGTAAAAATCAGTTACAATGGCTACAGCTCCAGATAGGATAGCTTCTTTAGCAAATTCTGCTCCGCTTTGCGTAAAGCCTTTTTTAGCAAAAAAAAGATCCCCAGGAGCAGCTATCTTTGAATTATTACAAAGACCTTTAATTTCCACTTCCTTAGATCCTCTGACTTCTATAGAAGGAATGTCTAAGAGTAGTTTTTTTAATTTCACGGACCGTTCCAAGTTTGATATAGTTCCCCTAATGCTTTAGCTTCTTTTAGCCAAACAGCTTTTTCTGAGTCTCTTCTAGGATCTCCTTGTGGATATCCGTAAGGATCATCCTGAGGAACACCTAAATACTCTAAACTTCTTTTACCTATAAGTCGAAATGCAGGCGCCGCGCAATTACCCCCATATTGATTTTTTCCTATTCCAGGAATAAATCTAGACTCGGGCTCATCTATAACAATCATAAGAACAAAACGGGGCTTTTCTGCAGGGGCCCATCCAATAAATGTAGAAATATGATCTTTTTTAGAGTATACTCCCCCTACAATCTTCTCAGCGGTTCCTGTCTTACCTACTTCTGTATATCCCGAAATATCCCCTTTAGTAGCCCCGCCTCCTGGCTTTGTGACATACATCATAGCCCTCCTGATTTCTTCCACGCTGCTTTTGCTAAAAAGAACTTTTTTTTCTTGAGAAACGGTATTATCTAACACCGTTTCTTCTTGCCCATTCCTCTTCTTTTTAACAATTTTTCGTATTAAAGTAGGTTTTATAAGATACCCCCCATTAGCAATCGAGGCGTACGCTTTCACCATCTGAAGGCTATTTACTAAAATGTTGTGACCAAAGGATATAGAATATGGCGTTGGCTTAGACCACTCTAGGGTGCCGTTATCATTTTTCTTGCCAGGAGAAGGTAAAAGCCCTGCGCTTTCCGAAGCAAGCTCTACGCCTGTCTTCATACCAAAATGAAAATCATTAGCTAAACAATCTCGATACCAACGATCGCCAAGTCTTTCTATCACGCGTTGGACCATCCTTGCCATATAGATATTAGAAGACTTTTGGATTGCCATATTCATATTTAAATAACGATGTAACCTCGTGTCATGAATAGGTTTTGACCTGCCGGGAAAATACCCATTAGCTGTTGCAATCTTCTCCTGTGGAGAAAATAAAGGAGGCTCTCCTCTTTTTTTTAGCTCTTCATTAGCTTTTAAGCAAATAAGCATAGTAATAGGCTTAAAAATAGATCCCGGCTCAAAAGGATCGGTTATTCCTTTGCACTTAGTCTCTTCTTGGAGTTTCGGGCTGTTAAAAAAATCCTTACATCTATTTAAATCAAACCCAGGATACTGAGCCCATGCTAAGATTTGCCCATTATAGGGGTCCATCATAATAGCCCAGCCACTTTTCGCATTAGCATTTTTAACAGCGCTTGCAATTTCTTCTTCAGAGATCGCTTGCAAATAATGGTTAATAGTTAAATAGATATCGGCACCATCTTCCGGAGCCTTAATAATGCTACCTACATCTAAAGAGTTCCTAGGAGAGCGAAGCAGCACGCGACGCCCTTCATGCCCTTTAAGATACGAATTCATAACAAGCTCAAGACCTCCTGTCGGAATATGATCATGAGTAACAGGATCTCTATCTTCTCTTACTGTATGTAGTATCTGACCGAGCATATCCCCATAAGGATAGGATCTTTTAAAATCCTGGACAAAAAACAAGGAATTTCTCGGAATTTTATGCTTTCTAGCTAAAGGAAACCACCAAACTTCTATCTCTTTTCTTTTTTCCTGGCTAAGCCAGGGAATAAGTTTACGTCCTCTAGATGTGGTTTTTAGCTGAGCCTGCAAATATTTTCTCTTCTCTTTGTCTAAAGAAAGCGTTTTAGAAATTTTCTCTAAAAGATCCAATTTTAACTCATCAGAAAAAGCCGTTACATCAGCATAAAGATGAAATTTAGGAACATCCGCTATAAATGCCAACGGCGGTTCTAAGTGCCCTTCTTTAATAGTAGTATTTGAATAAAAGGTTCCCCTTTTGTACGGCTCAACTAGCACTAGTTGATGCTGTCCTCTTGCTTTCTTACTCCATTTTTCTCCTTCTATAATCTGAATCCGATAAAATTGGATTAATAAAAGGGAAAAAAGAAAAAGCACGCCAAGAGACAAAAAAACGAGCCGTTTACGGTTTTCTAAAGGAAGAAAACCACGGAGGTCTTTATTTGTCATGTTTTTATTTAGCTCCTAACCAAAGTAACTCTTCTTCTATTTCAATTGGGAGCGATTGTAAACTAGACGCATCTTGAAGTACAAGGATTTCCTTCGTAGATGGGTGCTTTAAATGACTATATTCCGAAGCGCCTGCTAATTCCATCAAATGTAGAGGACTTTCAAAAGCTTGAATCTGGTATTTAAGACGTGTATTTTCTTCTTGAATTCCCTTAACTTCAAGTTGAAGTTTAGGAACACAAAGGCGCAGCTCAGTTAATTCGTTTTGTTTTTCCAAATAAGCAATCAATGCAGCGCTAAGACCACTTAAACAAATGATGGCCTGTACAATATAAGTGAGCTTCTTTCCCATACACTTCTTCCTTAATTTTTCTCTGCAAACCTAAGTTTTGCACTTCTAGAGCGAGAGTTAAAACGAATTTCTTGCAAACTAGGCATTAACGGTTTCTTAGTTAATAACTCCATGATAGGAAGTAATTTTTTACCCTGTGCTTTTAAAGGTCTAGCAGCTTCTCTAAATATATTTTTCACAATTCGATCTTCAAAACTCTGAAAGCTTATTACTCCGACAACTCCTTTAGGAGCTAAAAAGGTGATCACCTTAGCAAGGGTTTGCTCTAAAACCTCTAATTCTTTATTTACAAACACCCTAAGTGCTTGAAATACGAGAGTTGCAGGATGCAGTCTTCCTCTAATTTTCGTGCGCAGCTCTCTAGATAAAAGGTCTGCTAATTGCGTTGTCGTGGTAATAGGAGCCTTTTTCCGTTCTTCTACTATGATTCTGGCAGCCGCCTTCCATCTTGGATCTTCTCCATACTCTTTAAAAATCTCTCCGAGATTTTTTTCAGACCACTCATTCACAACTTCTTTAGCGCTAAGCTCATTTAAAGGATTCATTCTCATATCTAAAGGCCCCTCTTTTAAAAAACTAAAACCCTTATAGTCATTATCCAGCTGCATTGACGACACGCCTAAGTCAAAAAAAAACCGTCGACTTTTTCAACACCCTGCTTTTGTAATACTTTATCAAAATCCACAAAGTTCGCATGAATCAGTTGCACCTTATCTTTCCAAGGCTCTAGCGTCTTTGCTGCAATAGCCAGCGCTTCTGGATCTTGATCAAAACCAAAGAACATCTCTATCTCAGGATGCTCTTCTAAAATTCTTTTTGCATGCCCCCCAGCTCCCAGGGTTCCATCAACAAATACTTTCAAGCTCTTTTTTGCAAAAAAGCTAGCCATTTCTTTTTCCATAATCGAAATATGCGGTCTCTTATCCATTGTCCTCTTCTTCTTTTTCTTCATCCTCCAAAAGGGCAAAAGCATCTTCGCTCATTTTAGATAAATCCATTTCAGGATCCGTCCCTTTTAATAGAGCATTTAGCTGCGCTTCGTACTTATCCTTTGGCCAGATTTCAATTTTATTTAACACACCGGCTATCACTATTTCCGCATCAATCCCCACAGCATTTTTTAAAACAGAGGGAAGAATCACCCTTCCTATTTTATCGCAACTTGTCTGGTGTAAAGTAGAAAAGAAAAGAGTAAAAAACTTCTGAAATTTGCCAACATGCTGCTTAGATTTAAACTTTTCTACAATCTTTTGGATATCACTTTGCCTATAAATGGCCAAACATCCTCCAAGACCTAAGGCAACACTAAATTCCATCTGCCCCTCTTCAATAAGCCCAAGACGCATGGCCTGTGGCAAAACAAAACGATTCTTATCGTCTAGCTTAGCCTCCGTATACCCGCTGAAAAAGAACTTACCCATAAAACTCCACCTTTTCCCATAATTTACCACCCTTTACCCCAGAAAAGCAACACTTATCCGAAGATTTTTTTTAAAAAATCTTTTGCCACAATCTAACAATCTAATAGTAAATGCATTACAAGCAATAAAAAGTGGGAAAAAGTGGGAAAACAAAAAAAGAAGACTCACAAAATAGTTAAAAAAAATGAAAATAAAAAAAGTTAAAAACATTGTTAATTAGGACACAAAGTAGAAATTCACAATGTTATGGTTCTTTTAAAGTGGGTGAGGCTCTGTTTTAGCAAATAGCCTAAGGGAGAAAGAGAGTTAACTTACTTATCTAAAATAAGTGTAATAGGGCCGTCATTAACTAAAGATACCTTCATATGGGCTCCAAACTTACCGGAGGCAACTGTAATAGGAAAAGCCTTTAAAGAGGTTAAAAACTGCTCGTAGAGCGGTTCTGCTATAGCAGCCTTCGCTGCTGAAAAAAAATCAGGACGTCTTCCTTTAGAGCAATCCCCATAAAGGGTAAATTGAGAGACAACTAAAATGGATCCTTTAATATCTAGTATGGAAAGATTTTTTTTATCTGAATCATCTGAAAAAATACGAAGATTTACCAGTTTAGATACTAAAGGCTCAATACAAGCTTGCGTATCTGTTTGGTGTATCCCTAAAAAAACAAGAATTCCTTGAGAAATAGCGCCCACAGTCTTGCCTTGTACTAAGACTTCAGCTTTTTCAACTCTTTGCAAGAGCAGCTTCACAAAGTCTCCTCTCTAATGCCTCTAACTCTTCAGACAGAGCTTTAGGAAGATGTGAGCCAAAAAGAGCAAAATAAGACTTTAGCTCAACAACCTCTTTTTGCCACTCTTCTAAAGAAATAGCAAACAACGGGTCAAATACCTTTTCCCCGACATGAGATAAACCCTTAGGAAAAAAACCAATAGGGGTCTTCTGCGCAAAAGCAGACACTTCCGCTCTTTCAAAGATCCATTTTAACACATGAATATTCTCTCCAAACCCTGGCCAAAGAAATTTTCCCTCATCATCTTTGCGAAACCAGTTTACATAGAATATAGATGGACTCTTAGAAGCTTTCTTTCCTATATCAAGCCAGTGAGAAAAGTAATCCCCCATATGATAGCCGCAAAAAGGAAGCATCGCAAAAGGGTCATGTCTTAGTTTACCCAAAACTCCTGTAGCTGCAGAGGTTGTCTCTGAAGAAATGGAAGCCCCTAAAAAAACACCATGCTGCCAGGAAAATGCCTCAAATACTAAAGGCAAAGTAGAGCCCCTTCTTCCCCCAAATATAATAGCAGAAAGAGGCACTCCCTTAGGATCTTCATATAAAGGGTCTATGATGGGACACTGGGAAGCTTTTACTGTAAAGCGCGAATTAGGATGCGCTGCAGGTTTTTCTTTATAGGGATTCCCCTTCCAATCTGTTAGATTAGATGGCGGCTTATCAGAAAGACCCTCCCACCAAACATCGCGATCTTCTGTAAGGGCTACATTCGTAAAAATAGTATTTTTAGCAATAGTTTGCATAGCACAAGGATTAAGCTCATAAGACGTGCCTGGAGCCACCCCAAAAAAACCCGCTTCCGGATTCACCGCGTAAAGCCTTCCATCCTCGCCTATGCGAATCCAAGCAATATCATCCCCTACGCACTCCACCTTCCACCCGGGAAGCTTGGAGCTTAAAAGAGCTAAGTTTGTCTTACCGCACTGACTTGGAAAAGCTGCAGCCATATACTGTTTTTTGCCTACAGGGTTAGTAACCCCTATAATAAGCATATGCTCAGCAAGCCAACCTTCTTTCTTAGCAAGATAGGAAGCTATACGCAACGCCACGCTCTTTTTCCCTAAAAGGGCATTGCCTCCATAGCCGCTTCCAAAAGACCAAACACTCTTTTCTTCGGGAAAATGTACAATATACTTATTCTTTTCATTACAAGGCCAAAGAACATCCTTTTCTCCTTCTTGGAGGGGTCTTCCTACAGAGTGAAGGCAAGGAATGAACTCTCCATCCGGTCCAAGCATTTCAAGAACAGATGTCCCCATGCGGGTCATTAATTTCATATTGCAAACAACGTAAGGAGAATCTGTGATCTCCACCCCTATGATAGAAAAAGGAGAATGCAAAGGACCCATACAAAAAGGAACCACGTAGAGGGTCCTACCTTGCATGCTTCCTGCAAAAAGAGATAAAAGGGTCTCTTTCATCTCTTTAGGATCTCTCCAATTATTTGTAGGTCCGGCCTCTTCCTCAGTCTTAGAACAAATGAATGTGCACTCTTCTACGCGAGCCACATCACTAGGGTCAGATCTACACCAAAAACTTCCGGGTCTTTTCTCTGGATTTAAAGGGACAAATACACCTTTAGCAACAAGTTCCTGACAAAGAGCATCATATTCCTCGTCAGAGCCACTGCAAAAATGCACCTCTTTAGGCTTACAAAGAGCTACCATTTCTTTAACCCAAGTGGTTAAGGCAGGATTTTGCATCCAAAGGTTCCCATTTAGCATAGCTACTTCCTAAAGAGACTTTCTTTTTTTGAATTTGTCCAGGTACTCCAAAGCCTTACCTGTTCCCATACATACAGCAAGAAGAGGATTAACAGCGACGATAACAGGAAGCCCTGTTGCTTTAATAAGAGCTTTATCAAGGCCTTTGATAAGCGCTCCACCGCCCGCTAAAACCATGCCTCTTTCTACTAAGTCTGCTGCCAACTCGGGAGGGCATTTCTCCAAAGTCAACTTCACATTTTCTACAATCTGTTGTATAGGCTCTGCAAGACACTCTCTAATTTCTACAGAATTGATTCTCTTAGTAACAGGAAGACCTGCTACCTGATCTCTACCTCGTACTTCCATCTCGAGTTCATGATCTCCAAGCGGATAAGCAGACCCAATACTCATTTTTATCTCTTCTGCCGTTCTAGGACCTATCATGAGGTTATATGTTCTTCTCATATAATTCACAATACACTCATCAAATTCGTCTCCTGCAATGCGAAGCGACCTAGCTTCCACAATACCACCTAAAGAAATAATCGCAATTTCTGTAGTTCCACCACCAATATCAATAATCATATTAGCAGAAGGTTCATGCACGGGCAAATCAACTCCAATGGCAGCAGCCATTGGCTCTTCTATCAAGATTACTTCCTGTGCTCCAGCTCTTAAAGCAGAATCTTCTACAGCTCTTTTTTCTACACCGGTAATGCCAGAAGGCACTGCAATTAAAATTTTAGGACGAATAAGACTTCTTGTTGGCGTAGCTCTCTTAATAAGAACCTTTAACATCCCTTCAGCAATTTCAAAATCAGCAATAACACCATCTTTCATAGGACGCACTGCGTGAATTTTACGAGGAGTTTTTCCGAGCATAGCTTTGGCTTTATGGCCGACTGCCAGAACTTCACCAGTTAAAGAATCTACGGCTACCACGGAAGGCTCAGCAAGGACAATGCCCTTGCCTCGCACATAAACAAGAGTGTTGGCCGTTCCTAGATCAATTCCAATATCATTAGAAAGTATTCCAGAGAATTGTCCCATTTTTTGCGCAAAGGGATTAGAAAGTTTTCGAAGTAGATCTCCAAATTTTATCGGATGTTTTGTCGCCATCAATTTTTACACTTACTTAAAGCGTACTCCCAATTAATTGTTATGTTTTAAGAAGTTCTAATACATCTTCCCATGTTAACTTCTCCATTGCTTCATCATCGCAGCTTATCACTTTCTTGACCAACCCTTTTTTTCTGCTTTGCATTTCTGCAATTTTTTCTTCTATAGTTCCCAAAGTAATTAATTTATAAGAAGAAACAGAACTTTTTTGACCCATGCGATGCACCCTATCCGTTGCCTGGCTCTCTACGGCCGGATTCCACCACATGTCATAATGAATTACCGTATCTGCACCCACAAGATTGAGTCCAGTACCACCGGCTTTTAAAGAAACTAAAAACACAGAAAGAGTTTCATCTTCATTAAATTGTTTTACAGCTGCAAGACGATCTTTTGTCGAGCCATCCAAATAAGCAAAACGGATTCCCCTTTGTTCAAAATCTCCCTTCATAATCTGCAACATTTTTGTATATTGCGAGAAAATCACCGTCTTGTGCTTTCCTTCTACAAGCGTTTGTAAAAGATCTAATAACATATCATACTTAGCTGAATCTCCAGGCTCCGGTGTCTCCTTAGCAAAGATAGCTGGATGACAACAGATTTGTTTAAGTCTTGTTAAAGTGGCTAACACGTGGATTTGCACTCTATCAAAACCATCCCTTTGCACAAGCTTGACAAGCTCATCACGCGCAGACTCTGCATACGACTTGTATAACTGTTTTTGCGTTTCGCTAAGCTGGCAATGGTATACAATTTCTGAAATAGGAGGTAAATCATCAAGCACATCACTTTTCATTCTACGTAAAATAAATGGGGAAACTTTTTTCTTTAAAAATTCCAAATTTTTAAATTGCTCTGCACCAGAAATACGCACATATTTTTCCACAAAACGATCATACGTGCTTAAAAACCCTGGCATTAAAAAGTCAAATAAACTCCACAACTCTTCTAAAGAATTTTCTATTGGCGTTCCAGAAAGAATTAAACGATGGTCTGCCTGCACCATTTTAACAGATTTTGCATTACGCGTTCCTCTATTTTTAATATGCTGAGCTTCATCCAAAATTACATACGAAAAAGGAATTTCTTTATAACTTTCAATGTCTTTTTGTAGTAATGTGTATGAAGTAATCACCACATCATAGCTTAAAACCCCATCTAAAATTTTCTTTCTAGATGAAGGGATTCCATCTACAACAACAGCTCGTAAAGCGCCATTAAATTTAGAAAACTCCTCCTTCCAGTTATAAAGTAAAGAAGTAGGACAAACAATTAAAGCTGGCCCTGAAGAACTGTTTCTATGTTGAGAAATAGTAACAATTGCTTGTAGAGTTTTACCAAGTCCCATGTCATCGGCTAATATACCATTCAAATACATACTACGAAGTCTTTCAAGCCATTTTACGCCATCTAGTTGGTAAGAGCGTAATTTAGCATTAATAGCATCGGGCACCTGAGAAAAGACAGGATGAGTCTCTCCAAGCATTTGACAACGAATATTTTTCAACTTCTCCGTCATAGAAAAAGAGATTGGCAGCCCCTCAAACTGAGATGAGTCAATACTAGCTAAACTCCAAAGCGGTCTTTTTAGAACATGGCTGTCCAGAATTTCTATCCCAAGCTCATCAAAGATTTTTACGACCCCACTAATTCTTTCCAAATCTAGCACAAGGATCTTAGGCATTCTAAAACCTTCTTGAGCTTTGCGCATCTTAGTTTTAGGTACGTCCATTTCAATAAAAGCTTTTTTAGTAGCCATACACTCCCAAAGGGTGTCTACTCGAACACCTTTTAAAGCGCCTGTAACTTCCAAAGCAAGCTCATATGTATCAATACGGTCTATATCTCGAAGACTTAATACAAACTCTGTCTGATCATAAATAAACTGGTCTAGTAAATTTTGAGGGCAGTTAAATTGTACTCTGGATTGATTTCTAGGGACTATTTCCGTCATAAATTCTACTATTTTCTTTTCCGACTTAGAAACATAAGCTCCTACTTCGGGTAAAAAAGTAAAATCTAAAAACAAATCTTCCACTATCCTGCGCTCTTCTACTAAATCTCTTGCAAGTACCCCCTCGTTTTTAATAAAAGAAGTTACCTGAGAGTAAGATAATTGCCCTGCTGCTGCCGGTATTTTACTTTCTTCATACTTGAAAAATAAAACAGCTTCAAGCTCTCCGTCTAAATACGACAAATTACAAATAGCCTCTACCTTTCCAATAAAAGGAATAGTAACAAAATCTTCAAGAGCTTCCAGATTCGTTATTTCAGCATATTTTGCCAGCTCCGGTATAGAATTTTCCATAAAGGCGCCAAAAAGGGGCTCCGGAATGGTGATATCCCTTATTTGCTTTAAATTCTTCAAATGCAATCTAGTAATGTTTTCTCTAAATCTATAAAATGCGTTCTTATAAAGCATTCCAGGCTTAGCGCAAGCAAAAAAGCGCACGTCCTCTAATGTAACAGCTTCACCATCTACTACAAGAAGAGGATTCACTAGAATTTTTGAAGTTGGGGGTGGAATGTATTCTAAAACAAATCGAATACTGGCAGCAGCAGACGAAAAACGTAAAGGCTGCTCTAAAGTAGATTCATAAAGTCCAGGAAGCATGGGCAAATCATCTTCTTGCTGCACATAACCTGTCTGCCTTAACTGTACTGACACCGTTTCACATACCTTTGCAATAACAACTCCAAGCACCTCTAAATCTAAAAAGCCGCTACGCAATGCTTTTTCTGAATTGTTACTTTCCAAAAAACGGACATGATCCATTAATGTTTTAAGAATATCTCTTTGAGCAATCTCAAAAGACTGCATAGAAAAACAGTATTTTTTACCACTTATAAAGAGAGGCTCCTCATAACGAATGGCATCAATAAATTGCTTGAGTACAGGAACATGCAAAGGTTTAGACCTAAAAGGCAACCTAAGGGCTATTTGTAGTTCGACATGATTTTTCACTTCACTATCAGCCGGAAAAGAAAAAATCACATGCATGTCCGCCTTATCAAATTCTGGAAGAGTGGTAGGCCTAAAAAAGGGGGAATACGCTAAAATTTTAGAAGAAACCACATACTCTTGGAGAACTTGTTTTTGATAGAGCTCTTCTTGGCGAAGAATTTCCTTACCTTCCGCTTCTCTTAGTTTTTCAAAAAGATGGTTTTTTGCTACTTCATCAATATCGCTTTTCTCTGTCATTTCTGCAAAATCTGACTCTTTAGAGTATTCGACCAAGATTTTATCTAAATTTTCTTCTAAAAAAAACAAAAGGGCAGCAATATGTTGGCAGTCATAATTATAAGGACAATCGCAGTTTGAGTCAGTTGTTTCACAGTCTATGCGATCAATCTCAATCTCACTTTCATAGTAGTTTTCATATTGTCCCAAGACTCTTCCGGCTATCTTCATACTTTTTCCATCTAAGTGTACTAATTTAGCTGAAACAACCTTACTTTTGTCATAAAGATCTTTTCCTTCCTTCGTAATATTAGAAGAAAAATCCTGCCTTAATTTTCGAAAGTTAATCATTTTTTTCCCTTATTATCTTCCTTACTAGCTGCAAAACTCAAAAGAGAGAGCTCTCTCAAAAAGGAGCTTCTTCTCAAAATGTTTGTAACATCAGGCTTTTTACCCTTTTTTGTCAACGATCGCAAGAAAAAAAACTCCAATTCAAAAACCTTAGGGCTAAAAGTCTTTACCAACAAAAAAACAAAAACGGTAATCTTGTGAGGGAAACACCATCTTTCCCTCCCCTTTTTCACGCTTATTTTCAATAAAATTTCTTTTTTTTGAAAAATTTAGTGAAAAAAAGAAAGGAACACGATATTCTGCTTCCCATGATACCATTTGCGGGTGTAGCTCAGTGGTAGAGCGTC
>CAYTOK010000006.1:0-102764 GCA_964439595.1 uncultured bacterium | reverse complement strand
ATACAGGGATAAACTTAAGCTATGGGGGATTTACTGTAAGACCCTTTGATAGCTTTGACTATATAGCTGGTAAAGAAAATAGCTATAGAGAAGAGGGAGCAGGAGATTGGAACCTACGTATCCATAAAAGCAATTCTATCTTGCTAAGAAATGAGCTCGGCCTGCAGTTTGCAGCTTGTCTTTGCGTCAAAAATAGCAAGTGGACACTATCTCCTAAAGCTAGCTGGATAAGAGAAGTGCGTGTGAAAGGATCACACTATAAAGCAGAGTTTGCTTCCGCATCAGCCTTTCCCTTTACGGTAACTGGATACTTTCCTAGTAGAAACCTCTTTTCTCCCGGAGTCATGCTCTCAGGCATCATGCTAGAAGACAAGCTAGCTCTTAACTTCACCTACGACGGGGAATTTACAGGGGGCTACAGCGCTCATAGATATGCAGCAGAGGCTCGCTTTGGGTTTTAAAAATAAAGTAGCTATCTTAAAAAAGATAGCTACTCTTTTGGTAAATGAGTCTTGCTTTAACGAGGGCGAGCTCGTATCTCATTTGCAAGTCTTCTCTGAATACCGTCCGTTATCTGCGGGTTGTTTTCAAGGCTGAAAATTTCTAGTTTAGGCATGCTGAATAGTAATTCGACTCCTAGATTGGTGATGTCATTGCGCTCAAGAGCTAAGAGTTCTATATTTTGTGAGGTTGGATGCTCGACTATTTGTTGGATTAACGTATCAGTAATATGACAATTGCAGGCCGCTAAACGCTTAATATTAGGGCATACGTCTAGTATAGCTTTCATGTTTGTAATTTCCATATTGCTTAAATTTAGCGCAATGATAGGGAAAGCGGGGTTCTTACGTAGTAGCTCTATTAAGGAGGCCTCTGTTAAACCTAACTCTTTTATTGAGTAGCCCATTTCAATATCACGTAGTTTATCGAAATCATTCCGAGACATTGGGGGTTTTAACGAAACGGACGAAGAGTCATTACTCTTTTTTGGGGGGGGCATTGCATAATCTTCGTCATCATTTTTTTCATCTTCTGAAGCATATTTGAGTGCTTGGAAATCGCTAGACCCGGGGAACGGATCTTTTAGGCCTGGTTCTTCTCCAGAGGAGACGCTCTTCCAATCATCCTCTGGGCTAGCCATAATATTGAGTCTGTCTATTAGGAAGCTGATGATATGATCCCCCCTCTTTGAACTTTGTGCAGCGGTTAAAGCCTCTTTTATTCCAGCGGCGCTAATATTATCTTGCCATGCTGCGCTTTCAATGGAGTCATTAGTTCCTGTTTGAACTGCTTTAATTAGAACTATATCTTCTGGAGTTAGTTTAGAAGCAGGATTTTGACTATGGGGGATAACAGAAGGTTTTCTTTCTGAATTTGATATTACTAGTCCATTAGCTTTTATAGCAGTAGCTTCTGCTCCTTTAGAGAGGGTTTCTTTAATGCCATCAATGATTTTTAGACAGGCTATAGCGATAGCGGCGTCCGATGTCAAAAGATTAGCTATCATATATTTAGCGTCTAACAACCCTTGCAGGGAAAAATCTGAGGGGGTACGAGCGCCAAAAAAATCCTGTAATATTTCTTCTGGATTGGGTTTATTTAGGATGTTTTCCATGCAGTCGAGCAAAGAATCATCTGCAGCAGTGAGCTGCACACCCATTGAAGGTTTTTCTGCTGCTTGAAAAGAAAGAGCCTTAGATACAATAGGCTGTAAGGGAGCTACTGCTGGCCTTACAGGTAGTTGCTTTTCTGGGCCTTTTGGGCCACTAGACCCTATTGGTTTCATATCCATATAAACTTCCATCGTTATTCTGTTATTATATATAATTCTATAATTTGATTTCTTTGTATTAATTTCAATTTATTTTTATTTTTTATTTATTTAACGTGTTGAATGTTAGTTGTTAAAGTAATAGTACGAAGCTGAGGATCTATGCATGCTATAGACTTATGTAGACGTTCTTCTACTTTACTCTCTTATCGTGTTACTTTTAATGGATAGTATCTACGTGTGATTTTTTATTTTTGCATGTAAAATTATTTTACAATTAAAATTGCATTTGATAAATTTCAGTTAATTAATTTGGTGATTGATTTGGTGATTAATTTGAGTGCTAGGGTTTTATATTTAATTTTATTTTTTTTCAGTATAGCTCTTTTTTGCAAAGGAGAAACTTTCTATAGGCATGAAGAGCTGCGTGCATCATGTGATCTTCCCAAGAAATGTAGATCTTTTAGTGAAGATAGGATTTTTGGTAGTGGTCAGTTTTCTCTTTGTGAGTTACAAAGCTTTCTTTTGAAATATTCTGATAGAAGGGTAGTCATAGTCGACCTTCGAAGAGAATTCCACGGTTTTATTGAAGGAAATCCTGTTTCTTGGAAACTTGAGCCCGGTGCTTATAAAGAAGGGTCATTTCAGTATAATAAAGGTATTTCAGCAGGGACCCTTCAAAAAGAAGAAAAAGAGTTTCTTAGAAAAAATGATGCTATTAGTGAAAAAGAATTAATTGATGGCCTATCTCTAAATCTAAGCTATGTGAGAATACCTATATTAGATCATAGCTTCCCTAAGGAAGCTGAAGTAGATGCTTTTCTTGCTTTAATGCAAACGCTTTCTATGTCCGATAGGATCTATTTTCACTGCGCAGGAGGAAAAGGAAGGACTACAGTAGCTATGTGCATGGCAGATATCTTCTATAATTGTCATCTTTTTACGGTAGAAGAGATTCTACAAAGGCAAAATGACCTAGGAGGCTCCAATCTTCTTGTTGAACGCCTGGAGGGAGGTAGGTTGCTGTTCCTTACCTTTTTTTATAAATATTGCTTGGAAAATAGAACTTTAATAGAAAGTTGGTCTTCTTGGATAAAAAGACAGGAAGGAGCTTTTCTTTTGCGGGATTAATAACGTCGATGGTTTTTTGAGTTAGCCCTCTTGGTGAATGTTTTCAATTTTGCGTGTTTGCAGCAAATCTAATGACAAAGTTTGCATTCTTTTTTCCTTTCTCCCATATAGATGGCCAAAAGGGGAAAGTTTATATATAGAATTTTTTATATATTTCTGACCTAGTTAATGTGAAGGTTTTTTTAGGAGTTTTTTCGAGGAAAAGTGCTATACTAACTGTATTTATTGGTGATTTTTTCTTTAATAAGGAGGTTTTTCTTATTTATTAGATGTTTTTAGGTATGGTTTAGAGCTGTTTTTGAGAAAATATTTGCAATATTTACAAGAAATAGAGCGGGAAAATCCATAATCAGGTATAGTGTTGTTGTTTACTATTTCTTGAGGTTAAGTTTTTTCAAGAAGGTAGTAGAAGAAAGAACATGTTATTGCTAGCAATAACTAAAAAAATAAGGAAAATAATCGTGTCAAAACATAAAGGTACAGTTAAGTTTTTTAATTCACAAAAAGGCTTTGGTTTTATTGCTCCAGAAAATGGTGGCCAAGATATTTTTGTTCATGCAAACAATGTTGAAAACCAAATCGTTGATGGACAAAGAGTAGAATACGAATTAGGTGAAGGCCGTAAAGGTCCTGAAGCTATGAAAGTAGTTGGTCTATAATTCTCAAGGAGAGTTCTTGCGTTCTCTCCTTCTTTTTTTCTAATTGGATAGTTTCTTAGTTAGTATTTCATTTGCAATAGCAGGAGAAGCTTGCCCTTTGCAAAGTTTCATCACCTGACCTATTAAAAAATCAAAAGCTCTAGCTTTTCCAGCTTTATAGTCTGCAATAGACTCTGGATTCTCTTTAAGGACAGTATCTATAAGTGTTTCTATAAAAGCTGCGTCTGAAAGTGCTTTATAGTCAGGATTTTTCTTTACGATTTCTTGAGGACTTATTCCTGGGTAAGAGACCATATCGTCAGCTATTTTTTTAGCAATTTTTCCTGTAATAATACCATCATCTAATATGTTTATAAGATCGCTAATATGACTACTTAAGAGGCCACTTTCCCTTAGATTTTTATTTTTTTCTTTAAGTCTACCTGTAAATTCTACGACAAGCCAATTACTTAACATTTTAGGGTTTTTACAAGAAAGACAAGCCTCATCAAAATAGTCTGATAAAAGTTTATCCGCAATTAAAGTATTCGCTGTCTCTTTAGAAAGATTGAGTGAATTGATATACCTTTCTAATCTTTGCTCCGGTAGCTCCGGTAAGGTTTCTATAATTTCTGCAATATAGTCCTCCGAAAGAAGAATAGGTACTAGATCGGGCTCTGGAAAGTAGCGATAATCTTCTACTTCTTCTTTTTTTCTCATAAGAACAGCTTTTTTTAAGTCAGGATCAAAGCGGTATGTTCCTGGTTCAATGACCTCTAGAGGGTCTTTATCAGAATACAGCGTGTATAACTCTATTTGCCTTAAAATTTCAGCTTCAATGGCGAGTTCCATATTCGTAAAGGAGTTCATGTTTTTGATTTCAATTTTATTTCTTAGAGTAGATTCTCCTAAAGGTCTTATAGAGACGTTAACATCAATTCGTAGTGAACCTTCTTCCATATTGCAGTCTGAGGCTTCAATGTAAGTCATTATGGATTTAAGTGCTGATGCGTAGGCGACAGCTTCTTTAGCAGAGTGCATGCAAGGCTCTGAGACTATTTCTAGTAAAGGAACGCCGGCTCTATTGTAATCAACTCCTGCGAAGGTGCTAAAGTGTTTTAACATCCCAGAGTCATCTTCTAGATGCGCTTTTTGGAGGAAAAAATATTTTGTTTCACCATCCACATCAGCTTTAATTGTTCCTCCAACTAAAATGGGATGGGTGAACTGGGTAATTTGATAGTTTCTAGGACTATCTGGATAAAAGTAAGATTTGCGATCAAACTTGCTAATTCGGGAGATGTGTGCATTTACCGCGCAGCCAAATTGGACAGCTTTTTTTACAGCTTCTTTGTTTAAAACAGGAAGAGTTCCGGGTTGGCCTGTACAAACATCTGTGATGTTTGTATTAGGCTCATCACCAAAGCGGTTGGGGGCATGGCTAAATAGCTTGGACTTTGTATTAAGCTGTACGTGGATTTCTAGGCCGATAACAGGCTGCCAAAGGATTTTTATTTCTCGTGTTTCCATTTTTATCATAGCTCTTTTTGAAATAGCGGAGGGATCATTTTATGGTAGTTAGTTAGACTTTCAAAGTGATGGGCTACTTGCAGTACGACATCATCTTGCATTTGAGGCCCAATTAACTGTATTCCTAATGGCTTTTTATCGGAGCTAAGCCCAGAGGGGATGCTTATTGCAGGAAGTCCTGCAAGATTAGCTCCAATTGTATAGATGTCTTGAAGGTACATCTGTACAGGGTCTTGGATTGAGCCAATAGGGAAAGTAGGAAAGGGAGTCGTTGGCATCATTATGAGGTCGGAGGTGGAGAAGGCTTGATCCATCTGATTGATAATTAAAGAGCGCACTTGCTGCGCTTTTTTGTAATAGGCGTCATTATATCCAGAAGAAAGGACATAGGTACCAAGTAAAATACGTCTTTTTACTTCTGGACCAAATCCTTCTTGTCTAGAAAGCTCATATACTTCTTCTATTGTAGTTGCTTTAGTTGATCTACATCCGTATTGAACACCATCATAGCGAGCAAGATTGGTAGAGGCTTCTGCTGTTGCTAAAATATAGTAGATAGCAATAGAGTATTTTAAAAGGTCAAGGTTTACTTCTACTATGGAAGCTCCCATATCTTTGAATACAGCAATAGCTTCTTCAAAATTAGACCGAGATTCTATGGATAGATTCTCTAAGAAATGCCACGGCACTCCGATTTTAACTTCTTTTAAAGGAAGTTTAATCTGCTCTAGGTAGTTAGGTGTTTTTGTGTGTAAACTTGTTGAATCGTATTTGCAAGGACCAGCGATAGTTTCCATAATGAACGCTGCATCAGCTACATTAGTGGAAAATGGACCGATTTGGTCTAAAGAAGAGGCGAAGGCAACAAGACCATAGCGAGATATCCTTCCGTATGTGGGTTTAAAACCCACGACGCCATTAAAAGAGGCAGGTTGACGAATAGACCCTCCTGTATCGCTACCTAACGATAAAGGGCAAAATCTAGCTCCAACGACTGCAGCGGATCCTCCTGAAGAGCCCCCTGGGGAGCAGGCGAGATTCCAAGGATTTTTAGTGACTTTGAAGGCGGAGTTTTCTGTAGAGGACCCCATGGCAAATTCATCTAAGTTTGTTTTGCCAAGTAAAAGAGCATCTTCTTCTTGCAGTCTATGTACGACTGTAGCATCAAATACAGCTTTATAGTTCGATAAAAACTTCGAAGCGCATGTAGTTAGCCGGCCTTTAATATGAATATTGTCTTTTATGGCAACAGGTATGGCTGCCATTTTACCTAAACGTTTCCCTTCCTTTCTTTTTTTATCTAAAATATCAGCTTTAGCTAAGAACTCTTCAGGGAAAAGTGTTAAAAATGCGTTGACCTGAGCGTCTCCTGCTTCAGTTCTTTTAAGAAAGTACTCAGCGATAGTCCTTGCTGATAGCTCTCCTTTTAAGAAGGCAGAGTGAAGCTCTAAAGCAGAAAGTTGGTACATGAGAAAAACTCTAGGTTGATGTTTTGAAAATAGAGGGCACTTTAATCATTCCTCCAATATGAGAAGGAGAGTTTTCTAGAAGCTTTTCTTTAGGAAGCGTCGGACCTGTTTCATCTTCTCGTAAGACGTTATTGAGGGTTTTTACCACCTGGTCACAAGGGGTAACGTCTTCCGTTCCTATTTCATTGAGAAGCTCTACATACGATAAAATCTTTGAAAGATGGGAAAAAAGAGCTTCTTTTTCCTCGGGAGAGCATTTAATATGGCAAAGCTTAGTGAGTTTTTGAAACTCTTCTTCTTTAAGGGTCATAAAATAAAGGTCTTTTTAAGATGATACTTTTCTTGTAAATCGAGAGGGTAATTCTTTTAAAGAAAAATAGTTAAAAAGAGTTGTTTTTTTGCTCTAAAATAAGTGAACCTAAAGCTTTTGTATAATTTATCGGAGCAAGAGGGTGTCTTTTCTCAGGACGTTTTGATTAAAAAGATTTGACATCGAAAAGTAGCGAACTCTCTTCATTCGATTGAGCGCGCCTTCTTGTCTTAGCCTTTTAGAGGAAAAGAATTTTGATACCTTTTACCGCCATCAAGGAATGTACCTTCTTCGAGCAATTCTATTTTGATATACTTTTTCCCTGCAAACTGCTGGTAAAATGGATGGCTTGTTTCTCGAGCATCCAAAGTAAGTCGCTTGTATCCCAAGCTACTTACTTTTGCTAACGTGCTTTCAAGCAATAATGAGCCAATACCTTGGTATTGCTTGTTTTGATCAACAGCAAGCCAAGATAAGTAGGCAACCTCATTCTTAGCATCGAGTCTTTGCCATTGTTTTCGTGTAAAAGCATACCCAACTACTTGCCCACTTTCATTAAGAGCAAAATCAACAACCACCCCTTCCGTTTCTGTTTCTTTCTTGAGATAGGCTTCATGGATTCCTTTTGTAAAACCCTCCCACATAGGACCAATTGTTTCATTAATGCGCCTTACAGCCTCATATGGATCTCCTCCTCGAGCCTGCAATTCCTCTAAACTGACCACAGAAAGCCGATGAGCTAAGATCGCATCGGACCCGGTTTCTCTATCAGCTTCAGAAGAGGTAAGAGTATGTGATTCAAGAAAGGAAGAAATCTCCATAAATAACCTATTTTTAAAAATGTGCAATCAATTCTATCATTAACGCAACAATTTGACTATGCTTAAATTAATTTATTGTTTTTTTATTCGTTTTACACGCCAATTAGAAAATGTAATTTTAATTAATAAAACAAAAAAATCGTAAAATGTACTGTTTAATGAGACAATTCTACTAAAAAAGCAAGGAACTCCTAAGACAAGAAGAAGCGCTCAATGGAATGAAGAGGGTTCTCCATTCATAGAAATTTATAAGGCCTTTTCGGTGTCAAATCTTTTTAATCAAAACACCCTGGTCTTTTCTTTAGTTTTTAATCCCTCTTAAGATGTTTTTTGTAAATAAAAACTATATATGAATTACTATTCAGGATGAGGATTTACCAGGAAATACTAGTGTATTTTATCCAATTCGTAATCTTCTTTTCGGCCTATAAGTAAATCTAATATGTAATTAAATATTAATTTAACATTTATAACTGTCTATTTTATGTTTTAATGTATTTTAATTTGTGTTTATGATAAAATAGTTTTTTTACTAAGGTGGTCATGTCAATATTTTTAATTAGAGCAGCATATATTGCATCCGAAGTGGATAAGGCAGCAAATGCTCAGCTATCCCAGGGAGCTTTGTCTTGTACGTACTGTCCCATTCTTGGTGCTGTGGTCTCTATTGGGATTGCCGCTTATTCTTTAATTGCGCTTATTTCACAGGTTTTTAAAAGATGTTTGAAGAGCAGTGATTTAAACGGTTTAGAAGGCCTTAATCAAAAGATTAGAGATTATCAGGTGCTGCTTGCCTATAACTGTGTGAATATAGTTACTCTGGGGGGGATTGGAGCAGTTTTACCTATTTTTAATTTTATAGCTACCCAGGATGTCCTTATAAAGGAGCAGCGTTCTTGTATAAATGCTCAAAATATTCTTGCAGAAGAAAATCAAGCATTTGTTGCCGGAGGCGTTGTTGCCTTAGCTAAGGTAAGAGCTTTGAGGGATTTTCAAGATGTAAAGGTGAACGCTATTTGCCCTAGAAGTGATGTTGCAGAGGATGATGAAGAGCTGTATAGAAGAACGTATTTGGATGAGATGCGCTTGCTTAATCACAACTAATTCAATTATAGAAAACTTTATGGATTGTATTTTTGCATTGCAGTGCTTTAGTATTGCTTGTTAAATAGTATTTCTAGGAGAAAATGTGTGTCAACTTTTTTTGGAGTCTCGCTTTCTATAGCTAGTTACGGCTTCCACTGGGCTTTTCCTGAGAGTTTTTATGTAAGAGATATTGGTTTTTTTAGGTTAGAAGAACTTGCTCATCCCGCTTTTGCAAGCGTGGTATTTGAAGATAGTGCGATTCTTCGCCGTATAGATTTTGCAGGTCCAATAACTTTTACGTCGGACCTAGGAGAAAAGGAGCTATCTACTTATGAGAAAGGGCACCACTTGTGCCAAAGACCTTCTTTAGAGGAGATTTTTTATGAAGACATTTTCATTATGCTAGCTAAATATTTGGCTAGAGAAAATTCTATAATGGGGAGTTTAGCGCACGATCCTTATGCAAACTTAAGGCAAGTAAAAAATAGCACTCTTCCGGAGTTTACTCCATTACAAAGAGATCTTTTTAGCGAAATTTATCGTAAAGAATATGATCGTCGAAGTAGTTTTTCTACCGATATGAGATTTTTAGATTTACTTGCTAGAAAACAAGCTGAAGAAGATCGCAAAGATGACACCCGGAGCCTAGATCTTTCACTCTTATATAAAGGCACAGTCGAAGAAGAAGCGTTTTTTATAGAGGCTTATAAAGAAGCCTATCGTCAGCTTTTAGTTGTTCAGAAGATTTTTAGCTGATTTTTTTAGAAAAATGCAAAGAGCTATTTGCTAACAAATCTGTAATCTGCCATGTTGAAAAGAACGATTTTTTAAATTGCTGTTTAACCATTAACAAGGGAGCTGCACTAGCTTATAATCGTCACTATAGGCTTGATGCTGTTTTATTTATATGACTTCTTTTAATCATTTGAAATCAGTAATTCGGTTAGGTGAACTTGCCGAAGATCCTATAGACTTGACGGATGAAGCGAATTTTACTCCTAAGCGCATTGATGCTATGTGTAGTGAATGTCTGAATTTAAAATTATTTTACGCAGGGGAGAGAGTGTCTGAGATTACTATTCAGGCTCTTTATGACCTAGCGGAAGAAACAGGTGCTTTGGAGAAAATGCATAAAATGCAATCAGGAGAAATCATGAATTGCATAGAAGGATTTCCTAGTGAAAACCGCAGCGTTCTTCATACGGCAATGAGAGATTTTTTTGAAAATCCTAATGAAGCTAAGATAGCTCAAGAAGCCACTAAGATGGCTTATCAGGAATTAGAAAAGTTAACGAGGTTTCTTAAGGATTTGGAGGTAAGAGGAACCTTTACAGACATGGTGCAAATAGGTATTGGTGGATCAGATCTTGGGCCTAGGGCTGTTTATCACGCTTTAAAGGCTTATGAAAAATCGGAGAGAAAAGCGCATTTTATTTGCAACGTAGATCCGGATGATAGCGCCGAGGTTCTTAAGGATTTAGACCTTACAAAAACACTTTTTGTTGTTGTTTCTAAATCAGGATCTACTTTAGAAACCCTTACAAACGAAGCTTTTGTAAGAGAGCGTTTAAAAAACGCGGGGCTTGATCCCAAAGATCATATTATTTCTGTTACAGGAAAGGGGAGTCCCATGGATGATCCTGAAAAGTATTTGGCTTCTTTTTATATTTGGGATTTTATAGGGGGACGTTATTCTGTTACTTCTATGGTCGGTGGAGTAATTTTAGCCTTTTCTTTAGGGATGGATCGTTTTTTAGATTTTTTACGAGGGGCTAATGCTATGGATAAGCAAGCTCTAAAAAAAGATCGCAAAGCAAATTTACCCCTTATGTCTGCTTTACTCAGTATATGGAATCGAAACTTTTTAGGTCTTTCCACCGCAGCTATCATCCCTTACGCTCAAGCTCTTTTTAGATTTCCAGCTCATTTACAACAGCTTAGTATGGAGTCAAATGGAAAGAGAATCGATAGACAGGGAAGGCGTGTGGATTTTGATACAGGTCCTGTAATTTGGGGAGAGCCAGGAACAAATGGACAACATTCGTTTTTCCAGCTAATCCATCAAGGGACATCGGTTGTCCCTGTAGAGTTTTTAGGTTTTTGTGAAAACCAGTATAAAGAAGATATCTTATTTCAAGAAACCTACTGCCAAGAGAAGTTATTAGCTAATCTTTTTGCTCAGTCGCTAGCTCTTTCCACCGGAGAGAAAAGTGCTAATCCCAATAAAGTTTTTCCAGGGAATCGATCTAACCGTATTTTACTTGCTTCTAAGCTTGACCCTTATACTTTAGGGGTAATTCTTTCTTATTATGAAAATAGCGTTGCTTTTCAAGGTTTTATTTGGAATATAAACTCGTTTGATCAAGAAGGTGTTCAACTAGGGAAACATTTAGCTTTGGAATTTACAGATCTTTTTGTGCAAAAAAGAACAAAAAAGGGTGTGGATATTAAGAGTTTTCCTCTGGGATCTGCGTATTTTCGACACGTATCTTCATACATGTCTTAAGGCTGTTTGGGGGGAGATGTATCTCTTCCGTATCTAGAAAAGAGGGGGCAGTTAAAAAAACTTGCCCCATCTTTTCTAGAGATTTTCGTAGTAAAAAGGACCTTTCCTCATCTAGATGAATTCCAAAGTCGTCTATCCCGAAAAGGGGTGGTTTTTGTAATAAATTTTGGTGTCTTTCCCACT
Source organism: uncultured bacterium (assembly GCA_964439595.1). Classification (GTDB taxonomy): domain Bacteria; phylum Chlamydiota; class Chlamydiia; order Chlamydiales; family Rhabdochlamydiaceae; genus CAIJXB01. Next base: position 91,319 of record CAYTOK010000006.1, on the reverse strand, counting down.
GCCCTAAACGGAGAGCTGCTAGACAACATCTTTTTTGCCCCTCACTGCAAAATGTCTTTACTTCTTTGGAGTCTATAAAAAAAAGTATGTCATCTCTATGAGGTCCGAGCAAAGTAGTTTTTGCTTCTAGCTCTTTTCTACGAGAGGTTGCCCACTGTTTTGCAAAGCTTATAGATAGAGGGATTTGGGAATCCTCTGGCAGGCTAAAAGAGCTTTCATATTGCATAGAAAATGGCTCTTTTTGTTTGGAAAGATCTAAAACATGCCTTCTTCCAGGCTCTTCAAGGGATTTTATTGTTTCGAGTCTTTTTTCAATAAGATAGGCTGCAGAGGTGGCCATAAGTTCTTCCCAGACAGCTAGTCCCTTTTCTTCTTGTTTTTTTAAAAGAATATTTCTTTGTTTAAGCGCTCTTTGGTATCTGCCTAAATGATATACGTAGAGTGGGTCAATTTGAGCTAAGTGTATGTCTAAAAAACGTCTTCGCTCCGCAGGAGATCCATCAATAATAGAGATGTCTTCTGGTGAGAGCAAAATAGTTGGAAGGATTCCAAGTAGGGGAATAAAACTTGTGTGCGCTGTTTGGTTGTAAAGTATTTTACGTCCTTCAGGGCTGAAGAGGATCTGGAGTCTATTTATAATTCCTTCTTTTACAAAATCGACATCTATTTGAAATCCACTAGTTTCATGTTGGATAAGATCTTGCAATTTGTGGGTTCTAAAGGACTTCCCAGTACTTATAAGGTAGATAGCTTCAAGTAAGTTACTTTTGCCACTTCCATTGGCTCCTTCTATGCAGTTGATATGAGAGGTGAAAGACACCTCTTTTTTTTTATAGCTTCGAAAATTCGAGATCCTAAGTTTTTGAAGATGCATTTTTAGTTTTCAAGACGCATAGGCATAATAACAAAAAGTGCTTTGGAAGAATCTGTAACTAGGCCTGGATCATAAGGATCTTTGATGCTTAAGCTAATAGTCTCATCTTTGCTGTGGCGTAGGATATCTAAAAAATAGGTAGGGTTAAATGCTATATCCATACGGTCTCCTGTATAATTAACAGGCATTCTTACATCACTTTCTCCAATTTCTCCACTGGATGTTGAAAGCTGTAAAAGTCCTTCTGAAAAGGTAAAGCGAACAGAAGCTCTTTCTTGTGTAGTGAATAATGAAACTTGACGTAGTAAAGAAATCAACTCTTCTTTATGAAGCGCAATAGGAGTATCTGTCCCTTCAGGGATGATCCTGGAAACATCGGGATAGTTTCCTAAGATAAGCTGAGAGACAAGCGTAATAGAACCTACCTGCATGAAAATGCGGTCGTCAGAAAATCGCAAATAGATGTTTTCTTCTTTATCATCTAGTAAGCGAATCATTTCTTCTACCGCTTTATGAGGCAATATAAAAGAACCATTCCAGGTTGCGGGAGCTGGCGCGTCTGTATAGGCCCTTGCTAGCCTTTTTCCATCTGTTCCTGTAAAAGTGGTTAGATTGTTTTGTCTTTGTAACAAGACAGTGCTAAATATAGGACGTGTCTCATCTTTTCCAACAGCAAAGGAGGTTTTACAAAGAAGGTCTTTAAGAAGAGAAGCAGAAAAAAGGACCTCCTCTCCCTCTGAAAATTCTGGTATTTTTGGGAAGTTTTCGCCGGGCATCCCTAGGATTTTAAAAGAAGAGGTGCCGCTGCGTAAAGTAGCTGTGTGGGAATCTTTAGAGTCGATTTCTAATTCAGGAGCCGTGAGCTCTCGAATTAGGGCGAAAAGTTTCTTTGAAGGAAGAGCGACTTTGCCTTCTTCAGAGACATGAGCATCGATTGAGGCTGTAATACTTAGGGCAAGGTTTGTTGCGCTAATTATCAGCTTGCCATCAATGGCTTCTAGCAAGACATTTACAAGCACAGGAATAGAGGGTTTTGCTGGGATGATATTTTGTATCTTATTGATCAAAGAGGTGATGTTATTTTTAGAAACTGTAACTTTCATAAGAGCTCCTTGAGCTAGCATAGTTTAGTGGTTTTATGGAGGATCATAGCGAAAAGAAGATGAGACGTCAAATGCTATTCTTTATTATTTTTTATCGCGCGGTCGATATCTCGTTTCATTTCTTTATTCTTAACAGATTCTCTTTTATCGTATGTTTTTTTTCCTTTAGCAATACCGATTTTCACTTTAATAATTCCCTTTTTTAGATATAGGGCTATGGGAATCAGTGTGAGCCCTTTTCTTTCGGAGGCTTCCTTTAATTTGATAATTTCTTTTTTGTGAAGCAGTAAAATTCGTTCTCTTTTTTCTTCATGATTATGCAGATTGCCAAATCGATAAAGAGCAATTGACGCATTTTTTAAAATAACAATTCCTTTAGAAATTAAAATATAAGAATCTTGTAGATTGCCGCCGTGGTTTTTTAAAGATTTTACTTCAGTGCCAACTAACACTATGCCAGATTCCATAGTGTCTAGAATTTCATAGTCGTAAAAAGCTCTTTTATTAGAGGCTAAATCCTTTTCAGAGGTCATGAAAATGCCTATCTTGCAAAGAGTGTTTGACCAAGAGAAGTAACACGAAAGCAGTCTTTTCCGTCTAAAGAGCCTACTTGTGTAATGCCGGCTTCAAAAAGCCAGTCTAAAATAACAGCGCGAAGGAAGTTGGTCTCTTCTAAGGAGTAGTTAGGAAGGGAGTACTTCCATGTTTTTCCTGATTTTTTTAAGGAAATCGTGGAATCTCCATTTAAAGGAACTAAGACCCCTTTTAAAAAATCATCAAAGAAAACCCAGTCTTTATAAAGAATGCGTGTAATAGATTTTTCTGTGTCTTTTATTGTTTTTTCTCTGCAGAGCTCTTGAGGAATATCGGTGTTTATGAGGCGGTTTAGAGGGTGTCTATAGAAATATAAGCATTTATCGTCAGATCGTAGATTAAGCCAATCAAAAGCAATTTTTGTGAGGTGAAACATGCCATCTGTATGCGAAACTAATTTCACTAGGAGGAGCTTGCTCAACAAGGTGTGGATGTACTTTTCCTCTTTGAAGGGAAGTGTTTCTACTATGGATTTTTCGGGAAGGAAAAGTCCGTTTTGTATTTCCACTGCAAAAGGCTCGTTTTTAAGCTTTTCTAATAAAAGAGAAAGGTCTTCCGCAAAGGAGAATTCATTAGGCCTCTTTAGTGTGATTTTATCTGTTTCTTTTATGGGGTTTATTTCAGAATTTTTTATAAAGCTGAGATACTCAGCCCACTCATAAAATGGAGTTACCACTTCTTCGAAGCGGTCTTCTTTTTTATGATAGCCAATACAGCAGACACAGCTGAATTCTAAGTGGAGCATGTACTCGGCGAAAAGCTCTTTGGATATATTGTACTTCTTCATGAAAAAAGAAGAGGGTAGTTCTAGATTTTCTGCAGTAAATACATCCTGGATGATTTGTTTTAATACAGGCTCGCCAAAATTAAGTTCTGCTATGTATCTTAAGAAGATTTGTGGAGTGAATAGGTTTTTTTCTATAATAGAATCAAATATATGTGTAGATGTTTTAGGGAGGGCATACCAGGTAGGAAGAACGTGAATAGGGGGCTTTTTTAAGAGTGATTGTAGAAATTCCATGCCTGGTTGGAAATCTTCATCAAATTTAGGCAGTTGTAATTCAAAATATTTTCTTGTTTCCTTGTCGACCATAATAGAATCTTTTTCTAGAAGAAAAAGACCTGATGGGGCTAGCTTTTCTAAAATAAGTAGTAGTTCAGATTTAGGAATGTCTACGTTTTTTGACAATTTTTCTAGGGGGATTTGCAGCGGGTTGTATAGGATTTCTTCTAAAACAAGGAGGTCTTTTTGCGTGAATTCAGCCATTAAAATACGATTTTGAATATCTTTTATGTAATCGTAGTCTGTAAGGGTGATTTTATTCTTTCGAGTAATTGTTGGATCTAATAGGCAAGAGGTCATTTTTTTTACTCGCAGTTAAAAGTTAACTTAGGTTGATCTTCATCATACACTATTCTATTCTTTTCTACAACATTTCTGAATATAAAATTTAAAATTCGTATTTTGGAGCAGGTTTTTATTAAGTCTTCGCTAAAATTTCTTCTTTTTGTTACGATGCTTAGGGCAACATATAGTGGAGAAAATAGCATGACAAAATCTCGATATGATCATCAAAAAATTGAAAAAAAATGGCAAAAAAAGTGGCAAGAAGAGCATCTTTTTGTAGCGCAAATAGATCACACTAAACCTAAATATTATATTTTAGACATGTTTCCTTACCCTTCAGGTTCCGGTCTCCATGTGGGTCATGTAACGGGATATACGGCAACAGATATCTTAGCTAGGTATAAAAGACAAAAGGGGTTCAACGTATTGCATCCGATGGGATGGGACAGTTTTGGACTTCCAGCAGAGCAATATGCTATTAGAACAGGGACTCATCCAGCAAAGACAACAGAGAGCAATATCAATACATATAGAAGACAGTTGAAGTCACTTGGCCTTAGTTATGATTGGTCGAGAGAATTTGCTACAAGTGATCCTAGATATTACAAGTGGACTCAATGGATTTTTACTAAGCTTTATGAAAAAGGATTGGCTTATGAAGCAGAGATGATGGTGAATTTTTGTCCTGCTTTGGGAACTGTTTTGGCAAATGAAGAGGTGGATGGAGGTAAATCCAAAGAAGGTGGATACCCCATAGAAAGAAGACCTCTTCGTCAATGGGTATTAAAAATTACAGCATATGCCGAGCGTCTTTTGGAGGACTTAGATCTTTTAGACTGGCCTGAGCATTTAAAAAAATTACAAACGCATTGGATTGGAAAAAGCCAGGGTGCTAGGGTTGTTTTTAAAGAAGAGACCTTAGGTAAAGAGATTTCCGTATTCACCACTAGGCCAGATACTCTTTTTGGGGCGACATATATGGTCCTTGCCCCTGAACATCCGCTTGTTTTAGAGATAGTTAAAGAAGAGCAAAAAGCATCTGTAGATGCTTATTGCAAATTGATTAGCTCTAGGTCTGATTTGGAAAGAACAGATTTAAATAAAGAAAAGACGGGAGTGTGGACAGGTGCTTACGTCCGGAATCCTTTATCCGGGGCTTTAATGCCCATATGGATTTCTGACTACGTGCTTGCTAACTACGGCACTGGCGCTGTTATGGCTGTACCATCTCATGATGAACGAGATTTTGCTTTTGCTAAGACGTTTTCACTTCCTTTACTACAGGTGATCGATCCTTTAGTGGAAGAAGGGCTGGACAAAGAGCTTATATCTATAGAGGTAAAAGAAGGACGCCTATGTTGGCCTCATGAAGGAGTCTTAATCCACAGTGCTAACGAAGAATTTTCTTTAAATGGACTGGGGATAGACGAAGCAAAACTTGCTGTTATTTCTTATTTAGAAAAGAAGGGATGCGGAGAGGGAACTACTAATTACAGATTAAGAGACTGGCTTTTTTCTAGGCAGCGCTATTGGGGAGAGCCCTTTCCTATATTACATTTTGAAGATGGATCTAAACGCATCTTAGATGTAGATGAACTTCCTCTATGTCCTCCTGAGCTTGTAGATTATAAGCCGGCTCCTACTGGGGAAAGTCCTCTTTCTAGAGTGGGAACCTGGGTTAATATTGTCGATACAAAGACTGGTAAAAAAGCTTTAAGAGAGACTAATACGATGCCGCAGTGGGCTGGATCTTGTTGGTACTATTTGCGCTTTTGTGACCCAAATAACGATAAAGAAGCTTGGAGCTCTGAAGCCGAAAGGTATTGGATGCCTGTAGATCTTTATGTCGGGGGAGTTGAGCACGCTGTTTTACATTTGTTGTACGCGAGATTTTGGCATAAAGTGTTATATGACTGTGGGCTTGTAAGCACTTTAGAGCCATTTCAAACCCTAAGAAATCAAGGACTAGTAATAGCTAAATCTTTTCAAAAAGAGAGTGGGGGCTACGTATCTCCTGAAGAAGTTCAAGAAAAGGCCGGTCACTATTTTCAAGTGGGAAGCGGCGAAGAGCTAAAAGTTCAGGTGGAAAAAATGTCTAAATCTAAACTTAACGGGATCACTCCCGATGAGATCATAGAAGAGTACGGGGCTGATTCTTTACGTTTATATGAAATGTTTATGGGACCTTTTGACAAAGAAAAGCAATGGAATCAAGACTCTGTTATCGGTTGCAGAAGGTTTTTAACGCGCTTTGTTGATTTAGCTTACTCAGAGAAAGTGACTGAAGAGGAAGAAGAAGAAGGGATGAAACTAGCTCATAGGCTAGCTTACGCTGTTTCTTCTGATATAGAAGCTATGCAATTTAACACGGCTATTGCCAAAATGATGGAATTTATGAACGCTTTTTCATCTCTTGCTAAATATCCTAAAAAAGCGCTTATGATGTTTACAAAGGCTTTATATCCCTTTGCTCCTCATATAACGGAGGAGATTTTTACTCATCTAGGAGGTGAGGGTAGTTTAACCTATCTTTCCTATCCTGAAGTGGATGGAAAGTATCTAGAAGATCAAGTTGCTCTTTATGTAGTCCAGATTAACGGGAAACTACGTGGTAAATGGCTTTTTCCTAAAAACCAAACACAAGAAGACCTTCTTGCCTTCATTGAATTGCAACCTCAAATTCGTAAACATTTAGTAGGTAAAATAGAAAAGGTAGTGCATGTTCCGAATAAATTAATCAACCTGGTAGTTTCCTAGGATGTTTAAGGGTAATTGGATCTATAATGGGATGCAGATTTTAGGTGCTTTGGCTTTCTTGCCAAAGCTTCTAAGTTCTTCTTCTAGAGGTGTTATCTTGCAATATTTAGGTTTTGCTCTTCCCCCTAAAAGAACGGAAAATGGCCCTTGTTTTTTATTTTATGCAGTGTCTGTAGGAGAGACTAAAGCAGTCTCTCCTCTTTTTGCGAAGATGAGAGACCTCTACCCTAATGCCTCTTTTTATGTTGCTTCCAGAACAAAAACGGGTCATGAAGAGGCAAAAGCATCCTTGCCTGGCGCTGCTTGTTATTTTTTTCTTCCTGTAGATTTTTCTTGGGTTATGAGATCTCTCATAAAGAGGATAAATCCCACAGCCATAGTAGTTGTAGAGAGTGATCTTTGGTATAATTTCCTTAAGGTCGGCAAGGAAGCAGGAGCTGCTATCATTCTTGTTAACGGCCGCATTTCTTCTAGATCTTATAAGAGATTTTTGCTTTTTTCAAAATTAGCCAAAAAGTTGTTTTCTTTATTTGATCTTATCCTAGCTCAAAATTCTCAGTTTGCTAAAAGGTTTGTCGATTTGGGGGTAGACGCTTCTAAGGTGCTTGTTTCTGGAAATTTAAAAGAAGCAGCGTTACTAAAAGGACTTTCTAAAGAAGAGAAGCTAGCTTTAAGGCGGAAATTAGGTATTACAGAGGCTGCTTTTGTCATAGTACTAGCATCTACGCACTCCCCAGAGGAAAAAGAGGTTTTAGAGGCTTTAAAACCTCTTTGGGCTTCGATTCCTGGGGCGAAGATCCTTTTGGTTCCAAGGCATCCGGAAAGATTCTTTTCTGTGGGAAAGCTGCTTCAAGCTTCTTCTTTGCCCTATATTTCTTTGTCCAATATTCAGGATAAGACAGGGGATGAAAAGGTTATTTTAATAGATGCTATGGGAGTTTTATTAGACCTTTATCAAATTGCTGATTTAGCGGTTGTCTGTGGGAGTTTTAATCGTAACCTTAAGGGACACAATATATTAGAACCGATACAGGCTGGGATTCCGGTGTTTTTTGGCCCCTATATGGAGGATCAACAAGATTTTGTCTCGCAGGTCCTTTTTTTTAATGCCGGCAGGCAAACAGAGCTTTCTAAGCTACTGGAAGATATAAAATTATTTTTTAATTCACCTAACCTATTAAAGGAGAGTGGAAAGCATCTTTTATCTTCCTATAAGGATTCGGTGAAAATAAGTCTAGATGCTATAGAAAAATTCATTTGATGTGATTGTTTTCAAATTTAATTAAAATTTCCACTATAACATGTCCCTTTTTTATTGTTATTAAATTCATGTAAAGTTTATAATAATATTTCGTGAATAAATATTTATAATGTGCTGCTTAAAAAATCAAAAAAGGAGTTGGAGATGACGGCTGTAGGAAGATTTATGGAGTCAGTTAGAAATGGAATTGACAGCTTAGCAAATGGAATACAAACAGACGGGATTAAATTTTTAGATATCCAAGGTAGAACTGAGAACTCTAGGAAGGCTTCTGAAATAGCAAGGCTGGCCTTGCCCGTGATTGCAGTATTAGGTGCTTTTTATATAGCTACTAAATTTTTAGCGATAGTATCAACAGCGGTTATTCTTGGATCTGTGGTTGTAGTTTCCTCTCCCCTCTGGTCAGAGAAGAAGGATGACACTTTTAGAACTAGAGCTATGGCGGTTATGGATTCTATACTAGATAAGGTTCCTGGATTTAAAGATTACTTTGAGAAACCTGAATGTATAACACAAAAGCAAGCTGGAAAAGGAGATACTGTGGTGGCTGGGGTTACTAGCATGATCGGTTCTAGTGATTCATAATGCTGCTAAATTGTAAATGCTTTAGAAGGAAGGAGCTGGAGTTAGGCCAGCTCCTTAGGTTTGGCCCCTTTGGTTTTTAAGTGGGTTTTTAACGAAGTTACAAGGAGGATGTTATGAGTATTTTGATTAAAGATGTATATACTCCAATATATAAGGCAAGAAAAGACTTTGCTGAGGGATTTAATCAGGAATTTACTAGCACCAAAGGTGACACAGCTTTTAGGGTGTCGGCTTTTATGATACTAGGAGGTCTTGCTTTAATTGCCGGATTAACATTATCTACTAAAGCAATTGTAGTAGTTGGTGTTGTAGCCTTAGGTGTAAATGTATTCACTAATGGCAAGGCATGGGACGTTACTAAGCGTATCTATAACGTTATATTTGGAGAGAATCCTGAGTGGAGTTTAGGTGGCGTTGTTGCAGCTGAGAGTGCTTCTAATGGAGTGGAGGCTGCTAAAGCTTTTGCTGGAAGAGTTTCCTCTGCTGTTAAGGGATGGTTCGGGAAATAGGGTAGTTAAATTTTATAAGAGTTTTTTCTTGTATTAAAAGAGCTCTTTTGCGTATGCTACTGCTCACTATATCGCGGGATGGAGCAGTGGTTAGCTCGTTGGGCTCATAACCCAAAGGCCGGAGGTTCGAATCCTTCTCCCGCTATTTTTTTTGGCGGCATAGCTCAGCTGGTTAGAGCAACGGAATCATAATCCGTAGGTCGTTGGTTCAAATCCGACTGCCGCTATCCTTTTAATTTATAGTCCCTGTCAATTTACTTAAGATTTGCCTGTTTACTTTTGAGATCTTCAGCAGCCCTACTCATTTTTTTATTGCTCCCCATCCTGGTGAGGGGACAGTAAAAAAAATTGCGCTATCCGTTTTATGGCCAAAAAAGGGGGTGGGTGTTAATGCTTTTTTATTTTAATTCTCTTGTTATACTTCTGCCTTGGATTGGTGTAATAATTCTATTTAAATTGACATGAATTATTAATTACAAATATAATATCATAGTCTTTTAAGTAAACTTTGGATATATATGAAAAACAAAAAATACTTAATTGCGATATTTTGCATTCCTTTAATGGCTTTGTCGTCTTGTGCTAGCTACAGAGCGTCATCGTTAAATAGCCTTTCTTCTACAATAGTGGTCACCCCATCAAATAACGAAGAAGTTCTCGTTACTGCTCAAGCATTTACTAAAGAAGACTGTAGAAGGTATTTAGATAGAGATGTGATTTCAAAAGGGTATCAACCGGTCCAAATCTATATCCAAAATAATTCGAAGAGAAGCTATAACTTTTCATTGGATAGGGTTGGCTTACCTTGCGCTAGACCTGACGAAGTTGCTAATACAGTTCATACCTCAACAGTTGGAAGAGCTGTAGGTTATGGTGTTGGTGCTCTATTTTTATGGCCTTTAGCAATTCCTGCGGTTGTAGACGGGATAAAATCTAGCGAGGCAAATGCCTCTTTAGATAGTGACTTTTCAAGTAAAACAGCTCGAAATCAGGTCATACAACAATATTCAACTTTAAATAAACTAATATTTGTTCCAGTGAACGAGTATCAAGAAAACTTCAATATAACCCTTGTAGACTTGGACACGAACACTTTGAAAACATTTAGTGTAACAATAAATTAAATGTCTTCCCAGTTCAAAAAAAATAACTGGATAGTTTTTGACAGAAAATAGCAAAGTACGGTACCTAGTTGCTTTAACCTATTAAATTAAATAGAGCTTGGGTACCTACTATGAAATTGAGATCTATGTTTATAACTACTTTAGGTTGTCTGTCAATGTTAGCTCCATGTTTTGCTCTAGCAAATGATCGGAGCGGGCCCACTTTACACGTAGGGTGGTTTACAGCAAACCAAGGGAAGTCGCAACATGTGGGTATTGACGGACTCATTGGAGATGACTTTAGTGTAAGCAAATCCTCAGACCAAAATTTCCTTGTTGGACTTGGGTATTACTTTAATGCGTTAAGTAGAAAGAATGTGAGCTTGCTATATGGGCTAAGCGCTTTTTATTTAGCTCCTACAAAGGTAAAGGGTAAAGTAACTCAAGAAAGACTATTTACCAATCTATCTTATCAATATTCTAGGACAAACTATCCGATTTACGCTAGTGCTAAAGCGCTTTTTCACTGTAGTAAACGCTCTGATGTTTCTATAGATTTAGGTATAGGTCCGAATATTGCAAGTAGTGGAAGTTTTAAAGAGAAATCTCTTGATGGGGGAGTTACTATTCCGGATGCCAACATGTTTTCTAGGAAAAATGTTGTTTCTTGTAGCGCTACAGCTGGATTAGGATGGAAAGTTACTGTTTTGAAATATCTTTCCCTTGAAATGGACTATCGCTTTTTCTATCTAGGTGAAGGTAAGTTAAAAAAAGCCAATGATCAGGTAAAAAACAATTTAAGCACCGGAAATAGTTATGCCAATGCACTTATTTTTTCGATCTCCATGTAATTTTTTTAGAAATGTTTTATTTTTAGCTGCGCTTTCTGTTTTTGAAAGCTCTTACGCTGCTAAGGGGCTATTTTTTGCTATTTCAGCAACAGAGGAGACCGAGCCTCTTGCCATCAAATTAGCGCTTGATGGTGAAGGTCCTTTATCCTGTCAAAACTATATGGTTGATGGCTTAAATTTAACGATTACAACGACAATTCCCAATCATGTATACCAGAACGCTGGTATAAAGATAGGCACCCCAGGTTATAGGATAGCTGGGCTCACTCCTAATAAGAATGGGTATTATCTATTTTCTGTAAGTAGCAATTCTCCTGCAAATCTTGTGATTATTCCGCCTAACCTGCCTTGGTATCCTTCTTTAGAAGCTTTTGAGCACTACAACTCAGGTAGGTCCCATGTGTTTCCGGAGGCTACGTTTGGAGGGTCTTACCTAGGTAATAACGTTGTGGACATTCTAAGCTCTACTACGTTATATCCATCTGGTTATAACATGTCTTATCTAGACTCTAATCATGCTTATATCTATGGGGGAGGATATGGTGATGTAGAAGGTTCGATTGGGGCATTTGTATCGAGGGTAAATCCTGATACATTAGAATCTATCTGGTATGACCAGCTGATTGATACGCAGGCTAATGGAGAATGGGATTATCCTGGTTCAATGGGGATATTGCAAGATGGATTCATTTATGTCAGCTATGGCTATCGTCTTGCTAAACTCAGCGTAAAAGGGAAAGTAATTGATACGCTAGTTCTTCCAACAGGAGGAGCAGAGCCTGAAAACACATCGTTTAATGGATTTAACGCAACATCTGATGGTTTTATTGTAATGAAGTCTGTCTACCGTCAAGCAGGGTGTTCACTACAAGGGCCAGATGCTTTGCTACACTGTCCTGACCCTTCAGACGTTCCTTCTTCTATTTTGGTGTCTGTAGACCCGCAGACGATGAAGGTAGTTGATAAGATCACTTTACCAGCTCCAGTAGGAGCTAGACCCACGATAGGGGTGTTTCAGGGGAAAAATTATGTATATTTACTAGAACCTACAACAGCTATACGTTATGAGGTTAAAAATGGAAAATTTATTTTAGATTCTTCTTGGAATCCGGGGACGATTACGGTAGAGGGGCAGACTCTTTGTACCTCTTTTGTTGTCATAAATGATTGGGTTGTAGCTCAAACTAACACACTCCCCGCGTCTACTGCTTTGGATGTGATAGCTATTAATCAGGGTAATGCTTCCAATTTATATAAGTTACAACCATTTGCAGAAGATCCTATTCCTCCTTTAGTTGCACAGGCATTTGCCGATCAAGGCCCAGATGGGGCTCCGGCAATTAGCTGGGCTCCCATGTCAGTTTCAGCGGATCCGGAGAATAACTTAATTTTTGCTAGTGACTCTTTACCCGGCAAGATTGCAGCAATTACGATTACTTCAGAGGGATTAAAGACAGTTTGGAAAGCAAACCAAACAACTACAGAATTTATGACACTCATTGGGCCATTTAATGCCCGAGTGCTAGTTGGAACAGATATTCCCGGACCAGAGATTCCAGGTAATAATAAGAATGATTTTGTTGTCTGGAGAAATGCTTCAACAGGACAAGAGCTTGCACGTTCGCCTTTACTTCCTGCTATGACACAAGGGACCATGGTTCAACCGTATTATGAGGGGAACATGTTTTTTGAAGGACAAGAGGGTACGCTCATCAAGCTGATGCCAAGGGCTGACTCTAGCCGGTAAGGAGCTTTTAGTCCTTAGCACTCTTTAATTGTAAAGTTCTATACTATTATGATTAAAGGGCTCTAACTGTTGTTATATTTTGCTTATGCGAGTGAAAAATGGACCCTATAAAAGATCTAACTCAGAAACCACCATCCACTTACCCACAGGAAGTGTGCCTAGCTGAATGTTGCCGATGCGTACTCTTTTTAGTGACGTGATCTGGAGTCCTACAAGCTCACACATACGTCGGATTTGGCGATTTCTTCCTTCACTAAGGATAATGGATATCGTTTGGCTTTCTATGCGCTTTACTTTAGCTCTTTTAAGTTGTCTTCCATCGAGCCGGAGTCCAAAGCGGAGCTTATCTAGTGCCATTTCGGGTACAGGAGCGTCAAAACGTACAATGTATTCTTTTTCTACTAAAGAATCTGGCCCAATAATTGTCTTAGCAACCCTTCCATCTGAAGAAAAAAGCAGGAGCCCTTTAGAATTTACGTCCAGCCTGCCGACAACATGTAGCGATTCGGGGTCAACAGGGGGGCCTTTATCATAGCGATTTTCTGGGGTAATTAACTCTTTGGCTTCTCTATAGTTGTCTTGGGGAAGATTAGAAACTATTCCAAGAGGCTTGTTAAGTGCGATAGTGAGCTTTTGTAGCCCCTTATGATCGAAATCTATCTGAGCGTCAAGGGGGGCTTTTGTTCCAAGTTCGGTAATTAAGACACCATTAACACGCACCCGACCTTCAGTCATGTATTTTTCGGCTTCTCTTCTAGAGCATAGGCCTCTTTGGGCCATTAATTTAGATATTCTTTCTTCTTCCATGCAAAAGAGTCTAACACAGGTGCGATTTTTAGTTGGCATAAAAAAATATTATTAATGCGAATTAATTTCTTTGCGTTTTAGTCAGGTAGTTCATAGATCAAAAATGGCGTAAATAGGGAAGGGGAAATTTCGTTTATTTGAGGCTCTTGTATTGTTAATGAGAAATGCACCTTCATAAACAATAGCCCCTGTTGCTTGGATTAATTCACTGGCAGCCTGCAAAGAGCCTCCAGTTGAATAAAAATCGTCAATAACAACCACTTGTTGACCTTTTTTTAACGCATCAACTCTCATGACAAAAACATCTTCTCCATAAAGCTTTTTATAAGAAGCGCGGTGAATAGCTCCTGGTAATTTACCTTCTTTGCGAATCATTACTAAAGGCACTTGTAATTTATAGGCAAGAGCTGATCCGAAAATAAATCCTCGAGCTTCAAGAGCAATTACTGCATCAATTTTTCTTTCTTTATAACGATCGACAAAATGATCAATAATTTCTCCAAATAATTGAGGGTTCTCAAGAATAGGGCTAATGTCTCGAAACACACTTCCTGGCTTAGGGAAATTCTCATAAGGAACTAAAGAATCCTCAATACGCTCAGATAGAGGGCTGCCATGAAGAGAGCTAATAGCTAAGAGAAATGCAAATAACTTATTCATAAAAAACCTTTTGTTTGTAAATTAATTTTCCAAATGGATCTCGAATCATTTCTGCGTCTGAATTTCTTTCATCGATAGGCGGTTGTCTTTTTCTTTTCTTTATAAAAAAAGATTCTCGATGATCTCCAAATTTAGCTGAATTATACGTTAAAAAAGCCATACGACGGGGTTTATCACTAGTATTAGGCTTAGAAAAATGGGGAGCAAGTGCATTAAAAAATAACGCATCACCAGGGTTCATTAAAACAGCATCCCAGTGAAGATTATTTACAATATCATCACTAAGGGGAGTTTGAAGAGGGCTAAGAAGTCCTTTTTTATGAGCTCCGCAGGCAAAATATAACGCTCCATTTTCAAGGTTTGCCTCATCAAAACTTAAAGCAAAGGTCAACTGTTTGTTCCCATACTCGCCCCACCCTGCTGCCGCATCTTGATGAGGAACAAACTCTCCAGAACCTGGTAATTTATAATTAATTTTATCTTTGAGAAGCACGGCATCCTCTTGCATAAGCATAGACACTATTTTATGCACTTTTGTGCTATATAAAATGTTTTTTAAATCTTTAGAGCAGTAGGGGAAGATATTTTCCACTCGGTCAAAGACGTTGATCGAGTCGTATCTGAGTATGGTTCCTACTTCCGGTTTTACCGCTCTTAAGGTGTCTATTTCGGGCAGAATGAGATCTATTTGTTCTATGCTTTCAAACTGTTTATAAAGAAGGACTCCGTCAGCCTCCATCATTTGCACGATATCATGACGCTCAAATACCGCATTAATCCAAAATTTACCAAGGGGGTCTGTGAGAAAAAAATAATGAAAACTTAAGTTCGGATCATCATCTAATATTTCTTTTATTGTTTTTAAAATTTCGGGGAGCGTGTAACGACTACGGTATCGAGTCACATCTCTTTTAGCTTCTATTCCTTCATTAGGAGTTTCATGGATTGTTGTGGAAAAATAGACGCGTCTATTAGAAATAGCTAAAAGTCTTAATAAGACTTTTTTAAGCATTTTTTTGGGGAAAAGATGAACAAAAGCCTGAGCAAATACTAAGTCATATTTATTCAATAGTTTGTATTGGAAAAAATCCTCGCAAATAAATTCGATATTTAGCTTTCCCTTAGCTTTTGTGACCATCTCAACGGCCACATCTAAGCCTGTAAGCTGTTTAAATCCAATTTCTTGCATTAGGGTTAGGTTGTCTCCGGTAGCGCAGCCTACATCCAAAATGCTACTTGTTTTAGGCAAAGGATCTAGACTCGAATGCCCGATTCTTTGGGGACCGATAAAAGAGGTCTTAAAAACATCTATATTTTTTGCTTCTAAAATAACTGATAAAACATCTTTTCTAATATTTCTCATAGAATCAGTTAATTCAGTATAGTAATCTGTTATTTTAGAATAACTCTGGTTGTGGAGTTTTGCTAAGGAGTCGCAGTTAAGGTTTTCATGCATAAATTTTTTATTGCCTTTTTAATTTTTTCTTCTAATTCCTCAATTGTCCCGTCATTGACAATCGTGATGTCATAACCTGTTACTGAAGCAACTTGGGCTTCAGACACGTGAGTGTCTTCAAGCAGAATTTCTGGTCTTTTTATGCGAATAATTAAAGCGCCCCTTTTTTTAAGAGCAAACACATCTTCTTGCATCCTAAGGTCAGAAATAACTACTAAGCTTTGAGGATGGGCATCTCTCCAGCGATCAAAGGCTCGAAGGTAAAATGTATGGCCTAGATGAGGGAAGCGGGTAGCTAGGCCCTCAAATAAAGTATCAATGCCAATGAATTGCATAATTTCTCTTGGGGTTACCTCCCAATAAGGATCAACTATTTCTTTGGCATCTCCCCAAAGTTGATCTTCACTAAAATGAAATAAAGATTGCACAGCTTGTTTCATCGGATCAGCAAGAGCATATTTTTCATAGCCATAAGATCTGATCAGATAGTCTGCAGATGTGTCTTTCCCGACTCTTTTAGAGCCAAGAAAAGCCACAATTTGAGGGAGTTCATCGCTTGGGTCAACATTTGCAAATAGACTTAGGTTAAGAACAATAAGAGCTATTTTAAAGCAGGAAGTAAAGGAAAATGCCATTAATTACCTGCCATCTCTTTTATTAAGTATTCAAGTTCTTCTTTTGAATAATCAATCCATCCGTGATCAAGTGCTGGGAAAGTATCATACCAAACGTACTCTGAGATGGTTTTTAGCACCTTAAAAGTTCCTGTATCGTTGATTGCCTGCTTGATTGCTTCTATCTTAGGGGCTACGGTGTTAAATCCTAAGTTACGGAACCGAGCGTTTAAAAACCTTTGATGACCTAATTTATCTCCTGTATGTTGATCTTTATTGTTATTATAAGAAAGTGGGATAGGAACTCCAAATTTCAGAGTAAATTTAGCAGAAATTTGCTTAAGCTGATCGATTTCTTCATCTGTCAGTTCACTAAGATCTTCTTTATCTACTTTTCCCACTTTGATATGAAATTCAAAGTACTTAGAAGGATAACGATTCATTTCTTCATCCGTTAGGGGAATTCCTTCAATACCGTGAGCCTCAGCTTCGATTTTCTCTCGTATTACACTGAATCCCTGTGAGACAAACCAATTTGCATCTTCATGCGACTGCTCTACTACGTAATCTGTATCGTTTGAGCGGACGTAACGGGAAGATTGCATAACGCAAACAGTATTTTCCCCACCTTGTGAGTCTCTAAAAACAAGAGCCAAATAACAAGGTTTCATTTTATAGGTTAGATCGGGGTGTAATTGATTCCACTTTTCTACAATAGAGTAATATTCTTGAACTCTTTCTTGAGTTGGATTGATTTCAGCTAAAAAGATATGTATTTCTTGCGCAGCTCCTACATTTTTTCCTTCTCCGCGCATAGATGGATAGGTGGACTTATACTCTTGATGATTTTCAATACTATTAAAAATCTGAGCTTGTGTTTTTGCTATCATGAATTCTCCGTATTAGGTACTACAAACATGTACAATTCTCTGGGTTTCTAGATGTTTTTGATTTTGCCTGGTAGCTAGAAGATAACCTGATAGCATGCTAGGAATGATGCCTCGGTAAAGACCACTACAATCACCAATTACATAAATTTCAGGGCTTCCGACCAACTGAAAATCCTTATCAATATTTGGGTATTTTCCAACCCCTTCAATAGTTGGACCTATTATTCGAACAGCATCGGAGAAAAGTTCCTTGAATCGATTTAGAAGCATTGTTAATCCATATTCAACTAGGCAGGCGGAGGATGGTTCGTAATAAGAAGATAAATTTGAAATAAATGTCTTAATGTCCAGGTCATAAGGTGGCATTTCTACAAGATGTTTAAATGCAATTTTTGAAGCTTGTGACGCCGATTTGATTCGAATATTTAATCCGAAATTACTTATGCCGGTTGGTTCACAATCTGCTCGACCTGAAAAACTTTCTATCCCTTTAAATCTCGTTTTGACTACCTCTCCCTTTTCGCACCAACAAAAGGTGCGATACTCTACCCCATCTTTTTCAAAGATGTATTTTGGGTCTTTGAGTAACGCTTCTTTTTGAATTAAAAAGTGGGGCCAAACTATTCTAAATCCAAATTCATAGCGTTGGAATTTTTTGGCGCAATTGAGAAAGAGGGGCATGAATCTTCCTCCGGCAAAAACAAGTTTCTTTGTTTGAATGTAATAACATATTCCTAGCGAAATGTCCTTTAGTTTAACAAGGTATCCCTCTACGGTTTTGGTCTGCTCCAAAAACTCAGTTTGATATGCTATTTTATAGCAAGCTTTAGCTAAGTTAGCAATGAGCTCGATTCGATTTTCCAAATTCAAATAAATGGACTCATAAGACTTTAGTAGCCAACCTGCTTGATCGGGAATTCGTTTGTTAAAGCAAGTGATTTCGGGGAATTCTGGAATATTGCTAAAGGGGCTTAGGTCTTCTTTTAGATTTTGATAAGCAGCTCTCAATTTTTGTTCATCTTGTTCCCAAATTTTAGTTCCGGCTGGATAGAAAGAAAATTTTCCATCTGAAAATAACCCAGCTCCACCAGCTCCTTGAATACATTCTTCTGGATTAAAGCGGTCTCTTTTAAAAACAGCTTTTCCTAAGTCAACCACTAGAGTATTGCTATTTTTGATTGATGAGGCAAAAGCTAGTCCGGCAGGTCCGGCACCGACAACTACATAGTCATAGATTTCCATTGAGCATCCAAACGTGATTTCTTGGGGTAACATCTCTACCTCTAGTCAAAGGGAGCGCAATCGTAGCAATGATTTCAGATAAATGGCAAGGGGGATCTGCCGCTATATTTCACTGTTGCAGAAAAGGCCTGCTTTAGTCTTGGTTTTTGTTTTCTATTTTCTTTTTGTGGTCTAATAAACCTCAAAAAACAATGGAAATGCTGCTTCTTGAGGTTTTAGATGATTTTACTGTTAAAAAGTTAAAGAAGCGGAAGCTCTAGCGTAAGGAGCTCCGTTGAAATTGTAATATTTTTTGTGGTGATTATGAGAGTCTGCAATTTGGATCCAGCCTCCATAGTCATAACCGATGCCGGCACCTATAGAAAAAGTATCTTTTAAAGAGTAGTTTAAATCCCATTCAGTGGATGTGGAATACACTTTAAATATCGCGTCGTTATAATCGCCGATTCCTCCATGGGCTCTTCTTGGAAAGCGGTAAGGTCCTCCCATAGAAGTAGCGAATAAAGAGGTTGTTAGATTTTTTGTAATGTGGTAGTTAAGAGAGGCATCTAAAGGGAAAACAGCTCGTATTTCCCATTTAGGACTTAACCAAAAGTCAGTACCTAAAATAGGTAAAACATACCCGTTTAATGCGCCGTAGTATGCGAAAAAGCCTACATGAACTCCCACCTGATCTTTTAACTGATGTCTACCCCAAAGAGTTGTGAAATAGACTCCCGATTTGCCGAAGTTGAAAGTTTTTGTGTCAACGGAGGCTCCTGCATTAATAACCCAGCGCCATTTCTCTATGGAATGGGATATCCAGCTTAAAGACGTTACTCCATATACATAGTTATTTCCTGTAAACCGAGGGTTTTTATCCCAGTTGATGCCGGTATAGTTGGCTCCAAGTTGCCAGGTTAAAGCATTTTCTTGATTTAGAAAGTGGCTAAAATACATGGAGGCATTGCCTTCTGAATAGAGTAACTTAGAGTGAGAGAACCCTTTTGTAGTAAAATTGGCAGAGCCTATTTTACTGTAATCGGATTCAAAGTGCCAAATTTTATTTTGCTCTGCAAAGGTGTCTTCGTTCAAGAAAGAGTAGTCTGTAGCAGTTAAAGAAAACGAGAGAAGACAACAGGGGATTGTAAAATATTTATACATAGGGAGCTCCTTTTTTACGCCCTATAGTAGTTTTTAAGCTGGGTAATGTCAACAAATATATTATTGTCGGAGAAGAAGGGTTTTTTCTAGAATTTATTTACGCTTTTTGGTAAGCTTTTTCTCTTAAAATATAGGGGTATTTATGCAAATAACAAAAGGTAATAAAATTCATTTTACCAGTCTTGGGTGTGCAAGAAATCTTGTAGACACAGAAGTGATGATTGGTATTCTTTTAAAGGCTGGTTATGAGGCTACTGCCAATTCACAGGAGGCTGATTTTCTTGTGGTAAATACCTGCGGTTTTTTAGCTTCCTCTAGAGAAGAGTCTTGCAGCGCTATTGATCTTCTTACTAAAGAAAAAAAACAAGGGGCTAAGATTGTTGTTACTGGATGTATGGTTCAAAAGCACAAAGATGAGCTTAAAGAGCGTTTTTCTGATATTCATTATTATTTAGGATCAGGAGACGTGGAAAAAATTCTAGAGGCTATTGAAACCCCTAAAGCTGGCGAAGCTGTCACAACAGCAAGAAGTTACTTGCAGCAAGGAGAAGTGCCAAGGCAGTTATCGACTCCTAAGCATTATGCGTATTTAAAAATAGCAGAAGGGTGCGCAAAGCAGTGCGCTTTTTGTATTATCCCTAAAATTAAAGGTCCCTTAAAAAGTAAGTCTATAGAGCAGGTAATGAAAGAGTTCTCGCTTCTTTTAGACCAAGGGGCACATGAAATTATCCTCATCGCGCAAGATCTGGGAGATTTCGGTAAAGAAACGCGGGAAAAGAAAAACTTAGAGTTTCTTCTACAGGAAATGAGTACTGTGTCTTCTCCTTTTTGGTTAAGGCTCTTATATCTATATCCTGATGAAATAACGGATGAGCTTATTGCCGTAATTAAAAAGGATCCTAGGATTTGTAGATATCTTGATATGCCTATTCAACATATTAATGACGAAATTTTACAGGCTATGAAGAGGAAAACTTCTAAAGCGCAAATCCAAGAAATCATTCGCAAGTTAAGGAAAGAGATTCCAGACATCGTAATTCGAACAAGCCTTATGGTTGGTTTCCCAGGAGAAACAGAAGCGCAGTTTGAAGAACTTGTTGCCTTTGTTAAGGAGTTTGCCCTTGATAACATCGGTATTTTTAAATACTCTCTAGAAAAAGAATCGGCCTCGGCTACATATTTAGACCATGTCCCGGAAGATGTCAAAGAAAGGCGCTATCAAACACTTGCTCGTCTACAATTAGAAACGGTGCGTAAGAAAAACCGCCGGTGGATTGGGAAGACATTGCCTGTGCTGGTTGAGGGATATCACCCAGAATCACAGTTTCTTATGAGAGGAAGGCATTATGGTCAGTGTCCTGAAATTGACGGACAGGTGATTATCAATGATGGAAGAAAGGTAAAGGCTTTTGGAGAGCTCTATCAAGTTGAAATCACTGAAGTTGCTGACTATGATGTGATAGGTAGGGTTATTGCTCCTATAGCAAAGAAAGAAAAGCCTAAAAGTGCTTCCAAATCACTAGCCCTAGTATAGATCCATGGTAGAGAAAAAAGTATTTTTAAAAAAAGACAAAGAGCGATTTGTTTTGCAAAATAGGCATCCCTGGATATTTTCAGGGGCCATTGATAGGTTCCCTGATTCCATTGAAACAGGAGATATAGCTTCTCTTTATAGCTTTTCTGGACAGTTTTTAGCTTTAGCGTATTTTCATAGAGAAAACTCTTTATCTGGAAGGATTCTTTCTTATGAGAAAAAACCGATAAGACAGATCCTCCAAGAAAAAATAGAAGCGGCTTTCTTTTTACGAAAAGCTTTAGTCATCGACAAGAAAACTAATTGCTTTCGTCTTATTAATGCTGAAGAAGATGGCCTTCCAGGCCTTATCGTAGATTTTTATGATGGAGTCCTTGTTCTCCAAGTAAATACGCAAGGGATGGAGAAGCTAAAAGCTCTTATTATAGAGCTTCTTATTTCTATTATCAGTCCTAAAACCATATATGAAAAATCGACATCGTCCTCTCGTTTGCAAGAAGGTCTTGATAAAGTCGAGGGTCTTTTATATGGGGAAGACGTATCTGAAGTTACCGCTTTAGAAAATGGCATTCTTTTTACTGTAGCTGTACAAGATGGACAAAAAACCGGTTTTTTCTTAGATCAAAGGGAGATGAGAAAGAAGATAGGAGAGCTTTCTTTAGGCAAGAAGGTATTAAACTGCTTTTCTTATTCCGGAGGATTTTCTCTTTACGCATTAAAGGGCGGAGCCAGCCATGTTGTAAGTGTTGACACCTGCTCTAAAGCAGTAGAGCTCGCTTCTAGAAATACAGAACTTAATGGATTTCCTTTAGCAAACCATGAGGTCTTGCAAGAAGATGTATTCACTTATTTACAAAATAGAGACCTTTCTTCTTTTGATATAGTGATTTTAGACCCACCGGCTTTTGCTAAAAAAAGACAGGATGTAGATTCTGCCTCTAAAGGCTATAGACAGCTTGCCGAAACTGTTTTTAGAAATAGCAAAAAAGGCACACTTCTTTTGACCTGTTCTTGTTCGTATTTTATTGACGAGTCCTTATTTAAACAGATCATTTTTCAAGCAGCTTCCTTAGCAAATAGAGATGTAAAAATTCTCTCTCATCATATACATGCGGCGGATCATCCTGTATCTCTCTATCATCCGGAAGGGGATTATCTAAAAAGCTTACTTCTTTGGATTTCTTAAGAAACTTTTTCACCCAAAATGTGCAAAGAGCAGTCTGATGTTAGTTAGTCGTAGGCAAGAAGTGAAAACATTTAGCCAGTTGCTTACAGCCTTATTCTGTAAGCAATTGGCTAAGTTTTCAAGAGCTACCTTAAAGGGTAGCCTTGCGTTATAGCGACTTCTTGGGCTCTATTTGATGTAATCCTGGATAGATCCATAATGTGTCTTAAAAAGGCTTTATTTCTTTGGAGTACCTCTTCTTCTTGTACTGTTAAGCCTGTGAATTTCCCTTTATAAGCTTCCATTTCCCGGTTTACTATACGTTCGTATTCTGGCATTACTGCTTCTACAGCTACTTCTATAGTTGAATTCCAGTCTTTTAACTCCTTAAATCCAATAAACTGATCAAAAAATGTATTAGGCATGAAACTAAGACCGGTAGCCCTAAGAGCCCTTTCTACTTCTTTTTCTTTTATTTCTAGTTCTTTGCTGATAGCAACTGAGACAGTTAGTTCTGCACTTTCTCTTTTTAAGGATTCTATGCGCTCTTCAATTTCTCTTTTTTCAGCTTCGCCTGCTGTTACTTTTTCCATAATTTCGCTGAGTCTTTGAATAGAAATGATTATATCTGGAATGATGTTTACAAAGAGAGCCCTACACGCAGAATTGCCACAATTTGATGCCCTAGAGAGAGGTACTTTATCTGCACCATGTACTAGGTATACAACTTGACCATACAGCTGTTCAATAAGAGGACAACTTTCAAAGTTTTTTGACTCGTCTAAGCCTCCATAAACTGCGACTCTGGCGGTTTTCATCTCACCGTTCCAGTCGTCAGCACTAAAAAGAAGCTCTTCTTTATATTTAAAATTTGGATCTTTGAATTTTTCTATGGTTTTTTCGGAAACGAGATTTTTAAATTCTTGTTTTAATTGTTGGAGGTTTTCTAAAGAGGGCGTGTCTTTTAATATATCTTGAATTATTTGTAGCCTTACAATGCTTTTTACTGTCTCTTCCCCAACTGGACCTTCAGTGACGCGTATCCCTTTTATTTGATCAGAGGGAATGGTGAAAGGGGTATATGTCCTTATTTTGGTTTCATTTTCTGCATTTACGCGTTTAATTTCTGCTATTTTTAGTTCTAGTTCCTCTAAAAGGCCTTTTATACGAATTTCTTCTTGTGCTGCTTTTTGTGAAACTTGTGTAATTTTACTAGGCTGTTTGGTTAGAAAGGCTTCTTTCATCCATTTATTGAATTGAATAATATTTTTAGGGATATCTATGGCTATAGAGCCTATTTCAATGTGTATTTTTTCTGAATCTAGAGAACTGATTGCTATTTGAAAAGTCATGCTAGCAGAAAGCCCAAAAGTTTTTATAGGATCGAAGCACTTAGAATAGCTTGCAGAGAATTGGTAAGACATTCTTGGTAAAAGCTGCTTAGTTAGCACATTTTTTAGGGGAGGTAATGCTCTTAAATCCGCTGTTGACGCAGGAAAACTCGAAGGAACATCGTTATCGCCTAAGATGGAAGAGGAGATATACGGAATTTCAGATTTAATACTAGTTGTAGCAGTGGTAGAAATAGATCTATTAGGTATTCTTGCATCAAATAGGACATATTTTAGGGGATTTTTTAAGCTTCCTTCTTGTATTTGTTTAAGAAAAAGATCAGCTTCTTCTTGTGATATGAAAATGTAGTTATCCCCATTACTAAGAAAAAAATGAGTATCTATTTCTTGGTTAGTTTTAAGAGCAGGACTCATATAGAATTTAGAAGATACATCTTGTCTAATACGATCTTTTTTAAGTGGAAGAGTCGTAATTGTAGATTGATCTGCAAGAAAGCTAAAGCTTAGATCTTGAGGAGGATTTTCTGCCATAGGTAATGTAGGGAATTTAGATCTTTCAAGCACTTCAATAATTTCTTCACTAAGCATTTCAGCAAGACTTGCAGATTCAGCTTCAGCTAGAGCTTCTGCAATGGCTTCTGCAACTGCTTGAGCATCTGTATGAGCTACATCTGGTGAAGGAATAGGCGTATCTTTGTCAAAGCGTGATATGAAAATTTTGATAGATCTATCAATATGGCCTATATAAAATTTAGGGTGAAGGTCTTCATTTATTGTAACGTTGCAAGAATTTGCAAAATCATTTGCTGCATCGAATAATTTTCTTATGTTTTCTTCCGCTTTTCTTTTTTGCTCTAAGATATACTCATCTCTTTTTAAGTCGGATACGTGCTGTCCATATTTTAAATAAAGTGCATTGACAGACTCTTCTACAAAGGTGGAGATCTCATTTCTTGTGTGTAAAAATGCGATATAAGCTCTTTGCTGATAAGAAGACAAGGGACTTGCAATTTTTGATAAAACAGTAAACTCTAGATGGGATGCTGCTTGTTTTACATGGGCTTTCATCTCTTTTTTAAAGATAATAAGAGCGTTTTTTTCTTCCAGGTTCTTTTCTTGGATACGAAGAAAATTTGCTATGTCTTTACTTTTTATATCACGTCTTCCAATAACACTTACGGTGTTTACTTTTATCACATTTTGCACTTCTTTAGCTGATATCTGTATCCCATTTTGCTTAATGACATCTGTGATTTTTTCAGTAGGAGTATCTTGCGTAAATAGGTCAATGCTTAGAGCGATTTTTATCCACTGTATGAGTAGCGCGGAAATAGCTTCTTTATCTTCGATTAAAAGGGTCTTCTTATCTTTAGATTGGAGCGCAATGATTTCTTCTGTTTTTAATTTGAGAGATTTTTTTCCTTCTGCTTTGAGAGCATCTGTTACAATGCCTTTAAATTCTGGCATGCAAATAAAAGTAAAAGTTTGCTCGGAGCTTCGATTGACAAGGTTACGAAAGCGCAATACCGCTTGTTTAGCGTCGCTATTGGATACGTTTTCATCTAGGGTTATCAGGGCATGTGCTTTGTTAGCTTGTTTTATATCAGAGCCCCTAGTGTTTTTTTGTCTATAAAAAGAAAAATAGGAGATCCCTCTTTTTATAGCATCTATTTCCATTTCTGCGCTGCAAAGGATCGCTTCTGTATGAGGGCCTTTATAGAGCCTTTTAGTATTATCTTTATCGTAATATATAATGCCTTGAATTTTTTCAAATGTAGAATCCCTTTTTAACTGATTCCATAAATTTTTGATAATAGTTTCAGGAACCCCGTCTTTGCTTTTACATATTCCCGCCGCGTCAATAATCGCCCTTGTATTAGGATTTGCCTGAGAGAGTATTGTGCGAATGGTGGATTCTAGATAATCTTCTTGGGCCAAAGGAGGCGATAGCCATTTAATCTCTGCATTATTTTCTCGTCCCATAATCTCAATACTTAACTTCCCATCAGCTGCGGAGTCTGTTTCTTGCTTGGCAAAATAAGAAGATGTTCCTCCAACGGTTCCGGAAAAACCTTTTTCTATGTTTTTATGCGACCCCTTTTCATAGCGGTCACTTTTAACACAAGATTCATCAGAACGGATTTGTGTCACTATAACAGCCATAGCAAAGAATTTACGGAAGGCTTCACTAGGCTGTTTCATAAACTTATCATGAAATTGTTCTTTAGCTCTTTTAAGCTCTTCGGGGTCTAGCATTTCTGCTATTGTTTGTAAAGTTTCTAAAAGAGGAGTTCCGTCTGCATCTTTTTCTTCTTTGAAATAATATTTAGCTAAAGCTTCCGGAATCTGTCTTTTTTGAATTTGTTTAATTAAAAAATCTAGATGGGGCTTGGTCGAAAGAAGAGTTTCTTCTGATAGGTAATAACGCATTGTTGTAATTGCTGCCACTTCTGTATTATCAAAAATAGAAAGCCCTTTAGGCGTATTTGTTCCTTCATAGGGAACTGCGATAAGTAGTGTGGATTCAGAATCAGGGTCATGAAAAAAGGTTCTTTCACCAGCCTCTTCTTTAAAGCGAACTCCAAAGTGTGTATTTGGCTGTTTGCTTTTCATAAGGGCTAAAATATTATCATCAAGAAGCATAGCGCGAATAAGGAGTAACGTTGAATCATTTTCTGTGTGCTCTGCGTCGCTACTTGCTTTATGAGATAAAAGGCGCTCACTTAAAATGTCTTCTACAAAAGGATTAATAGGCTCTCTTCGGTCTGTTAAGTAGTTTATTACCTCTTTTGGACAATCTATAATAGACTCGCCTCTTTTGGTAAGACAAAGGCTTTCTACTAAATCCTTAGCTCTTCCTCTAAGGTCTTTCCAGTCTTTTGTTTTATTTTTTTCCACAAAAGAAATCACTTTTTCTAGAGGACGTATAGAAGAAATAGGGATGTTTCTTTTTGTTCCTCTTGTAAAATTGACCTCCCTAGATTTGATGTCTTGTGTATCATCTAGTTCATCAAATATGGTATAAGTGGGTATTCCTCGCATCATGCCAATTAGTCGTTTGGCTTCAAGGCAAAAGGGGATATTAGCTTTGTCTATTTCTCCTGCCTGTATAATCATTTGCCCAAAATCAGAGTCTTGTGCTTCCATGCTGTTGCGAATCTCAGGCGTTTGAATGAGTATGAAACCTTCTTTTTTTATTTGTGTGTAGAAGGCTAACCGGGATTCTAAATCTTCAAGAATGTATTTGAAAGAGGCTGCTTGGTTTTCTCTATCGATTTGATAGCGAGGGAAATCGCGATCCTGTACGACCTTGCTTCCTAAAATAGAGACGAGCTTTCCATTAAATGATCTTGTGTTATCATCTAGTGCAGCTTTTGTGACAACACAGCGAACAAGGTGCCTTTCTTTTTCAGGGTAAAGTCTTTGTATAGCTAGTTTTACTATAACAAGAAGGGGTAATAGGGCTGTTTTTCCAAAGCCCATTCTTGCCTGGCCTGAGTCGATAGCCTCTTCGTGGTCACTCCCTAACATAAGAGAGCGGAACATTCGAATTTGCATAAGATTACAACGATTTCCGTAATCTTCTTCAAAAAAGAGAAAAGCTCTTTGCTGAATTTGCTCTTCTTTTTTTTGGGGGGGGAGGTTCTCTTGCAGCAATAGGTCTATCGAGTAGTTTCTTTTTGTTTGTAAAAGCTCGATCTTGTTACGTTCCCCAACAGCCTGTGCTTTTTGGATGTTTTCTATGTGTTGCACTTCTGTCTTGTGGAAAAGGTATCTGATCATTGCTTGCGATAGCTGTGATAGGGATTTAGCATCGGCGATAGGAAATTTACCGTAATCTCCCGATAGTACGGCGTATTTTAGCTCTGTCCAGGATACTTTATGAGTAGATAGACCGGCGTGTAAAATAGCTTCTGCTTCAAGGTATTGTGAAAGGTGGAGTTTTTTTTCTATTTCAAGCTTTTTATCAAGCTCTGCTTCAAAGCCTTCACTAAATGAAAATTTAAATCCGGATTGCATGGCTCTATATAGAAAAGCTCTTAATTTTTCTGTTGTTTTACTTAATTGTTCTTCAGAAAGAGCTTTATCAGCAAGAAATGCTCTTATTTCAGCAGCTTCAAATTGTTTTGTTGCCATCTCAGCAGAAGATAATCGATAATAGTTCGCTTCTCTTCCCGCTTTTGAAATATAGCCCTTTGTTTCCAAGAATGTAAAAATGTTTTTCAGATCATCTTTAGTAAGCCCATAGAGTGCTTTGCCTGTTTCTTCATTTACTTTAAATTCAGCGTATAAACCATCAGCATTAAAATGACCCATTTCTTCAAGATAGAATCCAATTACCTGATCTTTGCTATGGATAAGGAAGGATCGTATCAGGCTTTTTTGCTCACTTGAGATTTCAGAAGAGGCTTCTTTATGAATAGAACTAATGATATCTACCGAAAATAATCTTTCTAAAAGAGATTGCGAGCTGAAAAACTGCATCTGTTTTAGTACTAGAGGTTTTTCTTTTTGTGTAATGGAAGCTTCCTCTGTCTCTAGTATTTCTGAGTTTGTAGGAGGTCCACATAAATTGGTTTTTGCCCAGATGTCTAGTAGGCTTTTATGTAAATGGAAAGGTGGGGCTAGAAGACTTATGCATTCTGTACAGTTTTCTAGAGTTTCTTCAAAAGAACGCTCAACAGAATTCCTCTCTGCTACCTTATCCCCAAGGGTTATTGTAGCAAATTCTCTTTTTTTATAGGAAAAATGTAGATAGAGCATGAAATTTAAGTAGGAGCTTAGTTGAAGATATTCCTCAAGAGGTTCTATTCTGTTATCTAAAGCAGCTATTGCTCTTTGTAGTAAGAGCAGCTCAGAGCTTTTTAAAGATTTATCTAAGGGGTATTTTGCTAGCTCTTCTATAAGCAGAGTCTCTGCTGGGATAGCAGCTTCGCTACCTTTTGCAAAGCTCATATACGTGATTTTAAGAGCTCCTGATAAATTTCTTGTGAAGAGACCTGTGTCATTTATGGATTTAGAGAAGAAAACAGCTTCTAATTCTGTATCGCACTCTTTTTCATAGGTCTCTTTCACTGCAAGATATGAGGAGAGGATTTCTGGGTCAAAAGGATTTAAAGAGTTGTTTTTCCGTAAGAAATTTAATAGGGATGAGAAAATTTCTGTTGCATTAACAAGTCCTCTTGGAGACGGTCGTATAGAGACTGGAACCATTTCTAAAATAGCTGTTTCATTCAGGTAGTCGGTGTTTTCAGGTAGTGTTGATAAAAAGAGCTTTTCTTCTATAGTAGCGATTTTCTCTTGGAGCATTTCTATTTTTTTTTCAAGCTGGCGTATATTGTATTTAGAAGAAAGAGAACTTTCTTTTTGCAGTTGTAAATCAAGGCGGACGGTTGTTTCTAGTAATTCTTTTCGAGTTCCCTCAAGCTCTTGGCTATTGATGTCATTTTTTACAATGAGTGAGGAAGATCCTTCAGAACTTGTGTCTAGAATTTTTTTTGTCATTCCTTTAAGTTCTAAAACCCAGCGGGTAGATTCAGGTGTTTGTTCTTCTTTTATCGTTAGACTAATAGCGGGGACGAAAAATTCTTTTCCCTTTTCTTCTATAAGAATCTCTTCAGAAGAGAAAACACTCAGAAGGCGCGATAAAACAGGATGGCTTTTATAGGATGAAAGGCTTTCTTGTTTTAAAAATCGATACCTTATTCCTTGCGGAGTCGTTATAACATAGCTTTCGCTTTTATTATCTTTTTTAAAGGTAGCAACTAGATTTCCCTTTGTGTCGTATCCTAAAAGCTCTCCTTCAGCTTTTTGCCAGAAGTTTTTGATTCCCATGCGGTGTAGTGCTACTTTGGGGAATTTAATCTGCTCTTTGGGGACAAATTGTAGAAGTAACTCTCTAGATCCTACAGAGAGTCTTTTTTTTATGACAGGGGGGGTGTCATCGCCCACTTCTTTTACAAGAACTTGGGGGATATTTTTTCCATTTTCTTTTGTGTAGTAGATATAGGCATTTTCGCTCGTATCCCATGTATAGGGGAAGGTATGTATTTGTAAAAAGCGTGTATCTGGATGGTTTTGTAGCTTAGGAGGGAGATTTATTTGTTGTCTTCCATTTTGATAAATAACACCTGTCACCATGTCAACTTGAATTTTCGCTCCAAGAGAAGCAAAACCAGGGATACTGGTTAAGGTAAAACTTAATACGGAATTGCCACTTTTAATAGACCTTTCGATTATTTGAGTTGCATAATCGATCCCTTCATTTTTAGTTATAAGATCACTGATTCTTTCTAGATAGGTAGGTTTTTCTAAGAGTCTTTGGATTATTTCTGCTGACTGGACCATTTCTGATTCTGCAGAATCCGTTGCTATTTTTAAAAACCCTCCAATGGCTTTTTTGCCTTCAAAGTAGTTTATTTTAAGGTCTTGATAGGCTAGCTTACTTCTAAAAAGGAGATAAAAATCATTTTCATCTAAGGTGCCTTGCTTAGCTAATAGGCTTAGGTCTGTAATGATTCTAGCATATCCCATCAACATCTTGTGTGTTTCTTTGCTGTTTATGAGCTTTTCATTAAATAGTCTTATTTTTTCTCTAGGAGAATCTGCGTTGAAAAAATAGTAACTTGGATCAATTTTAGCAACGACATCAGAAAAAAACACTTCTAAGGGAGTAGCTAACGTCTTTAGATCAACGCTACCAAAGCTGCCTCCTTGGGGTGTTTTACTTATTAAATAGGATCGTGTTTCTTCAGGGTTGAAAGAGTACGCTCTACAAAGTGCTCTTTCAGCTAGCTCTCTTTGTTCATCATGACTTAAGGAAAGACCTTCCAGGTAAGTCATAAGGTGTAAACTGAGGGATTCCCCGGCTCTTGCTCGATATATATCAAGAAGAGCTCTTGTTTCAGAGCTCTTAGCTAGACCGGCTCTTTGGAAAGATTTTTGCAAAGTACTCTCTTCTACTCCTTCTAGACTAATGGAGGTTTTTTGCAATGCCGCTCCTACTTCTTGTAGGATAGCTGTAGCAGGTGATTTTGGATCTGATGAAGTGGGCACTAGCTTACTTTTAATTTTTTCGATATCTGCTAGAGGAAGGTCGGATAGGCTAAGCAATTGTATTGCATACGATCTTTGCTTGTAGGTGACTTCCACATTACGGTCTTCTGAAAAAACCATCAAAAGTAGAGTTTTTAAGAAACTAGAGCGCCCGGAGTTTGTGAGTGTTTCTAGTGCAAATTTACCTTCGAGATTTTTATATTGATTTAGGAATATTTCAAGAATTTCAGGTGGTGTGGGGGTATTACTTGCAAAATGACTTGCAGCAGCCTTCTGGCAGATGCTTAAAGTTATCCAAGAAATGGATTTATTGCTTTTTAACCGGGGATTTCTATCAAGACTTTTTATCCATGCTAATTCAAAGTCAAATTCAGAGGTGAATCCCTCCGTAGAGAGACGGTCTCTTATTGCTTTTAGGCTTGAGATAATATTTTCAAAGTTGGCCACTATGCCATTTCCAATATCCTTATCGAAATGGCTTTCTTCAAATCCCCAAGCTCCTGAAGCAATTTCCCTAGGTGGGTTGCAAGATAGTTCTAAACTAAAGCCTTTGCTTGGGGCTTGGGTTTTTTTTTGCGCGTGCTCGCTAGAAAGGTTAGTTCTTATAGTTTGTAAATAAGAGAGAAGACCTTCTTTGAATTTGGCATGCGTAGCTAACTTCTTTAGGGCACTGTTTCTTTTAGCCTCACTGCTAGAGAAAACAATTTCTTCTAAAGAGGGGAGCTTTTTCGGGTTGTGCCCTGTGGTTTTTTGGAGCCATATGCTAAAACATTCGAGCATGGTTTTTTGCATCGCAGAGGCGCTTTTAGCAGCTTTGATTTTTTCTTTATGATCTTCTGATATGTGCTGTATCCAAATTTCTTGAAGATTTGTATGCCAGGTATTTAGCTCTGTTGTTATATCTAGTTTTGCTGCTAGATCTGTAAAATCGGGTTCGTTGGCTTTTTGCTCTTCAGCTTCTTTAACTTCTTGAATGATTTCTAAGTCTTTTTCTTTTTCAAGTCCTGCTGCAAATTCAGTAAAAGAGCTAAGGATAGCTTCAATGTGAGGGCTATGTTTTTTTTGCAAAGAACTAATAAACGCCTTGGCTGCATCTTCTAATTCTTTTTCCACGCCTGTTGTAGGTGTGGGGTGATTTTCTTTACGGTTAAATAGGTTTCTCGCATCTTGCTTGGCTAAAAGGAGGGGCAGCTGGCAACTGGGTATTTTTTCTAAAATTAAACAAAGTACATCTTTGGCAAATCCACTTTTGCGATCGTGATTCCTCTTGCTCACGGTGTCTATTTCTGCAAGGTCTTTCCAAGGAGAAGATCCTTGTTGCACCTTGCTTTCGTTCTCAATAAAGCCGCGATATTCGATTAGAATCGTTTTGACGCTATCTACATGAGATATCGTTAATACTTCATCTCGGATTAATTTTTTTTCTAGGTCCTGTATTTCATCTATAATTTTGTGTATGGAGGGGAAAACTGAGGATAGGGATTTAGAGGGATTAAGTTTTTTTTCTATGCTTTCAATATCTTTTAGGATTTTTGTTTTTTCTAACTTGTAGTTGGCTGTTTGAGGCAACATTTCGAATATTAAATCAACTCTTTTTTTGATGGGTTTAAAAACCATTAAAGAGGACTGATAAACAGTTTCTTTTGCTTGGCTAATAATATTTTCACTGATTTCCCTACAAACTGAGGCGGCTTTTTCTTTCTTTTCTTGTTGCTGAATTAGATGAGTCTTCTCAAAAAGGGGAACGCATTTTTTAAAGCTTATTTCTGTAGTATCATCTTCGTTTAGGGATTCAATTTGGTTATTAACTAAATTAATCCGGCGTGTTAAGTAAATATCTTCTTCCTTAGAAAGATAGTTTTGCTGAACTTCTTGTAGGGACAATTGTTTTAATAAACTAGGTAATTGCTTTAGAAAATGCAGTTCCTGTTGATGGATGCATTGAATGAATCGCTGCTGAACTCTTGTTTTTTTTTCTTCAATTGCGCTGCGTAAAGAAGAAGGAGCCTCTACTACTAATTTTGCAATTTCAGATCGTTTTAAGAGATTGGGATTTTCTAATAAGATTTTAAAGTTTTTTTGAACAGAAGAAGGGGTAATGGAGTTTTCATAGATTCTTTCCACCTCAAATGCTTGAATAAAGATTTCAACCGCCTGTGAAATATGAGGAAAGCGAGAATTAGTGGCTTTTTCTTTGCTTATTTCGCTTGTGGTTTCTCTAAGCTTTGTTAGATCTTCTATGGGAAGATCTCCTTCAGCTAGAAGTTTCATGTTTTTATAAAGAGTTTGGATAGTAGGTTTTTGGATAGCTTCACCTAGGGATTTTTCAAGCCAACCAAGCATGAGCTCTTTTTTTTCGTCGTGGGGTAGTTTTTTGATTTCCTTTAAAGTTGAACCTGTATGCGAGTCTTTTTCTAGTAAATAAGTAAAGGATTCAATTTTTTTTTCTAAAATATCCGCGGTAGAAGGAAATAATATTTTTTTTATGTTAAGGGGCATATTTAAAAATAAAATGCAAACTCTTTTTATTTGAATTGCAGTATACTCTAATGCTCCTTTAATCTTATTATAAGAAAAGAAGATGGCGTTAGCTACGGTCTGTATAGTTCGAATGGTCATCCTAATTGCATGGTAGGAGGCCCTATGTATTTTCTGTTGAAAACCGGGTGGGGTTGCGCGGGATTTTGTATCAAGTTCTTCTAAGAAAGTATTCCAGTTTTTTTGATAGAAGTATTCATAGGTATTGGTGTCCATGACGTTCCCTAAAAATTAATATTATATTTGATAAAGTTTAGCATGATTGAATGATTTATTTAAACACTAAATGAATCAATAATTAATTTTAATTACGAAAATTCTTAATGTTATACAAATAATTGATGCTAGGTTTTTTTTGAGTCCGTTCTTAAGGAGAACACCTTATTTAAAAAAGCGGTATTAACTGATATTTTTCGTGTTGCCAAGGGAAGTGTTTTTTTTGATTTTTATATTGCTCTTACAATTAACGACTTACTGTTTTTAGTTCGTTTGTTTTCTTAATAATTCTTTAACATTTGCGTTGATTTAAATTTTAATTAACGTTATAATTGAGTGTATAATAACTAATAGGAGTAATATGAAAGATAAATATTTAATGTCTGAGTTAGCTATTTCAGAGTCGAAGTTGGATGTTTTAGAAACAGAACTGCAGTGCATAGATGACCTGCTTAAACGTTGTGGTTTTCGAGGCGGAATAAGGACTTTAAAATTGGCCTTAAAGGAAGTTTTAAAAAGTAGAGAAGCAGGTGATGTTTTATAATAATAAATAATAACAAGGAGTATTTTATGAAAACAGTGGCTGTTTTGTTAACAGAGGTAGCCTGCTTAGAAACCAAGATGGATTACATGCAAACGGAAATGGCTTTTTTACAGGAGTTACTAGTAAAATGTGGATTTCCTGA
The DNA here is from genome assembly GCA_964439595.1 of uncultured bacterium. Lineage (GTDB taxonomy): Bacteria > Chlamydiota > Chlamydiia > Chlamydiales > Rhabdochlamydiaceae > CAIJXB01. The sequence continues at coordinate 57,228 of CAYTOK010000006.1, read as the reverse complement.
AGGGATTGAAAGTTTAAAGCTTGCTGCTAAAGCCTTACTTGAAGACGAGGCTTAAATACTTTATGAGGGCTTCAACCTGAAGCCCTCTTTCTTTTAAAAGTTATCTTTTCTAAAAGCCCTGCTAACGGGTATGGTAGATTTGTGAAAAATATTCTAGGAAATAGCTACGCGAAACCCTGTAAATTTATCAAGAGAGCCTTCTTTTTTCCAAGCTCTAGCAGATGCCCTTAACTCTTTTTCAGAGCTCTGGAAGCATCCTCCTTTAATAATTCGGTTTTCTCCATCTGCTGTTGTAGTCCACTCCCAAACATTGCCACTCATATCGTAACAACCAAAAGGACTAACTGCATTAGACGTGGGAAATGTATGCCCCCCTTTTGTACAGATGTTTTTTCCATTATAAAAGCCAACAGGTGTTGACTGCGCATCCAGGGCGTGATCTTTCGGGTTATTGGCTCCGTAGCTTGCCAAAGAAGCATCAATAGCATCTTGGCTAAAGCCGTAACGAAACTTCTGGGTAGGATTTCTCTCTTCATTTACTATAATGGAAGCAGCCTTTTCCCACTCTACCTCTGTTGGCAACCTAAATCCTCCTGACTCACAAAAAGAGGCTGCGCCAAAATAAGTAACGCAGATGATAGGATAAGATTCTTTGCCTTCTGTTACTTTAAATCCTAGATATCTCTTATGAGCCTCTACTTCAATATCACTTGCTGGATTGCCATTTTTCACCTGACAAAGTAGCTTTCCTTCTGCAGAAAAAATAAATCCTTTTTCTCCTTGGTGCAATTTTCCATTTTTTGATTCAGCATTCAAAAACTCAACAAATTGCTCATTAGTTACTAAATAAACTCCTATAGCAAATTTCTTTAAAGGAAGAACTCTAAGAGGCCGTTCATCTATAGCACCCTCTTCGAAAGGATCTCCGTACCAAGTGGGTCCTTCTGGTACATAAGCAAGTAGTTGAATGCTCATTTCTCCTTCTCCCACCTGGTCTTCTTCTCCCTCACTAGCTACTTCTCTTTTTATTTTCATAGGAGACGGTGCCGATGTTATTATAGGAAAAGCGGGGGTATAAGGAACGATAAAGGCGAAAGGAATCTCTGTAGAAAAAGGAGGTGTTCTCATAACTGTTTCCATATGAGGAACAATTTTATTACCGACTACAAAAGGCACTTCAAAAGAAAGAGGTAGAGCAAGCACATTAATCGGCGCGGCTACTTTAATCGGCGCCGGCGTAATTATTCCCGGCACATAATTAGGATAAGTTCTTTGAATCACAGCTGGTTCTGCCACAAAAACTTTAGGGGGTTGTATGATTTCATTTCTTATAGGAGATTGGAAAGGGGGTTGTTCTTTAATTTGTGCTTTACTAGCAAAAGGTAATGGTGAGGGCAAGAGAACTTCTTTAGTAAGTAACGTTAAAACGGGCTCTTTAATAAAAGACTCAAACTGCGGTTGAAGATTAACAGCCGATTTTGGGGCTGCTGGTAAGGCTTTCACAAGACTCTGTATTAAAATAGGAATGTTTTTTTGTAATTCCTCTAATGGAGGATTTTCTGTTGGAGGTTGCCCTTCTTTTAAAGGAGGTGGAATATTTCCGGTCGAAGGAGCTGGTTTTCCAGGAGGTAAAGAGGGTAAAATAGGTCTTGGAATTATTTCCACTTCTTTCGGGAGTTCTTTTTGCTGTACTACAGGTTGCTTTACTTCTTGCGCTCCCACCTCTGGTTTTACAGGACTTAAAATAGGTTCTTGTCTTGGTAAAGCAGTAGGTTCCTGGTTTGGTTTTTGTACGAAAGGTTCTTTTAAAAAGGGCGCTTGCTTAGGTGTTAAAATAGGGGGCTCTTTTTCCCTTGGAGGAGGAGAATTAGGTAAAGCTAATTCCTGTAAATTAGGTCCTAAAGGAAGAGGAGTAGCTCTAGGAAGTACAGGTTGATTACTTTCTCCTCGTGAAACAGGACCTTGAGGAGTCTGCGTCGGTTGATTACTTTCCCCTCGCAAAACAGGACTTTGCGGAGTTTGTGGCGGTTGAGTACTTTCTCCCCGTAAAATAGGGCTTTGTGGAGTTTGCACAGGCTTTTCGGTGTTAGGTGGTTCTTGCTTAATTAAGACCTCCACTTGTTCAAGAAGTGCAGTAATTTGGACAAACACGGAAAGGAATTCTTTAGGAAAAGCCGTGGGAGGCTTGTTTTCAAAAGCTATTTTTATTTCAGCCTGTAATTTCAATAGAGCCCCTTTAAACTCTTCTAACGTCTTTAAAGAGGGCTTTGGTAGTGCGGGCTGGCCCGGCAGCGTCGGAGAATAAGCTAAGACAGCCTCGGAGAGAACTTTAAATGATTGAATAATGGCCGCTGCTGCGACATATTCTGAGGGTTGCAGATCTTGCACAGGGCCTAAAGGAGCCATAACAGCATTTGGACTCGGCTGAACAAGGAAAAGCCCGGGATAACTCGGAGGAGCCTTATAAAAATGCAAGCTTCTTGGAATGGGATTTACTAAAGCAACGGTAACAACGGGATCTGTCATGCAACTCCTCTAATTCCTTTTTTCGCATCATGCAAAAAAAATATACTTTTTGCAATAGGCTTCTTTTAAAAAAACATTCAAAAATAAGAATATTTCCCTCCTAGGTATTGCAATAGATCTTCTCTTTGTGCACAAAAAGATATTACGGATTTGAAGGGACCTCTTTAGTCACTACTCCTAGAAGGAGGAGTTGTTGCCGGTATTTGGATCAGAGCTATTTTGCTTTTTTTTAGATCCAGGACGGATATTTTGAAAACTTATGGAATAGAAATTTAATTATTCCTGAGAGCTTGGATAAGAAGGAGGTTTTCTAAGCGATTTTTTTTCTGATAGATTTTTTTTATTGACGAGGATCTTTTCTTTAGATTTTCTGGATCTTCGTTTTTTTTGTCTGCGTATTTTTTCTTGCTCTTGTTGTTTTTCTGATTTTTTTTGAAAGATGATTTCTTCTACTTTGTTGCAAAGCTCTTTTCTTGCAAAAAAGCGGTTCATCTCTTGAGAGCGTTCTTTTTGGCATTTAATTTCAATTCCTGTAGGAATATGTTTTAAATATACACAAGAAGAAGTTTTATTGATTTTTTGGCCTCCCTTGCCAGAGCCTAGAATGAATTTTTCTATCAAGTCGCTTTCAAAGAGCGAAAGCTCTTCCATTTTTGCTTGAATTTGCAGCCATTTTTCTTTAGTTATCATACGATCTCTTCTTTCTATCAGTATAACCTGAAGTTAGGAATTTTTGACAGCTTGTAGGGAATATTGGCTTTAAATGTTGTATTTTTGAAAGCGTACGCGTATTTTAAGCCTCAGTTTCAAGGCAGTACCTAAGGCAGTTAGGAAGGAAATATTTGCAATCGATCTTCCAACCACTGCAAGGTAAGCTTACTGTAGCATAACTAGAAGAAGTAAGACAAACTAAACTACCCATTAAAATAACTGTGGTTGCAGGAATTGTAGCGAGGGAGCATCCAGCTATTAAGGCTAGGAAGCCTAAAGAGCTAAGAGCAAACCCTATCATGGAAAAAATGTGGATATAAAGAGTTTTTTCTCCTTGTATTCGTATAGTGGTAAGGAGTTCTTTTGCTTTGATTTTAGCGTCTTTTTGAGTCTCGAGGTCTTTAGATTTTAAGTCTTCTAAGATGTCATCTAATTTTTCTACAAATTCATCTCTACACCAAACTTGTACTCTCAATGCTAGGCGGGCGCTTAGGTCTTGGCCTTCTTGCTGTGTCAGTATAGTTTCTGGGAAATAATTACGTGCCAGGTTTTCGAACACTCCTTGAATGGTATTTGCAGTTGAAAGCAGTTGTAAGAATTCTAGGCTGCGCTTTACTTCTCTTAGTTCAAAATAAAAGCCGAGTAAAGAGCTAAAGGCTCCAATAGGGTGAAGATAGGCTACTATGTTTTGTATCGATCTATTGTGAATTCTTGTTAAAAAAAGTTCTGTTATGGAGATCGTGCTGTAAGTGAAGTTGATCAGGTCTATCCCTAATAGCTGTAAGGCATTATTCCGCTCTTGTCTATCTACTGCTTGAAGAAAGCTGATTGCGTGATTTTTTAAATCTCCCCAGCCAGTTAAAACTGCCCAGTGTCCGATAGAGGGCGCTATGATAGGCGCTTGCACCTGAATTTCTGAAATTTTAACTCTTATGAAATCCAATGTTGCAGTCGCTTGCTGCTGAGCATAGAGGAATCCTGAAGACATGTTTTGGCAAGCTGATGTGCAGATATTTGACCAACAATTTGTATTCATATGCCTCTTTTGAATTGTTTTTCGCACATATGTTATACAGAAGTCTTATTTTCGCCTATAATTTTTAGGGAGAGAAAATAAAACTCGGGTTTTCTAGCTATTACTTTTTATCAATTTTTTTTTGTTCCTCTGCAATTGCTATAAAACATACATAGCTATACAACCTCTTCTCTAACAGCAGTATCTTCATTACTAAAGAAATCTTCTAAAGTTTTTTCTGCTAAGTTGATATTTTTTCGGGCAGAGAGAAGTTTTTCAAGTGCTACTACAGGTGCTTTTTTAATATCACTTTGGCTATCTATAATTTTTGCTATTTCAAATTTCTCATCGTTAATTGTTCGCTCTAGTGAAAGCCTTAATTCTAATTTATTAGTGTTGAGATAGTTTTCTAACTCTAATTTGGCGTTTTTAATCCTTTTAGAGGAAAAATAGTTAGCAGCAAAGCCTGCTACAATCCCTATTATAGTAATAACAGCCCCAGTGCAAAGAGGTGCAGCGGAAGCAGCTATTCCGGTGACAGTTCCAACTAATAAGATGTTGAGTGCTATTAGGGTAACGCATGCGAAGATTGTAGAACCAAGAAAGGGGGCTTTTGCTAAACTAAAATAACGCTCACATTTATCTTTTAAGTCAGAAGTTTCTGATAAAGTTGATAGTAGCTTTAACTGGTTGAGGTATTTAGGTGTAGGATCGCCACTGCCTATGGAGGGAACTAATGGATGCATATCTATAATATTAATTAGCAGAAGTCCTGCTGATCCTGGGATTAACATTTTAACTTTCCTTGTTTAATTGTTTTTGTAAAATTTATTATACATTAAATTGCGATTTAATTCAATAATTATTAAAAATTGGTCAGGTTGTTAATATAGTAAATTCGTTAATCTGAATTCCAGATTTCGAAATAGGCGGCATAATTTTTTTAAGAAAATCTATAAGTTTTAAGTCCTTTAAAATAAGATCCTTTATCTATCAAAACGTGATCTTTAAATAAAAATTATAACTGAGTAGTTTAAGATAATTAATTGAAATAAAATCGTTGACAAAAAAAGAATATTTTTTCAAAATCCACTACATATTATGAATTTATTTAATTTAATAAAGGTATAGAATAGGATTATGACGAAGTTTCCTGATAGAATGTCTTTGCCTGGTGAGGTGTACGAAAAAAGGCAAGAGAGGAGAAAGCAAATTGTTTCCACTATTTTAAAGGGGATTTGGCTAAGGGCAATTATTATCCTTTCTGAAATTTTGGGTTTTTATTATTTGGGAAGTTATTCCCTTCTTTTAGATGGGCTTTCTAGTTTATTAGATATTGGAGCTAGTCTTCTTTTAATGCTATGTATAGGTCTTGCGGACAAGCCTCCAGACCGACATCATCCTTTTGGGCACGGACGCTTTGAGCCTATTGCAGGGCTGCAGCTTGGTGTCTTTCTTGTCATTATAGGTGGGTATTTAGGTTGTAAACAGCTTGCTAGCGCCTTGGAAGAAAATTCTTTGCAAGCTATCAATTCTTACGCTTGGATTATCCCTCTTGGAGCTGTTCTCCTTCTTGAAATTGCTTATCAGCATTTAAAGGCTGTTGCGAAAAAACAAAATAGTCCGGCTCTTTTAGCTGATGCAGTACACTATAGAATTGATGGGCTTGGTTGCTTATTTGCTGTTATAGCTCTTGGTTCGGGAGCATATTTCCCCAAGTATAGCCTGCTTTTAGATCATATTGGCGCTTTTTTTATCGCTTTTTTAATGATTATCATAGGAGTAAAGGCTGGATGGAACAACTTACATCAAATTTTGGATAGAGCTCCTTCCTTTGAATATTTTAAGAGAGTTCATGATGCTGCAATGCAAGTTGAAGGAGTTATGGCAACGGAAAAGCTGCGGATTCAATCTTATGGACCAGATGCTCATGTCAGCGTCGACATTGAGGTGAACCCGGAGCTTTCAGTAGAAGATGCCCATGCCATTACGCAAAAGGTGCGTCTACAAATTCAACAGTCGTGGCCGGCAGTAAGGGATGTGATTGTTCATGTGGAGCCGTATTACGAAAATGATCATCCTGTTTCTGATTGGCACACCTAAGATGTGAGTTTTTGGTTTTGTCTTATTTTAAAAAATAAGACAAAAATCACAGCTAAGCTAAGGATGCTGAGTAGTCCTGCTGGGAGAAAGTGGAGTGTTTTTACAAATCGTAAAATAAAAACAATCTCTAAAAGCATCGCTGTTCCAAGTCCTAGCCAATATCCTGAAAACTTTTTTGTGAAAAGCAAAGTAGTTGCTGCAAAAAGAAGCAAAGAAGAGGTTACGCCAGAAAATAAAGAAGCCAAGCTTCCAGCTTTCACAAAACCAAAAACCCCTCCTAAAAGGACGGTTATACCGTAAATAAGAAGAATTATCGCTGCATTTTTCATAAAAAAATTCCTTTTTGTTGTGTTTTTTTTATCAGCTTATAGCATGTAAAAAAAACATACAAGGAAAGATGTTAAGGTTTTAGGTGTTAAGCAAATAGATAACTAGAAAAATTCCAATAGTGAAAATAGATAGTGTTAAAATGGTAGGCAGTATTGGGCCGTAGCTATAACTGTCGTTTTCTATTTGCTTTTCTGTTTTTTTATAATTAAAAAAAGAAAATAAACCAATCAAAGCCCCAAAGCCTACAAGTATTACTCCAAATAAAGAAGAATAGTTTTGAGGATGAGAAGAGATCAGCACATCTGAAGGACCCCTTGCTGCTGTAAAAAAATTTGCTAATTGTTTGATAAAAAGAGCAAATCTTTCTAAAACAAAACCAAGTGCCATAATTCCAATGGATGTCCTTATCCAAGCAAGGAAAGTTCTTTCGTTTGCCATGTGGTTTATTTGATTTTTTTGAAGAGGAGAGTCTACGGTTTCTTTTTTAGTCATAACTTGTAGTTAAGCCACCTGAAATGTTGTTTTTCTTTTTGTTAACAGGATTTTCTATATATGTAAATATTTAGATTTTTGAAATGTATAAATCCTAGTTTAAAAAAGTGATCTTTTGTTATACTTGCGAGAAAACAAGGTTATCTATGAAAAAACTCCCTCTAGGCGTAAGTGATTTTAAGAAAATTATCCAGGGTGACTATTCTTATATAGACAAAACATTATTTATAGAAGAAATAGTGCGCAGTGGCGCAGAAGTTGCTTTAATCCCAAGGCCAAGACGTTTTGGGAAAACTACAAATCTTTCTATGCTTTACTATTTTTTTTCTAATAAAGAAAAAGATTCTGAAGCTCTTTTTCAGGGCTTAAAGATAACGAAGTCTACTTGGAAAGACGATAAAGGCAAAAAAGGTGTTCAAGATTATAGGGGACAGTTTCCTACTATTTTCTTTACCTTGAAAGAAGTTCATCATAGTTCTTGGGAAGACGCTTATGAGAAAATGAAAATTTGTATTGCAACCGAATTTGAAAAGCATCAGTTTTTATTGGAAGCAACTAGTATTAATACTGAAACAGGAGAATCCAAACCTATTTTAAGCAATCCGGAAAGAACAAATTTTCTAGATATTTTACATAAAACTGCTTCTAAAGGGACTTTGGAAAAAAGCCTTTTTTATCTTATTCTTTGGCTACAACGTTATTATAAGGAAAAGGTCATTGTTTTAATAGACGAATACGATGCGCCGATTCATGCAGGCTATTTACATGGATATTATGATAAAATTGTAGAATTTATGCGCGGTTTTTTTGGTGATGGATTAAAAGATAATTCGTTACTGCAACAAGCAGTCTTAACTGGAATCCTTCGTGTTAGTAAGGAAAGTATTTTTTCCGGTTTTAATAATGGTACTTGCTATACCATCTTAGAAGATTATTTTGTTGATAAATTTGGTCTTTTAGAGGGAGAGGTTGAGAGCCTTTTTAGAGAGCAGCAGGTTTCTTTCAAAATAGAGGAGATCAGAAAGTGGTATAATGGCTATTTGATAGGGAATGTGTCTATTTATAATCCCTGGTCTATTATTCAATGTATTAAAAGCAGTGGTAAGCTCCAGCCCTACTGGGTAAATACTAGCTCTAATGAGCTTATTAAAAAACTTCTTTGGAAAGGGGAAGACTCTTTTAAAGAAGATATGGAAAAGCTCTTGCAAGGGAAATCAATCACAAAATCTATTGAAGAGGGAATTATATTTTCTGATTTAGAAAGAAGAGAAGATACTGTATGGAGTCTATTTTTCTTTAGTGGTTATTTAACACTTACTAAAGACTCAGATCCGGCCGGTCCGATGCGTAGTGTGACTATTCCTAATCAAGAAGTGCTCACTTTATATAAAGGCTTTATGCAAAATTGGCTTACAAATAATCTTCCTGGTTCTAATTTATCAAAAATGCTTACAGGTTTAACTACGGGGGATGTAGAGCTTTTTGCTGAGTTATTCCAAAAGCTAATTGTAAATGCTATGAGCTCTCAGGATCTTGATAGTAATAGTTCAGAAAAAGTCTACCACGCTTTTGTCCTTGGGCTTTTGGTGGCTTTAGAAAAGACTCATGAAGTGAAGTCTAATAGAGAAAGTGGGTATGGGCGCTATGATGTATGTCTTATTCCTAAAAACTCTAAAGAATTAGGAATTGTTATAGAGTTCAAAAAAACAAAAAAAGGGATTTCTTTAAAGGACACAGCTAAAGAAGCTCTAAAACAGATCGAAGAGAAAAACTACGTAGCGGAGCTACATAGCAGGGGAGTTGCAAAAGTCTTGACTCTTGGCATTGTATTTCAAGGGAAGAAAGTCTTAGTGCAGGAAGGTTTTAAGACATAGATTTTATTGTTTTTATTTTCGGTCAAGATTGCTATGAGTTATGTGATAAAAAAATTTCAGTTATGTGCTAGAATAGCCCATAAGTCTTCAATATCAGCAAGTTTCAGAAAAAAATAGACAAAGAGCAGAGCTCTCGGTATGCTTTGTTTAGCTGTTATAGCTCGTAAACAGGGGATTTATATGAAAGTGAAGGATAGGATTAGCACGAAAATAGTCTGTACGATGGGTCCTGCTGTAAATGAGTATGAGAAAATTTTAGAACTTATTGACGCCGGGATGAATGTAGCCAGATTGAATTTTAGTCATGGAACATTTGATACACATTTAGCTGTCATTGAAAAGTTAAAAAAAGCAAGGGATGCAAAAGGGATTCCCCTTGCTATTATGTTGGATACGAAAGGTCCTGAAATCCGCCTTGGCAAAATTCCGGATGGAAGTCTGCCGGTTTCTTGTAAGGAAAGAGTGCATCTTGTAAGAACAAAAGAAGATGCAGGGATTTTAGTCACCCCTGAGGTGGTATTTGATTATTTGGAAGCTGGTCACACTGTTCTTTTCGATGATGGATATATAGCTGCTACTGTAGTAGAAAAAACAAAAGAGGGAGCTTTAATAGAAATCAAAAACGCAGGAACTTTAAAAAGCCAAAAAGGAGTGAACCTTCCAGGCGTTAAAGTTCCCCTTCCAGCAATGACTACGGAAGATATAGATGCTCTTATTTTTGGATGTAAGCATGGGGTTGATGTCATTGCAGCTTCTTTTATTCGATCTGCTGAACATGTTCTAGAAATTAAAAAGCTTTTAGCTAGTCAAGGACGCCCTGATATCACCGTTATTGCAAAAATTGAAAATAGACAGGGAGTAGAAAATTTTGATGCTATTTTGCAGGTGGCTGATGGCATTATGGTAGCTAGGGGAGATTTAGGAGTAGAGCTTCCCCTTTATGAGGTTCCAGGGCTGCAAAAGATGATGATACATAAGTGTTATACTTTAGGAAAGCCTGTAATTACAGCAACACAGATGCTTGAGTCTATGATTCAAAACCCAAGGCCTACAAGAGCTGAAGTATCTGATGTAGCTAATGCTATTTATGATAGTACCTCTGCAGTAATGCTTTCAGGAGAAACTGCTGTAGGAAAATATCCTGTTGAGACTGTTAAAATGATGAAGAGCATTATTCTTGAGTCCGAAAAGGAATTTGATTATAGGACCTTCTTTTATCAAAACACGAGAAAAGCGGTGTATGATGTTCCTTCTTCTGTTGCTCTTGCAACGGTAAATACAGCTTATAGTCTTAACGCTAAGGCTGTTTTTGTCTTTACTAGTAGCGGGTTTACAGCTAGGCTTTTATCTCGATTTCGTCCAGAAATCCCTATTTTTGCTTTGACTGCAACCAAAGAATCTTATCATCGCATGGCTCTTTTATGGGGCGTTGTTTCAGTTCCGCCTTACCAAGCAACGAATATGCAAGAAGCTTTTATGAAGGTAAGTGATTTTATTCGCGAGTTAGACTTAGTAAAGAAAGGAGACTCTGTATTAATTACAGCCGGATCTCCTTTTGGCATAAGTGGCACAACGAACATGATGGTCGTAGAAAAAATGCCTTAATTTTGGTGTTTTTTTATCCCGTTTTTCAATTTTCGTTATTTTGAGTGAAATCTTAGTTTTCGATGAGAAAGGCAGATGCTAAAGAAAGCGAGAAGATGGCAGCCGTATCTGTTCTTAAGATATTTTCGTGTAAAAAAACACCTTGCATTCCTAAATCTTCTCTCATATGCACTGTTTCTTTTATGTGAAATCCTTTCTCTGGGCCAATTGCGATTAGTAAGGATTTTTCTTCTAGTTTAGATAGCTGCTTTAAAAAAGAAGAAGAGTCTAAGGCTGCTGTATCACCAAAAAAGGAGTTTTTAGGAGGGGTAGAGTTTTTCCAGGAGAGCAGAGGAGGCGACAAGGTCAGCTCGGGAAGATGGAGTCTTCCGCACTGCTTAGTGGCTGCAATGATAATATGATTAATTCTTTCAATTTGTGAAGAGCTGAATTCTTTTTTTTCACTAAGCATTCCAGGGAAAAGCCAGAGTTTGGTTACTCCAAGTTCTACACTTTTTTCTAAAATGTATTCCAGTCGAGGTTGCCGTGGCAGTGCTTGAGCTAAAACAAGTTCATAAGTTGGTTTTTCCTCTTTTTCTAAGGAAAGAATAGAGAATGCTGCTTGTTTATTTCCGATTTCTTCTAGCCTGCTCTTAGCTAAAATTCCCTTACCATTAATAAGATCGGCTACTTCCCCTTTTTTTAACCTAACAACATGCGCTAGGTGGTGAAATTCTTCGTTTTTTAAGAAAACTGTAGAGCCTTGCTCTAGTGGGTCATTAACATAAAATCGTTCAATGGGCATAGAGAAGGACCTCTTTAAGGAGTTTGGGTAGCGGGGTATTTACAGGTAGGTTGGCCTCTTTGCTAAGCTCTTTGGCATTAACAGCTTTTAAGGCTGCAAGCTGTAAAAAGTGCTTACTTAAAGACTCTTCTCCACTAAAGTTAAATACTAATTTGTATCTGTAATCTAAGACCTCTATTTCATTATATTCTTGGTAAAGGTGTTCTTCGATTCCTTCCATTTTTAAAGCAATAGGGGAAAAAAAGGCAAGAAGCTCTAAGGGATATATTTCTTTAAAGGTTTGTAGTAACTGCTTGAGGTTTTCGTTCTCCATAGTGTTTTTAGGAAGAAGAACGGCTATGGCGTCTTGTCTATAGTTTTTTTTGACTCTCCCTAAGAGCTGCTGTTTCCAGCGATTATGTTGCCAAAGCCACTGTGAAGGAGTTTTTTTTATGCTATCTTCCAAAGGGAGTAAGGCTTTTTTCATAAGGTTGGGAATTTCTTCTGCTGAGGGGGTACTTTGCACAGGCCAGATGGGATCTGAGTAGTGGATAAAATATTTACCATTTTCTCTTGTCATAGTAGCTGTTATAATGGGGCACCCACTACGATAGGATAAAAGTGCGGGGAGGGGAGATGTCCATGCTTCTCTTCCTAAAAAAGGAGAGCTAAAACCTGATCCTGGCATTCCCTGGTCTCCTACTATACCCAAAAACTTCCCTTGTTTTAAAGCTCGGAGTCCTTCTTTAACTGCCTGGTTGGGAAGAACAATTTTTCCTCCGAATTTCTCTCTAATAGATAAAATCCAGTTATATAGGTAGGTGTTTTTAACGGGCTGTCCAATAGCAACGCCTGGCATTCTTGAGGTTCCCTCTAAAAAAAATAGTTCCCAATTAGCTTGGTGCGCGCAGAGGAAGATAACGCCTTTTCCTGTCGATAAGATTTTTTTTGCTTCTAAGGGGTTAATGCACTGGACAATATTTTCGATTTGGTTTTCTTTAGCAAGTTTTCCATATTCTAAGCAGGTTATAGCCAAGTTCCCAAGAGATTTTTTAGCAAGGGGAATGAGCTCTTTGGGGTTTATTATTAGGTCTGTAGCTAATTTTAAGTTGCTAAGAGTTCTTTTTCTGTACTTCTTTACAGTAAAAAATAAAATAACACCTAGTTTTTCTCCTAATTTATGTAGAAATGCATAGGGGAGAAGCGAAATTAGATAAAAAAAACTTCGCAAGGCTAGATAGCTTAGATAGTGTTGTATTTTTTTCTTTTGCATAAGTCTTGTTTATAGCAAAAGAAGAAATTAAATTCGACGTTTTATTTTATAAAGAAGTTTTACTGTAAATTTCTTGCTTTTTTTAAGGAATTCCTTATAATTTATGATAAAAAAACAAGGGATTTTATGACTTGGATTGTTCAAAAAACGCAGCCTATATTGGAAGCATTAAAAGAATTTGCTCCAGATAGTTCAAAAACAACGTTACGTTCCTGGCTCTCAGAGGGCCGTATTTTGGTAGCGGGTAAGCAGGTAAAAGATCCTAGAGTTATTGTCAATCCTGAGGATAAGGTGGAGCTGCAAAAAAAAAGGCAGTATTTTAGAGAAGGATTTGAGATCTTATATCAAGATGAACATCTACTAGTTGTGTATAAGCCTGCAGGTCTTTTAAGTGTTGCTACCGAAACAGATCTTTCTGAAAATTTACATGAACACTTAAAAATCGCTTTTAAGGGGAGAACTGTTCATCCGGTACATAGATTGGATAGAGAAGCTTCCGGTATTATGGTATTTGCTTTTTCAGAGGAAGCTCTTTATAAGTTGAAAAGCCAATTCGAGGAGCATTCTATTTTAAGGGAGTACTTGGCTGTTGTAGAAGGAAACTTGACCCCAGAAAAAGGCACTTGGCAGAGTTATCTTTTAGAAGATGGAATTTATTATGTAAGAAGTGTAAAAGAAGCTTCAAGAGGAAAGCACGCCGTAACTCATTATGAAGTGATTAAACAAAAATCTGGAACGACAGCCTTAAAGGTTACTTTAGAGACCGGTCGTAAAAACCAAATTCGTGTACACACTTCAGAAGCAGGTTTTTCTATTTTAGGAGATAAAAAATACCGATCTAAGTGGGATTTTTATGATAGAGTAGCTCTTCAAGCTTGCAAGCTAGGATTTCAACACCCGATTTTTTTAAAACCTATGGTTTTTACTAGAGAGCCTGATCCGGAGTTCCGTCCTTATATATAATTTTACTATAAAATCATCATCCAAAAAAAAACACTTTTTGGTATTTGTCTGTAAAGCTTTTGCAAATTCATGTGTTTTTTTTCCTTCCTTTCTTATACTCTAAGAGTTCTATAGGAGAAAAAATGAAAGTAATAATAGCTGAGAAGCCCTCAGTTGCTAAGGAAATCGCTACCTTTTTAGGGGCTAAAAATCGTTTGGATGGGTATTTTGAAGGCTGTGGCTTTCAAGTGACCTGGGCTTTTGGTCATCTAGTAAGCTTAAAGGAACCCGAAGAATATGATCCTATTTTAAAAAAATGGTCTTTAGCAACCTTGCCCATTATTCCTTCTGTTTTTGAACTAAAGCTTGTCGATAATCCCGGAGTCTCTAAGCAATTTAACGTCATAAAAAAACTTATCCGTTCTTCTACAGAGATTATAGCAGCAACGGACGCAGGAAGGGAAGGTGAGCTTATTTTTCGTTATATCTTGTCATTATCAGGGCAAGAGAAAAAAGATTTTAAAAGACTTTGGCTAACTTCTTTAACAGATGAAGCCATGAAAAAAGCTTTTGAGCAGCTACTTCCAGGAAGCCATTATGATAACCTGTATGCTGCTGCTAAATGTCGCAGTGAGTCTGATTGGATTGTTGGCTTAAATGCAACGCGCAATTTTACAGTGCGCTATGGCCGCAGTGAGATCCTTTGGAGCGTTGGCCGTGTACAAACTCCTGTATTAGCTTTGATAGTCCAAAAAGACGATGAAATACGTAATTTTGTTTCAGAACCCTTTTGGGAGTTGAAAACAAAATATAGAAATACAGTATTCAAATATAAGGGAGACCGGTTTAAATTTGAGACCCAAGCTAAAGAGCTTTTAGAGAAAATTGAGTCCCACCCTTTTAAAATACAGAAAGTAGAAGGGAAAACGGAAAAGGTGGCTCCGCCTTTTCTTTATGATTTAACGGATCTCCAGCGTGATATGAATAAAAGGTATGGCATGTCTGCTAGCGAAACTCTGGAGATAGCCCAGTCTCTTTATGAAAGTAAGGTGATATCTTATCCTCGTACAGACTCTAAATTTTTAGGTAGTGACATGAAGGCAGAGGTGCCAAAAATCTTACAGCAGCTTGCTTCTATAAGACCGACGGAAATAGGATTTCTTGACTTAAATTCTTTATCTTTTACCCCTCGTATTATTAACAACCAAAAAACCGGGGAGCATCATGCTATTATTCCAACAGGGAAGCCTCCTCAGTCTCTTTCTGCTTTTGCAGAAAAAGTATTTAGTGCAATTGTAATACGGTTTATCGCTGCTTTTTATCCCCACTGCATTAAAAGCATAACTTCTGTAGAGGGATCTTGTAATGAAGTGTCTTTTCAAGCTAAAGGTGTCCAAATTGTAGAGTCGGGGTGGACTCTTCTTTACGCTAAAGAAAAAGAAGTAGAAGATCCTGAAAAGCAAAAAGACGAAGAACAGGAACTTCCTGTCTTTGTTAAAGGAGAAGACGGGCCCCACGCTCCTTTTATAAAACAAGGAAAAACAGAACCCCCCCGTCATTTTACCGAAGGGACGCTGCTTGGAGCTATGGAAACTGCAGGTAAGCTTGTAGATGATGAACAATTAAAAGAAGCTTTAAAACAAAAGGGTCTTGGAACGCCAGCTACAAGAGCTGCTATTATAGAAACCCTATTAAAGCGTAGCTATATTGTCAGAGAAAAAAAATCTCTTGTAGCAACAGATCTTGGTCGTTATCTAATAGCTTTAATACAAGATCCTAGTTTAAAGTCTCCTGAGTTAACCGGAGAATGGGAGTCTAAATTAAAAGAGGTGGAGCATGGGAAACTACAGGCGTCTACTTTTATGCAAGAAATTACCTCTTATATAAGGGATCTAATAGCTAAAAGTGATTCTTCACGCGTAAACGAATCTATTTTAGGGGACTGTCCTCGTTGTAAAAAGCCCATTATTGAAGGACAGAAGGGGTATGGCTGCTCTTCTTGGCGTGATGGGTGTAACTTTGTCATCTGGAAAGAGTACAAAGGCGTTAAATTGACTCCTTTGCACATAAGACATCTTTTACAAAGAAAAATATTACCCTACCCTCTGGAAATTGCAGAAGGAAAGGTTATTCTTTATATATCAGAAAAGGGATGTCTTATGGAAATTCTTTTAGATAACATTAAAATGCAGAAGAAAGTCACTTATACTCCTAAGAAATTTGCTAAAAAAGCGGCAACGAAGTAAGTGCCTAGTAATTAATGATTTACCAGTTGAGCTACACTAAAAGATCTCGTTTAGTAGATGGTTTATGATCACTTCTTTTTTTTAAAAAAGATTTGACTTTGGATTCTTTAAATTCTGTTGCTAAATTCGGGCCATTTGAGCGGGTGTCTATTTCTTTATAAACGTTATACGTGGTTCCTTCAAATGTGAGGAAGTCGCTTTTCATGCTGCCTTGTACTTGAAAGCAAAACGGAAGATAGACGACTTCGGCTTTTGATAGTGCCTTGTAGATTTTTTGTATTCCATTAAAAATAGAGCCTGTTTTAATTTCCGAAAAGCCTTTTTGAATAGTGTTCAATTTATAACGTAGATCTTTTTTACAAGAAACTCCGTGGTGCCATTTTAGATCTAAAGAAGCTATTAACTCTTTTCCGTCTAATAAACGATTTTCTGGAGCTAGAAAAGTAAGAATTGAGCTTGCGACAAGCAGTGTTGTGTAAATTGGATCTCTTGCTAAGTTGTATAAATTTACAACTATTCCATAAGTGAGAATCTCTATTGGTTTTTTATAAAACATTTTTGCGATTTCTAAATATTTTTGCTCTGAGTAGTATTGACTAATTTCAGCAAAGGTAAAAGCAGCAATTTTTATAACATCAAAAGGAATTCGTAAAAGATGCCATGTAGCAAATCCCACTCCATAAAGTGCGTACGTAGGAATGAGCACCATTGAAATACAGCGAATCGCGACAGGGGGTTTTTGTAAGTAAACATCACCTGTAATTTTATTTATAGTGTAAAAGCTATTTTCAACCTTTGACTTAAGTTCATTATTTGTAATAGTAATTTTTTCTATATTGAGGGGAGTATGCCACTTGTTAGGGTTTTCTTGTCCTAAGAGGAGATTATAAGTTGAATTTATCATTTAAATCCTATTTAAATAGTTTTTATGCGTAATTATAAAATAAAGAAGGATTTAGTTAAATATAATATTGGCTAATTATTAAAGTTTTTTACGTGTATAATATTTATTTTATAAATAGTAAATGCATTTTTGTGTAAATTTTAATTGTTGATAAAAAAAAATCAGGGTAAAATCGCTTAAAACAATAAAATATTGAGGGATTTATGATAGCAGAGCAAGAGATAATAATAAAAACAGAAAGGTCACCGAGTCTTCTTGCTACAGGATTTGCCCTTTTTTCTATGTTCTTTGGTGCCGGTAATTTGATTTTTCCCCTGCTTATAGGGAAAGCTACTGGTGGTAATTGGGGATATGCTATTTTGGGGCTTGGACTAACTGCGGTTATTGTTCCTTTCTTGGGGCTTGCCGGTATGGTTTTTTTTCAAGCCGACTGCCGTCGCTTTTTTGGCCGTTTAGGGGCTATTCCAGGAGTTATGCTACTTTTACTTTTGCAGCTTATTTTAGGGCCTTTTGGGGTAATTCCCCGTCTTATTACTCTAATGCATGCAACGTTTAAACCCTATTGCTTGAATTTATCTTTGCCTGCTTTTAGTATTGGGGCTGCTTTAGTTATTTTTCTTTGTAGTTTTAGAAGACAAAACCTTATTGGACTTCTTGGCATCGTTTTAACTCCTATTTTACTGTTGTCCCTTGGTTTTTTATTTTTTTCAGGTTTTTTTCATAAATTGCCAATAGCATCTATTTCGGTTAGCCCTTCTTCTAGTTTTTTTCAGGGACTTCTTGGCGGCTATAATACGATGGATCTTATAGCGGCTTTTCTTTTTGCCACGGTAGTTCTTCCCCATTTTCAAAAAAAAGTAGATCTTAACCCCTCTTTAGATCAAAAGAAGGCTCTTTCTAGGAAAATGCTTTTTTCTAGTTTGATTGCTGCTGCTCTTTTACTTTTTACTTATATAGGTCTTACCTTTATATCTGTATACCACGGAAACTTTTCAAGTGGTAATTCTGAGGATCTTCTTAGCCTTATTGCTTTTAGACTTCTTGGGCCTATTGGCGGGTTTATTGCCTCTATTGCTATAGTAACAGCCTGCTTAACAACGGCCATAACGCTTTCTCTTATTTTTGCAGATTATCTACAAAAAGATTTATGCAAGGAGAAAATACATCCCATGATGGCTTTAGGAGTGACTCTTTTTATCACAACATGCTTTGCTAATTTAGGATTTTCTAGTATTGCTGCATTCTTAAGTCCTATTTTACAAATTTGTTATCCAGGATTGATAGTTCTTACTGTTTTAAATATCATATATTATTTCACTGGGTTTAAAGCGATTAAGGTTCCTGTTTTTTTGACTTTCCTTTTGTCTTCGTTATTTTATTTCTGGAGTTAATGTAAAATATCACATCTGATTTTATTAGCAGCATTGTCTTGTATTTAGAATTTTTCAGGATGAGAGTTTTGAGAAATAAAAGACATAACTTCTAGCATCATCCTTAGATGGGTAAAAGAATAATATTTTTTTACTTATTATTTCTCGAGGAGAATTCACTGACCCAGCAAGTGCTGAGATTCTCCTGAGATAGATAAAAATGGTATTGTAAAATTATAGTAAATGGGATAGAGTGGTTTCTATCTTTCAAACGGGGGAGATCATTATGAGTACATATTCCTTTTCTTTCATGTCACTCTTCACACCCGCTTGCCATCATCATCATCATATCTAATTTTTTACTGCTCGAATAACGCTAGCTTTTGTTTCTAGTTGTTAGGCGCGCATTTTCTTTTATTTACATTTTTTTTAAGGATTTTTAAATGAAAAAATATTTATTTACATTGCTATTGTCCGCGCAAATTTTTGCAGGAGAAAAGCTCCTTGTGGTAGGAACCACATCGGGCTACGCGCCCTATGTTAGTCTAAATGGCAAGGGGGATTACGAAGGTTTTGATGTTGATTTTGCTAAAGAGCTATCGGCTAAGTTGGGGAGAGAACTTGTGCTAAAAGACTGTGGCAGCATGCCGAGTCTTTTACTCGCTTTACAGCAAAATAAAGTTGATGTCCTTATTTGGGCTATTTCCATCACAGAGGAGAGAGAGAAGAAGATGGAAATGGTTTACTACCAAGGAGAAAAAGTAACTGAAATGCCTGTCCTTTTTTGGAAAAAGGTCCCTATAGGAATTTCTTCTATGGCAAGCTTGGCTAAGTATACCGTGAGCGTTGAAGCTGGATCGTTTCAAGAAAGCGTACTAAAGCGGTATTCCGAGATAAATCTTAAGCAGGTAGAAAAGATCACCGATGCTGTCATGGAAATCCGCTTTGGAAAATCTAGCGCAGCTCTTGCAGACCCATCCTTAGTTGAAACTCTGCTGGCGCAGTATCCTGATTTACGGGTGGTGAACTTGCCTTTACGCCCTGAAGAATACTCTTTAGGCAATGGAATTGCGATCAACAAAAACGAACTAGCGCTTGCTGAGCAGATAAAAAAGGCTACTCAAGAGCTGATTGCGGAAGGGAAGGTTGCTCAGTTAGAAAAAAAATGGGGGATAAGCAAATGATCGAGCTATTTTTGCGGTCTCAGCCTTTATTTATAAAGGGGACTTTGATGACACTTCAAGTGCTTGCGATAGCTGCTCCTTTGAGTTTTTCTTTAGGGCTTATTTGGGGAATATTGTCTTCTGATCGACTCAGAGTGCGGATTCTATCACAAGTTATCGATGTTGTTACCTTTATCTATAGGGCAGTTCCTTTTTACGTGCAGCTTTTAATTGTCTACTTTGTTTTACCGGATCTTTTTGGCTTTAACTTAGAGCCTTTCCCTGCTTCTGTTTTAGCGCTTGGAATGTGTTCTTCTGGCTATGTTTCTCAGATCATAAGGGCAGGAATCAATTCGATTGCTGCTGTTCAATGGGAGGTGGCATTTACTCTTGGATACAGTAAGTGGCAAATCTTACGTTATGTCATTTTGCCACAGATGGTTCGTAATGTGCTTCCTGCATTTAATAGCGAGATGGATTCTTTGTTGAAAAGCACATCTATTGTTTCTTCTATTGGGCTTTTGGAGTTGACACGGGTCGGAATGAATCTAGTAAGTAAAGAAATGGAGCCTGTTCCTATTTATTTGATGGTTGCCTTTTTTTATTTAATTTTATCGGCCGTATTTAATCTTATCAGCAGGATGTTAGAAAGGAGACTTTCCTATGCTAGAAATTAAAGAGGTGTCTTTAATGAAAGGAAAAGTTCGTATTTTGAAGCAGGTAAGCTGTCAAATAGGACAGGGTGAAATTACTGTTCTTTTAGGAAAAAGTGGATCCGGAAAAACTTCCTTTTTACGCTGCCTTGCCCAAATAGAAAGCTCTTATGAGGGAACGATCGTTTTGGATGGGCAATCTTTAGTAGATTTGCCACCAAAACAAAGAGGGAAAGCGATTGGATTTGTTCCTCAAACATATGCACTTTTTCCTCATATGAATGTTTTGGAAAACTGCAGTTTTCCTTTACAAATTATCCATGGCCTTACGAAAAAAGAAGCGGCGGTGAAAGCCAAAGAAATCCTGAGCTTACTAGATATGGTGCCTTGGATAGAGGCTCATCCCCAGACGTTATCAGGTGGTCAGCAGCAGAGGGTAGCAATTGCTCGTGCGATAGCTTCTAACGCTCTATTCTTATTTCTAGATGAACCGACTTCGGCTCTTGATCCAGAAAATGTGGACCGGCTGATTACTATCTTAAATTGTCTTAAAAAGCAGAAAAAAGGAATTGTCATCGCTAGTCAGGATATGGATTTTGCATTTAAGGTGTCGGACCGAATTTTACTAATGGAAGAGGGGATGGTAGTTGAAACAGCGACTAAAGAAGAGTTTAAAAACTCCTTATCGGGGAAAATCGGAGAGCTTTTAGCTAGATCCAGGTCGGTGCTTTAGCTGTGCATAGTTCACTTGCCAAAGGCATAATCTCTCGGATTTATAATTACTTAAATTACAAGAGAATATGATCTTAAATATTTTGAAATCAGTTGATTAAAATGCAAAAATGCCTCTTGAAAAAAGAGGCATTTTATAAAAAGAGAAACTATTATTTAGAAAAGCGTTTTCTATCGTTTTCTAATAAGAAGCGCTTTCTTAAACGAATAAAGTGGGGGGTAACTTCAATTTGTTCGTCATCTTCAATAAAGTCAATGGCAGCCTCAAGAGTAAATCTTCTATGAGGAACGAGGATAATGTTTTCATCGCTACCGGAGGCTCTTACGTTTGTTAGAGCTTTTCCTTTGGTAACATTGACAATAAGATCATTATCTCTACTATTTTGTCCTACAATCATCCCCTCATACACTTCATCTCCATGACCTACAAAGAGAGATCCTCGCTCTTGCACACTATAGCAGGAGTATGCTGTTGCTTTACCGGATCCATTGGAGATAAGTACTCCACGTGCTCTGCCAGGAATAGCTCCTCTCCAAGGCACATAACTATCAAATACAGAAGTTAGAATTCCAAGACCTCTTGTAACAGTTAGGAATTCATTGCGATATCCCATAAGACCTCTTGTAGGAATAAGAAATTCCATGGTTGTGATATCGTGTTCATTTGTATCTAAGGAACGCATTTCTCCCTTTCTTTTTGACATTTCTTCAATAACAGGTCCGGAGAATTCTTGAGGAACTTCTATATGTACCGCTTCAAGAGGCTCATGATCTACGCCATCTATTTTTTTAATAATAACTTTAGGCTTGGAAAGGGTGAATTCATAGTCTTCTCTTCGCATAGCTTCAATAAGAACAGCTAGATGCAGTTCTCCTCTTCCACAAACACGTATTGAATCATCAGCTCCTTCTATTTCTTCAATTTTAAGAGAAATATTTGCTCTTTTTTCTAGTAGAAGCCTATCTCTAATTTTATTCATTGTGACATGTTTACCATCTTTTCCTACCATAGGAGAGTTGTTAACCATCATCTCGATAGAAAGAGTTGGTTCTGCTAAAGTGATAGGGGGAAGATGGACTACGTGGCTTGGATCACAAAGAGTGTCGCCAATCATAATATCAGGGATGCCTGAAAGGCTGACGATGTCTCCAACACTTCCTTCGTCCATCTCTATTTTTTTAAGACCGAAGTATCCTTCAATGCGGACAATTTTATGTTGTGTTGGGTGCCCGTTTTTATCTACACGAGTCAGGAGTTGTCCTTTTTTTACCACTCCTTCTAAAATTCTTCCGCAAGCTTGTCTTCCCACAAAATCATCGTAACTTAGAGTTGTTGCTTGCATTAAAAAGGGCAGGTCAATGTTTCCGGGTGGGTGAGGTACTTTTTCTATAATTAACTCAAAAAGAGGTCTCATGTCAACGCGAGGATCTTTAAGTTCTTTAATCGCAAAGCCTCCAAGGCCTGATGCGTAGCATACGGTAAAGTCTAACTGTTCATCTGTTGCGCCAAGTTCTACGAAAAGATCAAAAGTAAGATTTAAAGCTCTATCTGGATCTGCGAAAGGACGATCTATCTTGTTTAAGACAACAATAGGCTTTAATCCCATTTTTAATGCTTGAGAAAGTACGAAACGAGTTTGTGGCATAGGACCTTCTTGTGCGTCAACAAGAAGAAGTACGCAGTTAACAAGACCTAGAACTCTTTCTACTTCTCCAGAGAAGTCCGCATGCCCAGGAGTATCTATAATATTAATTTTATAATCTTCAAAGAATATGCTTGTATGTTTCGCGAAAATAGTAATACCGCGTTCTTTTTCTTGGTCGTAGCTATCCATGGCTCTTTCTGGTACTTTTTCATTTTCACGAAAAACGTTGGATTGCTTTAAAAGACCATCTAGCATGGTTGTTTTTCCATGGTCAATGTGGGCAATAATAGCTATATTTCTAATCTTTTCTGGTGTAAATTTTTTTGGTGTGGACATAGGTCTCCTGTTAAAAGAAAAGAGGATGTTAAAAGATTCTACCTTAAAAAGCCACCAAAAATTTTGAATTTCTTAAATTAGCAAAGGGATCGGTATTTTAATAATATTTATCTTTATGAATATCTTCAATTTGTCTATAGTTTTGAGTATGTCCTAGGGGGGGGTGTTTTGTGAAAGGATTTATAGAGGAGGATTCTCCTACTTTTGAAGAAGAAGTTCCCGCTTCAGCTAATTTATTAGAATCTAAAATAGCTCAATTAGCAGATATTTTAGGAGAAAAATTAGAGCAAGCCTTTCATAAGCAAACGTCAACTCTTATTTTGCACGACATAGCTAAAATAGTTTCAGAGCATTCCCCTATAGATCTTGCTTACGCAGCTTCAAGGCTTCCTGCCGTGGAAAGGCCCATTTTATATGACAATCTTTCCGGTCATTTTGCTAAAATGGAGTTTTTAATTAACACTGACAGTAGGACCCGCGTCGCTGTTTTTCAGCATATCTCAGACGAAGAGACAAAACAATTAGTAGAAAGCATGCCTCCGGATGATGCTTTTTATGTTCTGGAAGATGTTTCAGAAAGAAGATTTAGGAGGATTTTAGATCTACTAGACCCTATAAAGGCTTCTAAAATCCGAGAAATCAAAAAACATCAAAGAAATACGGCTGGCCGTCTCATGACGAATGAATTTTTTGCTTTTCAGATGGAGATGTCTATTGGGGAGGTAGCGGGATTTATACGAAATAACCCTGGTATAGGTCTCACTGATCGTATTTTTGTTTTAAATACCCACGGTGAGCTACAAGGTTATGTTCCAGCTCGTAATCTTATTATTAACCCACCTAGCTTGCCTTTAAGACAGGTGATGAAGTCCATTGCCCACAAAGTTTTTCCTGAAACTTCCAGAGAAGAAGTGGTGGAGCTTGCTGAAAGATATCAGCTTTCAGCAATTCCTGTAGTTGACGGGGAAAATCTTTTGGTTGGTGTGATTGCCCATGAAGATATTATAGAAGCTATTGAAGACATTGCTGATGAAACCATTGCTAATATGGCTGGTACTGCTGAAAAAGTCAGTGAGCAAGAGTCTTTAGGAAAACGTTTTTTTTATAGAGCTCCTTGGCTTTTTGTTACCCTTTGCGCCGGACTTTTAAATGTGGGAGTCATGACCTGGTTTCAAAGATACGAAGATGGATTCCTAACTTTTGCCCTTTTTTTTGTCCCTCTGATTACCGGGATGTCTGGCAATATTGGCATCCAATGTAGTACGATTTTGGTGAGAAATATGGCAACAGGGATGTTATCCAAGAAAAATAAAGCTGAAGCTATTTTTAAAGAAATTTCCATCGGCTCTATTGCTGGAGTAATTTTTGGGGTCCTTTGCGGAACTCTAGTATATCTTTTAGATTTTATTGGAACCCCTGAATCTTCGCTAGGTCCTTTTGCTGTCGGTCTTATTGTAGGTATGGGGTTAACAGGTGCGTGTTTAACAGGAACGCTTCTTGGTGTTTTCTCTCCTTTATTTTTTGTGCGAATAGGGATAGATCCGGCCGTAGCGTCCGGCCCTATTGTTACAGCGCTTAATGACTTTTTATCTATGTTAATCTATTTTCTTATTGCTATGGGATTAAGATCCTGGCTGCTATGATAAATGGTTTGATAGGATAGGGGAGAGTCTATGCTCTCCTTATTCTGATCAATTAGGTTTTTTATCTTTAGTCAGATTCCTGAAAGTTTAAATACTTCTATGTAAATTTTTCAAAAGACATACAAATTTCCTGATTATGATAAAAGCAAGATTCCTGGATAATTTTTGTTGCTATTTTGCCTGGTATTTCTCTATAGTTTGAGTCTAATGCGATGGGTGCTTATGGCTAGGAAATTGCGAAGGACGCCTAAAAATTATGATGAAATTGAGCCTACAGGAAAAGAGCTTTCAGCTCTTTTACCCGAATGGATAGCTAAAGCTAACTTTCGGTTTCAAGATAGGCCTGATTTGATTTTACTCGCGTGGCCTGAAATTATAGGAGAGAAGTTATCTCCTATGACGACGGCTGTATCCTTTATTAATGGACTGCTAACTGTAAAGGTGAAAAACTCTTCACTTTACAGCTTGTTGTTACAACATGAAAGGACGAGGTTACTTAGCCAAATGCAGAAAAAGTTCCCGTCGGTTAAGATTTTAAATATTGTATTTCGTCTTGGCTAAGAAGCCAAAAAGATTAAAGTAAAGGATTTTAAGGTGTAATATATGACTAATGAATACGATGCCAGTTCCATTACTGTGTTAGAAGGTTTACAGGCAGTTCGAGAAAGGCCTGGTATGTATATCGGAGATATTAATACCAACGGTCTTCACCAGCTTGTATATGAAGTTGTAGATAACAGTATTGACGAAGCTCTTGCTGGACATTGCTCTGAAATTACGGTTATTCTTAATAAGGACCATAGCGTTAGCGTTGAAGATAACGGCCGAGGAATTCCTATAGGAAGGCATGATAAAGAGTCTATTAAACAAGGAAGAGATGTATCTGCTCTTGAAGTTGTTATGACTATTTTGCACGCTGGAGGAAAGTTTGATAAGAACACCTATAAAGTATCCGGTGGATTGCATGGAGTGGGTGTTTCTTGCGTAAACGCCCTGTCTAAAAAGATGCTTGTAGAAGTTAAGCAAAATGGCAAATCTTATGAGATGGAGTTTGCTAAAGGAGCTCCTAAGCATAATTTAAAAGAGACAGGAGAGGCTTCGACAAGTGGAACAAAAGTAACGTTTTGGCCAGATGACACGATTTTTTCTGTACTAGTGTTTGATTACGATGTTTTACTTAAAAGATTAAGAGAATTAGCTTTTTTAAATAGAGGTATCACAATCCATTTTCAAGATGATAGAGATACCGAGCACCCTCCTTTAAGTTTTTGTTATGAAGGTGGTATTGTTTCTTTTGTCAGTTATCTTAATGAAAACAAAGTTCCTATTTTCAATAAGCCTATATATATTAAGGGATCCAAAGAGTTTCATGATGGCATAGTAGAATTTGAAGTGGCTATGCAGTGGAATGACACCTATACGGAAACTTTATATTCTTATGTTAACAACATTGCAACAAGGCAAGGGGGAACTCACGTTTCCGGTTTTTCTACGGCTTTAACGAGAGTTTTTAACCAGTATGTTAAAAATGCTAACATGCTTAAAAATGAAAAGATATCTATAACAGGAGATGACATTAGAGAAGGGATGACGGCTGTTATTTCTCTTAAGGTGCCGAATCCGCAGTTTGAAGGTCAGACAAAGCAAAAACTCGGAAATAACGACGTAGGTGCGCTTGTTCAACAAATTACCGGAGAACATATTGCTGTATATCTCGAAGAAAATCCGGTTATTGCAAAAATGATCATTGAAAAGGCGATTATCTCAGCACAAGCTAGAGAAGCTGCGAGAAAAGCAAGAGAGCTAACGCTTCGTAAAACAGTTTTAGATTCGGCAAGACTTCCAGGTAAATTGACTGACTGTCAAGAAAAAGATCCAGCTCTTTGCGAGATTTATATTGTAGAAGGGGACTCAGCTGGAGGCTCTGCTAAAGGCGGAAGAGACAGACGTTTTCAAGCTATTTTGCCTATTAGAGGTAAAATTTTGAATGTGGAAAAAGCTCGTTTAGAGAAAATTCTACAAAACCAAGAAGTGGGAGCTATGATCTCTGCTTTTGGTTGCGGGGTCGGTGTAGGGAATTTTAATTTAGAAAAACTTCGCTACCATAAAATCATTATCATGACGGATGCTGACGTGGACGGATCACATATTCGTACACTTCTTCTTACGTTTTTCTATAGACACATGCCCGCTTTAGTGGAAAATAATTTTATCTATATAGCAAGACCTCCTCTTTATAAGGTAACAAGAAAGAAATCGGGGCAATATATTCACTCTGAAAAAGAAATGGATGAGTATCTTTTAAAGCTCGGTCTTAGTGATATTCAAGTAAAGCTTACAGGGCATAGCGAAGTCTTATCAAGAGAGGAAGTTCAGCTTTTAATGGATTCCATTAGAGAACTGGAGGTGTTCATAGCTTCTGTTGAAAGAAAAGGCGTTCCTTTTAAAGAGTTTTTAAAAGCTAAAGACGAGCAAGGACGTCTTCCTAGATTCCAAGTGAATTTAGGAGATAAGAGTCTCTTTATTTTTTCAGAAGAAGATTTTACAGAAGTGCGAAAAGCAAATGAAGAGCTTCAAAGAGCGCAGCACCAGACAAAGATTGATTCTATTCCTGAATTAGAAAGAACAGAAGAAATGAAGATTTTCAAAGCGAAAAGCCTTCCGTTTGTTGAGCTTTTTGAAGAAGAAAAGATGGCTGAAATGAGAGAGCGTCTAGGTGCATTTAAATTTAGCTTTGAAGAGTATTTTATGGCAGAGAGCAAGTTATTTGATGTTGTCTGTGAAGATGGAGGAGAGCTTCCTATCTACTCTTTAAGAGAAGGAATCGATCACCTGCGAACTAACGGCCGTAAAGGAATTGAAATCCAGCGTTACAAGGGTCTTGGAGAGATGAACGCGGATCAGCTTTGGGAAACAACAATGGATCCTAAACAAAGAACTCTTTTACGGGTGACTCTGCCGGATGCTATTGCAGCGGATCATATGTTTACAATGCTTATGGGAGAGGATGTTCCTCCTAGAAGAGCTTTTATCGAGCAACATGCTCTATCAGTTAAGAATCTCGATATTTAAGGGAGAAGTGTACATCTATGTCGTATACAGATGGAGAAATTATCCTTCCAAAGAATGTGGAAGAAGAAGTTAAGGAAAGCTACCTACGCTATTCCATGTCGGTTATTATTTCAAGAGCTCTTCCCGATGTGAGAGATGGGCTTAAACCTTCACAAAGGCGTATTTTATATGCTATGAGACAGTTGAGTTTATCTCCTTCGTCTAAGCATCGTAAATGCGCTAAGATTTCCGGGGATACCTCAGGGGATTACCATCCTCACGGAGAGACTGTTATTTATCCTACTCTTGTGCGTATGGCCCAAGATTGGTCTATGAGACATCCTTTGATACATGGCCAAGGAAACTTTGGTTCGGTCGATGGTGACCCTCCGGCCGCTATGCGTTATACAGAAGCTCGTTTAACGCATTCATCTATGGCTCTTATGGAAGACCTAGAAAAAGACACCGTGGATTTAGTTCCTAACTATGATGAAACAAAGACGGAGCCGACGGTATTTCCTGCAAAATTTCCTAACCTATTAGCAAACGGTTCTTCCGGTATTGCTGTAGGGATGGCAACAAATATTCCTCCTCATAATATGGGAGAGTTGATAGCTGCTACTTTATTTTGCATAGATAATCAAGAAGCGAGTATTGAAGATATTATGAATTTAATGCCGGCTCCAGACTTTCCTACAGGCGGTATTATCTGTGGATATCGAGGAGTAAAAGAAGCCTACCATACAGGAAGAGGGAAAATTACTCTTCGTGGAGTTATCCGTATTGAAGATATGGAAGGGACTGATCGACAAAGGCTTGTTATTGATGAAATTCCTTATAATATCAGTAAGTCCAATCTGATTCAAAGGGTAGCAGAGCTTGTCAATGATAAAGCCATGACGGGAGTATCTGATATTCGTGATGAATCTGATAAAGATGGTATGCGCGTTGTTGTAGAACTAAAAAGGGGAGAGATCCCTGATGTAACAGTGAATCAACTCTATAAGTTCACGGATATGCAGGTAACTTTTGGTTGCAATATGCTAGCCTTAGATAAGGGCTTACCACGCACAATGAATGTGAAACAATTCATTGTAGCTTGGATTGAACATAGAATTGAAGTGATCCGTAGAAGGACTCGCTTTGAACTGGCTAAAGCAGAAGCAAGAGCTCATATCCTGGAAGGTTACCTTAAAGCGCTAGATCATCTAGATGAAGTAGTGAAAATCATTAGAAGTAGCTCTAGTAAAGATGAAGCTAAGATGCAGCTTATGGATCTTTATTCTTTAACGGAAAGACAAGCCGGTGCGGTTCTAGACCTAAGACTGTACCAGTTAACTGGTTTAGAAAGAGAGAAAATTGAAAATGAATATAGAGACCTTTTGGCTAAGATAGCCCATTTTAGAGCTGTTTTAGCTAGTGAAGCGCTTGTTCGCGGCATTATTAAAGAGGAGCTTTTAGAGCTTAAAAAGCATCATTTATCTGACCGTCGTACAAAAATCATCGCTGCTGAAGGGGAATTCAATATGGAAGACCTCATTGCTGATGAGCAGGTGATTATTACTATGTCAGAAGATGACTACATTAAGAGAATGCCTGTAGATACTTTTAGAGAGCAAAGAAGAGGCGGCCAGGGTGTTACTGGCATGGAGATGAAGAAAGAAGCCGACGGGTTAAAAGATGTGTATGTTGCTTCTACTCATGATTCCCTACTTATTTTCACCAGCTTTGGAAGATGTTACTGGTTAAAAGTATGGCAGATTCCAGAAGGTAGCCGAAGATCTAAAGGAAAAGCGGTTATCAATTTACTAGAAGGGATCCAAGAAGGAGAAAAGATTGCCGCAGTACTTCGAGTGAAGAGTTTTGAAGATCCAGCTTATATCCTTCTTTGCACACGTCAAGGGGTGGTGAAAAAAACAGAACTTAAAGCCTTTGACTCTCCTCGTAGAAAGGGAGTTTATGCTATTAACATTGACGAAGGCGATGAAGTCATAGCTGCTCGTCTTACTTTTGAAAATCAGCAAGTAATGCTTTTTACAAAAGAAGGGATGGCTGTGCGTTTTGATCAAAGCCTTGCTCGTCCTATAGGAAGAGTAGCTAGAGGTGTTAAAGGAGTAACTCTGCGCAGTGAAAAAGATAGCGTTGTTTCTTGTGAAGTTGTCAATCAAGATGACTCTCTTCTTATTGTTTGTGAAAACGGTTTTGGTAAAAGATCTAAAGTAGAAGAATTCAGGCAAACTAATCGAGGAGGCGTCGGAGTTCGCTCTATTATTACAAGCGATCGTAATGGGGGCGTGGTTGGAGCTATTTCTGTAAAAGACGATGACAGTGTGATTTTAATGTCAACAGGAGGCCAAACTGTTCGAATTTCTCTAGAAGAAGTACGGGTTATGGGGCGGTCGACACAAGGTGTTCGTCTTGTTAATTTACATGAAGGAAGCACCATTGTCGGAATTCAAAAGATCAGCGTTGTAGAGGGGGCATCTAAAGAAAAAGAAGAGCCTACTAGTTCCGAATGAACGGGCTATTAATTTCCTTTGAAGGGGGAGACGGAGCTGGTAAGTCCACGCTTATGAAAGGACTTCATGAGTGGTTCTTAGCAAGGGGTAAGTTTGTTTTGCAAACAAGGGCCCCTGGCGGAACTCCTTTTGGGGAACAAATACGAAACATGCTCCTTCATGGGGAAATATTAGACCCTCGTTCTGAGCTATTTTTGTTTTTAGCAGATAGGGCCTATCAGGTAAAAGAAATAATAAGACCGGCTCTTAAGGCCGGTCAAATTATCTTGGTTGACCGGTTTAACGATTCTACTGTAGCTTATCAGGGATCAGCTAGAGAGTTAGACCCTGTTTTTGTGCGCTCCTTATGTCTTTTTGCCACAGAAAATCTTGAACCAGATGTCACTTTTTATTTAGACATAGACCCGGTAGTGGGTCTTTCTAGAGTTGCTATGTCTTCTATTGCTAAAGATCGAATAGAATCAGAGGCTTTAGCTTTTCATGAGAAAATTCGAACAGCTTTTTGTGATCTAGCCCTTGAAAACCCTAAACGCATTAAAAAACTCGATGCCATGCTTCCTCCTGAAATCCTTTTAAAGCAAACTATAGATATACTATATGCACTTGACCCCTCTTATAGGTAATGATTCTGCCAAGTCCTTTTTAAGGAATTTACTTAAGGATTCCGCTACTAGGCAAGTTTTATTGTTTTCAGGGCCACCAAGAGTTGGTAAGACAGCCTTTGCTGTGGCTTTTTTACAGGATTTCTTAGGAAAAGAACATGCTGTCAAGATAGCTGCAGAAAATCATCCTGATGTAAAGTGGATTAGACCCGAAGGGAAAACCAAATTACATTCCGTCGCTGCCATTAAAGAAATGTTAGAAGAAGTGTCTTTAGTTCCTTATGAAGCAAATAAAAAAGTCTATGTAATAGAAGATGCGGAAAGGATGCTTCCAGCAGCGAGCAATACCTTACTTAAAATTTTAGAAGAACCTCCTGCCCATATTCTTTTTGTGCTTTTAACAGCGCATGAAGAAGAGATGCTTCCAACGATTCTTTCTAGATGTACGAAAGTTCCTTTTTATCCTATAGGAGAGACGTCTTTAATAGAAGCTCTTCAAGCCAAAACGACAGATTCTCGCCAAATTGCTATAGCTTCCGGTGGCTCTTTTTCTAGAGCTTTAGAGTTATTAGAAGGAGTGGAAGACCCAATTAAAACACAGTTCCTAGAAATTGTAAGTCGTTTTTTTCTTAAAGAGCCATCGCAAGCGTTACTCGTTTCTTTGGACTCTTTAGATAAACTTATAGAAAAAAAAGAAGAGGAAGCAGCTTCTCAAATAGTAGATTTGCTTTTTGCTGACTTATTATTTTGGGTAAGAGATCTTCACTATATAAAAATAGAGGGCAATTCTGATGCTTTATTTCATATAGGGCATCTGATAGAGCTAGAAAGGCAAGCTCAAGGAGAAATTCCTTCTTTAGAAAAAATGTACTTTTTAATAGAAGAAGCAAGGCTTGCCCTCCAAAGATATAGCAAACCTAAGGTTGTTTTAGAGCGTCTTTTTTATTTAACAGAGAAATCCCTTCGATAACAAAACAATTTCAGACATTTGCTGAGTCTTTTGTCTCGGCTGCCTCTCTGATACGCTGTTTTAAGGCACCAGTTTCTGAGGCATGTTTTTCCTGCAAAGAAGATAATTCTTGTTTCTGGCGGGTCTCAAGTATCTCCCCAGCTTTTAGAGCAAATTCTTCATCCTTAAAAAGTTCTTGGCCAACGAATTCTAAACATTTAGGATAAGTTGCCAAAATTTTTAGGATAAATGTTTTATCATTTTTAAGCCTTTCACTGGCAAACTTTAGGGAAAAAGGTCCATGATTCTTAATGTCTTTTTCAATCACTGTTTCAAAATTTTCTAAATATTTACAATAATCTAAAAGTCCTAGCGCAAGATTTCCGATTAGCGGAATTAATAAAACAATACAGCGGGCTGTATCTTTTTTTTGAATATGGGAGTAGTAAGAACTCTTTTTGATATCTGCATTATCCATATTTGGTAAAATAACAGCTTTAATAAAAAGATCCGTTATGTTGCTGAAAGTGCTAACAATAGGAATGTAATCACATACATTATCTACGGCTTTTAAATTTGTAAAATCATTTCCAATACTCATCATATCTCCCTATAATAGCGTTATAAATTTAATATAAAGTATATGGCTTAATAAAGTAAATATTTTTTTTATAAACTTCTTGTTATTGAAGTAGGCAACAAGCTGCAGCAGAAAGGTGTTAAGAAGTTTATTTTGATTTCTCGTGCTCTGAACTTTAGTCTAGCGAAAAGTAACAGTATTATCACTTTTCGCTAGCTAAAAAAGACTATTTTAAGCAAGCCGGTCTATGGTTTAGCAGTTTTTTTACTCCAAGAGTCTTTAAGAGTTACAACCCTATTAAATACGGGAGCTCCCGGCTTAGAATCTATCGGATCTACAAAAAAGTATCCTTGCCTTTCAAACTGATAGTGCTCTCCTGGCTTAGCATTTTCTAGTGAGGACTCGAGTCGGCAGTTAGATAAAATTTCTAAAGAATGGGGGTTGATGTGAGAAAGGAAATCCCCATCAGGCACTTCTGAATCTATTAATAGAGGATTATAAAGACGTACTGTTGCAGAAATACCTAAAGAAGATACCCAATGAATCGTCCCTTTTATTTTACGAGTTATAGGGGCGCCTCCACTGCGTGTTTCGGGGTCATACGTGCAATGCACTGCAATAATCTCACCAGACGTGGCGTCTTTTTCCACATGGGTACATGTTATACAGTAGCCATAGCGAAGTCTTACTTCTTTTCCTGGCGCTAACCTAAAAAAATCCTTAGGTGGGTTTTCTAGAAAATCTTCTTTTTCTATATAGAGTTCACGCGTAAAGGGGATGCTTCTAGATCCTGTTTTAGGGATGTCATGGGGCCAGTAAGATCCTTCTATAGAGTCTACATAGCCTTCTTCCCAGTTGTCAATAATGACTTTTAAAGGGTTTAATACGGCCAAAACTCTAGGGGCTTTGGAATTTAAATCATCACGTAGACAAAAGTCGAATTGAGACATCTCAATAGAGCTATTAGCTTTAGCTACTCCGACAAGTTCACAAAATTTCCTAAGAGACTCTGGAGTGCAGCCCCTTCTTCGTAGTCCTGCAATGGTAGGTAGTCGAGGGTCATCCCATCCCTTTACATAATTTCCTTCTACAAGTTGAAGAAGTTTTCGTTTGCTCATAACCGTACTTTGTAGATCTAACCTAGCAAACTCATATTGAGAAGGTCTTGAGGGGAATTTTGCTGTAATATTATCTAACACCCAGTTGTACAATTCTCTATTATTTTCAAATTCTAAGGTGCAGATTGAGTGGGTAATCCCTTCAAGGGCATCAGATATAGGATGCGCATAATCGTACATAGGGTATATGCACCAGGTATTTCCTGTTCTATAGTGGTGTGCATGGCGTATCCTATAAAGGAGGGGATCTCTCATTTTCATATTAGAAGAGGCCATGTCAATACGGGCGCGTAGAACATAAGCTCCATTAGGAAATTCACCGGCTCTCATACGAGCAAATAGTTTTTTGTTTTCTTCTACAGACTGTTTGGCAAAAGGACTTATCTTTCCTGGGGTTGTGACTGTGCCTCGATATTCACGGATTTCTTCTTCAGTTAATCCACAAACGTACGCTTTCCCTGATTCGATAAGATCTATGGCAAATTCAACCATTTTTTCAAAGTAATCAGAAGCATGAAAAAGTTTCCCGTGCCAATCAAATCCGAGCCAATGAACATCTTCTTGTATAGCCTCTTCATATTTTGCATCTTCTTTGGTGGGATCCGTATCATCAAAGCGCAGGTGGCATACCGTGTTATATTCTTCGGCAATACCAAAGTTTAGACAGATGGATTTTGCATGACCTATATGTAAAAAGCCATTAGGCTCGGGGGGGAAGCGTGTCACCACCTTACCAGCATTTACTCCTCGTTTTACATCTTCTTCTATCACCTTACGAATAAAATCTTTGCCGGGTAAGTGGTCATCTGTTTTTTCTACGTCTTGCATGAGGAGTCCTTCATAAAAATAGTTATATAGGAGTGTTGTTTTTCTAGATATGGAGGCATTTTACTCATCTTTTAGGGATATTGTCAAACATCTATTTTTAAAGATTTTTTAAGTAAAATGGCTTCCTATAGGAGCTTCCATAAAAGAGTAAGAGGGGCCAAGTATGTCGCATGTGGGTAGATGCGGTTTAGTATAGACTGTTATAGTTGAGCTTATAAAATAGCTCGTTGCTAAGCCTGCACCTATTGACCCTAACAAAATAAATGCTACTCCAGTAGCAGCCGTTGCTACTGTAGTTCGAAAGAAAACCTTTTGTAAGGTGGTATCAATAGGTTGTATTTGAGTCCAAATAGCTCGTTGCTCCGGATCAAGAGTAGCTTCTTGATTTTGGGCCCACTGTCTAAATGTTACATCTTGCTGTAAAAAAATCATGCAAGCCACTCCTGCTATTGTAGGGATGGGATTTAAAGCCACAAAAAGAGAAAAACTAAGAAGAAAGATAGCGTGGTGAAATACCTTCTGATACGGATGAATAGTGACTATTTCAGGCTGCTCTTCTACATTATCAGCCGGTGGCGGTAGATTCTCCAATTTACTAAATCTAGAAGGGCTCAACTGCAAGCGGACGAAATCTTCTGTATAAACATGAGGCGCTTTTTGCATAAGCGACTGGATCATTTTTGTTGTTAGAGTAGAAAGAGTTCTCTTTGTAGCTATTTCATTTTGTACGGTGACAATTTCGTTGTAGTGCTCTACAGATCTTACGTCATGCATTAAAGAGGTAATAATTTCGTTTTCTTGCTCTTTTGTTTTTAAAAATGGTATTAAAACAGGAAGTAAATGTGCCTTAGCAAAAGGAAAGGCATACCCGCCCGCAACAGCAAAGCAACCTAAAGCTATAAGACCTGCAGCTGGATTTAAGGTGTTTATAGCGATAGTAGCTGTAAAAATTGCGATCTTTATAAAAAGGCTCCCCCAAAACACATTTGCGATTCCTCTAAAAAACATATGGGGGTGAAACAAGAGCGGTGAAGAATTTCTTAGGACTATTTGCGGAATTCCAGTTCCTATAGCAAAACCAACTAGGGTGGTTGAAAAAACACTTACTGCAATAAGAGCAACTAGCGCTAAAGAAGTCAGAGCTATTTCAGTAACTGTTTTTTCTTGTACGGAAAGGAGTGTTTCTTCTAAACATTCTTTAATCTGAGTTCTTGGTATCTGCGTGGGTGTTACAATCATAGAAATCCCTTATAAATTGTTACTAGTATAATAAGAGTGTTTATACAAATTCTCCTAGAGTAAAGTCTGATTGGGAATTTTCGCGCGAGGGGGGATGGGAACCAAAGAGTTGCTCTGTATATTCTTTAACCTCTGAACCTAAAAAGAATCCTGCAAACAACCCTGGAGCGATAGCTCCGAGCATTCCAGGTAGAAGACTAGCTCCAAAAAATCCGATTGAAAGGCATACGGTTTTTGCAAAGAGTACCTGTAAGCGATTATCTATTGAAATTATTTCATAAGAGTTTGGAATATCAGAGCTTAGAGTTCTTGTTCTTAGAAAGTCTTCTAAAGAACTTACGCGTAAGTTAAGACCAAATTGTAAAAAAGTGGCTATTGCAATTCCAGCTATAACCGGTATAGGATTTAGAGCAATCCAAAGAGCTACAGAAGTTAATTTAATGACGTGGTGAAATGTTCTTTGATAGGGGAAAATTTGTGGAGCTACACTTGGAAGTTCTCTCGAATCAGTAGCTAGCGCTTTTATCGCATCAATAAAGGGAGTGAGGTTTTTTCGTAGGTTAAATGGATTTTCTTGAACACTAAGCCAGTGTAGCGTTTTAAGCTCCACTTCATTTGTATCAGGATTCATAACCTCTACTTTAGTATCAAGAAAGTCTTGGGCTATGTAAAGGCCGTAGGCTGCAAATCCATTTTGTATATTTAATGAGAAATTAGCAGATTTAGGGAATTTTAACGCTGAAGATATTGTCTCCCACTCATTACTAGTAAAAGTAAGAAAACCTTCCTCTAAACCCTGGAAATCAAGTCTTTCTAGATTTGATAAACACCCTACTCTTTGCTGTGGGGAGACTGTATTTACGATTGTTTTATACTTCATTCGCCACTCTTTATGGAGAAGATCTTTTTCTTTGCGCAAGAGATTTCTTTTTTCCTCATGTAAAATGGCGTTTTCAGAAACGGCGTTTAATCGCTTATTCCATTCGCTAAAGACTCTATGAGAGGGTGTGAAATCAGCGTCTACTTGTAACGACTCTTGCCTTGCAGTAGACAATTTAGCTCTTTGTATAAGAGCTTTTTCGTATACATGTGGAGCTTTCTCCATTAAAGTTTTAATGCTTTCTGGAGAAAGTATAGAAAGTATTTTTTGAGCTATTATAAAATCTTGGTATGCGGGGATTTTCTCTGGGCAAGGTTTCTTTAGTAAGTTTAAAACGCTGTATTGGGCAGGTTGCCCTTGTTGAATTTTCTTAGCAAAGGCTAATAAGTCGGTGACTACATTTTCTTCTTCTTTGTGTAAAGATTTTTTTTCTTCACGTAGAGCTGCTATTTTTTCTTCATTTGAAATGTCTTCTTGAATCACCGCTTCGACTCGCTCATTCCAGTCTTTTAAGACCTCACTCTCGATTAAAGAAGTGGGCTCTGCTATTTCTTCTAGGTGTAGCAACTTTCGCCTTTCCGGAGTTAAATAATACCTTTCTAGAAGCTCTTTTGTATATACTTGCGGCGCTTGCTCTACTAAAATTTTAATGCTCTCTATAGGAAGTGCAGAAAGTGCTTTTTCAGCAATTATGGAATCCTGGTATGCGGGGATTTCTTTTTGGGAAAGATTGGTTGCAAAAGTTAATAAATCAGTAACTTTATTTTCTTTTTCTTGACTTGACTCAGAAAAGTAAAGAGTGTGAAAAAGTTTCTCCTTTGCAATAGGAAGCAAGTGTCCACCTGTAACAGCAAAAAAAGCTAAACCATATAGCCCTGCAACAGGATTTAAAGTAGATAGCGCTATAAAAGAAACTTCAAGAGTTTTTAATAAAAAGAACATTCCTACAGCTTGTGCGGTACAAGTGTCTAAATAGTGTAAAAAACGCGCAGCTTTAGTGCCTATTTCATTTTTGAATCTATTCAGGTTATCTGCCGAAGTAATCGTAAAAAAATGGGAATTCATGTAGCAGCAGAAGCGTGATCTAAGTGGAAGAAGGGGGAAAAATGCTGCAGAAAATAGGATTCCAAGAGCAAAGATTGTTATTTCTGAGGCAGTCCTTTCCTTTGCAGCTAGTAGGTTTTCCCGTAAACAATCCTGGACTCTGGGTAGTTCTATTCTTTCTCTTGGAAGATATACTCTAATATCCATAGAATTCCTTATATAGTCATTTTTTAAAAACTATTTTCTCAGGAAACACTATTAATATCAATATTAATAGTGTTTTTATTGAAGGAAATATTTATGCAGGCATTTTAGTTGAATACTCTAAAAACCAAGATCTTAGCTCAGTTAAGCTGTAGATTAAGGGAAAAGAGCTAGCACCGCTTCCAAAGCAGCGTGTCCCATTCTCCCTGCTGTAAAAGTAAAATTATCGTAACTTTCCGGACCAGCTTAGTTTGGTGCGGAGTGTGGAAAAGTAGTCTCTTCTAAAAAGGCTTACTAATTGAAAAGGTTTGGCGTATCTAGTTATTTTAAATACCTCTCCCGGTTTTAGGCAAAAGCTCTCCAGTCCATCAGCTCGTACCTCTACTTCTTCATAATCACTTAAATATTGTATTTGGATTTCTTGATTGGCTGTAAGAACGATGGGACGATTAGAAATGGTGTGAGGACTTATCGGAGTGAGAACTAAAGCTTCTAAATTGGGGCTAAGGATAGGGCCTCCTGCTGCTAAAGAGTATGCTGTAGAGCCGTTTGGCGTAGCAATGATAATACCGTCAGCTTCAAAAGTATTTACATAGACACCATCTACATGAATAGAGATCTCTACAAGACTATGGTTTTTCGCTCTATGAATTACAATGTCGTTTAAAGCAAAGCACCGGTCTTTATGGGGAGATTCTCCCTGGATCATCAAACGTTTATCTATCTTATACTGTCCGGAGATAAGATCTTGCAGGCTTGGATAAAGATCGGAGGTAGGAACATCTGCCATAAATCCTAAATGGCCTAAATTGATCCCTAAAACAGGAGCTGTTAGATTAGGATAAGAGTGAATGAGTTGCAGTATAGTTCCATCTCCACCCATAGAGATGCAAAAATCTATTAGCGTTGGGTCTGTGTCCTTAAGAGATTTAAGGCCCAAAGCTGTTGCAGTTTCATCTTCTGCTACCACGCTAATATGATGGGTCAGAAGAAATTCTACAACACCTAAAGCCAAACTTTTGGCTTGATTTTTGGAAGTGTTTACAAAAAGAGCTATAATCATGGAGAGTTCACTAATTGCAAGTCGCTACATTCTAATAAAATCGATTGGATAACCTGCTCATCGGATAGACCTGCTTCAAAAAGAACGTCTTTATAGCTGCCATGCTCTAAGAACACATCTCCAATTCCTAAATTTAGTATTTTTTCAGGAGTAAGTTCATTTTCTATGATGAGTTTATTGATGGCAGTACCAAGTCCTCCTTGCACTGCGTGTTCCTCTAAAGTGACCACATATTTATGAGAAGAGATAAGACTTATTAAAAGATCTGCATCTAGAGGCTTTACAAAAATAGGATCAACAATTGTTAGGTTAAGTCCTTCTTTTAAGAGTTTCTCTTTTATGTTTAGTGCCGCTATATTCATATGTCCAAGGGAAATAAGTAAAATATTTTCTCCTTTAGATAAAATTTCCCCTTTGCCTAACTCTCTATTTTGCAAAGGAGAGTCACTTTCCTCTGTTGCCATATTAGGATAACGGATCGCTGTTACTTTATTCCAGCTAAGGCTACTTTCTAAAAGTTCTTTGAGTACATGCCCTGTTCTTGGTTGACAAATCACCATATTAGGCATTGCCTGCAAAAAGCTTATATCGTAGATTCCGTGGTGTGTAGATCCATCGGGTCCTGAAATTCCTGCTCTATCAATAGCAAAGATGACGGGGGAGTCTTGTAAACATACATCATGGAATACATTATCAAGAGCTCTTTGTAGAAAAGTTGCGTAGATGCTGCAAAAAACTTTAGCTTTTTTTTGTGAGGCAATCGCTCCTGCAAATGTTACTGCATGACCTTCTGCTATACCTACATCTAAGCATCTTTCTGGGAATTTTTGTAAAAAGGCATCTAAGCAAGACCCGGCTGTCATAGCTGGAGTGATTGCTATAATAGAAGGGTTTTTTTCTGCCATTTGCAGTAGATGCTTGCCAAAAATTTGAGGAAAAGTAGGAACTGGTGGGGAAGCATGAAAAACCCCTGTTGTTTTATCAAAAGGTTTACACCCATGGTACCCGGTGGGATTTTCTATTGCTGTACTAAGACCTTTGCCTTTAGTGGTAAGCACATGAAGCAAAGTGGGTTTGGGGTTGTTTTTTAAAGCCTGTAATACATCAACTAGCTTTCCTATGTCATGGCCGTCTATAGGTCCTATATAGGAGAGCCCAAATTGCTCAAAAAAGGGAGCTGTGCTTACTAAGTTCTTAAGAGACTCCGTACATTTTTGTCCCTGTTTAGCAAGTTTTGTTCCCACATTCGGAATCTTTGAAAGGAGAGTTTCTATGTCATGAAATATTTTATTTGAGGTGGGATTAGAAAGAAAACGACTTAAAATATTTGTAATGGCTCCTACGTTTTGAGAAATAGACATGTTATTGTCATTTAAGATGACTATAAATTTTTGTAATTCCCTAGGGATGTTATTTAAGGCTTCTAATGTAAGACCACAGGTTAGACTTGCGTCACCTAAAACAGGAAGGACATGATATTCTTCTTTTTGAAGGTCTCTTGCTTTAGCAAGACCGAGTCCTAAAGAAAGGGCTGTGCCTGCATGACCTGCAAAAAAAAGATCATGGGGAGATTCTTTTGGGTGGCTGAACCCGCAAAGCCCTTGCGTTTGTCTAATTTTAGCAAATTTTGCTTGTCGTCCTGTTACCAGTTTATGCGGGTATGTTTGATGACTTACGTCAAAAAGAAATTGATCCTTAGGAGAATCAAATACATAATGCATTGCTAAAGTTAGCTCTACTATGCCTAGATTAGAAGCTAGGTGTCCTCCGTTAACAGAAAGAACGTCAATAATTGTTTGCCTAATATCCGAGGCTACTTCTTCTAGGTCATTAATAGAAAGAAGCTTAAGGTCTTTAGGACAGGTAATGGAGGATAGCTTTTTTTTCATTAATCAAGCCTCGATGAGGAAAGTAGTGGCTGAGTTAAAGGTGTTCCTGCCTCAGAAAGTAGAAGATCTCCTTCTCTATTTTTAACGAGCATTTCAATTTTAGCTTCGGCTTGGATAAGTTTCCCGCTGCAAAGTTGAATGAGTTTATCTGCTTCTTCATAAAGTCGAATAGAGTCTTCTAAAGATAGAGATCCTCCATTCATTTTTTCTAAAATTTCTTCTAGACGAGAGAATGCTTTTTCAAAACTTAGTGTGTCAGGGGGACTCATAAATGACCTCTTGCGGTTTGGCTGTAATAACACCATCTTTTAGCTGGATTTTTAGGTTCTTTTCTAAAGAAACCTGCTTTGTAGAAAGGATAACTGAATCTTGGTTTTCCGAAAAGAGAATGCAGTAACCTTTTGCTAAAAGATTTTTTGGATCTATAGAGACTAGGTGAGCGGTAAGCTTGGATAAGTTTTCTTTTTTCTTTTTTATTGAAATTGAAAAAGCACTATCGAGTTTTTTTTGCAGGTCATCTTTGTTAAATATTTTTTTTCTTTCCCTAAGAAGCTGCTTTAAAGTAGCAACATAAGCATTTCGTAAAGAAGAGAGTTTGTTTTTAGTGTTTTGAATGCGATAAGAAGGCTCTAAAGCTTTTTTTTGCTTATCTAAAGACAAAAGCTCTAGCTTTTTCTGTTTTAAAAAAGAGTTTGTGGAATGTGTGATTTGCCCCTTAATATCATCAAGTCCCTGGATTCTTCGAGATAAAAGAAGATAAGGGGAAACTATGTAAGGGTTTTTTACAGCTCCTTCTATTTGTTTTTTTAAGCGAAGCAAAAGAGATTTTGCTTGGGAGTGTATCCTTTCTTTTGTTTGCTCAAGAAATTTAACATGCTGCTCTTTGGCTGTAAGAGCAATCTCTGCAGCAGCAGAAGGTGTTGGAGCTCTAATATCTGCAGCAAAATCACTTAAAGAAAAATCTGTTTCATGTCCCACGGCAGAAATAATAGGAATAACAGAGCGCACGATAGCCTCTACTACAATCTCTTCATTAAATGCCCAGAGATCTTCTAAGCTGCCTCCACCTCTTCCTACTATAATAAGGTCTACCAAATGATGTTTATTAAAGTCATCAATAGCCCTGGCTATTTCTTCTTTAGCCCCTTCTCCTTGTACTTTAACAGGATTTAAAAGAAGCTGAAAGCCGGAGTGTCTTCTTTGTAAGACATGGATAATATCTTGGATGACAGCGCCCGTTGGGCTTGTAACAACCCCTATTACTTTGGGAAAGGCGGGGAGTCGCTTTTTTCGCTCCTTAGCAAAGTAGCCAAGCGCCTGGAGTCTATTTTTGCGCTCATGAAGTTTAGCTAAAAGCTCTCCGATTCCATAATAGGTAATTTCTCTTACTAAAATTTGATAGGTTCCTCTCGGAGAATAAACAGTTATTTCTCCTTTTACAACTACGCTATCACCCTCTTTAAGTGGCCTCGTAATTGATTTAGAGGCTCCCTTAAATAACACAGCAGAAATCTGCGCGTCGCGATCTTTAAGTGTAAAGTATACGTGGCCAGAAGATTGGGTTTTTAAATTAATTACTTCTCCTTTAACTGAGATAGAAGCAAGGTTTTTCTCCAATTGATTCTTGATTTCCTGCGTTAACTCGGAAACACTTAAAATTTTCATAAAAAAGCCTTAATAGTTCTTGCCTTGAAGAGAGGGGGTTGGTTATGATTACCTTTTTTGGAGCCATTATGAGAGAAAAGATAATCGCAGGCAATTGGAAAATGCATGGAACCTTAGAATTTGCTAAGGAATATCTTAATTTTATTTTTCCCTATCTCAAAAATCGTTCTAAAAATCATTCTAGAGTTTTATTGGCAGTTCCTTATCCCCTTTTATCTGCTATGGCTAGCATGTCCTTTAATAGTTGTCTTGAAATAGGTGCGCAAAATATCCATGAAGAGCTCTCTGGTGCTTTTACAGGGGAGGTGTCAGCGTCCCTCGTAAAGGATGTTGGAGCAAGCTTTACAATCATCGGTCACTCAGAAAGACGCCAATTTTTTAAAGAAAGTGATGAGCTAATTAGAAAAAAAATTAGTAGGGCTCTTTCTTGTCATTTAAATCCTATTCTTTGCGTAGGTGAGAGTTTGGAGCAAAGAGAAGCTGGCCAAGCTAAGAAAACTCTTGAAGAGCAACTTGTTAATGCATTACAAAACTTTTCACCAGAAGAGTTGCTCAAGGTAACTATCGCCTACGAGCCTATTTGGGCTATAGGCACAGGAAAAAGTGCTTCAGCTGATCTTGCAGAAGAGATGCACTTTATTTGTCGAGAAAAATTAGGTGCTCTTTCTAACAAAGAGTTCGCACAACGTATTCCTATTTTATATGGGGGTTCCGTAAATCCGGAGAACTCCAAACAATTTTTTAGTAAGGAAAATATTGATGGTGCCCTAGTCGGAGGGGCTTCTTTAAATCCTGCTAGTTTTTTAGAAATTATTCACTCTTCATAAGGAACATCATTATGGGTTTTTTATTTTATTTTAGTATTTCTCTCTTTCTTTTTTTATGTGTAGTTCTTTGTTTTGCTATCTTAATTCAAGAAAGTAAAAGTTTAGGATTCGGGGCTTCTTTTGGTGGTGATGCCGGGGATTCTTTATTTGGGACATCCACAGCCGATGTTTTAAAGAAATTCACCGCCTGGCTTGCGCTTTGTTTTCTTATTGTTTCTATTTTGCTTTCCATTTGGTCAGAAGCTGGCTCTAAAGGAGTATCTTCGATCCCTTATACCATGGAAGAAGTGGAGGAGTAGGTAATGATTCTTTCTGTTGTAAAATATGGCAGTAAAACCTTACGAACCAAATGTCAAAATGTAGAAGTGATAACTCCTGAAATTCGAGAGCTTATCCAAAATATGGTTGAAACAATGGATGCTGCTAAAGGAATTGGTATAGCAGCTCCTCAGGTAGGATCTCTTTTACGTATTTTCGTCTTACGAAATTACATAGAGTTAGAGGGAGGGGAAAGCGCCCTTTCCTCTAACTATCAAGTATATATTAACTCTAAAATACTAAGCTGTAGTAAAGAAACTGTTACAGAAACGGAAGGATGTCTTTCCATACCGGGGATTCGAGAAAAGGTGGTACGGCCCTATCAGATAGTCATTGAAGCCATGGATTTAGATGGCAATCGATTTCAAGAAGAGCTTACCGGTTATAATGCTAGAGTACGTATGCATGAGAGTGATCATTTAAACGGTGTGCTATTCATTGATAGAATAGCTAAAAGCCGTCGCAAAAAAATAGATCCGATTCTAAAGGCTCTTGAAGCTAAACTGCTAGCTGAGAGTTAGTCGTTTACAACGTCTATTTTCAGCAGGCTCTTTATTGCGTCAGATTCCTGAGGAAATGGTAAAGCCTTCTTTTTGATACATTTGAAATTTTTTACGGAAGACAGCTGCTTTTTGAGGGTGACTTACATCCTCTAGCTCATAAATAAGTTTAACCGGGAAAGTGGAAATATAAGGAGTTTGGCAAAGGTTAAAAATAATAGAGTAATTATCGTTAGAGGGGGCCTCTAAGGTAATTAAAAGAAGATCTTGGTGAAGCAGTGGTATATTTATAGAGTGGGGACGGAAGCTTTCTTTAGGCTGTCCCCAAAGGATTTTTTCTACAAAGGTTAGGGTTTCTCTATCAGGGACAACAATTTTTAGTTTTTCTTTTTCTAATAAATGCTTATCTACTTGCTTTATAAGAGCATTTATTTTTGACACGGAGTTTTGCACTGTATAGAAGATAACTTGCGTTTTAGACATGTTTTGTACTCGATAAAGGCGTTTCAGTTCGAGCAGGTGGAACGACTCCACAAGAAATAATAAATTTAAAAACTTCCTCTGTTGTCATATCTACAGGACAAACATAATTTTTCGCTGTCATAAGAATAAAACCGGAAATAGGATGGGGAGCTGTTGGCACAAAAACAGCAACGTCAATTCCCTTATCTGCTTTTTTAATAGAGGGGGGAATGTGGTCTATAAGAAGTCCCAGTGCTAACGATTCTTTATTGGGAAAAGAAATGAGTACTGTCCCCTGAAAAGG
This sequence comes from uncultured bacterium, assembly GCA_964439595.1. Lineage (GTDB taxonomy): Bacteria > Chlamydiota > Chlamydiia > Chlamydiales > Rhabdochlamydiaceae > CAIJXB01. The sequence continues at coordinate 12,859 of CAYTOK010000006.1, read as the reverse complement.
GGGACTTTCCGTGCTTAAAATAGCCTTTGTTAGATCTTTAGAAAACTTGTAAAGGCCTCCAAAACCGGGGATTTTAGAGAAAAATACGTGCATTTTTTGTAGAAGAAAGGAAAATAAGTACTTGTTTGTAAGCCACCCTACAACCAGTGTTGAGATAAATAGACATGCAACTACTAAAATACGGCTTATAAATATAATTAATCTGGGCTCTTTTTCTAGAAAATGGACATGGGTTAATAAGTTTTCGGTGATAGACATAAATGGAGCTGTCAAAAGCTCTATAACCCAGATAACAATTAGAAAGGAAATAACAACAGGCAGTAGGGAAACAATTCCCATAAGGCAGTATTTTTTCACAGAAACCTTAAATTGGGCTTATAGGAGGCTTTTCTCCTGGTAAAATAACGCCGCAAGATACAATGTACTTAATGGCTTCTTCCGGTTTCATATCAAGGAGAATGATTTCTTCTTTTTTGAACATGATGAGAAACCCTGTTGTAGGATTAGGTGTTGTAGGAATAAGAACAGAGGTAAGGGGCTCTCCTGCAACTTGGCTGCAGATAGCAGGGGATTCTCTAGATATGAGACCTATAGCATACACTCCTGGCCTCGGGAAAGGTACCATAACTACTTGTTTAAATGAGTTTTTGTCAGAAACAAAAAGCGTTTTAATGATCTCTTGGGAAGTTTTATATACTGTATTTATTAAAGGGATTCTATGAAGAATTTTATCGCAGACTTTGAATAAGCTATTAATTAAAAACCATCTTGTGAAAATTCCAAGCAAGACTGTTGCCAAAAATAAAATAGCTAGAATTAAAATGCGGCTCCCATATTGAATAACCTGTTCCTGGCTTAAAAAAAGAAATCCACCAGAGAATAGGTTTAATTTATGAATAATTTCTGAAGTTAAGCCTATAAAAGGTTGTGTAAAAAAATTCACAAGAAAAAAAATAACAACGATCGTGACTGCTACAGGAAGTAGGAGAACTAATCCTGTAAGGAAATATTTTTTCATAGCTCCTCGCCCCTCTAAGTAAATGGTTTTAGGAATCAGAGTACATATATGGGAGGCTCTTTTCAAGAGAAAAAATTAACGCCTACGCCTTTTCTTTTTTTGATCTCTAGAAGAAGATCTGCTATTTTCGTATACTCTCTCCCACATCACTTCTAAAATAACTAGATCTAAGGAACTGATTCTAGCTTGAATAGTATCTCCAACGCAGAAGCGAACGTGAGTTCTAGTCCCGAGAAAGCAGTTTTTCGTGGGCTCATGCACAAAGTAGTCTCCACCGATTTCAGATACGTGGAAAGAGCTTTCTATACCAAGCGAGCTTAACTCAAAAAATATGCTAAAAGGTTTTATTTTTGTGATACGGCAATTATAGACCCTTTCAGGGTCTTCATCGTGCCACTTTTTTAAAAGACGTAATTTTTTGAGTGTCTTTACACTCTGCTCTGCTTTAAAACTTACTCTCTCTTTAGCTGAGCAGCCTTCTGCTATTGTTTGTACATTTTTAGAGCTGTCATGTTCCCCACAAAGGAGTCTTTGAATGATAAGGTCGGGGTATCTTCTAATAGGGCTGGTAAAATGGCAGTACTCGTCTAAGGATAGTCCAAAATGTCCTATGTTATCTGAAGAGTAGCTAGCAAGTTTCATGCTTCTAATAAAGGCAATAGAAAGCTGCTCTGCAAAAGGAGTGCTTTTTGCGCTTTCAAACAGCCTTTGAATGTCTGTATTTTCGGGCTTGGGTGGTAAAGTAAAACCCAAAGACCTGGCCATAGCAAAAAAATCTTCCCTTGTTTCCTCTGCAGGTTCATCGTGCACTCTAAAAATCAAATCCTGCCCATTCAAACTCAAGTTTTTAGCTACAACCTCATTGGCTTTTAACATATATTCTTCTACTAACTGGTGGGTAATATCGTATTCAACAAGGTGGAAGGAGTAAGGATCTCCTTCTGGGGTGACATCTAAGACAATTTCAGGTAAAGAAAAGTCTATACTTCCTCTTTCGCTTCTTTTTTGTTTTAAAAGCCTGCAAAGCTCCACCATAAGCTCTAAAGTAGGCTTGTATTTACTTGTTTTTTTTGCATCAAGAACTTTTTTAGCTTCTTCATAGGTGAATCTTTTAGCGCTTTTGATAAAACTTCTTTGGATATCATGATGTAACAGGTCTCCTTTAGGAGAAAAAGTCATAAGGACAGAGATGCAAAGGCGTATTACCTTGGGTTTTAAACTGCATAAGTTATTAGAGAGCTCTTCCGGAATCATAGGAAGGCAGGCTCCTGGAAAATAGGTGGAATTAGAGCGTCTTTCTGCTTCAATATCAAGCGCTGTTCCCGGTTTTACATAATGGGCTACATCTGCAATGTGTACACCCAATTGATAAAATCCTTTATCATCTTTAAAAAGGGATAGTGCATCGTCAAAATCTCTAGCTGTTGTCGGGTCTATAGTAAAACACTCTGTTTTTGAAAGGTCTAGACGACCCTTGCAGTCTTTAGAGGAAACTCTGTCTCCAAAAGATTTTGCTTCATTGATAACTTCTTTAGAAAAGGCTCTAGCAATTTGAAACTCTTCAGCAGCTGCAATAACATCAATAGAGGGATCTGTGATAGGACCTAGAATTTGTGTAATTTCAGAGAGGATCGGCTTATTGTGACTTCCCCAATCTTCTATTTTTACAATAACCCTATCACCTATTTTTAGAGGAGAATCTTCTTTGTAAATAGCCGTTATTTGCTTGTTTGGACCTAGAAGAGGGGAGTAAATAATAGCTTTTCCGGACTCTATAAAGCGGACAATCCCTCCTAAGTGAGATCTGCCTCTTTCCAAAATACCGATGATTTTACCTTCAGGTCCTTTGTCTTTTTTGCTTTCAGGAAACAGTTCCACTTCAACAAGGTCTCCATCAATAGCGGTGCCTGTTAGGTGCTTTGCAATAAAGGCATCTTCGGGAAATCTTTTTTGATCCTGGGCTATTACAAAACCAAATCCTCGTTGATTCATTCGTAAAATCCCTGTGAATATAGGAAGTGTAGACTTTGAAGTTTCGATTGTAGTCACTACCACATCTGGCTTTTTACTAGACTTTTTCTTGTATTTTTTGAATGGTTTTTTATGCGGTTTTTTAGCTGTTTTTTTCGGCGTTTGTTCGGTTGGTTTTTTTTCCATTAGGCCCTTAGTTTAATATTTCTCGTTTTACAAGCTCATTTTTTAGCGTTTCTGGGGTAATATATAGTTCGCTGTCAAGACCGAGTGAATGCGCTTTTTCAGCGTATTCACTGACCCCCTCTATAAAGAGGGAGTTGTCTTTAGTGGTTTTTGCTTTTTCCAAAGCGCAGTAGTACATTTTTTCTTCCGGTTTTCTTGCTTTTATTTCATAAGAAAGTATGTACCCATCGAACAAATGCAAGCAAGGAAAATGCGTGTAAGCATAACTAAAATGCGCTTCACATGCGTTAGAACAAACAAAGAGGGGAATGTTTGTTTGCTTAAGCTTTTTGATTATGGGAGTAATAAGATCGTTTGGTTCAAAAACATTAGAGATAGCTTCAAACCAACCGACAAAACCTTGACTTCCTTGGATGTGAGGGGGTAGATAGTGAAACAAAGTCCTGCTATCGATCTCCCCTTTTTCGTAGAGCTCTCCCCATTTTGTCTTTTGAAGAAGCGCTACCACTTCAACTTCTTCAATTTGGCAATAATTAGCTATTTGTCTATGCATTTTCTTACTATCAAAGTAGAAAAGTACATTTTGCATGTCAAAAAAAATGGCTTTGTATGGTTTTTCCAACGAAGAGGCTCCCTTAAAAAGCGTGTAAAAATTTTATCATGCAAAATTTCTGTATTTTTTCCTAGAAGTTAGTTTACATGTGAAAAGTGGGATCTTTTAAAGTAAAGCATAAAGAAAAGTAACTTAGGTGACTTTAAAAAAATCACCTAAGTTTTTTGCCCAGGATAAGACTCGAACTTACACACCTTGCGGCACCAGAACCTAAATCTGGCGTGTCTACCAATTTCACCACCTGGGCAGATAAAACATTATGCAAAAGGGAGATTCTTTTTGTCAAAGGTTTTTGTTCTAAAGTGTTTATTTTCCCTTGCAAAGTTCGTTTTTATGGGGAATACTAGGGCTCATAAATGCGATTATAAAAAAGCTTTAATTCAGGAATCGTGAAATGGATGGAGAAACAAAAGAATATCAAAAGAAAAAACTTTTGTTGTAACATCTAATTTGGAATCAGGTTATGGACGCTACGACATTATACTTTGTCCTAAATTGCAACACTCTTCTCTTAATAAAGGCGTTATACTTGAATTTAAAAAAGGAAAACAAGAGGAGTTAGATTCTTTAGCAAACGAGGCTCTTACACAGATTAAAGCTAAAGAGTATACGTCTCAGTTGCGAAACTCCGGATATCTTGGAGAAGTTTTCCTTTATGGAGTGTCTTCTTATAAAAAAGAGATTTTAGTAAAACTCGAAATAGCACAAAAAATCTAAGAAAATAACTTCTTTCCTTGATGATAAATTTTTTATTTGTCATCTTCCGATTTACTATGACTTAAGAGAGGGTGGTTTATGTGGAAAGAATCAAAGCTTATTTGGCTTGGTTGTGGTGCGGTTTTTGTAGCTATTTTTGAATTCTTATCTTTAGCGGGTATCCGTTTACCTGATCAAATAGCCTTGCCTTTCTTTATTATTTTTACTTTTCTTTTTGGATATAAGACGCTTTGGCATGGATTTCAGTCTTTACTTGATTTGAATTTTAGAAATATTAATGCCCTTATGCTTATAGCTGTATCCGGAGCCTTTTATCTAAAAGAATACCCAGAAGGAGCTATTGTTATTGTTTTATTTACCTTAGCTGAAAGGCTAGAAGACATGGGGATTGCCAAGAGCAGGTCAGCTATAGACCAGCTAATTAATAAAATGCCCAAGATGGTAAAAATTAAAGATAAGTCAGAGGAAGTGCCTGTCGATCAGGTACAAATTGGGCAGATTATGCTTGTTAAGCCTTTTGCTATAATCCCTTTGGATGGAACTGTTATTTCGGGAGTGTCTTTTGTTGATGAGGCAGCTATAACGGGGGAGCCTATAGCTAAAGATAAAAGAGAAGGGGACCTAGTTTTTGCGGGCACTGTCAATAAACAAGGATTTTTAGAGGTTGCAGTCACTAAAATTTCTTCTGACTCAACCCTTGCTAAAATAAAAGAGCTGACTTTTAATGCCTTCAAAAATAAGTCTGAAACACAAAAATTCATCGAAAAATTCTCTAGATATTACACGCCAGGCATTATCTTACTAGCTCTTATTTGGACACTTTTCCCTTGGCTTATATTGCAAAGACCGTTTGATCAAGGTTTTTCTCAGGCCATTATTTTGCTTGTTATTGCTTGTCCTTGTGCTTTAGTTATTTCTACTCCTATTTCTATTTTCTCGGCAATTGGCAATGCTTCATCTGTCGGAGCGCTTATAAAGGGAGGGAAATATCTAGAAATCATAGGTCAGATTAAGGCGATAGCTTTAGATAAAACACGTACTTTGACTTATGGAGAGCCTATCGTTACTGATATCATTCCTTTTGGGAAAGGAACAAAAGAAGAGCTTCTTAGTTGCGCTGCTGGAATTGAGGCGTTTTCTGAACATCCCTTAGCTAAAAGTATTTTAGAGTCAGCCAATAAAGAGCAGTTCACACTACATCAAATAGAAAATTTTGAGAGCATTGTTGGAAAGGGGGCTAAAGCAGATTGTCTTGTTTGTGATGAAAAACACCATTGCATCGGTAAGCTCGAATTTATCTTGGAAGAGCATGAGGTTCCAGAAGAGATTGTGCAAAAAATAGAAGAGCTCCAAGGTCAAGGTAAAACAGTCATTGTTATAAGTACACATGAGGGAGTGGATGGAATTATTGCTTTGCAAGATGAGGTAAGATCGGATAGTGCAGAATTAATTGCTAAACTCTTTTCTTTAGGGGTGACCTCTGTTATGCTAACAGGAGATAATTTTACTGCAGCAAACTCCATAGCAAAAGCTATTGGTATAAAACAGGTTAAAGCAAATCTTCTCCCTGAAGATAAAGCCAAAGCAGTTAGTGAATTGGCTAAAGAATATAAAGTAGTTGCTATGTTTGGAGATGGGATTAACGACGCTCCGGCTTTAGCTTTAGCAAACGTAGGTATTTCTATCAGTTCACTTGGAAGTGACACTGCGTTAGAAGCCGCTTCTATTATTCTTTTAAATGATAATTTAAGCCTTATTCCCTTTTTAGTTTCCTTAGGTAGAAAAACCCTAGTAACAATTAAAATAAATACTCTAGTTGCGATATGCATTAAGTTTTTATTTGTTATTCTTGCTTTATTTGGACTTACAAATTTAGCTCTAGCTATCCTAGCTGATGTTGGAGTAACGATTCTTGTTATTATGTATAGTTTAAGGCTTATGAGCTGGAAACAGCAAAAATTAGTAGTCTAACGGTCTTAAGTCTGCAATGTAAATATTTAATTAATAATATTACATGAATTGCTATTTTAAAATTGTTTAATTAAATGTTTGGTTTTGATAAAACCGTTTACGTATATGTAATAAATAGAGATAAATCATGAGTATAGCCAATACTTTAATAGATTTGCTACCTAAGACAGTTTTGACAGAGACTTCTTTTTATGGATGGAAGGAGGGGCGCACTTGGAAGGGGTTTTTTCATGATCTTTATCAACTGTTCTGTAAGTGCAATTTAACCAATTCGTCTACCTTTAGTCTAGATGATGTAAGAAACGGTTATGTAAGCCCTGAGTTTTTTGCAGAGAAATCTATAATTCATCTTAAAACATCTTATGGAGAAAAGACAGAAGGGGAGTGGAATAACATAAAAAAAGAGTTGACGTCAGTTCTTAAGATTCAAACGGTTTGGGAAGGGGAATTTCAACTGACATCCGACACGCATTCTATTTTGTATAGTTTAGCTAATAGCTTGAACTGCAAGGAACTGAAGTCAAAATTTGTTACGCCTCTTGAAACACAGGCAATATCGAATTTAACCGATTGGGCTGGTGATTATACAGATAGGTTAGAAGCCAAGAATCGAATTTTAGCTTTTTTGGATTCCCGAGATCAATCAGAATTAGACCTAAGTTCCCTAGAGCTAACTGATCTTCCTGATATTTTTAGTCATCCCGCCTTTTCCACTCGTTTGAAAAACCTTAATTTAAGTGGTACTAATCTCACATTTCTTCCACGATCATTCGACAATCTTCAAGCTTTGCAAACTTTCAATCTAAGTAGAACCCAACTCACTTCCCTTCCAGACTCGTTCGGCAATCTTCGGGCTCTACAATACCTCGATTTAGATAAAACCCTACTCACCTCCCTTCCAGAATCCTTCGGTGGACTCTTAGCTTTACAAAAGCTCAGTCTAGGTCGAACTGAACTCACTTCCCTTCCGGAATCCTTCGGTAGCCTCTTAGCTCTAGACTTCCTTAATCTACGTGGAACCCAACTTACTTCGCTTCCAGAATCCTTCGGTAACCTCATAGCTCTACAACGGCTCTATCTATTTAGCACGCAACTTACTTCACTCCCAGAATCCTTCGGCAGCCTCTCAGCTCTACAAGAGCTCCATCTATTTAACACTCCACTCGCTTTCCTTCCGGAGTCCTTTGGGAACCTCTCAGCTCTACAATGGCTCGATCTAAGTGAAACCCCACTCACATCCCTTCCAGAGTCCTTTGGTGGACTCTTAGCTTTACAAAAGCTCTATCTAAATGAAACCGAGCTCACTTCTCTCCCTTCAAACATCACTTCTTTATCTCATAATCTCTTCATAGATATAAGCACTCTTCCTCTGTCTGAAGGAGTGCAATCTAGATTGCAAGCTGCCACACAGACTCCCGGATATAATGGTCCTAGATTTATCTATTCCATGGCTCATGTAGAAAGAAGAGAGGCAGACCTTAGATCAACAGTAGAACTTATGAGAGATTTATACCAAGAGCTGCAAGAGCCTCCTCTTACTCTAAATGAAAAACTAGAAGAAAATGAAGATTTAAGAACTTGGTTATCTAAATTATCCTATATGGCTGATTATAAAGCAGGGAAAGAAAACAAAAAAGCTTTGCTGCAAAACATCCTAGCGTATCTTAAACTGGCTAACGAAAACTCTGAATTTCAAAAAGTTTTTTTAGCTATTATTAACGGTGCTGCAGACACCTGCGGCGATCGCGTTGCTCTTTCTATTTTACAGATAGGTATTGCCTATAAAATACATAGGGCAGACCTAGGTAGACCGCAAGATCTTGCCCACTTACTTCTTAGAGGGGTCTATGCCATGGGCCTTTTAGCAGACATTGCCCGAGCAAAAGTTTCAACACTATCCTTTGTTGATGAAATTGAAGTTTACCTTGGCTATCCCCTGAAACTTAAAGAAGCCTTAGATCTTCCTATTGACGTAAGAAACATGCTGTACTTTCTCTGTAGCGCATTAACTGATACCGATCTAAGAAATGCTGAAAGCTTTGTAAAGGAACAGCTAAATAATCTGGACACTTGTCATCAATTTCTTATTGGTCACGAAACTTGGCTTCAGTGCTTAGAGCAGAACTTTACTATAGAATTTAACGCTTTGAAAGATGTTAGAGATACTGCTTCAGATGTGGTTGTAAGCGACGCTGATTATGAAAAAATCAAGAAAGATTATGAAAAAGGGCTAATCGATTTAACAAAGCAAGCTCTTTGTCCCTGGGATCATTTTAGACATCTGGCTCGATGAAGAATAGTAGAAAACAACTTGATAAAATGGAAGTTTTTGAAAAACCTCTCTTTTTAAAGAAGGGTTTTCTATTTAGAACCTTTTTCATATACGGGATTTTCCTCTTTTTTCAAAGAGTATAAAAGGAGAAAATAAGTTAAATTAAAACCTCCTCAAAAAGAAGAAAACAGAGAAGTAAAATAGGAACAGCGAGATCGGAGGTCCCTCGCTGAGATTGAATTATTTTTCTCCTATTAGGGGAGGTTAGACGCTTGCTCCTCTCTTTCAGCATCAACCCTCTAGTTGGGTAAAATGGATGAACTAACAAAAAAAAGGGTAGTTGGGTGGCTTTCAACCACCTCAATGGGAATAGCTAAAATTAGTAGTCTAATGATTTTAATTCCGCGATATAAATATTTAATTAACAACAAATTGTATAAATTTCTATTTTAAAATTGTTTAATTAAATGTTTTGTTTTGATATAATTATTTTTATATATAACAAATAGAGATAAATTATGAGTATGGCCAATACTTTAATAGATTTGCTGCCTAAGACAGTTTTGACAGAAACTTCTTTTTATGGATGGAAGGAGGGACGCACCTGGAAGGGTTTTTTTCATGATCTTTATCAACTGTTCTGTAAGTGCAATCTAACTAATTCGTCTACCTTTAGTCTAGATGATGTAAGAAATGGTTATGCAAGCCCTGAGTTTTTTGCAGAGAAATCCATAATTCATCTTAAAACATCTCATGGAAAAAAGACAGAAGGGGAGTGGAATAACCTACAAAAAGAGTTGGTATCAGCTCTTAAGACTCAAGTGCTTTGGGAGCAAGAATTTCAATCGAATTTAACCGATTGGGCTGCCGGTTATAGAGATAGATTACAAGCCAGGTGTCGAATTTTAGCTTTTTTGAATGACCCTGCCCAATCTCAATTAAACCTAAGTTCGTTAGAGCTAACTGATCTGCCGGATATTTTTAGTCGCCGCGCTTTTTCCTCTCGTTTGAAAAACCTCAATCTAAACAACACCCGACTCACTTCACTCCCAGAATCCTTCGGCGACCTCTTAGCTTTACAAGATCTCTGTCTAGATAACACTCCACTCACTTCACTCCCGGAATCCTTTGGAAGCCTCATATCCCTACAATGGCTCCATCTACATAACACCCGACTCACTTCCCTTCCGGAATCCTTTGGAAGCCTCTCAGCTCTACACTGGCTCGATCTAAGGGGAACCCCACTCATCTCCCTTCCAGAATCCTTTGGGGGACTCTTAGCTTTAGAAAAGCTCCATCTAAATGAAACCTCTTTCACTTCCCTTCCAGAATCCTTCGGCAGCCTTTCAGCCCTAAAATGGCTCTATCTACATGACACCCCACTCACTTCCCTCCCTTCAACCATCACTTCTTTACGTACTAGTCTAGAAATAGACATAAGCACTCTTCCTCTATCTGAAGAAGTACAGTCTAGGTTGCAAACTGCCACACAGGTCCCTGGATATATTGGTCCTAGATTTATCTATTCCATGGCCCACGTAGAAAGAAGAGGGGAAGACCCTAGGTCAACAGTAGAACTTGTAAGAGATTTATACCAAGAGCTGCAAGAACCTCTTCTTACTCTAAACAAAGACCTAGAAGAAAATGGACAGTTAAGAAGTTGGCTATCTAGATTATCTTATATGGCTGATTATAAAGCAGGAGGAGAAAACAAAAAAGCCTTACTACAAAACATCCTAGCGTATCTTAGACTGGCTAACGAAAACTCTGAATTTCAAGAAGTTTTTTTAGCTATTATTAACGGGGCTGCAGACACCTGCGGCGATCGCGTTGCTCTTTCTATTTTACAGATAGGTATTGCCTATAAAATACATAGGGCAGACCTAGGTAGACCGCAAGATCTTGCCCACTTACTTCTTAGAGGGGTCTATGCCATGGGCCTTTTAGCAGACATTGCCCGAGCAAAAGTTTCAACACTATCCTTTGTTGATGAAATTGAAGTTTACCTTGGCTATCCCCTGAAACTTAAAGAAGCCTTAGATCTTCCTATTGACGTAAGAAACATGCTGTACTTTCTCTGTAGCGCATTAACTGATACCGATTTAAGAAATGCTGAAAGAATCGTAAAGGAGGGACTAGATAATTCGGATACATGTCATGAATTTCTTATTGGTCACGAAACTTGGCTTAAGTGTTTAGAGCGGAACTTTACTAGAGACTTTAACGCCTTGAAAGGTGCTAGAGATGCTGCCTCAGATGCAGCTGTAGGTGAGGCAGATTATGAAAAAATCAAGAAAGATTATGAAAAAGGGCTAATCGATTTAACAAAGAAAGCCCTTGGCCCTTGGGATGATTTTAGACATCAGGCTCGATAAAAAATAGTAGAAAATAGCTTGATGAAATGGAAGTTTTTGAAAAACCTCTCTTTTTAAAGAAGGGTTTTCTATTTAGAACCTTTTTCATATACGGGATTTTCCTCTTTTTTCAAAGAGTATAAAAGGAGAAAATAAGTTAAATTAAAACCTCCTCAAAAAGAAGAAAACAGAGAAGTAAAATAGGAACAGCGAGATCGGAGGTCCCTAGCTGAGATTGAATTTAGGGGAGCTCTCTTTCAGCATCAACCATCTAGTTGGGTAAAATGGATGAATTAACGAAAAAAAGGGTAGTTGCATGGCTTTGACCGCCTGACTGGAAATAGCTAAAATTAGTAGTCTAATGATCTTAATTCCGAAATATAAATATTTAATTAATAACAGATTGTGTAAATTGCTATTTTAAACTATTTAATTAAATCTTCATATTTTATACTATCAATTCATAATATATAACAAATAGAGATAAATTATGAGTATAGCTAATACTTTAATGGATTTGCTACCTAAGACAGTTTTGACAGAGACTTCTTTTTATGGATGGAAGGAGGGGCGCACTTGGAAGGGGTTTTTTCATGATCTTTATCAACTGTTCTGTAAGTGCAATTTAACCAATTCGTCTACCTTTAGTCTAGATGATGTAAGAAACGGTTATGTAAGCCCTGAGTTTTTTGCAGAGAAATCTATAATTCATCTTAAAACATCTTATGGAGAAAAGACAGAAGGGGAGTGGAATAACATAAAAAAAGAGTTGACGTCAGTTCTTAAGATTCAAACGGTTTGGGAACAGGAATTTCAACTGACATGCGATACGCATTCTATTTTGCATAGTTTAGCTAATAGCTTGAACTGCGAGGAGCTGAAGTCGAAACTTGTTATAACACAGGCAATATCGAATTTAACCGCTTGGGTTGCCAAAAAACAAGGTCCTAGGGGGTATTTTGGCCTGGAGCATCTTTCGGATGATTATCTATGTAGATTAGTGGCCAAGGATCGAATTTTAGCTTTTTTGAATTCCCCTGACGAATCAGAGCTACACCTAGGCTTCGTAACGCTAACGGATCTACCGGATATTTTTAATCATCCCTCCTTTTCCTCTCGCCTGACATCCCTCAATCTGCGTGACACTTCACTTACTTCCCTCCCAGAATCCTTCAGTAACCTGTCAGCTCTACAACACCTCGATCTAAGTGAAACCCCACTCACTTCCCTTCCAGAATCCTTCGGCAGCCTCATATCCCTACAATGGCTCCATCTACATAACACCCGACTCACTTCCCTCCCGGAATCCTTCGGCAGCCTCTTAGCTCTACAAGAACTCTATCTACATTACACCCCACTCACTTCTCTCCCCTCAACCATCACTTCTTTACCTCATAATCTCCGCATAGATATAAGCACTCTCCCTCTATCTGAAGAAATACGATCTAGATTGCGAGCTGCCACACAGGCTCCCGGATATATTGGTCCTAGATTTATCTATTCCATGGATCATGTAGAAAGAAGAGGGGAAGACCTTAGATCAACAGTAGAACTTGTAAGGGATTTATACCAAGAGCTGCAAGAGTCTCCTTTTACTCTAAATAAAAAATTAGAAGAAAGTGGACAGTTAAGAGATTGGCTATCTAGATTATCCTATATGGCTGATTATCAAGCAGGGGGAGAAAACAAAAAAGCTTTGCTGCAAAACATCCTAGCGTATCTTAGACTGGCTAACGAAAACTCTGAATTTCAAGAAG
>CAYTOK010000005.1:0-111235 GCA_964439595.1 uncultured bacterium | reverse complement strand
TCTTCCTATTGACGTAAGAGACATGCTGTACTTTCGCTGTAGCGCATTAACTGATGCCGATCTAAGAAATGCTGAAAGAATCGTAAAGGAGGGACTAGATAATTCGGATACGTGTCATCAATTTCTTATTGGTCACGAAACTTGGCTTCAGTGCTTAGAGCAGAACTTTACTATAGAATTTAACGCTTTGAAAGGTGCTAGAGATGCTTCCTCAGATGTAGCTGTAGGTGAGGCAGATTATGAAAAAATCAAAGAAGATTATGAAAAGGGGCTAATCGATTTAACAAAGCAAGCTCTTTGCCCTTGGGGTGATTTTAGCCTTTTGGCTAGATGAAAACTAGTAGAAATAACTTAGCGAAATGGAGATTTTTTAAAGGCCCCTCTTTTTAAAGAGGGGTTTTCTATTTAGAACCTTTTTCATATACGGGATGGACGGGATGTCCTTCTTTTTTCAAAGAGTATATAAGCTGAACAATCGGATCCCACTTGGCATTTTCATCTATGTGCAAAAGAACTTTAGTTTTTGCTCTGTCTTGAGGAAGAAGGCCTAGTCTTTCTTGGTTTTCTAGCTCTTTTAAAATGGCAGGAACGCCTTCCATGGCGTACTCATTAAATTCAGTAATCCATTTATAGTTTCCTTCTTCAGTTACACTTAAGTTAACTAAATAATCGTGAGCCTCTGCTGTGACTTCCGTTAACTCTTTAGTTTCAGCTTTCACCTGAGCTAAATTTACTTCTGAGTCAAAAAGGGCAGTTCTTGTAATTGCTAAAGTAGCAAAAATAGCAACTACAAGAAAAAGAAAATCTACCATAGGAGTTAAATTCAATATGCCCTTAGATTTCAATTCTTCATCTGGAATTAGGTCCATGAGTTCTCCTTAATATGTATTTTTGTCATCCATAAGATGAGCAAGCGATGAGGCCTCTGTTTCTACTTTAGCTAAAACTCTTACCAGTCTAAATTTTGCTGCTGAATGTAAAAGCATAGCTAAAATAGCTACTCCAATACCTGCTACCGTAGTTCCTACAGATATACCAAGACCATCTAAAAGGTTGTTTATGCTGTCGAATGATCTATTTAGATCGTAAAAAGCATAGAAAAGACCAATGACTGTCCCAAGAAGGCCTAACATAGGAGCTATTATAGCTATATCCTGTAAAATCCCAAGATGTTGCCAAGCGGAAACTGTAGCTCTTTTGCCTTCTGATTTCATCCCCTCTAAAATAACTTGTAGACCGTATTTTCTATTTATCAGCCCACTTGAAACCATTTTATTTAATAAATTAGGATTATTTTGACAAAAGGTTGATGCGGCGCTAAAGTCATGACTTAGTAATTTAGATCGAATTTCCTGTGAAGATTTAGGGAAGGCTTTATTTTGAGATTTTATACGCAATATGGAATAAAGACAAATTGCGATAGAAGCTAAAGACATACCAAATAGAAGTGAGTAGACAAGAGGGGAGCCTGCAAATACTTGCTTAAAGCTAATCTCTACAGCCGTTGCATTACTAACGGATTCTGTGCGGCTTTCTAGTGGAATGTTTTCTGCTTCAACTACGGCTACTTGCTGCTCATTTTTTAAAAGGTCAAGAGCTTCATCCGTTGGAGTTTCTTCTACAAGGCTTTCTATAAAATCAGGCTCTTCGGGTTTTTCTAGGGAAAGATCTGACAGAGGGGTCGTTTCCGGTTCTTCTAAAGAAATATCTGAAAGAGCGGTAGCTTCAACATCTTCTTGAGCTGTTAGAAGCGGGGCAATGTTTTCTTCTTCAGGTAAAAAGTCATTGGAAGAATCTACAATTTCATGATCCACATTTAGAAGTTCATCTTCTAAAGATAATAGTTCCTTTTCTAATTCTAACATCGCAGTTTCAGAAGAGGGTGTAACGATTTCCTCTTGGAGTTCATCGCTATAAGCATAGTTTAAAATAAGAGAAGCTATTGCTGTAAAAAAAATACTGTTTTTCATGATTTTAACGGCGCGAAGCCTTCGGGGTGATTTTAAGCCCTGGAGGGGAAACGCCGCTCCCTGTTTTGCGTTAATGAATTTATTTCGTCAGATTAACAAGACGGAAAGAATTGATCAAGCATTACTGTATAGGAGATGCATTTTTAATATAAATCACCTGGAAAAGAAAGTAGGAATTTAGTACACTCAGGACATTATGAGACCAAAACAGTTAAAATTTCCCTTTTGCTGGCAAGATAGAACCCCTCTTTTGCAAGATGGCGTATTATATGTCCCTAGACATTATGAAAACCATGAATCCTGGCCAAAAGATGGCCTGTGGGGGATTTTATCTTCATTTACTTCTATTTGCATAGAATATTGCGCGGGCAATGGAAATTGGATTGAAGAAAAAGCTAAAGAAAATTCTTCTGTTTTATGGATTGCTGTAGAAAAAAGATTCGATAGAGTGCAAAAAATTTGGGCGAAAAAACAAAATCACAACCTAAATAATTTACTTGTTGTTTGTGGTGATGCCTTGACATTTAGTAAATTTTATGTAAAAGATGAGACAATAGACTCTATTTTTGTGAACTTTCCTGATCCCTGGCCCAAAGAAAAGCATGCTAAAAATAGAGTAATCCAAGACAGTTTTGTCAAAGAAATAAAACGGATTGTGAAGAAAAGAGGACTGGCTACTTTAGTCTCTGATGATGAAGTTTATAGTAAACAGATGATTGAAGAAATGGGTAAACCGGGCCTTTGGGATACTGTATTTCCGGAACCTTTTTATATTACAGAGTGGCCCCTAGAAAAAAGCTACGGAACTTCATTTTTTGACGAGCTTTGGAGAAAACAGGGAAAAACCATTCATTATATGCAGTTTACACGGTGAATTATGGAAGACTTAGAAATTACATTTGATCATAGCTACATTTACGTGAATAAAGAAAAATTTTTTCCTATTATTCAAGAACAGACCCCGGATTCTGCCACTTTTGATTCAGCAAATGGACTGCTTATTTCGGTAAAGTGCTTTGATGAGGATGTTGACTGGGACACGTCTTACGCTCAAGCAGAGGCCGCAGCGGCTCAAGGAAAATGGATTATTTGGGAACTAGATATTTCTCCAAGAGAAACTCCCTTATTCTTACAAGACTCGGCTTTCTTTTTTTCTTTAGGGCTTGCCATAGAAGAGTTTTTAAGAAGGCTCTGGAAACCTTTTAAGGAAAACTCCATAGGAGTATCCCTTTTTCGAGGAAGCGTAAATTTTACAGAAGCCTTTCTTTGGACAGAGCAGCATGAAGAGCACTATGCAGAAAAAGCGCAGGAATATCCGCTACTACCAAAAACTCTTTTAAAGCAAATTTTTGCAGCTGATGTTTTAGTTGAATATCTTCATCGTCTAGCCTCTTTTTTGCCGGACACGCTACTTGTTTTTTGTTTACTAGATGTCTCTTTTGTAAAAAGCAGTGCTGAGTTAGCTGTTCTTTTATCTAAAGAGCGATTCCAGCATATTCTACTTGGATTAAAAAAATCCAGGACACCCTTAGGTCACTTAAATTGGGAAGAAGGGGCCTGCCTTGGGGGGTGGATAGGAAGAGGAGCTCCTTATTTTTCTTCTGTACCTGATATTAAAACGGCTGTCTGTCTGCCTACTGGAGAAAAAATAAGTTCAGAAGTTCTTGCCCTTCTAGATAAAACCTTTGAAAACCTCGGGCGTTTTGATGTTCCTTTTAGAATAGTGGAAGAAAACCGCCTTAATGAATCTTGGGATGGAATTGATGATTTGTTAGTTTTGACTTCTTCTTTAAGTCACCAAGGACTCCGTAAGTTGCAAGGCTTTTTAGCGGCAGGGGGGAGAATAATTTCTATTGGGCCTTCTCTTGGATTAGAAAGCGAAATTTCTTTAGAAGATTTCACTAAACACTTAATCGAAGCAGAAGTGTTTTTTTAAAAAGTTATAGAGCGCTATGAAGTTTTTTCCTTGTAAATAGGCTTCTTAGGAGAGAGGATGCTTTGTCATCTGCCTCGTAAAATCTTTATCGGACTTACCCATGTTGAGTGGGATGAATCAGGCTCCTATAACATCAATCAGACGACTAGTGTCTTTTTACACAATTTTCGAAGAATAGGGGAGTGTAAAAATTTAAAGAAACCATTCCGACATTAATGAAATTTAAAATACAGGTCATGAAAGAGTAAAGTTTTATTGGTTAGCCGCCTGATACTAAAAAATACATAGAACAAGTTTTTAGCAGGATAAGGAATAGAAAAGATTGGTGGATTGCTAAGGAGTAGGTAATGAAAATAAATCGGAGCAGAGGGATTTGAACCCCCGACCCTCTGCTCCCAAAGCAGATGCGCTAGCCAAACTGCGCTATGCTCCGATCTATAAGCCAAGATACTAAGACAAAAAGCGATTTTTTCGCAAGACTTTTTCTGAATTTTTTACAAAAAGAAAAATTAAAAAAATAGCTTAAGCCTTTACTATAGGCGGTTTGCCTCCAAGCATACGTAGGAGTTCATCTTCTCTTGTTTTTGAAGATAAAGACTCAATAGAAGCAAAGGTTCTTTCTTCTTGCGCATTTTTTTGTACTCTAAGGTGGAGATTTGCCTGACAGGCGACTTGAGGAAAGTGCGTGATGCAAATAATCTGGCGAAAAGAAGCTAACTTTAAGAGTTTTTCGCCTATCATGCGAGCGGTTTCTCCTCCAACATTAGAGTCTATTTCATCAAAAATAAGCGTGGGGGTCTTGTTTTTCTCTGCTAGACAAAGTTTAAATGCAAGAAGTAGCCGAGAGAGCTCTCCTCCGGAGGAGCTATCTTTTACGCTGACGCTTTCTTCTCCTAAATTCGGTTTGAGCCAAAATGATACAGCATCTTCTCCTGTCACTGTAAGAGCTTGTTTGTCTATACGAACTTCAAAGGTTGCGTCTTTCATATTTAGATCTTGCAACTCTTTTTCTATACTTGGTTTTAAAAGCGCAGCGACTTGTTTTCTCTTTTGGGAAAGAGCGCTTGAAAGGGCTGTAAGCTCTTCTTCTAATTTTTTAATTTTTTGCTGTAAAGAAGCTGTATCTTCTTCTAAAGAAGAAAATAAAGCAATTTTATCTTGAAGTTCTTTTTTGTACTTTTCCCAAGATTCTACAGAAGATCCGTATTTTTTTTTCATTTTATCAATAGTGCTTAGTTTTTCTTCTAAAAAGTTAAGCCTTTTAGGATCTATATCGAATATAGAAATAGATTTCTGAAGAGAAAGAACAACTTCTTCTAAGATAGCAGTAGCCTCAAGGAGCATATTAGTTGGTTCTTGAAATGCCTCATGAATAGAAGATAGCGACGCACATATGTTTCTACTTTGTTTTAATAAAGTAAGGGAAGAGGGGGCGCCTGCCATAGTAGAACTATTTAATAAATCTAAAATCTGTTCTGTTTTCTCTACGATTTCCTGCGACTTAAAAGATAGGGAATATTCTTCAAAAAGAAGGTCTTCTTCTCCTGGCTTTAAAGAAAGGGACTGAAGCTCTTTTTGTTGAAAAAGACAAAAATCCATTTCCCTTTGTTTTTGAAGAGCTCTTTCCTCTAGTCTTTTTGCTTCTTCTTTAGTTGCTTTAAGGGCAGTAAAAACTGTAGATAGAGTTTCCTTATCTTCTTGCAGACCGCCAAAAAGATCTAGAAGTTCTCTTGGTGCCTCACTTTGACGGAGTTCATGGTAGGAACTTTGATCTACAATCTGAATAAGATAAGAAGAAATCTTTTGAAGAAATGTGAGGGATACAGCTCTATCATTAATATAGCTTTTGCTTTTTCCATCCGAAGAAATTTCGCGAAAGAGGATTATAGAAGAATTATCCAACTCTATTCCTGACTCTATAAGTATTTCTGAAAGTAGTTTTGGTATGTTTACGAATGTAGCTTGAATGGATCCTTTTACGGCTCCAGAGCGAATAAGTGACGTATCTAATTTTTGTCCTAAAAGAAGTCTTAAAGAGTGTAAGATGGCAGTTTTGCCGGATCCTGTTTCCCCTGTAATAACGGAAAAATGTTCGTCAAAGGTAATAGAACAAAGTTCCATGAGAACTAGGTTTTTAATCGAGAGGTCTTGAAGCATCTAGGACTACCTGTGTTGTTTTAAAATGCATTTTTGCTATTTTTTCTAAAATAGCGGGGCCATGTAATCTAACTGCTTTTTTAGCTGCTTCGACAACTTGAGAGGAAGCTCCTTTGGGAAGAGCTAAATGCGTTTCTTCTTCTAATTTCTGCACTCCTTCTACAAAGGCTGCTCTAGCTAAAATAGAAGCCGCTGCAACTACCGGGTCTTCTTCTGCTCGCACTCTTTGGGTAAGGTCCACGTCTAATTTCTTTTTTTTTATAATAGAATCCACCAAAGCAGGACTGGCAAATTGATCCAAAATAGCTTTCTTGCACCCAGTCTTTATAGAGAGCTCTTCAAGTACTGTGCAATGCCCCCAAGCTAAAAGAATATTTAAATTGCGGAATTTTGCGTATAATTTATTATAAGTCATAGGGAAAAGACAAAAGATTTTATAGGGGAATGTTTTTTTTAGTTCTCTGCTGATTTCTAAAATTTTTTTATTTTCGAGCAGTTTACTATCTTTTACCCCTAATTTTAAGAGGGTGGCTATTTGTCCTTTTTCTACAAAAATCCCAGCAAGACAAAGAGGGCCTAAAAAATCCCCTTTTCCGGATTCATCTAACCCAATTCTTGCAGAGGTGTCTAGATAGGCTTCTCTATGGGTGTGAACTAGTGTTTTTACTATTTCTGGTTCTAAATAGAATTCAATAAACTCTTCTTTACCTTTGCCTTGTGCTGTTAATTTTCCAGAGTGGTATAGTGTGCAAGAAAGACCTGGCTTTTTTGCAGAAAAAAATGCATAAGGAGCTGGATTTAAAGTAAATCCCTGATCGATCAGGTCTTTTTCTAGTTTGTCTTTTAGTGAAAGGTCTATTGTCGCAACAAAACAGGCAGGGGAATTATCTTTAGCCATGAAGGTTTTCCGGTAATTTTTAGAGGTCATATTGGGTTTTTTCTTATTTTGACATCATTTATGAAAAAAAACAAGATAGAATCTGTTTCTCTAATAGCTCTTTTGGTATAGTGGATTATCGGTCTATCAAAAAGGATACTTTTCATATAGGCTGTTAACACTTTCGGAGGAACATGGAAGAAGATCTTAAAAGAGTTGGACATCTTTTTAAGGATAAAAGAAAAGAGTTAAACCTAAGTTTAAAAGAAGCAGAAAATTGTACATCCATTCGCTCTAGCTATTTGGAAGCAATTGAAGAAGGCTCTATTCATGATTTTATAGCCGGAGTTTATGCTGTTGGTTTTATGAAACAATATGCAAATTTTTTAGGGGTAGATTTCGATTCTATAGCCAGAGAAAGTCCTCAAGCATTTAAAGTGCCCCAAGAAAAACATGAGTTTGATTATGGCATTGGAACTTTAGAAGTTAGAGGCAGTATGGGTGGAGGAGTAAAATGGTTACCTAGCCTTCTTTGGGCTGGTGCTGCATCGACCATTCTAGTTATAGCTTGGTATTTAGCTAAGTATCTCGGGGTGATCTAAATCTTTACATAAGAGGTGGAATATGGTTCAAATTGGGGAATATGTGCTTTTAGAAGAAGGAGAGAAATCTCCCTTGGGTAGATTGCTTTTGGCAGAGCACCGCATTTTAAAAAGAAAGACGGCGTTAAAACAATTAGGTTTTGCTGTTGACCCGAGCTCTTTACCAGAATTAGAAGCAAAAATAGCTTCTTTGGCTAGTTTAGAACATCCCAATGTCGCTAGGTTACAAGATGTCAGTTTTAAAGAACACTCTTGTTATCTTGCTTATGACTGGATCAGTTCCATGGAATCGCCTTGTGTAAATTTACGAGAATATGCAGAAGAAAAAAAGCTAGAGGAGGAAGAGATTTTACAAATAGCTTTGCAGATAGCCTCCGCTCTAGATAAAATTCATAGCGCATCTATTGTACACCAGGGAGTTAAAGCTTCTAACGTGCTCCTTGATACTAGTACTAAAATTCCCGTATGTTATCTAACTGACACCGGGTTACCTTATCTATTTCCCCCTAAAATTTTTCTTCTTAAATTATTAGATGAGTGCATAAAAAAAACAGAAATGTCTTCTTTTTGGGAGAGCTTTCACGCATTATCTCCTGAACAAAAAGAGGGAATTATCTCTTCTAAATCGGATGTATATGCATTTGGAGTTCTGCTTTATAAACTTTTAACAAATGCATATCCTCAAGGAAAGTTTCAATTGCCCTCAGAGATGCGTCATGGCCTTGTATATGATTGGGATTATTTGATTAGTCGATTTTTGGATCCTATTCCAGAAAATAGACCGGCAAACCTCTTTTCTTTTTTAGAGAAAATTTCTTTAAAAAAACAGCAAGACTCTTCTTTTCATTTACAGTTAAAGCCTGCAGAAATCCATAGACCTCAATTTGAAGAAGATCCAGGTTCCGTATTTCATATTGAAAGCTCAATTGTCCGTTATCAGCCTCAAGTAGAAGAATTAAAACAGGTAAATCCCATCGAAGCCAAAATGGTAATTATTCCGGGAGGCACTTTTTGTAGGGGAAGCAATCAAGGGGGGAGAGATGAATCTCCAAGACATCGTGTAGAATTAGCTCCTTTTGCTATCGATTGTCACCCTGTGTCTAATGAGCAATTTGTTCGCTTTTTAGAAGCTATGGGAGGGGAAAAAGACGGTAATAATAACGATATGATTCGCTTGCGCGATTCCCGCATCAAACGAAGTGGAGGCAAAGTAAATATAGAATCAGGGTATAGTAAACATCCTGTGGTGGGAGTTAGCTGGTATGGAGCATTAGCCTATGCTAAGTGGGTAGGAAAAAGATTGCCTACCGAAGCTGAGTGGGAAGTTGCTGCGGCAGGAGGGAAAGAAGATCCTATTTATCCTACAGGCAATGATATAGAAAGAGCCCAGGCTAACTTTTTTAATTCGGATACTACAGCCGTAATGAGTTATGCTCCTAATGGGTATGGTCTTTATGACATGGCAGGTAATGTCTATGAGTGGTGCGCTGATTGGTATGATTACCATTACTATGACATCTCTTTGCAAGAGCCAAACAATCCATTAGGGCCCGTGCAAGGAGTTTATAGGATCCTTCGAGGAGGGTGCTGGAAAAGTTTAAAAGATGATCTTAGATGTTCACATAGGCATAGAAATAATCCCGGCACAATGACAGGCACTTACGGATTTCGCTGTGTGGTTGATGTGAAAGAATCATAACTTTTTATTTTACTTACAGACGAAAATCCTCTAGTTAGATTAAACTGTTTTTTCATAAAAACAAAAAAGGAAAGCAATGAAACTTTTACTTTCTAAGCCAAGGGGATTTTGTGCTGGGGTAGAAAGAGCCATCGACACAGTAAAAAAAGCTTTAGATCTTTTTGGTGCGCCTATCTACGTAAAACATGAAATTGTACATAATAAACATGTAGTAGAAGACCTTAGAAAAAGGGGTGCTATTTTCATAGAAAACCTAGAAGAGGCCCCTAAAGGAAGTCGCATTATTTACTCTGCGCATGGGGTTTCTCCAGCAGTAAGGCAGCAAGCAAAATCTTTGGATCTTATAGAAATTGATGCTACTTGCGGTCTAGTAACTAAAGTACACTCTGCTGTAAAACGCTATGCAGCAAAAGGCTATAAAATAGTGTTAATAGGACACAAAAACCACGTAGAAATTATAGGAACTGCAGGAGAAGCTCCTGAGGTAACTACTATTGTGGAATCCGTAACAGATGTAGAAAATTTAGAGTTTGCTTCTAAGGAAAAACTTTTTTATACTACGCAAACAACTCTTAGCCTAGAAGATGTCAGGGTGATAACTGAAGCTCTTATGCGAAAATTCCCTCAAATAGAAACCTTACCTAGTTCTTCGATATGTTACGCCACAACCAACAGGCAAATGGCCCTTAAAGAAATCGTACATGTAACAGAGCTGGTTTTAGTAGTTGGAGATCCAAGTAGTTCTAATTCAAATCGTTTAAGAGAAGTGGCTCATATAGCAGGGGTGCCTTCCTATCTAATTAATGATGAAAAGGAGATAGATCCTATTTGGCTTAAAGATGTAAAAACATTAGGTCTTACAGCTGGAGCCTCTACCCCAGAAGATGTTGTGCAAAGGTGTATTGAAAAGCTAAGACTTTTGGGCGTCTCTGAAGTAGAAGATGTTATTTTTACTGAAGAAAATGTCTTTTTTCAACTACCTAGACAAGTTCATTAAATATTTATAATTAGTAACGAATAAGCTATTTCAAAAGGTAAATTCATGCCTGCAAAAACAGGGAAATATTTATTTAACTTTCTAATCATAGGTCTCTTTTATGGGTCATGCTTTGCAGATAGCCCCTTACCTCAAAAGGAACGCAAAACCGTTATTATTACTGGTGCATCTGGTGAATTGGGAAGTGCAACTGCCAGGTTATTAGCGCTTGACTATAATTTAATTTTGACAGGAAGGAATTTTACCAAGTTAAAAAACCTACAAGAAGAATTAAAAAGAGCAAATCCTGGCTATTATGACATATGCACCCTTGATTTCACAAGCAAGCCATCTAGAGATGCTTTTAAAGGCTATTTAAATCAAGTTAGCACATCTATTGCGGGGCTTGTTTTGATTACGCCTAGACCGGAATTTTCTGGAAAAGTTTTGACGCAGGATGAAGATGTTTGGCTTGAAGCATTTCAAAGCACATTCACAGGACCGATGGAAGCCTTAAAAGCAGCATTACCTCACCTATCTAACCCTAGTAAAATCGTTGTTATTGCAGGAACGACGTCTGTTCAATTACAGCCAGAGTATGGCCCTCTATGTGTAATTCGTAGAATGTGGACAACTTATACCAAAGCTTTATCTTATCAGCTTGGTCCTCAAGGGATTAGTGTTAATGCTCTTTCCCCAGGCGTTATTTTAACAGATTTTCATCAAGAAAGAATTAAAAAAAAGTCTGATGAACTGTGCCTGAGCTATGAGGATCAAATGGAAAAAGAAGTTGCGAATATTCCGTTGCATCGGTATGCCAAACCACTAGAAGTAGCTCAAACGACTAGATTCCTTCTCTCAGAACAATCCGATTTTATTAATGGCGTAAATTTAATCCTAGACGGCGGATTTACTTTAAGTTATTAAAAAAGCAATTCCAGCAACGAATTAGTGTAAACCGTTATTTTCGCTGGGCACTTCATCCACTTCCACCTTATCGCCATTAATGTAGGCTTTAAGTTCGAATTTAGTGTCTTTGGCTGTAAAAAGACGAAATTTATTCATATAGCTTCTAAAACGATTTCTTAAATATTCTTCGCGCAGGGTTGGATTCATAAGATGAAGATCTTCATCAGAAACATCGGACATAAGTGCTGAAACATATTCATTTTCTAGCTCTATAGGGGTTATAAAAACCACTCCCCATTCTAAAAACCGTCCTTGTGAAGGCGGAGCTACAATCAAGTTTATTTGTATTCTATTTTTAACTGTCTCTATAAATAGACGGTCGCTTCCTTTTGCATAAAGAAGAGGTCGAATATTAAAAATACCATAATTTTCTTCGATGAGATCGTTTGAAGCTATTTTTAACGTTGAAGGATTGTAAGAGGTTTGATACTCCTGAGGATAAAACAAAGAAATGAAGACAGGGGAGTCTAGAGGAATTAAATTGTATTTAAGAAAATCTATCCGAATTCTATTTTCAGGATTTTCATCTAATTCAAAGGGGACATCAGAGAGTAGGGGAAGAAGAACTTGCTTCCACTGATCCGGAACAAAAAAACTAACAACGGCAGATTTTTCAGATGATAAAGTTGCCTCTAGATCATCGAGCTGAGCTTTAGATATATCACTTAGGTTAAATGTTATTTTCTGCTCTTTCATTTTAAGTCTTTTAATAACATCCTCAGGACCACTTACTGTTAAAGAAAGGCGATAAGGCCAGACATTTAAAAACTGATATCCTCTAGGAGCTTCTCCAATTGGGTGGGTGACTATTATAGGAATTGTTTCTGTAACAAGGTTCGTCATTCTGATTACCAGACTATGATGATATACCTTAGAGACTCTCTTAGAAACGTCTATCTCTGGATTCAGTGAAACTAAATTCTTTTTAGAAATAGGGGCACCCCATTCGTCAGGTTTTCCTGAGGCATCGATAACAACTTCTAAATCATTAGCATTTAAATTATTTAGAGTATCTGTATTGCCAATTACCGTAAGATTCAGTTTTTTATTTAGCTTCCCGTTGCTTTGCATGCCTTCAATTGTTTTTCCTGCAGGGAGGTTAATAATACGAACAGAAACATTTTCTATAACTTTAGTGGAAGTCAAAGAGTGGTTCACCATAAGCCATATAATCATACCTAAAAGTAGCGCAACAGCTTTTCTTTGCCAATTTTCTTTAAATAATTTCAGTAAAAGTGTTTTCATTGTTTCATCCAGTCTTTTAAACTAAAGTGCGCTTTAAAGTCTTTCTGAGGGGGCGGCGTGAATATACTTCTAATAATAGCCTTAAATCTATCCATTTTCACCCCTCTTGTAATTACTCCATCTCTAGCTAAAGAAACTTTTCCTGTTTCTTCCGAAACGATAATAACAAGGCTATCTGTGGATTGACTTATTCCAAGAGCAGCTCTATGTCTTGTTCCCATTGAGCGCGTTATTTGAGAGCTATCGTCTGTAAGAGGAAGAATAACAGAAGCTGCAACAATTTTACTTCCCCTTAATATAACAGCTCCATCATGAAGGGGAGTCCCTACTGCAAAAATGGACTCCAAAAGTTCGGAAGAAAAGTCTGCGTTGAGCCTGATGGCCTTATTGGAGTATTCGTCTAAAATATCTTTATTTTCTAAAACAATGAGAGCTCCTATATATTTCTCAGAAAGCCTGTAGACAGAATTTGCTAATTGATCTAAGAATTTATCATGCTCTGTAAATTCTTTAAATCTCTTTCCTTTTAGGCTTAGTTTAGAAAGAGCTACCCTAAGCTCTGGTTGAAAAATAATTAATAAAGCTATGGCTGCAACATTGGCAGCAAGCAAAGTTATTTTGTGCAAAATGGGAAAATTGAGCCAAGAGGAAACCATAAAAATAACAAGAAAAGCTAAAAGGCCAAGAGCTAAATCCATGGAGCGAGTATTCCAAAAAAAGGAAAGCAAGTAGTTGATCATAATTGAGATGACAACAATTTCAATTAAAGGAATTAGAGAATCAAATACGTGCATATTTTATCCATAAAAACTGGTATAAATAAAGAATCTTGCCTTTGAAAAGGGCTTTGGGACATTGTACGTATTAATGGAGTTGCTGACAAGAAGTCTTTTTGTTTTTTTTCAATGCCTGCTTTTCTTAAGCTTTTACGGTTACGGCTTTCTAAAAATCAATCGCTGCAATTTTTTCCTGCATATGACTGATCACAGATGGAATTTGGTATCGAATAGCAAGGTCTAACACGTGTTGTGGATTAGCAGAAAATTCATCTGCTAAAGGAATAAGAACTGTATCTGGAGCTTTATATTTCAAAGCTAAAATCAAAACATCTATCGAAACATCTATTTGATCTAAAATATGCAGTAAAATATTTTTATCTTTCCGATGTCTTAAGCTTACTTCAAATAGTTTAATAGAAAAAAATCCTTTTAAAAATCGCATAAGAGATTCCAAAATTCCGGGCTGAAGAGGAAGAGTAAAAATATGGATAAGGGCCTCTTCCGTAAGAGTGACCTTCTTAGCTATTTGAACTAGAACCAAAAATTCGGCTTCATTTTTTAATGCTAAAATAAACGAATATTCTGTTGGGTTAATGCAAGCTATAAAGTATTTTATAAAATTGCTATCTATTCCGCACTCAATAGCAGCGTGCAAAGTATTGATTGTCAAAGGAGTATCTTCTCTTTGCAATCCATTTAATAAGATCGTGATTATTTTATTGGAATTTCCATAACGGATAGCAAAAATAAGAGTATCTTCTGTAATTGCCTTTTCAGCTTCTTTTAATGTTGTTTCTAAGATTTCATTAATTCTTTCCTGTTTTTTAAAATTGGAGTGGGTTTTTCTTTCAAGTATTTCTTCCGGCGTAGCTGAGACCTTGCCTTTTTTATAAGCTGTTTCTAGATTGTTTTTTTCGTGAAGTATTATTTCTAAGGCATCTTCTGCTTGTTTATGCTTTTTTAAAATAGCTCCAATCACGTTAGGAGAAAAGTTTTTAGGGATAGACTTTAAAAAACTTTCTAAAGCTTCTGGAGATAAGCAATTCGAAATAATTTGAGCTATAGTGCCGTCTGTAATTTGAATTCTAGATGTTATGTTACTAAGAAGTTCAGCGTCGGTTCCATGAACTAGAGCTAAAATAAAAGAGGTCCTTGTTGGATTAACACAGGCAAGAATACTTCTTAGAATTTCTTTTGGCATTTTATGTATGATAGCAACGTGTAGGGAGTTATGAGTCAGTGGGATTTTTCTTTCTCTTAGTTTTATTAGCAGGCTCAAAATTACACTTTGGTGGCCTTCAAGACGTATAAAATACTCTACAGCTTGAACTAGACCAGTGGGATTACGAGATATCTTATTATGAAAATCCCTAGATAACTCTCTAAGCATCTCCTTAGAATGAATGCTCATTACTTTAATTAAATCCCCAGGACGATCCTGTAGTATTTTAAACGTCGCTTTAGGATAATCAGCTATTTCTTGAAGTAGACTACTAGGATAAGGGGCTATTAAATGAAGCAAATCACTAGGATAATGAGCCATAGCTTCAAGCAAAGAAACTTCAGTAATTGAAGCCATATTGCTTACAATTTGCTCTAAAACTTCGTAAGCAACAGCGTGAACAACGGCTATTTTGAAATCTTTTTCTACAATGGTTACCATCTTTGATAAAAAAGTTTCCAATTCTTGAAAGGAAGCATGGTGAGTCACTCTATCGTAGAATATCGATTTCGGAGTAGCATTTGAAGTAGTTAAAGAAGATAAAGAATTTTCAACAGCAATATCGATTGCGCTATGCGGTATCACATCATCATCATCACAGGGAATTGGGGTCGACGGCCTTTCTCTTATAGGGTAAGACATAAAAACCTCCTTTTAAAAAACAGTGTAGCTTTCAATCTTTCTTTTTCAAAGAAAATAAAAAGATTTTATAAATTTTGTGCTTTTGCGTGGTTTTGAGTGTCTTACGCTCTTTTTATCCAGAGCGTTTATTCGATTTAAGGTTTTTACTTTAGATCGCAAGCTGATTTTAGGTCGATTAGGCGTTCTTTCAGAAACAGACCAACACAATAAAAGAAAAGCTAAAAGGAATTTTAAATTTATAGACAGATTCTATACGTAAATCTGTGTTTATGGAAACGAACAAGGTACTCGGGGGCTCTATAAAATATACATCTGATGGCGTATAGAGGTGAAGACTTTAGTTCCGTTTATAAACATCTTTGCTGGAACAGGGTCGCTCTGCATAATAAAGTCTACTCCCATACAAGAGAAAATTCTTCTTTAGGCTCTCAAATGGTTTGCAACGCCATTTTTTCTGTGTGCAAGGCTTACAAAGCAAAGAAAGCTACGAAGAAACCCATAGATAAACCATTGCAGTTTCGAAAAAATGGTTTAGCTACAAGCCACGTTCTTTAGGGCGGGGTAGTTGACATAATCCTTTGTTTACCTTGTGTTTTAAACATGAAATATTTGTTTTGCAAGGTTTTGTTTTATCTAGTTTACTATGAAAAGGTTAGAATTATTTTTTGGATCCGCTTGCTCAAATCTTCTTGTATTAGAAGTTTTGCGTCTTAATATAATTTTAATAATTTAGGCAGCAACTTAAGCAGGCATGTGTTATAATTTTTCCTAAACATAGGAGTTGTTATGATTTCATCTATAGATAGAGCTTTTAACGTTTTTAATCCAGAGCACGGAGCTAGGCTTAAGGTCTATAATACAGGAATGCTTGCTCTAGCGGGAACCCTTCTAACAGCAGTTTCCCTTATAGCGCATAAAGCAATTGCTTCTTCTATGACTCTTAAAGCCGCAACTTTAGCTACTTTTACTCTTTTGCATGCAACACCTATGGTCTATGTTATCGTAGCGCTTGGCGTCAGTTTAATTGCGATCAGCTTTTTTATAAAAAGAACTCCTAAAGAGCTAGAAAATGATATCAAAGCAATCAAAGATCAACAAGAAGCTCTAGTACAAAAGCTGGGGGATTATAACCTCGGTGACGATGTTCACAGGCAGTGTATAAACATCCTTAGAAGTGGTAGAAACGGAAATTATTGCAAAACTAGTCTAGAAGGCCTTCACACCACTAGAAGAGAGCGTCTATGGAATATTTATAAACACTATAAAATATATAAAATATGCAATAGGTTAGCTGACTCACATGTGCAACTTAAAAAGCTTGAAGCTTTGGAAAAGGACCCCATAACAGTAGTTGCGTAGTAGAATTGGATTTAAAACAGGGATTGTTATGATTTTACTTATGAAGTTCCCTTAAAAAATTTTCTGCTTTTTTGAGTATAGAATGGTCTCCTCGTTTACTTTCAGCCATAGTACATAATACGTTAAGTCTTGGCTGTGTTTGGAAGAAGGGAAGATGCTTGATCATAAATCTCCAAAATAATGCATCCCAAGTACCTGTCCAGTCCGCTTTTTTGTAATCACTCATTTTTAGTATATAATTAGAGCCACTAAAATAAGGTTTGGTAGTCATAAGACCACCATCTGCATATTGACTCATCCCATACACGTTAGGGACCATTACCCAGTCGTAAGAGTCGATAAACATTTCCATAAACCATCGATATATTTCATGGGGGTCTATTTCGCAAACAAGAAAAAATCCCCCTAATACCATAAGACGCTCAATGTGGTGAACATAAGCATAATTATTGAGCTTTTTAATCGCATCGTCTATAGGAGGAATCCCGGTTGTGCCTTCATAAAACGAAATTGGGATCTTGCGTTTATGATGAAAAAAATTGCTATTTCTTTGTTTGACTCCGTTTAAATGATAAATCCCTCGAATAAATTCCCTCCAGCCTATGACTTGTCTAATAAATCCTTCCAAAGAATTAAGAGGGATTTTACCATGTTTTGAACTCTTTAGAGTTTCTTCTATAACCTCTTTAGGAGTTAAAAGACCTGCATTAAGTAGGGGAGACAATACAGAGTGAAAGAGAACTCTTTCCTTTTGAAGAATTGCATCTTCATAATCTCCAAATAATGCAAGGCTATTGTCTATAAACCGACGCAATTGTTTGCGAGATTCTTTATGGCAAATGGGATAGATGAAATCCGTCAAATTCCCCGGATGATCTGGATAATGCTTTTGGACATATTCAATGGCCTCTTCAACAAATGCATTTTTATTGGTTTGTAGCAACAGGGGGTATTTTATTCCTTTAGGAGGTTTGCGCCGATTTTCTGTGTCAAAACTCCACTTACCACCTTCCGGTTTTAAATTTCCATCAACTAATATGCCAAGCTTTTTTCTTTGATGGATATAAAAGGTTTGAAATAGGTAATGCTTTTTGTTTTTAAACAAGGAGAAAAACTCTGAGAGAGGCGTTAAAAAACTAGGGGAGGGTAGGATGTTTAAAGGAGTCTTGAGATCTTTTGCTATATTTGTAATCCTTTTTTCTAAAGTATAGTCGTCGAACTCTGCGACCCAAAAAGCAGAACTACGCAATTTTAAAAGCTCTTTTTTTAGACAACTCGCTTTTGAAGCTTCTATATAGGCTGTTTTGTATCCGAGATTTTTCAGAGTTTCTTCAAAATGGCGCATAGAAGATCTATGAAAGACTAGTTTCTGCTTGTGGAAGCGAGCAGGATACTCTTCGTCAAAAAAAAATAGAGAATGTTCTATGAAGCAAATCAAGCGCTTTTTACAAAATCCGGGATGATCCGCAAATAAATGATGAGGAAATAATAAAACGGCTTCCACTAAAAAACCCAAGTTAAATGATTAAATTAATTTAATAAATAAATCCCTAAGTTTAAAGAAAGTGCATATGCGACCCAAAATGCATAGGGAGTAAACAATATAAGCGCTTTTTTTGACACGACATAAAAATAATACATCGAGGCAATAATCGAAAAGAAAAGAAAGAAAATATCGATGAGGCCTAAAAGAGGACTTTGAAGATAGAAAAAAAGGTAAGACCACAGAAAATTGAAAATAAGTTGTAAGCTGTAGAAAAAAAGAGCCTTTCTTTTTTTGTAAGAATCAACTGTCTGAAAAACCAACCATCCTGCGGTAGCTATACAGATGTATAAGACAGTCCAAGCTGGCCCAAATACCCATTTAGGAGGTGTCCAAAAAGGTTTTTCTAAACTAGGATACCATTGTCGAATAGAAGAGAATGTAAAAAAACTGCCGCAGAGTTGAATGGCTATTACAATGGCTAAAAAAAACAAAAAACACGTTTTTTTATTTTTTAAGATCATCAAAAACTCTCTTTTTTCAATTGGGTTCACGCTTTCTCTATAGACCTAACAAATAAAAATTACCATAAATAAAAAATAACGTCAAAACATTGACATCCTCCCCTTCGTAAAGAAAGGGGATTCCTACGGCGTTTAGCTAAAAGCTAGCTAACTCACTTCGGCGGGTTCCTGCTTCTTCGAGCGGCTTAACTTAACCCTCTCTCCACAGGCTAATAAGCGCTGTCCGCGCTCTAATATATTTATAGCTCCAACCATGTCAGCATTATTTATGTAGTCACACTCTATACACTGAAACATAGCTTGAGTCTTTCGATTCTCTGCTGAAGTATGACCGCAAGAAGGGCATTCCCTGCTTGTATTGTAAGCTGGCACTACAAGCAACACTCCACCTGCCCACTTCATCTTATATTCTAATTGCTCACGGAACATACTGTAAAAAAAGATAGAGTCTCTTAAAAAGGGAATGGCTGTAGTAGTAGTTGCATTTCTCTGGTACAACTTCAATTTCAACGTCTGATAATCGCTGTTATGTTGTATTAAGTGCAAAGGAGGGGAAATCTTACCTCTAAAAAAGAATTAAGGCCTTCTCTGGGAGTAATAATAACCCGTAAAACACGGCTTGAAAGAAGCTCTCTTATGTCTTCAATGGGTGCTACGGCTAGATACCTATAAACCAAACCTGAAATTTGCATCTTCATACTATGAACATATTCGAAGAGCTCTCCGTTAGGAACAGGCTTTCCAAATGCTTTTTCAACTTCGATAAGGTCTGGTTCTGCCGTTGAAACTACGATAGTAACACGTACAGAACCAGTTCCTCCTAGAATTTTTCTCATGTCGTTTACAAGTTTTTTTGGTGCATTTTTACGTGCACAACTACTAAAAACACAAGAAATTCTATTAATAAGATTTAAAACTTCTGCAGTTTTTACTAGACCTCTAAAGGTGTCATCAAAGGATCTTCTAATACAAAAATCTCGCATACATTTTTGATTAAAACCTATTGCGACCCCTGACTCCACTAATATTTCCTTTTCTATTTGTCACATAAGAATCTTCCTTATTTGGATTCAAAAGTCAAGAAAAACACTTATTAACACAACTAAAAAAAACCAAAACACTAAATCTTGGATTATCTTCTGGGAGTGGACGGTGCGCTTGGCCTTGATGTCCCACCGCTTCCAGAAGAAGGTCTGTCAGGACTATTACCTCCAGGCCTCTCACTACCACGACCATCACTATTTGGTTTTGCTTGTCCTCTACCAGAATCTAAAGAAGAGTTGCCTTTAGGGTTATTAGGCTGAGAACCGGATAAAAGATTATTTTTAGACATTGCTTTTTCGATCATTGTAAAACGCTCTGTCTGAGTTGCTGAAAAATTTCTAGGTAAGTTGTTTTCCTTATAAGCTTGAAGAATATTTTGCATAGAATTCACAAGATCAAATCCCATAGTATTAGCCAGTAAAAGCATTCCAATATTGGTTTGTCCTAAATTTAAAAAATAGGCAAGAGCAAGGGTTTTTTCGTTGGTTACGGCAATGCTTCCTTGCTCACTTTGTGCGAGTATTTCTTGGGCTACTCTCTTATCGTTTAAGCTTAATCCAGAAACAGTTAATGCTATAGAGTTAATACTAGTCCTCTGAGCATCTGAAAAAAAACCGGGAAACTGTTGATCAATTGCAATATTTATCGGACTCATTAAAAACTGTGATTCTAGCTGTTGCGCATTATCCAATTTAGCAAAAACTTCTCGTACAGAATTCAAAGCCTTTTTGTTTTTAAGATAAAGAGGCTTTCCCTCTATTATGTTTCTTAAAAATTCTTTAACATTATCAAATTCAGGGAGTTCTATTTTGCTGCGCAATAAAGAAGCCTTTAGCAAGTTTCCAATAGTTTCAAAATTTAACGAAAGATCTAGATTAGAAATCATTATATATCGAGCAAGGGCCAATCTATCTTCAGAAGAAAGTTTCGAGTACTGGCTCTCGGAGGAATTTTCAGCATACGCTCTAATTTTAGCAACAGCTTTAGGATCTGGATTTGCCGTGTCTAAAGTCGTTATCTCCTGAGAACTTAGTCCTATCCCTTCTAAGCTAGCGGCATTGGTAGATGCCGAATTCCCGTCTGCTATTATAAGATTTTCATACGCTATTTCTACACTTATACTAGTTGCCTTAGGCGTTATGTCTGCTTCAGATGCCTGTGAAAAACTTGTTCCTACCATAGAGAAAATGCCTGCAAGACTGTAGCCTGTCTTTTTATATTTTGAAAAACTCATAAAATAGCCCCTTTTTACGTCAAAATCTACATATGTTTGTTGTTTATTTTTTTTAACAAAAAATAATTTACAAGAAAACTAATGTAACTCCCCTCTCCTCTTTAGGTTCTACAACTACTTGTATAGAAGAAGAAGTTAAAAGGGGATTTAAGGCAGAACTATCCAATGTAGCCAGATGTTGATAAAAAAGACCTTTAACCGTGTACTGTATAGAAATGGCGATGTTAGCAAAATCATCATCTAATATAGGCTCTCTAGTTGAATCCTTTATTATATCATCTTCCGTAGCTGAAATAATAACGTTAACGTAGAGCCCTCCTTGAAAAATTTTTTTTGCTTTTTCAACTAAACTAGCTTCTGTTCCGTGAAGCGTGCACTTCATAAAAATAAAAGAAATTCTATTAGCTAGATCTAAAATCTTACGAGAATATGGTTCTACTTCTTTTTGAAAATCCCTATCCTCAGCTTTTCTCGTGTTAAAAGCTTGCATTTGCAATCGAGCAAATTGAATTGCCTCAGAATCAATCTTTAACGACATAGCTACCTCTCTTTTATACGTTTTATAAGTATCTTTACATGGATTCCTTTTTAAAAATAGTTTTTTATGACGAGTGACCATTTTATCTGTTGCGAGTAGTTAAAAACTTTACCTTGAAATGATTAAGAAAAATCAATAAATTACAAAGCAAAAAGGCTATTTTATGAAATCTCTATCTACTTTATTGTTAACCTATGTGTTTTTGCCCGTTGCGTCATTGCTTTCTAACGGCATCCCTCTAAAAACAGACCGTGCTATTTTTGTATTTGATAATGGGGAGAAAAACATGATCGCTTCCATGCTAAGGTATGCTGAAGCAAACGATAAATTCACTTTAGACAACTTAGATTTTTGCATTATTTTTATGGGAGCTTCTCTTGATTCTATCGATAAGGAGCCATTTTCTCATTACCCTGATAAAATGATTCCTTATAAGGAATTAGGCATAGAGGAATCTATTGACTATCAATGGAAAAGAGAGGAAAAAATCACCCCTAAAAGCATTGCTAACCTATGCAGAAGTATGAGTGTTCAAAAGAAGATTTGGACTGGGGTTTCCTGCTCTATTTTTACACAACTTATCGAGTTATATCAAACTAATCCAAGCCTTGAAGTCGTAGCGCTAAAAGACAATCCAAGTCCTGATGGAGACACGGATTATTTTAAAGTAGCAAGTGAAGTACAGAGAGCTGCCTATAAAATAGCACTCCCCTCAAAGGTAGATTATTTAGATAAAGAAATCGCAGTTATAGGACATGGCCCAATAGAAGAGTGGCAGATAGAAGCAGAGCAAATAAATAAGCAGGCCATCGTTGCTAAGCTAGGGCTAGATCCGCTCATTCCCATTATTGTTTATGTAGGTGGGTATGGTGACACCTACCAAGAGTCTTTTGAAAGGTTTTTAGATCTTTTGCCCGATGTAAAAGTACAGGTGCTTATAGTTCCCCATCCTCGTTACAAAGGATCTGTAGAGGCTAAGCTTTGTCAAAATTTCACTTATCAATGGGCTCAAGTGAAATTAGTCGGTGAATTTGTAAAGGAACCTTCTCTTAGAATTAAAACTGTAGAAGCTATAGCTATTGGAGATCTAGTTATAACACCAGATCCCACATCTACAATCGTTTTTCAAGCTAATGCTTTGAAAAAAAAGGTTCTTTATATCAATAAAGTCTCAACTAAAATAAGCGAGATATTTTCTGATAGAAAGCTCATCATCCCAGTCTTAGATTCCAAGCAATTTTTAGAAGTAATTAAAGACCCCTCCTTAGCCCAAGAAGACATATTCAGCCTTTTGGAAATCCCTAAAAATGGCGCTAAATTATTATGGGATGAATTTGTAAACTAAGCCTTCGAGGGATGAATAGGAAACTCGACTTATTTTTTTTTATTTAATAAAAAAATAAAAAAACACATGATGCTTAAAAAAAATACAGGAGATAACTTCGTGACTGCACTCTCAAGTTCTAGATTAGAAAATCTGCTGCAAGATGCGATTAAATGTATATTGCTTTTTTTAGAACCTAAAGATTTAGAAGGGCTCTCTTTGGCATCTAAAACAACTCGGATTGCACTAGATTCATTTTTTCTAGAAAGAGTGGTTGTGACTTCAAAGATTTTCCCCGAAAAGCAAGTGGCCTTATGGAAAGAGGACATAAAAAATCTTACTTTTTCTACATACGAGACACTAGCTCAAAGAGCTTCTCAGTTTCTTATAGGATCAGTTGCGTTTGATATGCCTGCATGTAATGCAGCTAAAGCAAAATTCAACAATTCCATTTTTAAAGCTCCAGTAGATATTTTCTTTAAAAAAATTTGCCTAGAAAAAGAGTTTGCGAGAGTTGCTTTATTAGAAGGTCTTGAACGTTCTGCTGGACTACTGCGACTGACTCAGCAGCTAGTTGACCTAGATCTTTTAAGAGCAGAAGCTTTACTAGACAATATGGAAGAACATGGTGAATTTCATTGTAAATCTCAAGCTATTGAACTCATTATCAAAGCCTATCTTTCTAAAGCGCATAGAGCCAACTTAGAAGCCCGCACTAGAGAGTCCCTTCTATTTTTAAATAAAGCAGAGAGCTTTATTGATTCTTTAACTTTTTCTGAAGAGCAAAAACAAGCATTTAGAGAGGTTGCAACGAGTTTAAGGGTAGCGGATACAAAAGAAATTGATCTTCCCCATTTTCTACGAAGGCTTCCGCCGGTAAACAATTCTTCTTGGATATAATACAATTTTATGGGGAAAAATATACTGAGCCTTTATAAGTACCAGGTCCCTATGAGTAGTGGACAAATACGCAAGGGTGCTTTAGTAGAGGTTATTAATGAAAAAGGCATATC
Source organism: uncultured bacterium (assembly GCA_964439595.1). Classification (GTDB taxonomy): domain Bacteria; phylum Chlamydiota; class Chlamydiia; order Chlamydiales; family Rhabdochlamydiaceae; genus CAIJXB01. The sequence continues at coordinate 87,642 of CAYTOK010000005.1, read as the reverse complement.
CGGATGGGGAGAAGTAGCTCCTCTACCAAAATGGAGTAAAGAAGATTTAAAAGAAGCTATCGAGCAGATATCCTATTACAAAGTCTTTTTCTGTAATTGTGAATCCATAGAACAATTACATAGATTGCCCCTACTACCCTCTGTGTCCTTTGGAATTAGCTCTGCTTTTAGACAGCTTAGCTCCCCTTCTTCCATAGAGGCGAATGTATGTGCTTTCTTACAAGGGACTCCCCTTGAAGTTTTACAGCAGGCTGAGCAGTGGGAAAAGGAAGGGTTTAGTTTTGCTAAACTGAAAGTAGGGTCTTTACGTATTGAAGAAGCTCACTCTCTTATTCAAAAGCTAAAAAATCGCTTCCGTCTTCGTATTGACGTAAATAAAGCTTGGGATACAAAAGATTCTTTAGAATTTTTTTCTCGTTTTCAAAGAGATGATTTTGATTATATCGAAGAGCCTTTACAAGATATTACACGGTTAATTGAGTTTTCCTTGCCTTTTGCTATTGACGAGTCTTTTCCTAATGATATTTCCCTAAACCAACTAGAAATGTGTCCGATGTTAAAAGCTATTATTTATAAACCGACCATGCAGGGAGACTTGTCAACATCCCCTTTTTTAATAAAATGGGCAGAGGACCGAGGAATTAAACTCATATTGGGAAGTAGTTTTGAAAGTGATGTAGGACTTGCTTCGATTGCTCTTATGGCAAATAATTTTAGACTAGAAAGTCCTTTAGGAATAGGGACTTACTACAACATGAAAGCTAAGCTACTAGAGACTCCCCTGCTTTTTTCTAAAGGAAAACTTTCCATTCAGTCTGCATTTATAAATAAAAAAAATAAACTAATTGAAAAAATAATTTGACACATAAATCAAAAATGGATAACTTAAAAGTAAGGTTAATTAAGACTCTGAAGTAGGAGTTGAAGCGACACAGTATCTTTAGAGATACTATGTACACCTTACAGGTGGCTTATTTTTTTCTACGGTATCTATAGCTCCTTAAGAGCTGGAATTATTTTATGCAAATAATTCATTTAGCGAAGTAAAAATAAGCCACCCTTTTTTTATAAAATCCAGTCCATATGGCTAAAAGCATCAGCTTCCCTTTCCTCGCCTAAAACAAGAAAAACATTCAAAAGCTTGCCGTTTCTATTTACCGTTAAAATAATCTCAGTTCCTGGTGTCAAAATAGCAATCTTGTTTCTTAGACTTAAAGAAGACTCGATCTTAATTCCATTTAACTCTACAATAATATCTTCAAATTCTACTCCTGCTAACTCTGCCGGAGAATTTTTCAGTACTTGTTCTACAATAGCCCCGCAATTATAGTACTCAAAATCAGGGTCCATATCTAATTTAACGCCTAGAAAACCTTGCTCGATTTCCCTGTTGGCTATTAATTGGGGAGCTATAGCTTTGACAATATGGCTTGGGATAGCAAAATTAAGTCCAACAATACCCGCATGATGCGAATACTGCCAGGCTGCTACTCCAATAAGCTCTCCTTGACTATTGAGAAGAGGTCCTCCGGAATTCCCCGGATTAATAGGAGAGTCTATTTGTAAATAGTCTTCTATTGCGCGTAAATTCCATCCACTTCGCTCTTTAGCGCTAACAATCCCACTAGTCACTGTAGATTGACATAAACTGCCTCCTGGATTTCCTATAGCTATCACAGGCTCTCCTGCCCGTACCAGATTAGAGTCCCCTAAAGAAATAAAAGGGAAAGGCTCTCCATTTTTATTTCTTATTTTAAGTACAGCTAGATCTGTTCTTTCATCCATTCCCATAAGAATAGCCTTGTATTTTCTAGATGGCAAATCAGAGGCAAATACAGTAATGTTTATTCCATTTTTTACAACATGGGCGTTAGTAATGATATATCCTCTAGGGTCAATAATAGCACCAGATCCCCCTTTTTTTAGGGAAGGCCATAAAAACTCATAGTAAGGTCTAAGATATTGGTATTCGTAAGACTCTTCTCCAAAGTATTCATTAAAAGAATCGGTCTCTACGACAATGAATACAGTAGATGAAAGAGCATTTTTTGCCACCTCTGCAAAATTCGTCGTATTAGAAAAAAGGCATGTGGAGCAAAAAGCAGAAAAAAACAAAATAGAATAAAAAAAGTCCTTCATAAAAAAACCTCGGCTAGATAATAGGGGGTTAATATCTAGCAAGATGTAAAATAAATGCAAGAGAAATTACAGGAAAAAATCTTGCTACCAGCACTTGCGAGTCAGCAACATCCCCTTGGAAGAACAGGGAACTAAAAATTTCTCCATTATTTATCTCTATTTACTCTTTAAATTGCGCTGCCGAGCGCGCCTATTCCTATTTTTAAAGCAACCTCTCAAAGGCAAGTGCTTCAAAAGAAAAATAGGACATAAATCCCATTGACTTCCCTTTAGAAAGGTTTATTCGTTTTCTAAAACGCATAAAATTTCCTAAGCTATTAAAACGAGTCACTGATCCAAAAAAACATGCTATAAAATGGGGGTTCTTTTTTTCAGGGCTCTTTCAGCGTTTTCTCTATTTTGCGTAACCAAGCTAAGCTGGTCTTATAAATTAAGATGATGAGTCGTTGTTTTTACGGATAATTACATCCTGGATATGCCTTGCGCAAGTAGCTAATATCACTACCTGCTCCGCAATACAGTCGAACCTGAAATTCATTCCTCCTTCGTATCTATCCAGGTTGTCTTCTACCTCTTTTAAATCTTTAAATACTTTAATATAATGATCTTTGTAAGAATTTAAATAGAATAAAAAAACTCAGCTAGATAATAAGTGGTTACTATCTAGCAAGGCCTAAAATAAACATAAAAGAAATTAGAGGGAAAATCTTACTACACAGTAACAAGCAATTCCTCTAGCACCTTATCAGCAGGAACTCTCATCCTCTCTATTGTGCGGAGAATATATTCGGCTCTTTCATCAGGTGTGCCGGTGGGAACGGAAATCAAAGAAATTCCAGCTCTTTCATAAATTCCCTTAATGCGTTCATGCAATTGCTGAGCTTCAATTGTGCTCTCATGTCTAAATTCCGCCTTTTCAGCAACGTAAGATCCATTCCAGTGTTCTATTAGAAAAACTGCAACATATCTTGTCTTAGCATTCAACTCTATTAGCTTCTCCTCTATGTATAAATGTTCATCCCCTCCGGTCTTTCCTAGGTGTTCAATATACACAAGACTATCCCAAAAAGTTCTGTCGCAAAAACAACGAGTTTTTTGCGCTGTAAGGGCCTCTTTTATACAATCTGCTTCTCTTTGTATTTTTAAATTAAAAATATCCACTTCGAAATTAGGCTCTTCCCAAGGAGCTGCGATTCCTTGCGCTATACGCTCCATTTTTAAATCTGTTGCAGCCTCACTAGAAATGACCTCATCCCGCCTAGCCAATGCTTTAATAATTTCCGTTTTTCCTACGCTAGGACCCCCAGTAATACCATATAAGCCAGGGTGTCTTTTTTCGATAGAACTTAATATCATAAAATCTCCTTTTTACTTCCTTAATGAAAAGAAAATCTGATCTTTACATTTTCAACTTATTCGGCTCAATATTTTTCTGAAAAAAAAAGAAAAATCTAATTTTTTTAAAGGATTTTCAAAGCTGATCTATAATATTGGCAATAAGACCGCTCCAGCCTGTTTGATGAGATGCGCCAAGCCCCCTGCCAGTATCTCCATGATAATGCTCATAAAATAAAAGAAGGTCTTTCCAGCTGGGATCTTTTTGATAGAATGTACTATCTCCATGGATGGGTCTAGATCCTGCGGCATTCTGCCTAAAAAGAGAAACTAAATTCTCTTTTAAACGTGTATGCAAAATACCCAAGGTTTCTACTTTACCGGAGTCCTCTATTCGATAATTTTCTCCATAAATGATTTTCAACTTATGCAAGGAGTCTAAAAACAAATAGTTGGTAGGAATCCAAATAGGACCTCTCCAGTTAGAATTACCCCCTTTAATTTTCTCTAAAGATTCCCCTGGTTCATACTTTACTATAGAGGATCCGAATATAAGCGGATTTTTTTCGTGGAATTTAGAAATGCTTCTTAGCCCATGATCGGAAAGAAACTCCTCAGGGTCAAAGGCTTTTGTTAGAATTTTTTTAATTTGCTCTTCATTAATTAATGAAAAGACCCAGTTGTCACCTACTTTAAAAAAGCAACGGTTCACTTTTTCTTGGTTCCTTTTTTGAAATTCTACAAGACGAGCTCGAAAATTCTTATGAGCGTTAAGCTCCGTTTCACTCATAAAGATTAGAGAATAAAAAGGAATGAGCCCTACAAAAGAGCGAATTTTCAAAGGCTCTACCTTTCCAGAGGTGTCTAGTATTACATCATAAAAAAAACCGTCAGCGTCATCCCACATCCCTTTGACTTGATGCATAGTATCGCTAATATAAATAAAGTTTTCAAAAAAATCTGTTGCTAAACTTTCATAACAAGGATTTTCTTTAGCAAGCTCTAGGGCAATCCTCATCATAATTAAAGAGTACAGCCCCATCCAACCTGTTGCATCGGATTGTTCAATAACTTTGCCATCCGGAAGAGGATCACTTCTATCAATTACAGAAATGTTATCCAGTCCCAAAAATCCCCCTTCAAAACAGTTGTTTCCAAACCTATCTACTTTATTTACCCACCAGCTAAAATTTTGTACTAATTTTAAAAAGCCAAAAAGTAAAAATTGATAATCCCCTTTTCCTTGTGTTTCTTGCTCCCGTAAATAAATCTTCCAAAGAGCCCAAGCTTGTACGGGAGGATTTAAATCAGAAAAAGACCACTCATAAGCAGGAATTTGTCCGTTGACATGTTGAAACCAATGCCTTAGTAAAAGAGAGATTTGCTCTTTTGCTAGGGTAATATCTACTAGGGAAATAGCTACGGATTGAAAGGCAAGGTCCCAGGAAGCAAACCAAGGGTATTCCCACTTATCAGGCATAGAAATAACATCAGCAGCGTAAAGATGAGCCCATCTCCCGTTGCGAATTTTTCCTCTGCCAGAAGGTGGTGGCATTTTTTCACTGTCCCCTAGTAGCCAACGTTTTACATCATAAATGTAAAGTTGCTGACTCCAGATCATACCTGCAAGGGCCGTCCTTTGAATCCTTTTATCTTCTTTAGAAAGAGTTTTATGCTGAATAGACTCATAAAAAGTATCAGCTTCTTGTTTGCGAAGAGCTATGACAGCTGCTGTATCTTCAAATGGGTTTAAGAGTTCTTTAGAAGTTAACCTAAGAAACAGCTCAAAAGAGCTGTTTGGATCTACTGTTACTTCATAGTGTAAACAAGACTTACTGCCTTGATTATCTGGAGAAATACATGGCTCTTTCTCTATTATATATCGATGGAAGGCATCCTTAACATAAGGGGTACGACTTTTTGTAGTAGATCCCCATACCCTCTCATTATGTGTTTCATTATGGGTAAACAAAGCTTCTTTAGGTGTTGGAGCATAAAGCCTCATTAAAGGCACCGAATACTCAATGGAGTCTTTTACAGGATAAGGTATTTCATAAGGTTTGGCTAAAAGAGCCACATGATTTTGTGCTTTTTCTAAGGAAATAGTCGGCACTTCACCTAAAGAGTCTCCCCAAGACCATCTATTTCTAAATAGTAGCTGAGGTAAAATATGCAAAATGGCTTTTTCATCTCCCCGATTCCACACCTCTACTTTAACGCAAATATCTTCTTCTTCTGCTTTTGCATATTCTATAAATATATCAAAATAACGTCCTTTTTCAAAAGCTCCTGTATCCGAGATTTCAAATTCACGATCTAAAGAAGTTCTTCTTTTATTTTCTTTAACAAGTTCATCGTAAGGAAATTCATTTTGAGGATACTTATAAAGCATCTTCATGTAGGACTGAGAAGGTGTGGCATCTATGTAGTAATAACACTCTTTAACATCTTCTCCATGATTGCCTTCAAGGGGGGTAAGCCCAAATAGTCTTTCTTTTAAAATAGGGTCTTTACCATTCCAAAAAGCAAAAGAAAAAGCCACAGTTTGGAAGTAATCTGAAAATCCAGCTATGCCATCTTCCCCCCAACGATATGCTTTAGATCTTGCCATATCATGAGTAAGGTAATTCCAAGCATCTCCTGTCTTACTGTAATCTTCTCGAACTGTTCCCCAAGATCTTTCTGAAAGATAGGCCCCCCATTTTTTCCAGCCAGCACCGGTTCTTTTACTCTCTTGTATTTCTTCTGCCATATCAAGTTCCGCGTAAAATGATTTTTTACCTTCTTGTAGCGAAACCAGGAATTTTTGGCACGAGTTTAGATGCTTTTTTTAGATCTAAGTTTTTTTAATTTACTTTTTCCTTTAAATTACGCTCTCTGCTTGAAAAGCTGTAAATCTTCCAAAGCTTCATGCAAAGTATACTCTGAATCCTCATCTAACATACGGCTAATTATGGATTGGATTTGGGTGGGTATATTGGGTGAAAAAACAAACTCTTCTTTTTTTATAAGACCAAACTCTTCGTCATCAAAAAAAGGAAATCTGCTTGAATCAAGTCCTTCACAAAGAAAAAAAAGCACAAGTCCCATTTCAAACACCTGAATTTTTTTTAGCAGCTCATTGTAGGTATGTAAAAAAAACAGCTGATTTTCTGTCTTTACAATTGTACTACCTAGACTTATTTCCAGATCAGTTAACTGTTTTTGGTCTTTTACTAAAATCTTACGACTTAAACTAAATCTAAAATCAACTTCTGTTAAGTTTTTTGCTAAAATAGCAAAATGCCCCAAATCCCCTAGCACGGCACGGTTCCTTGCATCACAAAAAATATTTTCAAGCCTCACATCTAAAAGGACTATTTTTCTTTTTTGTAACTCTACCAAAGTTGTTATTATTGGCAGAATCATTGTAAATAACTGCAAAAGAGATAGGCCTTCTCTAGCAAGAAACATCCCTTCTAAGATGTTTTTAAATAAGTCTCCTTTTTCGTAATAGGTTCCCAAAAACCCAATAAAGCCTCCCTCATATCTAATTATTCCTAAAGGAGCGTCTTGTATAGCTAGCGCTTTTTGGATTCGATGCAAACCCCTTAAATCTTCTATTTCTCTTTTTAATTCACTGACTCCGAGAGAGTTGAAAGAAATTTTTGAGGCAAAAGTTTTCCTCCCTAAAATAGTAGTTTTATATACTATACTGCAACAACCCTCCTCTATTTTTTCTAGATATCCTATATTTAGGTTTTCATAGCTTATTTTCCTTAATACAGCTATAGGAGAATCTATTTCTGAAAAAATAAGCTCGAAATCTAGATGAGAAATCGTTAAGGCCACTTCTTTTAGTCTTCTATTAAGGAAACTTGCCTCTTTTATATTAGATGTTGCTAAGTTTACTGTCCGAAATACATTAGAGGTATCTATATGCATCCTCTCTATAAATAGCTGATGAATATTATGAAGTTGATAAGTACTTAAAAATTCCTCTTCAGACAGATGTAAGATATCGGCGCAATCTCTTGCCCTTAAAAAAACCCTCTGAGATCCTAATTGTAAGGGAATATGAAAGTCGTGACAGCAGGCAAAGAGCCAATTTGCAGCAAAGCGATCTGCTCTGCAGGCCATTTTTTTTACTAGTAAAAGACTTTGATCTATCTTTGCAAAAATATGAACTTCATCTCCACTCAGAGAGGAAGAAAAGAATTCTAAACATACTAAATCAGAAGTGGCTTGAGCTTTAGTTATTACCTGCATAAAGACCATATAATCTTTTGCAAAAGAATATAAAGTGCCTATCTACATTTTATCAACTAGGAAGATTCTGCACTTTAAATAACACCGCCATTACTTCTTGCAAAAGCCAAAGAATTTCTTGATTTGGTGTTTTTTTCTCGGTTAAAGCTATAGCTTTTTTTATAAAGCTAAGTATGTTTTGAAAAGCAAAAAGAGCATCTTGACTTGTCACCTCTTTTTTGACTAACTTTACCTGCTCTGCAATTAAAAGATACAATTTCACATTGCCATTAGACTCCGTGGGAGTATGATAAAGGCGCAAAAGCTCAGGCCTTAAAAGATCTGCTATTTCCTTAACCTGCTTATGTAAACTTAAGTCATGTGGATTACAAGGCCCGCTTTCTTTAGAAGATTGCATAAAACTCCAAAATAAATAGATGTTATCATCTACTTGCAATGTAAAAAAAATGGACAATTTCTGCAAGTCTCTTTCTGTTAGAAAAATTTTATTTTTAAAATTTTACCCTTTTTTTTATGGGTAAAAATAGATATAATTCCTGTTTTTCAAGGGTTTCTATGAGAATATTTATTTACATTCTGCTATTTTTTGTGACAAATACCGTTTGCAAGCACCTAACGGGTGATTTTTCAGAAAACAAGCTCCTTACCCCCTCTTCTGCAAACTCTTCTTGGTCACAAATAGAAGGAAACCAAATAGACCTTTCTACTTTCGACCAAAAATATAGGTATTTAGGTAAAGGGAAGCAGGCTCATGTTTTTATTTCAGAAGATGGCGAGCATGTCTTAAAACTTTTCCGCCAATTCTCCCCTCTTATTTCTATAAATTTTTTCGGAAAATCTGTGATTCTTAGTATTTCCAAAATCCCTTTTGCTTCTTTCTTATTTTCTTTTTTTTGGCAAAAAGAAGGTATAGAAAAAAGGCAGCTCGATTTCATCAGTTACGTCAATTCGTTTAATTTACTCAAAAAAGAAACAAGATTGGAGTATCTACATTTAGCAAAAACTGATTGCCTGAAACGTAAAATCCATCTTTACGATAAAATAGGAGTCTTGCATCAAATTGATTTAGATAGCACCTGCTTCTTAGTACAAAAAAAAACCGATCTCTTATATCCGACATTAACTTCTTTACTTAAGCAAAAAAAAGAAGAAGAAGCCAAAAAGCTCCTAGAAAAATTTGCTCTGCTTTGTCTGCAACTTACAAAAAAAGGTATTATAAATCCCACTACTATCGAGCAAAACTACGGGTATTTACAAGGAGACCCTATCTTAATAGACGTTGGTCGAGTATTAACTAAAGATGATTTACAGCAAGAAGTAAAGCCCCCGATAGAGCAGATTTATCATACGGCACATCATATGAAAAAGTGGCTCCAAATAAAAGACCCTTTACTTTGTCAATATTTTGAAAAAATTTTAACTACGTATGCTAATGAAAACGCCTTATAAAATCCTTATTATAACTAGTAGTTTTTTGGCTTTGAACCTCCTTGCAAAAGCCTTAAGTGGAAACTTTGAAGAATCCGATCTTATACCCCCAAGTACAAAGGATCTGACTTTAAATAAGCCTGAGTCATTTTCCGTAGAGTCTGTATTAGACCAGAAATTCTATTTTCTAGCCAAAGGACATCAGGCTATTGTTTTTACTTCAGCCGATGGAAAGCATGTGTTAAAACTTTTAAAACTTCATTATCCTCAGATCTCCTTACCCGGAGTTTCTTTTCATTTTACACACATTCCTTTTGCTAAATCTCTATATAAACTGCTTTTTAAGGAAAAGCTACAAGGTCGAATTAATAAAGATTTCATTAGTTACACTAATGCTCTAGAAAAATTCCAAGAGGAATCCTTAGTCTCTTATATCCATTTAGCAGAAAGCTCCCATTTAGATAAAAGGATCCAATGTTATGATAAACGAGGAACGTTACATGTATTTTCGGCTGATAAAACCTGCTTTCTGATACAGGAAAATGTGCCTTCTTTACAAGGAACCCTCAAGCAATTTCTCTTTGAAAATAAAATAAAAGAAGCAAAGATTGTCTTACAAAATTTGGTAACTCTTATAAACTTACGTGCGTCACTACATTTTTACCGTCCAACACATAAATTTTATGCAAACTTCGGTTGTGTGGGCTTAAAGCCGATTCAATACGATATAGGTAATCTTTTAAGAGCAGAAGACTTACATTTAGCTGCCCCTGAAGAAAAATCCATACAATTTTCCTTCTATAAACTAAAAAAATGGATAGAAAAAGATTTTCCAGAGCTTTCTTCTTATATAGAGGAATTAACTAAAGATACCGATTGCTGAAAAAAAGAATTTTTCCTTATATTCAAAATAACAACAGAGTTCTATGCATATTATTTTAGGATCCACATCCCCTAGAAGAGAAGAAATCCTTAATTTCTTCTCCCTTCCTTTTACTAAGGTCCCCTCTCAATTTGATGAGGAAACCGTTATTTTTGCAGGAGATCCGGAAACATATGTTAAAACCTTAGCAAGTAAAAAAGCAGAAACTCTTTCTTATCAGTATCCTGAAGAAATTATCTTAACAGCAGATACAACCGTATTTTGCAGAGGAAAAATCTATAATAAACCACAAAGTAAAGAAGAAGCTATTACCTTTTTAGAGGAGCTTTCTGGCCTCCAGCACTCTGTTTTTACAGGGGTATCTCTCTATTTTCAAAATAGAACAGAAACTATTTGCGAGGAAACAAAAATTTACTTTAAAGAGCTAACAAGAAAACAAATCGAGCAGTATTTGAATTGCATTAACTTTTTAGATAAAGCCGGAGGATATGCTATTCAACAAAGCGGCAGCATCTTAGTGAAAAAGATTGAAGGTTCTTATTATAATGTGATGGGGCTACCCCTTGATCCTTTAGAAAGATTATTGAAGTTAGTAAATATAGATCTTTGGAGTCTCTTAAAACTTTTATGAAATTATCTCTTCTATTTTTTTCATCTTTACTTTTTTTTAGTCCTATTTTCCCCGAAGAAATTCCTTACGATAAAAATGGATTAAAAATACGAATTCCCTACCTAGCGCAAACACAAAGTTGTAAAGAAACGATAGAGCTATACAAAAACTATAAAAAAGAGCTGGGAAGACATGATTTCGAAGTTTTACAGCAAGTAGCTATAACTTGGATTGAACAAAGCGCTAGAAGCTCTAATCCCACCAAACAAGTTTTAGGTATTTTTGGATTTGGCGTAGCTGGCATGACTGCTCCTGCAGATATTCTGGAGCTTGCAATAGAAAGTACAGATCCTATGGCTCAAAGTGCCGCGATAGGATTTCTTGGAAAAATGCAAGAAGACCATGCTGACTCTTTGTTAAATAAAGCAATGTCTTCTTCTTTTCTTTATACAAGACTGGAAGCTGCTTTTTTGCTTTCACAAAGAAAAGCTCCGACGGCAACAGGGCAAATTGAATCACTTATGTATCGACTCCCCCCCCCTATGCGTTATTTTTTTCCTGAATTTTTTGCTACAATAGGAACAACCGAAGCTATTCATATTCTAAGACATCTTATGGATGACCCTTTCCCTCCTACAAAAATAGCTGCTATTTTAAGTGCAGCAACACATGGAAGAGATGATCTCCTTTCTTCTATAAGAGCTGGAGCTACTCATCTTGATAATGCAGAACAAGAGGCTTGCGCTGCAGCTTTAGGTTACTTTAAAGATATGAAATCCTTAAAAAAACTCAAAAAGCTAGCGAAAAACCCAAATTCCTCTGTGCAGCTAGCTGCCCTATATTCTTTATATGCTTTAGGAGAAACTCAAGCAATACCTGAAATTGTTTCTTTAGCAAAACAGGGAAACCTTTTTGCCTGCAATCTCCTTAAAGACATTCCCGGTTATGAAGAAGTCTTAGTTTCTCTTAGCGCAAATCAGAACATGCAGCTGCGGTTTAATGCAGCACTCACCCTTCTGAAAAAAAGAGATCCAAGAAGCCTCCCTGTCCTAGCAGAATTTTTAATCAAAGACAGCAGAGATCTAGGATTTCAACCTCAATCTTCTCTTGGAGGTTCTTTACAATGCTGGAAAATAGTTCCCTCTTTAAAGCAACACGCTGAAGAGAGTTTTTTTGATATGCAAGCCATGACATTTGCTTTAAAAGAACATATTGTTTTGGAGGCACTAGAGCTGCCAGCCCCCTACTTTTTAGAGCTAGCAAGCGCTTTATTTGAAACAAAACAAAATGAGCTTGTCCCAGCTTTAGTAGCTAGCTTAGAGAATATGAGAACTCCAGAAGCTATTGCTCTTTTAAAAAAGCAGTCACAAAAAACAGGAGCTCCTTTAATTCGCACTTATACTAACTTAGCTCTTTTACGGTTAAAAGAACCAGGCCCTTATAGGGAGCTTATCCGTGATTTTCTACAAAAAAGCAAATCCCATGAATTGATTCGTTTTAGAGCGTCGCTTCCTTGGAATATGCGCCTTTCAGACGCTTATCATTTAACTCCGGAAGAGAGCTCTGCTCTTTTAATAAATGCCTATGAAACAATGATAGAGCAGCAAGACCCGATGGGAATTGACATTCTCTTAGAAGCTATAGCAGATGGTAACGAACAAAATAGAGCTGTCCTTGCAGGTATTTTAATCCACGCTATGCAATAAAGAAACACCATTCTCTGCCAGGCGTATTTTCAATCTACTCTTAGTCTTTTCAAAAAAAAAATAAAAAAAATATTTACTTTAATTTAAAAATTTACATACTACAAAAATAAGGATAAAACGTAATTAGGAGACTTCCTATGTCAGACATTACAGTACACGGTGGAGCAATCCCCCAGCAACCTTTATCTGTTAGTCCAGCTAGAGGAAGTTTAGAAGGTCACTACTCACTACCGACTGCGATAATGATCGCTACTACTGTCTTAATAGGAGCCATTTGGGATCACGTAAAGAATGAAATTGCTCAAAATTTCACTGAAAGAGAAATGGATATATCTTCTGGAAGACTAGCTGCTTGTAATAAGGAAGACTTTCCCAATCCGTCTCTTATAAATAGGATAGAAGAGTTTGCTCTAAAGATCCTTGTGTTAGTTGGTGTGGCCATAGTTTCCATAAGCACCTTAATGGCTGTCAAATCTGGATTAGACGTAAATCCTTCTATTCCCACAGCAGCAAAATCTTCTAATCCAATTGTAAAAGAAATGGAGTCTATCAAAGAAAAACTAATAAGTAATATCGATAACTTCAGCAGTAAAATTGGAGGAAAGGATAAGGCAACTATATCAGCTGAAGTAGCCACCTATCTAGAAGCTGGTTCCATAGAAACCTTAAAAGAAGGATGTACAAATACAACAACAGCAAGGGAAGCCTTTATCGACTTCTTGTGTAAATTAGAGCCAAAAGAAGGGGTTACGTTTTCTAGTGTCATTGATAAACCACCTATAGAGATCAAAGAACTTTTAGGTCCTAAGGGGCTAAAACTATACAATGCAGCTAAAAAAGAAGAACTTAATAGCGCAGCATTTAGAGAAGCTGTTTTTGTTAAGTCTGCCAGCAAGGCAGGAGCTGCAACAGCAAAAGCTGTAATTGCCCCAATTATTGGACCCTCTTCGGCCGGTAAGTCAACTGTTAGAACGCTACTGGTAGAGCAGCTATTTCCAGGAGAAGGCAGTGCCAATAAAATCGTAGATATTGACGGGTCTAATGAAAGAGAGCTCTCGCAGGTGTCCAATCTTTTGCTTAAATATGCTAATAGACAAGGCTATCAATCGATTAACGGCCTCCATGAACAAAAGTGTGGTGGAGCAAAAACAGTTAAAAGCCATATCGAAAAAGCTACCAAAGGACAAAAAGATATTAGCTTAGTTATTCCTTTAACTTTTGCAGGTCAAGGATTTGCAAAAAGCAAAACAGTTGCAGCAGGTGTGTCTGGAAGCCTTGGCTTTGGTGACATAAAAAAACTCACAGACCTTGCTCAAAAAACAGGAAGGGGGATTACTTTAGCAGAAGTTGTGGCAGAGGATCCTAAGTCAGATTCGTTTCAAAAAGCTGTTGTTGTTATGGGAAGAAAACGAGCAGAAGCTCCTATCGGGGCAAAAACAGACAGCATAGATTCTGAAGTTAAAGGAAGCGAGTCTAAAAAATACAACCCCCAGTTCTTTATAAATGGTAGAGAAGGATCAAAAGGCGCAAAAATAGCCTATCAAGATATTGTTGAAAGAGAAAAAATTGCGGATGCAAAAATATTCACTGTTTACAATAACCTCGGAGCCTATAAAAAAGAAGGAGAAGATTGGGTTGAAGTTGCGGATGTCGCTGATGCAAGCCTCCACAGCAATGACGCTGTTTTAATAAATAGCAAACAAATGGCTATTTGGGAAGGCAAGGCTTCTTTGCCAGATACGCTATCATCTCAGGCAAGAGACGACTTAACTAATCTAAAAACAAGTGGTGATTTGGGAGGGTTTGCAAAAGCTTGTAATAAATATGGTGTAGCGAGTGGTTTTGAAATACGGGAGACAAGTTCTATAGTAAAATCAACATCAGTCACTATATAAATGCTTTTACACGAAAAACTTTATTTTATTTAAATAAAGTATACGATGTGCATGAAAATGCCCTCGTTTTTAAGGTATTAGGCTAGGCTCTGAAAATGTTCTTGGAGAATTTCCCTTAAGTCTTTATATTCTACCGTATGAACTTTTCACTTCGATACTTTATTCCTATTATGCTTGTAGCTACGCCATTTATGGAAGCTACACTTATTCCTTCTTTGCAAGATATCCAAGTAGAACTAAAAGAACCCTCCTTTAAAGAGGGCATTTTAGAGACGACTCAAGGAGGTATTATTCTTGGAAAAGGGAAAGCCTCTCAAAAAAAACTTCGTATCCAAGCTCGTAAAATGTCTTATACGGATACAGAGGAGATAAAACGGGTTGTAGCTGAAGGAGATCTTCTTTTAGAATATGAAGGACGTTTTTTTACGGGAACTAAATTAGAATACGATTTTTTGGCCCACACGGGAATTTTAACAGACGGACGGACAGCTGAAGGTATTTGGTTCATAGGAGGCGATAAAATCCTTCTAAGAGAAGATGGAAGCTTTAAGCTAGAAAATGCTTTTGTCACAACAAGTGAAGGACAAGATAGAACATGGGACATTTCTGCCAGTTCTATTGATGTCACAAGCGATCGTCAGCTTTCCGCTTCTATGATTTACTTAAATGTGCTGCATATCCCCTGTCTTTGGCTCCCTTCTTTTAAAAGCAATTTGGGGACCTTTGCAGACCCCCCTATTCGCTACAAACTCACCTTCGACAAGGGACTTTGGCCTAAGGCTACTTTTCGCTATAGAATCTTTTCTATAGAAGAGTTTAACTTATTTGCTAGACTAGACTATAGACTCAAAGAAGGACTTGGAGCTACATTAGAATCTGAGTATTTAGCAAAAGATGGAAGGACTACTTTTGTTACCAAAAGCTATGGAGCTTACAACAAAATTGTGTACGACGAGCCTGGCCTAAAAAGATACAGATTACAAGGACTTCTTACTCACGAAAGCTTAGATAAAAAAACAAATACACACTTAACTTATGATAAATTCAGCGATCTTAAAATGATTAGCGATTTTCCAAGTAGTGACTTTGAAATTTCCACACAAAAAAGAACAAGACTTCTTATTAACCATCAAGAGGACATTGTTTTTGCTACTTTTACTTTGGAGCCGAGATTAAATTCTTTTGAAAGTCTTAATCAAAAACTTCCTCTTTTTAAAACAGGAGTAAGGCCATTTGCCCTTGGAGACTCTGGGATTATATCAGAAAACTCTGCTAATGCCGGTTATTTAGACTACGTCTATGCGCATGATCTCATTCATAAATACCCCTCTCTTCGTGAAACGCATGCAGCAAGACTTGAAACGAAAAATAAACTCTATAGACCCTTTGCGGCAGGCCCTCTTCACCTTACTCCTTACGTGGGTGTTGTAGGTATTTTCTACAATAATAATCCTTGGAAGCAATCTGTAGGACAAGGATCGATTATCTATGGGGGTGATATAAGAGCGCCTCTCTATAAGAACTTTTCAAACTATAAGCATACGATAAATCCTTATCTTGTCTATACGGGATTATCACATCCAAGGGCCAGTTTATCAAATCACTACACCTTTAGTATAGATGATGGACTATACCAGCTAAGCAGCTTAAAAATAGGATTGCAAAATACTGTTACTTTTTTAACTTCCTCTTTTTTTTCTCCTGATCTATCTCTAGACCTATATACTTACGGTTTTTACTCTTCTAAAACATTCACTAAGCTTTTTCCTAAATGGTATCTTTTAACATCTTGGAATCACTCTTCCTATCTTTTTGAAGGGCACCTTTGTTTTAACGCGCAGGAAAATGTATTAGACTTCAGCAATCTTCTTGGAGAAATCACTGTAAATGAACATCTTGCTTTTGCCCTTGAATTCCGCCATAGAAGTCGATTTGACTGGCGAAAAGCAGATCATGAAAATTTTTTGGTAGATATGGCAAGACCAATCTCCGAGCTTACAGAATCCCCTCTTTCTGATGGAAGAAATACGGTACTAGGAAGGATGCAGGTAAGATTTTCTCCTAAGTGGACATGTCACCTTTCTTCCCACTACGGCTATGGAAGAAGAAGCGAGCCCTCTTATAGAAGCTTTGCTGTCGACGCCATTACGCTTCTATCTTCTAAATGGCAACTGAAGTTTTCCTATTTGCACACAACAAATGATGATAGATTTAGCATGCAGATGCAGCTTGCTAAATAGGAAATCTAGGCCTCTAACCAACGATACCCTCCCCTATCACTGGAACAGGTCCTTCCACAACGGCTCCTTCCCCTATCACCGCTACATCTTGCGAAGCGTTTCCTTCTACTCGCGCAATGGGAAATTCTTCTCGAGTTACCAGATTCTTAAAAAAACTTTCTACACCGTTTTCAAAATCAAAAGCAATGCCAGCAAAGGATACTACAGCTAATGCGGTAACTGCCCAATACACAATCGTGCCGGCTCCAAGTATTCCTGCAAGAACAGGTGCAGCGGGAATGAAAAAGCTAGCCGTAAAAGAAATCTTAACGCCTAAAGTTAAAGAGAGCGCTGATTGGGCTATGTAAGCGCGGGCTGTCAAACAAACTATTTTTTTACCGACAGAGTTGCCCTTAACAATTAAATTGCAAATTTTATTTGATAGATAGGCTGCAGATCCATAAACAAGACCGGCACTAATTCCTAATGGAGTAGCAAGAAAAACAAATCCGGCAGATCTAACAGCCAGCGTAAAATAACCTAAATAACCTATCACCTCAGCAATAGCTTTTATTTTTGGATTACTTTCAAAAAATGCCTGAGCTCGGATTGAGCCTTCTCTTTCTACATATGTAGGCATATCGACCGGGCTAACCGGATTAGCAACTAAAAGTAAACTCATATTTTCTCATTAGTAGTTGATTTCGAAAAGCTCGATTGTATCAAAAATAAACATTGAACTCAATATTAATTGAAATAAAAAAAACTTTAACTAAAAATAGAATTAACAAGCAGTACATAAATAAATATTTACAAGAAAAAAGCCTTGAGTGCATTTGCTTATTTCTATATATATAGACTTACAGAATTTTTAATTTTTTAAAGGATTTTCATGAAAAGCACTAAAGAAAAAGTTAGTTATTGTATTGGACTAGAGACAGGAAAAAACTTAAGGCAGCAATTTGCTGAAATAGAGCAAGACCTCTTAATGCAAGGGTTAACAGATGGTTTTACCGAAGCTACTCCTAAGCTTTCTATGCAAGAAATTGGATCTGTCTTATCTAACCTTAAAATACAAATTGAAGAACAACAAAAAAGATACATAGCTGATCTTGCTGATAAAAATAAAAAAGAAGGGGAAGCGTTTCTTAACTTCAATAAACAAAAAGACGATGTGACTTCTTTACCAAGCGGCTTACAGTATAAAATATTAGTCAAATCAGAAGGAAAAAGCCCCACCCTTTTTGATACTGTAAGTGTTCATTACAAAGGAACTTTTATTAACGGTCAAATTTTTGATAGCTCTTATCAACGTGAAGAGCCTGTTCTATTTCCTGTAAATCGCGTAATCCCCGGCTGGTCAGAAGCATTACAACTCATGAAGCAAGGAGAAAAATGGCAAATTTTCATTCCTCATTATTTGGCTTATGGAGAACATGGTATGGGAAGAGAGATTGGTCCTAATACGACTCTTCTTTTTGAGATGGAGCTTCTAGCTATCAATCCTGAAGTAACTGCTTAAAAAAACAAAAGGCTCTTTTTTATCAAATAAAGAGCCTTTTACTTATACTTTTACTCTTTGAAATGCAGCCCTTCCCGTAAACGGGTTCGTAACATTGAAAAAGTTAATTAGACCAGGGGTCTTCTCTCTATCAAACTGATCTTCCATAAAAAAACTAGCAGCCGCCATCCCAAAGGCTACTAAGCACGCACCAAAAGAGGCTAAAGAAGCAGTTCCCACACCATTAGCAACTGCAGCTACTGTTGCGAATCCCAAAAAAGCCCCACCCATCATCATAAAAGATTGAGGAGATAAAACCAGCAGGCTAATACATAATATTTTTGTCGCAACAATTGGTCCAATCGCAAACGAGGCTAAATACGCAGAACCTACTGTTAATCCAATCAAAGCGGCACGTTCAACTCGTGAAATAAGGTTTCGCTTTATATCTCCGTTAGGATCTTCCTTTGTGAAATAAGCATGTGTATCCCTAATTATTCCTGGCGTATATTTTACTATTGAACTCATTTTTATCTCCATTAATTTAATTAAAATAAAACAATATTTTAACTTAGAAAAGATAAATAGTCAATATTTAAGAATGAATAAAAAAAATATTTACAATATATACTATTTTCATTACCAAGAAGTGTATATAGTAATTATTTGGATTTTTGGATGTTTTTTAAAAAACAATTAACTTTTCTTTTGCTACTAGTTTTACCAGGGTGTTTTTCTATGAGTAGAGAAGAAAAACACAAAATATCACTTCAACTATAAATATAGACAAAAGCAAAGAAGAAAGCCTGCTCTCTGATGCATTTATGAAAGGAGACCAGGCTAAATCTGCTTGGTGGGGACTGCTTAAAAAAAACAAAAGGGCTCTTTTTTACCAGATAAAGAGCCCTTTACTTATACCCTTACTCTTTGAAATGCAGCCCTTCCCGTAAACGGGTTCGTAACATTGAAAAAGTTAATTAGACCAGAGTCCCCCTCACTATCAAACTCATCTTCCAGAAAAAAACTAGCAGTAGCCGCGCAAAGACCTAATAAACACACTCCCAAAGAAGCTAAAGAAGCGGTTCCCACAGCATTAACAACTGCAATTACTGCCATGAATCCACAAAGAACTCCAACTCCCATTATAGCAGATGAACGAGATAGAACTGGCAAAATAAAAAAACATAGTTTTATTGCAGTAGTTGGTCCAACCGCAAACGAGGCTAAATACGCAGAACCTGCTGTTAATCCAACCAAAGCGGCGCGTTCAACTCGTGAAATAAAGTTTCGCTTTATATCTCCGTTAGGATCTTCCTTTGTGAAATAAGCATGTGTATCCCTAATTATTCCTGGCGTATATTTTACTATTGAACTCATTTTTATCTCCATTAATTTAATTAAAATAAAACAATATTTTAACTTAGAAAAGATAAATAGTCAATATTTAAGAATGAATAAAAAAAATATTTACAATATATACTATTTTCATTACCAAGAAGTGTATATAGTAATTATTTGGATTTTTGGATGTTTTTTAAAAAACAATTAACTTTTCTTTTGCTACTACTTTTACCTGGGTGTCTTTCTATGAGTAGAGAAGAAAAAATACAAAATATCACTTCAGCTGTAAGTATAGACAAAAGCAGAGAAGAAAGCCTTCTCTCCGATGCATTTGTGAAAGGAGACTGGCCTAAATCTGCTTGGTGGGAAGAGTTTCAATCCCCTGCTTTAAATCAGCTAATAGAGCTAGCTTTAAAGACCAATCCTTCTTTGCAAGCTGTAAATAGTCGTATTGAAGCTGCAAAACAACAAGCTAAGGTAACTCGGGCAGGACTTTTCCCTTCTTTATTTTTTAATGCTAATGATAATTGGAGACATCTTAGTAAAAGAAGCTTTACCCATCTTCTAAATCCGGAACTTAGCTTAAATGGCTATGAAGTAGACCTATCTCTAGCTTTTCAATATGAATTTGACTTTTGGAGCAAAAATAGAAATTTATTTCGCGCCTCTATAGGACTTGTCAAAGCAGATGAAGCTGAGCTAGCTCAAAGTGAACTTATACTAGCCTCTTCTTTAGCCCAAAGCTACTTCGCTTTATCTACTAATTATAAAATAAGAGATCTACAAGCATCCCTTTGCCAAATTAAGCAAGAAAAGCTAGACCTGCAAAAAAGCCTAGTAAAAAGTGCTCTTTCTTCTAATCTTCCTCCCCTGCAAGATGATGCGGACCTTCAAAAAGCAAGACAGGCTCTTATTGCGATAGAAGATGAAATAAGCACACAAAAACATCTTATTAACATCCTTGTAGGAAGAAGCCCTGATGAAGACTTTGCTATAACAAACCTTCAAGAAGAGCCCTTAAATCCCCTAGCTATCCCCTCTAATCTTTCTTTAGAGCTTTTATCTCGAAGGCCTGATCTTATGGCGCAAATTTGGAGAGTGGAATCTTTAGCCGCTGAAGTAGGTGCAGCTAAAGCAGATTTCTTTCCAAGCATTAACCTAGCAGCCCTTGCAGGACTTGCTAGCATTTCTTTTCCTAATATATTTAGAGCAACCTCTCAAACAACAGGCGTTAACCCAGCTTTAAGCTTACCTATTTTTACAGCAGGCTCTATTCGAGCGAACCTTAGAGCTAAAAAAGCGCTCTTTGACGAGGCTGTCTACACGTATAATGAGCTGGTATTACTTAGCGCGCAAGAAGTTGCGGACCTTCTTGTGCATGTAGAAACAGCCTATAAGCAAAAAAAGATGCAAGAAAAGGCTTTGCAAGACATCCAAGATAGGCTTACTTTAACCCTATTAAGACAAAGAGGAGGGCTTGATTCCGAATTTTCTGCGCTTATCTTCCAAGAAGAGGTCCTCCTTGAGGAAATAAAAAATTTAAATATTTTATACAATCAGTATCTTTTTACCGTTAAGCTCTTAAAAGCTCTTGGCGGAGGATATCATGAACCTTTTTACTTGAGAGATCATGAATAATCCGAACAGTAAAAGCCTTTATATAAAATATGCTATATTTGTGGGAGTTCTTTCCTTGGCTGCTTTAGGATACTGGTTTTTTGTTTGGAAAGATAAAGCCTATACAGACGATGCTTATGTCCAAGGAAATCAGATTATTTTGACTCCATTAAGACCAGGGTTCGTGACAAATATTCTTACCGATGACACTTTTTTAGTAAAAAAAGGAGACCTCCTAGTAGAGCTTGACGAAACTGACGCCAAAATAGCCCTTGAATCGGCCAAAGAAATATTGGCCTTAAAAGTAAGAGAAGTGTGCCAGGCATTTCATACGGTCTTTGCTATAAAAGCCGATATTCAAGCTAAAAAAGCAGAATATATTAAAGCTGCGCAAGATTATGAGCATAGATTATATGTCGTATCTGAAGGCGGCGTATCCATTGAAGATTTTGAGCATGCAGAAGCCGCTCTTAGGAGTTCTTTTTTTCTGCTGCAAAAAACAGAAATCCTTTTAGAGCAAGCTCTTTCTTTTGTAAAGGGAACCTCTATTAAAACTCACCCTGAAGTGCTTAAGGCGCAAGATGATGTAAGACAAGCTTTTGTTGATTTATATAGATGTAAAATCTACTCACCGGCAGAAGGCCTTATTGCACAAAGAAGCATCCAAGTAGGCATGTGGACACCTCCTGGAGAAGGGCTTTTAGCTATTATCCCCCTCGATCAAATTTGGGTAAATGCTAACTATAAAGAAACGCAGATGAAGCGCATGAAAATAGGACAAAAAGTAAAGATAACTTCTGATCTTTATGGAGAGGATGTTGTTTTTGAAGGGGAAATTGTAGGACTTCCTGGAGGGGCGGGAAATGCCTTTTCCTTGCTTCCACCGCAAAATTTATCGGGTAACTGGATTAAAATAGTTCAACGCCTTCCCGTGCGCGTTGCACTAAAGCCAGAAGACCTAATAAAACACCCCTTGCGTATAGGACTTTCTATGAAAGCGACGACAGATTTACAAGGCGAAGGCCTTTTAGTTCCTAAATCTTCAGAAGGGGCTCCCTCCTATAGAACAGATATATTTCAAAAAGAAGAGCAAGGAGATATGCTCTTTATCCAAGAAATTATCGATAAAAACATAGATCCTCTTTTAGGTGAGTTTGCAAATAGCCCGCTTATCTGGAAATGACCCATGGTTCTTACCGCTCTTTACCTTTGTATCTTCCTTGCTGTATTTAACTTCACCTCCGCTATTATGGGGGGAAGCTACATAGTTGGCGAGCTTGGAGGATCTTCTGACATATCTTCTTATAACGTAACTTTTTTTGGACTTGGCAACGCCTCCTCTTTTATCTTAGCAAGCTCTTTAAGCAAGCGATTTGGATCCATTAAAACGCTGATTACATTTTTATGTTTTCTCCTAGTCACCTTGCTCACGTCAGGATCTTCCCCCACCTTTTTTATTTTTGTTCTTGTCCATTTTCTATCAGGATTTGCTTCTGGTGTATTTTTTCCCTTATCCCTAGAAATTCTTTCTCATAAACTTACAGCCGAAGGACAAAAGGTTTCGTTTGCCTTCTTAGCTCTTTTAACAAGCCTTACCCCCGTAATAGGAGCTTGTCTTGGGGGGTGGATGGCTTATGATTACAACTGGCGGTGGGTGTTTTATTTGCAAATCCCCCTTATCATCTTTTGTATAATAACTTTATCAAAAGAAAAAGATCCACCCCTAACACCTCAAGAGCCCTTTGATAAAATAGGTTACTTTTTTTATCTGCTAACCATAGGCTCTTTTGTGACAGCTATTTGCTTAGGACAACAACTTGACTGGTTCCGCAGCCCGTTGATTAACACGCTACTTGCTTTTTCTGCTGTATCTTTTGGTTTCTTTTGTATTTGGGAATGGCGACAAAAAAATCCTTTTTTAAATTTACACTTTTTTAAAATCCCCGCTTTTACACTTTCTTTATTTTTAATGGGAACCCTTTTTGCTGCGTATTTCGGTATGATTATTTTGCTTAGCCTCTGGCTTCGCCTTGATGCTAATTATACGCCGATATGGATTTCTGTCTTACTTCTTACCATGGTTTTTGCCGGCGGTATTTTATTTCTCTTTATGATAAAGTGGAGCTCTAAAATGCCACCCTATATTCCTATATTATTTTCTATTTTAGCTTTTGCTCTTTCTTGCTTTTATTCTGCTACCTTCAATGTAGATGTGGATTTTTTTAGATTAGCCATTGCTAGAATTTTAGCAGGTTTTGGCCTTGCTTTTTTCTTCTTCCCTCTTCTATCTATTTGCTTAAATTCTATACCTAAAGAAAAGCAATCGGAAGCTAGCTCTATTTTTCAAACGTGTAGATTACTATGTGCTTCTTTAGGAGTCTCTCTCTACACAACAATTTGGTATAGAAGGCAAATTTTCTATCACGATAGACTAGGCTCTACTTTAACCCTAGATCAAGAAACCACTAAAAAGTTTTTCTTAGAAGCAAAAACCTATGGTATAGAAGGATCTTCCGCTAACGAGCTTTTAGAGCAGGCTCTTCAAAAGCAAGCAACAGCTCTAGCCCTAGCTGACTGCTTTTACTTTATGGGATGGGTTATGATTAGTATCTTGGGCATTTTGTCTATCTATCTCCTTATTACTAGAAAAAACAAAATAAATGCTTTTATACAACACGGGAATTAAAAACTCGCAATACTCTTTTTTCGTTTTACTTTCCTGAGAGGGCCTATCTTGATTTTTTTGTCTTGCAAAAGCCATAAATCCACTGCCATTTGGGCATTTAACCAAAAGTTTGGTGTTGTTTCAAAAGCAAAGGCAAGCTTTACCGCCATTTCAGGAGTCACGCTACCTCTTTCATTAATAATTCGATTAATAACTTTGTAGTCACAGTCCAAATGTTCAGCTATATCCTTTTGAGTTAATCCCAAGGGATTTAAAAACTCCTCTCTTAGAATTTCTCCGGGTGATGTGGGTTTTCTTTTCATATTAATCCATTTGCCGCGCAAAGGGACCCTTCCCTTTTTAAAGAAAACCTCAATGTCTTTATTCTGAAAAGACCTTATGACCATTAGCGACATCCTATTTTAAATCAGAATATACCTAAACAAGGTATAGATTACAATAGACTACTTTAAAAAAAATCCAACACCTCTAGGGTTAGCCCTTAAAGCTCATTGTTTTTTTTAAAAGTAAAGATAGGAAAGAAAATCCCATCAAGCGTTGCCTAGTCTTCGGGAAGCAGTCCTATCCACCCAAAAGGCTATTTCTAAAATAGCATCTCTTGCTTTAGGGTCTTTTTGTACAGCGTAAGAGAGTTTTTTTAGAGGGCTATCTCCTTATTACTAGAAAAAACAAAATAAATGCTTTTATAAAGCACTAACACGTTTCACCTTTCTACTTCCCTCTAAGTATCATTGAACATTTGCCCCGATTTACAAGAGTAAGTCTTTAGCGTGTCATAACCATGGGTTACCACAATAATAATTGTGTTCCCTTAGAATTTTGAATCCAAGATATGTTAAAAAAGTTTGCTATTAAAACCTATTTTTAGAATGATCAATAGTAGTTTTAGTTTTTTAAGGTAAAGCATGAAGTTCTTATTCTTTTTTTTGTTATTGAGTAGTTTTAGCCATGGTTCTGAAGTTGATTATAGTATCTTTTCTAGTCAAGAAGAATTATTTGCTTATGAAAAAAGTAGATTGCAAGATGAGAGTTTGGAAGGTGAAGCTCTTGCCCAAGCTTATTTAGACATAGGTGAGAGTTATTTATTCAACGGGGATTATGAATTAGCTTTAGAGCATCTTTTTTTCGGATATAAGATTGCTCAAAACTGCGAAAAGGAAAGCAAAGAACTTTTGTCCCGAGGTTTATTTGGGATTGCTGTTACTTACGCTAATCTAAATCGAGTAGAAGAATCTTATTTTGCAATTCAGACTATGGGTGCTCAGCTAAGAAGCTATCACTGTTCTGATTGTTACAATCAGGAAGATCAAAACGATGTTTTTTTAATAGGCTCTGAAGATTTTTCTATTTTTGGACCTGATAAACTTCCTATTAGAGATTGTATTGAAAGAGCTCAAGGTGTTGCAAAGGCAGCTAATGAATTAATTTCTCTTGTAACAAGAGTTGACTCACAGTTTTTTCTTCGTAGGGGTATCGACGCTTTGGAGAATGGAGCAATTGAGTGTTGTCTAAAAGGCGGGATTTGGAAGGCGTGCCTTCGACCGATAGCCATTAAGTATCATAATTGGAATCAGAAATGGAAGGTATTTAACATTCCACCTGATCCTGCTTGGGATTAAATTAGGAGGGTTTTGTGCGAAAAATATCTATTAACTTATTTGTTGTATGTATAATGCTGACTGCTTATGGGTATACATCATCTTCCGATGAATCAGAAAAAAAAATACAGCCTTTAAAAGAAGAACAGACGGTATATTATCATAATCCTTTAAAGGGGTTTTCTACTTTTGTTTTCACTACCCAGTTTCCGGCTACAAAAAAAATAGTAGATAAAGTAAATATTGTTGTAAAGGATGTTCTTTCTTCTTTTGGCAAAGTAGTTCCATTAACCCTTCTTGTTCAAACTGAGGAAGGAGAAGGGTTCGATTTAAGCGGGTTTGGGGCGGGTGCTTTTTTGACATATGAAATTACCGATTTAACCTCTCTAGAAGGGAAAAAACTAGGCCTTCTTAAGGGGACCTTAACTTTGCAAGCTATTGTAAAAGTTGCAAAAACAAATGTAGAGTGTATGCCTTATATCTGGTCTCAAAGCTGTTTTTTTAAAGGCAGTACGGATAAGAAGTTAGAGGCCTCTATTTCAAGTTCCTTGAAATCATTACTACAGAGCTTTTTAAACGAATATATGCTTGTAAATACGGAAAAGCCTATATTTAATCTATATCAGCCCTAGTGAGTGTATTGGGATTTAAAATTCCTGGATTAAATTGCCTAGTCTTCGGGAAGCAGTCCTATCCACCCAAAAGGCGCCCTATCTACTATTTCCAAAATAGCATCTCTTGCCTTAGGGTCTTTTTGCACAGCGTAAGAGAGTTTTTTTAGAGCTACTTCGAATATATCTTTGGCAAATTCAGTCAATTCCCCTTTATCGCAAGATTTAGCCTTACTTAAAATTGAAAACATCTCTTTGATTCCTTTTTTTATAAATTCCACAGACTCTGGCTTCTTCATGTTAAGACCCCTTATAATGGCAAAGACAATGTCCATTTTTACTTTGGAAGAGTTATCCGTAGTAAGAAGCAAATTAAACGCTTCTTCTACTTTTCCATCGTCTACTAAAGACCAAGCAAGAGAGCCCTCCCCCTTCATGATATCACTTGGAACAAGTCGAAATTTCTCATGAGATAGGATTTCTTTTTCTATAAGATCTGTATTTTCTTTTATCAAAGAAGAGATAACCCTTTGCTCTTTAGGAATAATCACATTTTTAAAAATTTGATAAAATTTCCCTCCGATACGATCTTCACCAGGAAATACTATCTGGCGTATTTCTTGTAGAAGACAGTGAACCTCTCCCAAAAGCTTCCCTTCTATATTCCCATGAAGTCCCTCTAGCAGAGCTCCAAGCTCCTGCAACCTGGCTTGCACCAAATCAATAGACTTACGCTCTATCCGCCTGGTTGTTTGAAGTCTTGTCAGCTTCCCTATAGATTTTATGAGCTGAATGATGTAAGCATGAATAGTATCACTCATAAATCAGAGCTTGCATCCCCGTTTTAACAATAAATAAAAATAAAGTTGTTTAAAATTAAATTATACTTTTTTGAATTTAAAAGCAATATAAGATGAAACTAATATTAAAATAATTCCACCTAAAGTGAACAAACTAGAAAATGTCCAAAACGGAATTAAAATCATTTTCCCTCCAATAAAAAACAGTATCATGATGATAGCTGACTTTAGAAAAGTAAATTTTCTGTGGAAAAGGACTAAAAGGAAGTATAAAGAACGAAGTCCAAGGACAGCAAACACGTTGGATGTATAAGCTAGGAAAAAATCTGAAGTAACAGCTAAAACAGCAGGAATAGAGTCTATAGCAAAAAGCACATCCGAAGCCTCTACTAGAAGAAGGGATACAAACAAAGTGGTGACATACACCTTACCATTTCTTTTTATCCAAAACAGCCCCCTGTTGGGATTTTTATCCACGCGTAAGTATTTCATAAAAATTCTTACGAGCCAAGCATCTCTAAGATTACTTTCTTCTTTCTGTCTATATAGAAAGACAGCAGAGCTGCACAGAATAACTCCAAAAACAATGTACATCCAATGCACCATCTCTAGAAGAGAAATACCTATTAGTATGAAGAAAATACGACAAGCAAAAGCCCCTAAAACCCCTAAATACAGTACTTTATTTTGATAACGCGGCTCTATTTGAAAAAAAGAAAAGATAGAAAGAATAACAAATAGGTTATCCACACTTAAGGACGTTTCTAAAAGATACGCTGTAAAAAATGTCAAAGCGGGCTCTTTCCCTAAGGAAAGCAAGACATAAAAGTTAAAGCCTAAAGCTATTAACACCCAAAAAGCAGAAACAGAAATCGCAGATTTAAGGGTAATGGCCTTCTCATCTTTATGAAAACCCTTTAAATCTAAAAAGATCATTGCCACAACAAAAATATGAAACCACACCCAAAACATAGATCTCTCCTCTAATATTCAGAAAATAACAAAAAAAACATTTATTTACACTAAAACAATGTTAAATAATTACTGTTTATTGTAATTTAAAATAAAGACTGATATTAAAAATAGGGGGTCTTCCTTATAAAAGACCTTTTAAAGGTAGCCAGGTAAAAAAACTAAGGGCTATTACAAAAATAAGGAGTTATTATGGGCAGTCCAATACAAACCCGAATAGAAAATTTAAATGCGCACATTCAACTTGCTGATTCCTGGATAGGCGTAACTGGAGATAAAGTAAAAGCCTTAGAAACCATAAACAATGAAATAAAAAACATATTCGATGATGTCATAAGCAAGAGCTCAGGACTTTCAAAGGACGAAAAAATTACGATTCTAACAAGCCTTCGAGTAAGTGTTGATAACGCTTCAAAAATAGCGCCTAAGGGCATTGCAGCTTCATTTCCAAAGTTATTCCCCAATCAACATGAAGCAATTGCCAGTCTTAAAAAAAGTGTAACGACTCTAACAACATCAATAGATACAGCACTTAAAGAAACTTCAGTAAAATCAAAGCCATATGGCACAAGCACCACTTTTAATAAGAAATCAATAATAGGAGATCTAGCTAAAAACATAGAAAAATTGGCAAGCAAATTAAAAAATCCTGCAATTACGGATGTAGGGGCTGATCTAGAAGTAATAAGCACGAATTTTAGCTCTATTTATGAGATAATAACCGCATTAGATAGTCAAGCAGATCAGACAAACAATTCTAGTCTTAAAATATCCCAAGAAACAGCTGAGGCTGCTATGAAAAATGCTAGAGATATTTTAAAATTTGGGGATACAGGACTAAATATGGATAGCAAATTTGCATTAGCTCAAGCAAAAGAAGAAGCTCGAGAGCTTTTAGAGCTATTGGAAAGTAGAATTCCAAAATAACAAAATATACGTTGAAATTAAAAAAACATTTACTTTTCTCCAGTTTCTGCATCTAAGCTATAGATGCTTTTAGCTAGTGCTATTTTCTTTGCTATGGTGTAAGCTATTTGTAAAGCAAAGGGATTACTTACAAAATGTTTATTTTAGGCATTGAAAGCACTTGTGATGAAACAGCTGCTGCTGTTGTGGTAGATGGACAAAAGATCTTATCTAACGTCATCCATTCTCAAATACCTTTACATAGAAAATTTGGGGGGGTATTCCCTGAAGTAGCAAGCAGAAGCCATGTGGAAGCCCTACCTATTGTAATAAGGGAAGCTGTAAAAGAGGCCGGAGTTTCTCTGCAAGATATCGATGTGATTTCTGTGGCTAAAGGCCCGGGACTTATCGGTCCCCTTCTTATCGGAGTAAACGGCGCTAAAGCCTTAGCTTTAGGACTCAATAAACCCTTTGTAGGGGTGAACCATGTGGAAGCCCATTTATACGCTGCTATGATGGGAAAAGAATCTCCTATATTTCCCTCTCTTGGAGTGGTTGTCTCTGGAGGCCACACTTTTTTAGTTGTAATAGAAGATATAGGTACATACCGTAAAATCGGAGGAACTGTAGATGATGCTATAGGAGAAGCCTTTGATAAGGTCGGTAAGCTCCTCGGACTACCTTATCCCGGAGGTCCTGAAATAGAAAAGCTTGCTCTATCTGGTGATAAGACAGCTATGCATTTTAAAGCTGGCGTTGTCAAAGAAAAACCCTATGACTTTTCTTTCAGCGGTCTAAAAACTAACGTCTTTTACTCTATCCATGGACAAAACAGTCCTAAGGGACTTGCTTGTCCTTTAGGGGAAGAGGAAAAAGCACATATTGCAGCTTCTTTCCAAGAAACAGCCCTTAACGATATTGTCGATAAAGCTCTTAAAGCTACCAGGGACTTTAACCTAAAAGCCATTTATATAGGCGGGGGGGTAAGTCACAATAAAAGACTAAGAGAGCTTCTACTAAAAAAAGCAGGGGAAATCCCTGTTTTTTTTCCAGGACCTGGATTAAGTTTAGACAATGGGGCTATGATCGCAGGACTTGGCTTCCATGTATATAAAAAACAAGGAAAAGGGGATCCCCTTACCCTAGAGCCCCTCACCCGGATCAATATGGACTACTGAGTTTTTCTCTTTAGCCTCCTCTTCCTCTTCCATCTGGATAAAAACCTCATTTAAAGAAATTTCCAGATCTTTCAAATCTTTTAAACTAGAAACTTCTGCGAGCATAGGAACTCCCAAAAGAAACAAAATAATCCCTAACACAATACCTCCCCTCTGAAATAAGAGTATTTATTTTTTTAATAAGAGAACTGGAAATTAATAGCTAGCCTGTTTTTCTGAAAAAAAGAAAAAAAATCTCCGGATAGAATGTTAACTCTTGCTGTTTTTCAATTTTACATGCTAGACTAATGACACTAACGAATTTTTGAGGTTATTATGGCAAAAGGTGCAAGAGAAAATGTAAAAATGAAGAGCACGGAAAGTTCCGAATGCTACTGGACAAATAAAAATAAAAGAAATACGACTCAGAGAATGGAACTGAAAAAGTATGATAAAAAATTGAAAAAACACGTTCTTTTTAAAGAAGCTAAGTAGTTTTTCAATCATTTTTTTGGGGGTCTTAAACCATGTTTGAGTTATCAATAGCTCTAAAGTATTTGATCCCCAGAAAAAGACATCTTTCCGTTACTCTAATAGCTATGATGTCTGTTGGAGTTATTTCCCTTGTTGTCTGGCTTCTTCTTGTTTTCCTTTCCGTAACTGAAGGAATGGAAAAAACGTGGCTAAAGAAGCTCACAGATCTTAATGCTCCTATTAGAATCACCCCTACCCCTTCGTACTTTTCTTCTTACTATTACAAAATAGACTCCCTCAGCAATAGATCTAACTTCTCATTAAAAACAATAGAAGAAAAAACCCTTACCGCTTTGTCCGACCCCTATGATCCTGAAGAAGACCCTGAAATCCCCCATTACTTCCCCCAGCCCGATTTACAGGAAAATGGGGCTTTAATTGATCCGGTTAAAGAGCTACAAGCCCTTCTTAACGAGCTTAAAGAAGAAGAAAAAACACTTGTGTTTCAAGACTATGAAATGAGCGGAGCTACATTAAAGCTCCAGCTTTTACGAAATAGATCTCTTTCTATATTTTCTGCAGGGCAAGAATCTTTAAATTTCCTTACGCAGGTCTCCTACCTATCTACTCCTCCTGAGTATTCCCCTATCTTAGAGCCTCTACTCATACCCCCATCAAGTAAAGACCTCAACCACCTATTTTTCTTAGCAGGCTATAGGATGGAAAATACCCTTACTAATGGTGAGCCACAACTACTTTTTGCAAGAGAGTCTTTCCAAAAAAGAATCCTAGATCTTTTTGCTGCAGTAGAAGTTACTACAATAAAAACCTCTTCTCCTAACTTCCACCTAGAAATAAAAAGCTTACCAAATAACGTCAGCTTCAAAATCTATGGCCTTTTTAAAAGAGGATCTCTTGTTAAAGCGATTCTTCCCGTAGAAATCTCTTCTAAAAAGATAATAGATATTCCACCAGGTATGACTATGGTAGAAGGAACCTTAGAGAAAACTTCAAAAGGGGCTTTTGCCACCTTTCCAGGTGAAACTAGCTCCTTAGATCCTCAGTTCTCTTTAGAGCCAGACTCTTCTTTACTATTTAATTCCACTTTTGACAAGACAAGTGTAAGAAAAGCTTTAGAGATTCAAGATATCTTAGTGAAGGTAAAAGGAAAGATACAGGGACACACTATAGAAACAGTCCTTCCTTGGAAGGATTTTCTTATAGACTCCTTTTCTCTTATCGAAAAAGCCTCATTACCTTTTTACATCCAAAAAACTAGAGAAGGGAAAATGGAATTGCCTGTTAGCTCCTCTGGAGAAACAGGTATCCTACTTCCTAAAACATTTCAAGAAAACGGTGTGCTTCTCGGGGATAAGGGATTTTTATCTTATACCGCATCCACAGTAAGCTCTTTGCAAGAACAAAGAACCCCTGTCTTTGTTGCTGGATTTTATGATCCAGGGGTGCTTTCTATAGGAAGTAAGTGCTTACTCGTCCCTAGAGAAATCACTAAAACAATCAACTCGGCTGCTGCCGGATTTACGTTTGATAAAATCGCCTTAAACGGACTGCAAGTATGGTTTGAAAACCCAAGTAAGGTCTTAGAAATAAAGCGGAAAATTGAAGCTAAGTTAAAAGAAAAACACATTGAAAGCTACTGGCAGGTTGTTTCTTTTCAAGAATATGATTTTGCTAAAGACCTTTTACAGCAGTTTCAAAGTGATAAATACCTCTTTTCTCTTATAGGAGTCATTATCCTAATTGTAGCTTGCTGCAATATTTTGTCTTTTTTAATCATTCAGGTGAATGACAAAAAAAAAGAAATCGCCATCTTACAGGCTATGGGAGCAAGCAAAAAAAGCATAGCTCTTATTTTTGGACTTCTTGGCATTTTCGTAGGGCTTCTTGGCTGTCTTATAGGGTCTTTAGGAGCTGTCTTCACGCTACACCACATAGACACTCTAGTAAAAATCTTAAGCGCTTTGCAAGGGCATGATGCTTTCAACCAAATGTTCTACGGGACATCACTTCCTAACACTCTCAGCACACCATCGCTTGTTTTCATTCTTTTTGCTACGCCGACTCTATCACTACTTGCCGGACTTATTCCCGCAATGAAAGCTTGTCGGTTACACCCTTCTTCTATTTTGAGGTCTGAATCATGACTCTTTCCTCCCCTATCCTAAAAGCGACAAAAATTCAAAAAATATTCCCAGGGCCTACTCCCTTAGAAATATTTAAAGATATTTCCTTAGAAATATATAAAGGAGAGTCCATCGCCATCATCGGAAAATCAGGTAGCGGCAAAAGCTCCTTATTACATATTTTAGGAACATTAGATACGCCTACAAGCGGCTCTATCATATTCCCCTCGATGCCTGATGCCTCGTTACAGAAAATCCGCTCTCATAAAATAGGTTTTGTTTTTCAATCTTTTCATCTTTTAGAAGACTATACCCTTTTAGAAAATATCCTCATGCCAGGGAAAATAGCCGGAGGAAAAAATAAAACTCTTCTTAAAAATAGAGCTTTAGAGCTCCTAGAAAAAGTAGACCTTATTGATAAAAAAAATATGCCTTTAAAGCTTCTTTCTGGAGGAGAAAAACAAAGGGCTGCTATGGCCCGTGCTCTTTATAATGACCCAGATATTTTATTTGTTGACGAGCCCACAGGATCTTTAGATTCCGCTAACGCTAAGCTTGTACAAGATTTACTCCTTGGCTCCTGCAAAAAAGAGGGAAAGGCTCTTTTTCTTGTCACCCATGATGAAGAATTCGCCTCCTGCTGTGATAAAATGTTTACCTTAAAAGAAGGGCGTTTATGTTAGAAAAGCTTACCTCCTACCTACCACTTATAGAAAAGGCGTTAGCAAAACAGATAGAACCTTTAAAAAGCACTCTTCACCCGCTGCTTTTTGCAGCTGCTAGTCATACCCTTTTAAACCCAGGTAAAAGAATAAGACCTCTTTTAACTCTTGCTGCAACTGAATCTTTAGGAGGACGCGTAGAAGATGCTATTATGCCTGCTTGCGCCATTGAAATCCTCCACACATACTCCCTTATTCACGATGACTTACCCTCCATGGATGATGATGATCTAAGAAGGGGGAAACCAACGCTTCATAAGCTCTACGGAGAAGGACAGGCTATCCTTATAGGAGACCTTCTTCTTACCCTAGCTTTTGAAACTTTAGCAGCAAATAGAACCCTCTCCTCTGATAAAATAGTAGACCTCATGCAAGTATTAGCTAAAAAAGCAGGAGGAGAAGGGATGATTTTAGGGCAATCTCTTGACCTTATGAGTGAAGGAAAGCCCCTATCCTGGGAGCTACTTTCCGAAATCCACAAAAGAAAAACCGCAGATCTTATCTGCTGCTGTTTAGAGTTTGGGGCTATTGTAGCCGGAGCTTCTAAAGAAACAAAAAAAGTCCTTGCTGTCATAGCAGAAGAGATAGGGCTTTCTTTTCAAATCATTGATGATGTTTTAGATGTGGAAGGAGAAGTATCCATAATAGGTAAACCTCCTCTTTCCGATGCTTCTAATGAAAAAACAACCAGCGTCTCTTTACTTGGACTTAAAGAAGCTAAAAGCCTTGCAAAAAGCCTCCTTGCCTCTGCCCTGCAAAAGACTAAAAGCCTCGATCTTAAAAATCCCACATTAGAAGAATTGTTGCCAAAATTAATATACCGACTTTTTTAAGGAATACAGCTATGCAAAATCTAATACTAATCAAAGCTAAAACTAGCTCTAAAAAAGTCTTGAGTGAAGAGCAGCAAATCTTTAAAAAACTAAAAAAACAAATAGATGACGCCCAAAAGAAAATCGAAAAAGAAGAAAAAGCACTTCAGTGTCTGCTAAAAATATATTATAAAGAAATTCCTCCCCTACAAAAAAAAATGGGGAAATTACATGAAGCGCAGTTCCTCTTATTAAGTGCCCACCGCTTTAACACTAAAAAGCTTTCGACAAAAGAGCGACTTTTTTTAATGCAACACATGGAAAATCTCGCTAGATATATATTTCAAGTGCTCTCCCCTGACGAGACCTCTGAGGAATTCAGAACTATGCTAAAAGAAGTATTTCCTCCTCCACCTGAAAAACCCGCTGACAGTAAAGAGCAAGAGCCAGAGGAAGACTTTTCTTTTTCTGATGAGGAGGAAGAAAGTGAATCTAAAGGGAAATCTTTTGAAGACCTTGCCGAAGAGCTTTTTAGAAAAAAATTCACAAGCTCTTTAGGGAAAAAGCAAGAGCCTTTACAAAAAAAAGAAATGGGGGCCATTTACAAACAGCTAGCTAAAGAAATCCATCCAGACCTAGAACAAGACCCTAAAAAAAAGGCTGAAAAAATGGAGTTAATGAAAAAGCTCACTACCGCCTATAAAGAAAATGACATGCACACGTTACTTTCTTTAGAAATATCTATAACAGGATCTCGAGAGCATAGTAATGAAAAGTTAAAAATCTACAACAACACACTTAAAGTGCAAATGCAACAGCTGCAAATGAAGCTAAACACGCTCCATTTACAACATCCCTATGCGCCTATTGCCGATATAGCCCAGGCTGGAAAAAAAAGGAGAGAACTTCTACTCAATGAAAGTATAGCTGACTTAGAAGAAACTGTCTTTCAGGTTTTAGAAATCAATACCCTTTTAGAAGGCAATCAAGCTATTAAAACCATAAAAATGCTTATTGGAAGCTACTAAGGTCTTCTTATGGCATAGGTAAAAAGTGATAGTCAAAAACAACTAGTACCGGATCCTTCTTGCACAAAGACCTTCTTTCCTTCAAAAGCTATGCCGAGTGTAAGAACTTTAGCAATCCCCCTACTATGAAGCTCTGCAACGTAGTTTTTCTCGTCGATCTGTTTTAGAGCTTCTTTAGCTGTATCTTCTAAAGACATTTCTTTTCTTGTTTTTTTAAACTCGATAACAATCCCTAATTCTTTAGAGTTTTTAGGGATAAGACACACATCATACCGCCCATAACCACTTTCTCTATTAGACTTGACCTCATGCGTCTTTTCTAAAGCAACTAAAAGGCCAAGAACAAATGCGTGATAAATTTTTTCTGAATTATTTCTATCAAGATCATGCGAGCTCATAGCATTCACAATTAATTTTTGAAATAATTCTGCAAAGACCTCTACATTTCCGGTAATTAAACTTTTAAGCATCTCAAATAAATTAGATCCGGAAAGATTATTCTCAAGCCAGTTTTGTATAAATCCTTTATACAATTCAAGTACTTCCAGATTCGGGATAATAAGAACTTGCTTAGACCAAACTCTTTGTACATTTTTAGCTAAAGTCAGATATCCACCGAAGAAAAAAAGACCCCATACAGCATCTTCTAACCTTTCCAAATCAGAAAATATAATTCCCTCTTCAATGGATTTTGTAATTGGTTCCCCTTGTAAAAGCTTCTCCATATCCTTTTTAAAAGAATCCTCTCCTTTCCAAAGAAGTTTTTTAATAAGCTCGTTAGAGCTTGTATTTACCCAATAAGGTTGTAGGAGTCCTTTATTTGCAATACATTGGATAATCGACCAAGGATTATAAATAGACATATTCCCTATCAGGTATCCGTTATACCACTTTCTGATCTCCTCTATTTTATAAGAAACTAGCTGCTCTTTAAAAAGGCTTTCGACCTCTTCTTCTAAAAAACCAAATTTATCGGCAAAATCATCTTTTAGAATTGTGTAGCAAGTACCATTATTAAAGCCGGAAAAAATACTTTCTTTACTAACTCGAAGAATGCCGGTTAACACGGCTTTTTTAAGCAAAGAGTTGTCTTTAAGAGCCCCCCCAAAAAAAACCTTCATAAAAGCTATTATCTCTTTATAAAATCCATGGAGGTACCCTGCATGGATAGGAGCATCATATTCATCGATTAAAACAATCACTTCTTTTTGGTAGTAGCGATAAAGTAAGGATATTAAAAATTTAAGGGAAGATTTTACAATAATTGACGATGCCTTCATATACAAGATGGATTCAAATTTTTCTCTTTCATCTTGTTCTAAAAAAAGATCTTCCTTCCCGGGGATTTTAGCTTTTAATAAGAATCTATACTTGTCAAACACCTCTCCAAGACAATGCTGGATAGCTTTATAGGCATCTTTCCAATTATCCTCATCAACGTCTTTTAAAGTAAAAAAAATAGAAGGAAACTGCCCCATATACTCTTGAGTACTTCTACCAAGACTATCTACCCAAGTAGACTTCCCTATCTTTAAGTTCTGAAAAAGAGTCTTAGAATCTTTTTCTTCATTGGAAAAAAAATAGTAAAGCATAGAAAGATTTGTGGTTTTTCCAAAACGCCTTGGTCTTGGAATTAAAGCAACCGCTGCCCCGCTGCGTAATATCTCTTCAATAAATAAAGTTTTATCTGCGTAAGAATAGTCATCTTGGATAATTTTTTTAAAGTCGCTTACACCCAGCGGAAGTTTTTTCATAAATAGCCTTGTTTTCTTTAAAGTATAACAAAACCTCGTTTTTTTAAACTAGAATTAATAAATTTAAAAGCCAATCAAAGATGGGGATAGCAAAAATCTGATTTTCAGGGATTACTTAAATACCTCTTATTTCTATTAACTTGTTATTTGTCTGAGAATATTTGAAAAAAAACAGAATTAGCATGGAAATTAAATATTTTTAATTACAAATCCCCTTATTCGCCTCTAATAGTTTCATATATTTATAAAACGCTGTTTGTCCATTATAAAGAGAAATAATAAACCCCTCTTTACCCAAGGTAAATCCTTTTTTCAAGAAATAGCTTTTTATAAAAGCAGCCCAGCCATGAAAAATTGCCTTGCCTAAAGAAGATTTTTTTTTGCCCTGGTGTTCTTTAGCAAAAAGAGCACTATAGCTTTGCATTTTAGATAAAAAATCAGAAATCTTTCGGTAAGGGACATGAATCATAGCATGGTTAAGCTGGATCTTTTGCAGTTGATCTTGAATGATTTTTTCATGAACTTCTGCTAAGTCAAATGCTGTGTGTTTTCTATGATAAAGACGCGTAACATAGTCTAGATGCCAACCAGCGCAGCCGGTAATATGTTTACCGTTAAAATAGTTTTTTCTTAAAATAGAGTAAGTAGCTTTTTCATTTAAAGAAGAAGATAGTATTTCACTAGCAAGCTCCGGCGTGAGAATTTCATCACTATCTATCGATAAGATAAAATCATAACTAGCTAGTGAACTTGCTACGTTATGGGTCTTTCCAAAACCCTCAAAAGGAGCGTTGAAAATTTTTACATTAGTAAACTGGCTAGCTATCTCTAATGTTCGATCTGTTGAGCCCGTATCTAAAAGAACCACTTCTTTAAAAGGCATAAGAGAGCGAAGCGTTGCTTCAAGCGTCTCTTCACTATTTTTTGTTAAAACAGTTACGCTAATCACTATATTAAATACTCCTAAGTTAGGATGGATCCCAAATAAAGGGCTCATAAGAGTCGGTTACTTCAATTTCCCTTTTAGCCTGATTTTCTTGAAAATCTTCAAAAAGTTCTAAAGGGATTCTAAAAACTCTTTTCACCTCTTGAGAGCCTAAGACAATTTCTTGTGTATTTGCTTTTTTCACTGAAGCTCTAGCATTCACAGATATTGTTATCACAAGAATATCATCTTCTAAAGAACCTGCTATATTACCCCTAAACAAAAAACCAAGCAACCCTAAAAAAGTTTTTTTACAATCAAATTGACTAAAAAACTCTTGAGGAGATTCAGATAGGGTCGCATCATTTATGAGATCTAAGATTTTCAAAATAACTCTATTGGAAACTCCTCTTTCCTCCAACTTTTCCACTAACTCAAGGTCTCGGTGAAGTAAATGCGATCTATTTAAAATCCCTAAATTTGACTGTTCATCTAGTTTTTGAAGCTTTGCTAAAACTTCTTTTCTAGGATCAATTTCTAACAAAAAGCTTTCTCCTGATTTAATCACATAGGAGACATTTTCCTTTTGTACTTGCTTATTCATCGCAAAAACATGTTTGTTAAAAGCTGAGTCAACACCATTAAGAGGCTTATAGGAAAGCTCTTCTATACGTTTAAAACACGCTAGTTTTTTTTCTTCTAACGGGTTTTCTTGTAACTTCTGAAAAAGAGAAGATTCTATCTCGCAAGCAATAGTTGCAGAAGATTTAAAGCTGGGACACTCTCTTTGTCTTAAAGAAAAAAAGGCATTTCTCATAGAAGAAAAGAAGTTGTATGCACATCTAAAAATAGAAAAAGGTAGATTCTCTTTGCTTAACTTAGAAAAGCGACAGGCTATTTCATATAGAGCAGGTAAATCAGAATCTTCCTGCGCTAAAGACTTAGTAAAAAGAGCTTGAATTTCTCCAGCAGAGGGATAAAACCAAGCCCTTTCTTCAACAAGCTTCAACTTGTCATGCAACTCTTTCAAAGAGCCTGTTACTACCATAGAAAATCCCTATCCGATTATGGCAGCTTTAAGCTCTGATTTTCTTGTCTCTTCAAGTTGCTTCCACTCGTCCATTACCTTTTTAAATTCTGTTAAATCACCTACGACAACGAATTTTCTCTTAATCTCTTTTTTGTCCTTTTCAGATAAGAAACTATTTTCTAAGGTGTGCTTAAAAGCTGTTGCAATTTTCATTGTCTTATCTTTTCCATCTTCAAATACCTGCACACGGCCCTTTAATTCTTCTATAGTAAGATGTTTTTCTCTATAGGTTCTATCTTTTAAATGGACCATAGCTATATTAGCTACTCCAACAGCAACCCAGCAAACGCCGACAGAAGCTAAAAGTAGAGCTGCTGGAGTAGCTCCGCCAACTAAAGCCATAGATACAATAACTTTTGTAGTTGCTAAAGAGCAGAGCAAAGAGCCGTAAGCTGAAAGCTTATCCAAAATTCCAACAGGTCCTTCTTGCTGCCAAGTATTCCAAAGCCCTTTCCCATCTAAGTATAGAAAACCGATAGCTAAAGTTCTAAGAGCTAGGCCTAAGGCTAAGTGCGGGGCTATAAGCGTTGTTCCCATGAGTAAGACACCCCCTAAAGAAAGTGTAATAGCTAATCCCTGATCACGCTTTTGCTCCCATATTTTATCTTTTAAAGCCTCTAAGCTAAAACCCTCGGAAAAAGTATCACTGCCGGTAACTCGTAAAATGGCATCTTCTTGTATTTTTTGTTGCTTTTTACAAGCATAATAAAATCCCATAAGCTGCTCAGGTGTTTTTAAAGAAGAAATTCGATCCTCTCTAAGGCCAAATTCTTCATTCAAGGCGGATTTTATCTTTCCCATATCTAGTTTTTCTAAGAAGGCTTTTGCCGTAATTATTGGCTTTTCTCCTACTAGGCTTTCTACCCTATCCAGATGTTTTTGCACCTGCTTTTCTGCTTGAATAGCTAAAGCCTCTGGATTCTGCAGTAAAGGCATAACCTTCTCTAAATCTAGTTTTCTCTTTTGTTCTATGAGAGCCTCTACTCCAGCCTTATTTTTACCTTCAATTTCACTTTCAAAGGCACAGACTTCCTGTAAGGATTGAGCGCTTAAAACGGCAATTAGAGCAAAAAGAGGGATTGTTAAAGCTGTTCCCACTTTACCAGCGGTAGCTTTAGTAAAAAAAGAGGTGGCTAAATAAGGGTTTCTAACTACAGCATAAGCCCCCCCTGTAGCAGTTTGAAGCCAGCCAAGAATCTCGTTTTCAAGAGACTGTAAATAAAGCATTCTGTCTGGGACTATACTTCCCCCTTCCTCTAGGCGTCTTTCTCTTGCTTGTAAAACAGCAAAAGGTCCTGTAAAAAGACCAAAAACAGAAGTTTGTCCGGCCATATCCCACATTTCTGGGCTGGGCTTTAAAACAGCAAATCGCATAAACATAGACCAGTCACTAATAACATGTAAGTGAGCTCCCAAAAGAGAAGTAAAAGCAACTTCAGAACTACTTATATTTACGCCTTTTTCAACTCCAGACATGCCTTGTTGCTTATAAAAAGCGTCTACAAGCGTCGCAATCTTATTATCGGGAGCTCCCGGTTGCACATTATAAGAAGTGAGTGATTCCAATTCTCCATCCGTAACCTTTCCCCAGATATTTTCTAAAGCACTTGTTATTTTTTCTACAGCAGGTGCCGGCTGCTCTTTAGGAGCAAATGAAATAATATAATCACTTAAGGCTTTCCAACTAATTCTAGGGTAACAGTCCATGACAACACCACTTTTAATTATAACTAAATTATAACGTAATTGTAATTATTATTGTAATTATTATTTTGCTAGATATAAACACCTAGAAACTAATAACTTATAAAGAAAAACTACCTCCTTATAGAAAAAGGAGGTAAGTGACTTATATTTCAGGGTGACTAAGAACCCCTGATAATTCTATCAATACATCTCTTAAAACCTCTAGAGGCTTCTGTTCTGCATTGAAACAGGCAATGGACTCTTTGGGATAATAATCCAATATTGCAAGCGTCTCTTTTTCATAGACTTGCATTCTATTCCTTAAAACAGCCTCGTCAGCATCATCTTGCCTTTTTTCAATAAGGGCCCTTCTTTTCATTCTGCTTATAAGCCCTTCTACATTATTCATTTGCAAGACAATCACCTTTACGACTTCAATATATTTATCTAAAATCTTCGCCTGCTGAAGAGTTCTAGGGATGCCGTCTAACAAAAGGAATTGTTTTTGTGGGAAATAATGGTTTGTGGTGATAAGCCCCTGCATATAGTGGAGCCATACCTCAATAGTAACCTCATCCGGAACAAGATTCCCCTTACTGGCATATGTATGATATAGCTTTCCGACAGAAGAATCAGGATCAAGCCCTCTAAAGATGTCTCCAGAAGAAAGGTGAAAATGATTACCTGCCGTGCTTAAAAACTTGCCTAAAGTTCCCTTACCCGATCCCGGAGGACCAAAAATAAGAACTGTACGAAACTTATCTGTTTGCATGAAATTCCTTAAAGATTAATAGCTCTGGGATTTCCCACAACCGCAAGATCCTCTTGCGTTAGGATTAGAAATTTTAAATCCGGCGCCATTAAGCCCGTCTGTGTAGTCAATTTCGACCCCTAAAAGCCTTGGAACCATATTTTTGTTTACATGAATTTCCATTCCCTGTGAAACAAAAACCTGATCCGTTTCTTTAGCTTTTTCAGAAAAATCTAACGTGTATTCAAAACCACTGCATCCGCCAGCTTTATCTCCTAGGCGAAGGGAATATCCCTGCTTTCCTTCTTCTTCTAAAATTTCTAAAAACTTTTGGGCAGCTTTTTTAGTTAACGTAATTGTATCTAAGTCCACTTTTTCAGCCAAAATAGCATTTAAACGGCCTAAAAGCTGTTCAAGGTCTGTTTCACTAAAACCATGTCCTAAAACACCTGTCTCTAACGTTTCCCACGTAGCAGCGCCACAACCAACGCAATGAAGTCCTGTATCAGTCAATTCCTGAGCTAGCTTTTGGCTTTTGTGAGGGAATCCGCCTAAGATTTCTTCTATAGTCATTTCTTTAGTAATCATCTTGTAATCCTTTGTAATTAAAAGTTAATCTTAACGCATCCGCCACGGATCTTACATTGACAGGCTAGTCTTTCTTTATCCTGTTCCCCTAAAAAATCTTTCTCTTCTTGTGTAAAAGGAGTTAAATTCTCCATTCCTTCTACCACTTCAATAACGCAGGTTCCACAAACACCTTCAGTACAAGCAAAAGGAACACCCTGCTCTTCGCAAGCAGCGATGACAGATTCCCCATCAGGGATAGTCTGCTCTTCTGCTGAATTTTCAAAAATTAACTTAGCCATAAAATTCACTCCATAAAAAAGCAAATTGTATCATAAATATCTAAGGGGAAGCAACTGATTTGTTGCAAAAAAACAGCGAAAAATACAGACTTTTTACTTACTAAATAAATAATCCGCATAAAATCACAAATACAGAAGAAATTTTGAACGCAACTCCTACCTTCACAAGTAATTATCGTATACTACATTTTGAAAAGTCTGAGGAAGGGATGACTGAAACTCATCTTGAGCACCTTATCACTAAAGACGAAATTACTATTAAAACAAACTTTCCAAATAACGAAGCAAAAAT
This sequence comes from uncultured bacterium, assembly GCA_964439595.1. Taxonomy (GTDB): domain Bacteria; phylum Chlamydiota; class Chlamydiia; order Chlamydiales; family Rhabdochlamydiaceae; genus CAIJXB01. The sequence continues at coordinate 45,443 of CAYTOK010000005.1, read as the reverse complement.
AGCAGAAGCATTCCAAATTTTCCTATGCAATTGCAGTGTAGGGAAAATAAATACTTTTATATATAAACCTCGTTTCCAAACAGCTTTTATCGTAGAAATTGGAGTCCGAGGGCCGGAAGGATTTTTCAAGCCTAGGTATACCATGCTTTGCGAGGGAGCTTTAGAGCTATCAACGAGGACCTCTGAAATTATTTGCAGAAATGACTTTTTTGGCTTTAGATTTTCGAAGACCGAAGAAGTAAATACTACCTGGCTTTCTTATATTTTAAGTCCAGAAAGGAAGTCATTTGAAGAGATTCCTTTCCAAGTGCAAACTGCGTTACTTTGTGCAATACCTTCTCTTCCTAAAGTATACCAAGGTGAAATAAAAGCTGACTCTTCCTCTCTTTTAAAAGTTTTTCAAAAAAGAATAAAGCAATGCCTTACAAATCCATCAGTCTACGGCAGTTTTTCTTTACCGGCAATAACAAGACCCGTAGTTTTACTTGCTGAGTCTGTTTATCCTTTTTCACAAAAAACAAAAATCGATGAGGAAATCCGCGCGGAGTTAGATTTACTCTCTGATTCTGACTTCTTCGAGTACCACAACCACTTTATAAAAATTGGTCCTAAAAACGAGCAAGAAGCTATTTCTGAAAATACATTTTATAAAATAACCTATATGGCAATGCAAAAAACACAAGAAATTACAAAAAATTATTTTCTCTCATAAGACGAAAGCCTTACCGCACAGCAAGGCTTTCTGCATCTTGGTAGCTTGTACGCAAAAAAGCTATAAGAAAGCACCAAGCGACGAAAAGAGAAAGGTTTAGAAAAGAAAGAAAAGAAAGACCATACGAGGGTAAAAATAGCTGTAATCCTAAAATGGCTAGGGAAGCTACAACCTTAGCAGATCTATACACGAAAACATCAATAATGGCTTTAGCTTGAAACTTCTCTTCAATACGCATAGGAATGTATAGCATTTCTTTTATCACAGCAAAAATAGAAAAATCAAAGCATTTAATTAAAAGAAACCCACAAGAGATCGGACCAAACGAAGGAAATAAGACAAAAGAAATGGCACTAAGGGCTAATAAAAAAGGAACAAGCATATGCGTTTTTTGTAAACCTAAAAAACGAATCAGCAAAAACGTACCAAAAAACTGCGAAAACATAGTAAGGACATTGCCAAAAGAAGTAAGTCTACCAAAAAACTCCGTGCGGAGATCTTTTTCAGGGTATACTTTCTCTAAAAAAGACTGAAACTGAAAATCAGTGATCGTTGCCGTTATCTGCATAAATACTGTCATGCATAAAATAGCCATAAGAAGTTTTGAAGAAGAAATAAGCTGCATCCCCTTAGAAAAAGAAGAACTTTGCTTTGTTTTTTGTGTTTTAATTTCTTCTAAAGGTCCTGCGTGGCGCAAAAGAAATAAATAGACGACCACTAAAACAGCATAAATAGGAAGGGTAAAAAAAAGTAAGCTTTGGGATCCCATCTTGACGGCTAAAAAACCAGGCACTAAGCTTCCTAAAAAACCTCCTAGGGCTCCAAAACCAAAAAGAACTCCATAGAGGTATTTAGCTTCTTGTAAAGCTATTGTAGCATGAATCACAGACCACAGCTGTTGCAGCATAATTAACACATAAACCTCTTTCCAAATATAAAATGCAAAAGAAATAAATGGTATTTGTTCTATAAATAGCCCTGTTAAAAAATTACCGAAAGCTATAAGGGCTGTAATCACACAAAAAAGACGAAAACAACCCAGGCGAGGCAAGAAATAATTATACAGAGAAACAGCTAATAAATTAATGGGTACGGTACAAAGCCAAACATAGGGAAAGGCTTTTGAACCGTAAAAATGGATAAAAAAAGAATGACTAACAGGTCGTATAACAGCATAGTCTCCCCCTATTAAAAGTCCCGTTATCATGGCTAATAAAAGAAATATTTTTTCTTTTGTAGAAAAAGCAGATAAAAACTGCTCTATCATTTTCCTCATCTAGGAGCTAGCCTCCTTGCTTTCTCCCAAATGAGGAAGAAGATCTTTGTATTTAGAAGAAATATAGAGCCACCCACTCACAAAAGAAGGAATAGAAATAGCAAAGCAAAGACTGCCATCAACTATCTTGTTTCCTTTAAGAACAGGAAAGGAAAAAAGAGAAGAGCCTTCTTTCTCTAAAGAGAAAAAATATTCTATAGAAGCATCCTCTATATGAAAACGTTCTTTCCATTGCATCAGGTCTTCTTGTTTTATGGAATTTGGAAGTTCTACCACCGTAAAGCGTCCTTCTCTAAGAAAAATGCTTTTAGCATCTTCATGCCCTTCATGTGTTTTATCTAAAAAGGCACGTCGCAATTCTGTTAACACCTCGTTATCTGTAAAGGAAACATATTTAGCAAGGGAAGAAACCACCTCCTCTTTCTCGTAGAACTTTTTCATAAAGCGAGCCATATGAAATGAGTACGCCTGAACAGAATGGTGCTGGTATACTCTTTTATGCATAAAATGGCGAGCAAGTAAAAGAGCCTCACAAGATTCAATACCATTTTCTTCAATTCCTAAAGTAAGCCCATTTTCCCTCTTTTCTTTAGAAGGAAGAATACGAAGAGTTTCTATAAGCTGATGATAATCAAAAAGACCGTAAGAAACACCGGTACATCTAGCGTCTCGCAAAAGATAATCAATCCTGTCTGCTCCAAAAAAATCCCCTACAATAATTTGACTCATAACGCCTTGCCAGGGAGAAAATGTAGCAAAGGTCCATTTTCCCCCAAGGAGCTTTAATTTTTCTTCTCCAATTGAAGTCTTAATCACATCTTCTATCACAAGTTCATCAGGGTACTCATTTTGAAACCTTTCCCAGATAGATTGTAAAAATACACTTTCTATGATGTGAACAGTCCATTTTTCATGGCCTCCCCCTTCTAGCAGCTTTTCTTCTGCTAAATGGGAAAAAGGCAAATGTCCTAAATCATGACAAAGGGCCGCAAAGCGAACTACTTGTCTCCAATACGCTATAAAACTAGGAGAATGCTCTCCTGAAAAATGTTCTAAAATTTTATCAAAGATTTGTGTAGCGACTTCCATGACACCTAAAGAGTGCTCAAATCTAGAATGGGTTGCACCGGGGTATACTAAATAAGCGACACCTAACTGGTGGATGTAGTGCAGTCTTTGAAAAACATAGGAATCAATTAAGTCCTTTTCTAGAAGAGAAAATCGTATAAAACCATGCACTGAGTCATATATTTTCTTCTTCATCCAATCCCTCACCTTCTAGGCTTACTTTCTAACATGTAATTTGCTGTCACTTCTAAAAATTCTGCTAGTTCTGGCCCTATTACCGTATCTATATTTGCACTAAGTATAGGAATGCGGATCCTTCTATTTTTTGTAAGCCATGTCTCTAAGCTAGGCTCTTTTCTAGAAAGAGCATTATTAAATTGGGGAACAAGTGCTACATCATCAAATGTATAAGCTTTTTTAAAACTCACAACCATCTCCTTACATTCGCTGTTTAAATATACACTAACTACCTATAAAAAAACACCATTTCCCCTACTTCTTCAATAAAAAAAATTTATATTTACAACTAGAGTTTCTGCTTGCAAAATATAAATTGACAACCTCTGCCATTATCTATAATAATTTGCGGTATAAATTCCTTTAAAACCACTGCTGCATCTTGCAATTCTTTATAATCAGTGGAACTACTTTCTTTAATCAAAACATCCATACTACCCGATAAATCAGTAACCTCTTCACTACTTGTATTTTTTATTTTAGCCCTGTACGTTCCATCCTGCTCAACAGTTACGTCTATTTCATAGGAAGGAAGATCTACTCTTTCAGGATCACTTTTATCCCTAAAATAAAAGGCTCCTTTGCCTGTTAGCTGCCACTTTCCCCCACTGTAAGCCAGGGAAATCATAAAATCAGGCGAACCTTTTGCTTTAGATGGTGAAATGCCCCCGTTTCCCTGCGTCAAACCAAACTTGGCAGCTATCTTAATAAGTAATTTTTGTTGAAATAAAAACTTTAAAATAAGAGGGATTTCTCCACATTCAGTTTCCTTAGCAGATATAATCTCTCTTAATCTCAGGGTTTCAAGTCCTGACACTTTCTTAATTTCTTGTATTTGCCGTAAAGCCCGAGACTGAGAAGTCTCTCCCCACTGGTACTGATTCCATTTTTCTAATTTCACTCCAGGCAGCAGGCCTCCGTCTTTATTAAAAACTACAGAAGGCGCAGCTGCCAAGAAAAAATTATAGACAGCTGAAGCCACTCTCATGTAGATGGGAGTATTATTTACAAATTCTTCCAACTTCGTTATTTTAGTTTTTAATTGTTCAAGAGGTTCCTTATTTGCTGCATCATCTTGTATGCTCTCTAATTTTGCAGCTAAGTCCCCTAATCTAGTTGCAATTAAATCCCCCTGCAAACTAAGTAATTGAGGTCCCTGATCTACATTACATTCTTGCATCAACTGATCCAAACTGACATTCAAATCTCCCAAACCCATCCGGTCCATACCCACCCCTAATAAAAAATGTTATTTTTTTCTTGATAATTTGATTAATTTTAAGAGAACATAGGGGAAATTCAAAGTAAAGAAAAAAATATCATGATAGACAAAAAAGCAAACGTAAGTGGAGTGTTTTATAAAAAAGACAACAAGGACCTGTCTTTAGAAGTGGATAGTCTGCTTTCCTCTATAGAAACTACTTCTGATGCCTCTATGATTTTAGTTCCTCATGCAGGATATATTTACTCAGGAGCTGTTGCTGCTGCAGCGTTTAAAGCTGCTGCTAATAGCCAAATTAAGACAGTCATCGTTATAGGGGTAAGTCATTTTCATTCTTTTAACGGTATCGCTATTTGGCCTAAAGGATCCTTCTCAACGCCTCTTGGCTCTATTCCTATTGATGAATCTCTTAGCGCTCTTCTCCTAGAAGCTAGCTCCCTCCTTGAACCTTTAGAAAAACCCTTTGAAAAAGAGCATTCTTTAGAAGTAGAACTTCCTTTTTTGCAAAAAACCTTTCCCCATTTTTCTTTAGTAGCTCTTTTAACGGGACACATGTCTTTAGAAGAATGTGAAAGCTTTAGCCTTACCTTATACGAAAAGCTAGCAGGCCGCAAAGATGTACTACTTGTTATCAGCTCTGATTTTTCTCACTTTCATAATGAAACTAAAGCAAACCTCATGGATCAGACAGCCCTTGCTCTTATAAAAGAATGTGATGCCCAAGAGCTCTGGAAACAAAATGCTCTTAAAACAGTTGAGCTCTGTGGGATCATGGGAACCACGATTGCTCTTTTTTATGCTAAAAAAAAGGGTATTGATAGTGTCTCTATACTAAAACGAGGAAACTCTTCTTCAGTTACCGATGACAAAGATAATGTCGTAGGATACGCTTCTATTGCCTTCCATCAAAAGCTTTTAAATGAAAGACAAAAAAAAATTCTCTTACAAATAGCACGTCAAACTCTAGAAGGCACCTTTACCCCCAAAAAAGAAAACGACCTCCGTCTCCTTACCCAAGAAGGAGCTTTCGTTTCTCTATACGTAGGAAAAGATTTGCGAGGATGTATGGGAGAAGTATTTACAGAGTCCCCTCTTTATCAAACTATTCATGAAGTAACTCTTTCCAGTTCTAAAGACTCTCGATTTCCTCCTCTAACTCAGGAAGAAAAAGAAAGAGTACGAATACAAATCTCCCTGCTTTCTAAACCACAGAAAATTTCTTCTATACAAGAAATCCGTCTGGGAACCCACGGTATTATTATCTTACAGGGAACTAAAAAAGGACTCTATCTGCCTCAGGTAGCTACAGAAACAGGATGGCCAATAGAAGAGCTGCTATCACAGCTCTGCATTAGAAAAGCGAACCTTCCCCCTTTAGCTTGGCAAGATTCCTCGACCACCATTTACATCTTTTCTACACAAATTTTTACAGAATAGTAACTGCAAAGCTACTCTCTAATCATCCTTTTTACAGCAGCTATAGCTTGCCACGGCAAAAGCTACAAGACCTAAAGTGCACATATTTAAAGCGTGAAACTTGGCAAGCGTAGAGAAAGCTTCACTTTTAGATTCTTTTCTACATATATGGGCGTCAGCCGGAAGAGAAGTTAGTTCCAATAGGTCTTTACTTGGATATACTAGGTACATCACATTCCTTTCATAAAAAATAACCTTACTTATAGAATTACAAATATGTCTGAGAGATAAAGTAGAAGAATATAGAGTTATTACAGCAGAAAATATCGCCCCAATTACAGGAATGCGAGATCCAATCACAAAATACCCATTAAGAAGAGCCTCTTCCCGTGTTGAGAAAGTCTCTACACCTTCCTCCACCTTCGTTATTTCATAAATTCCACTACAAGTTTCCACATAGGTTCCTTGCTCGTTGCAATCTTTAACCTCTGCAGCGGAGGGCATTGGCTTACCTATTACCCAAGATCCTGTTATCGCAGACATTTACCCATCTCCTTTTTTATGTAAATCTAATAAACAACTGTCACACTAAATCCTTGATCCAATAAATCGCCTACTTCTTCCGCTTCCGTCCACATGCCTTCCCATGCATTACCGGTCCTTTGAAGGAAGGTCCGATAGTCGGAAAGACGTTGTTGCATATCTTCTTTTTTTAATACCACAAAAACTCTCATCTTGGGTTATAAGTTCGAATATAATAATAGTTCAGCCTAAATTTGGAATAAATCTGTTACGCTAGTTCCTTCACCTAATTCATTTCGTGTTTCTACTACCTGTGTCCCCATACCTTCCCATGCATTGCCCGTCCTCTCAAGAAAGGTTTTATAAACAGTAAGAGTCTTGCTCAACTCTTCTGTTGTTACCTTTCTAAAGGAGTGGTTCTCAAAAGCAAATCTTCCCAAGGAATCCTCAGGCGCTGAGAGTTCCAGTTTATTTATTGCAGCTTTTGCAGCTTGCTGAATAACTTCACGACTGGCGTTTAACTCAGCATCATCCGAAACATCGCCCGAAAAAGCAAGCTGGAATAGGGTACCTAAACAATACTCTAGAGAGACTTGTTGACTTTCAGCTGCAACAGCAGAGATCATTTTGGCAAAAACTCCAAAGTTATCCCGAACTTCTTTAGGGGTTAATTTTTCTCGAATAGCCTTTCCCAGGCTATAATTAGATACATTACCTTCATTACTTAAGTGATACGACTCTCTTTGAAAAGCAGAATAAAAAGTTTCAAAAACTTTAATAAATAACTTCGGATCCACACCACTTGTTGCAATAAAATGATAAGCTTTTTCAATACTCCCGACTTCTCCTTGAGAAGAAGACCAGTAATTGTTAGAGGCTATAAAATAAATTACACCGACAAAAAGTAAAGACGCTCCTATTGTAAGAGTAAGGGAGGTGCCGGCAAATGCAATATGTGTCATTTCTAAAAACGTAATAGTCGCAAGAAATCCATTTGAAGAAATCAAACGACTGAGCTTCATTTGATTGGCAATGTGCCTGATACGGCTTTTATCCTCTATAGTCAACGTCTCATGAAAGTGATTGTTTGAAATTTTATCCTGAAGCAGTTTTGCAAAATCCCTTTTAGCAGATAGGCCCAACCTCTCAGGAAATATAACAAATGCATGTCCAAAAACAAAAAAAGCTGAAGCAATAAGCCCAATGCCACAAACTGTATTAGCTAGTATGGGATTTGTCAAAAAAAAGGAAACTTTAAGCACCAATACTACAGAGAAACTAAAGGTAGCAACGGGAGCTAAACAAGTAGCTGAAAAAATCGCTATCATAGCTATTTTTTCAATTCTTTCTCTATGATCAGACATAAACTGAGAAACAGCCGTAGGAATGCTCGGCCTACAATAGCTCAGTAAATTGTTAACACACCCTAATGCCATAAAAACTCTCATCTTCGTTTATAAGTTCGAATATAATAACAGTTTAGTCTAAATTCAGAAAAAATCTGTTATGCTAGTTCCTTCACCTAATTTATTTTGTATCTCTACTACCTGGGGGCCTGTATCTCCCCATGCATTGCCCGTCCTCTCAAGAAAGTTTTTATAAACAGTAAGAGTCTTGCTCAACTCTTCTGTTGTTACCTTTCTAAAGGAGCGGGCCGCAAAAGTAAATCTTCCCAAGGAACGCTCAGGGGCTGAGAATTCCAATTCATTTATTGCAGCTTTTGCAGCTTGCTGAATCACTTCACGACTGGCATTTAACTCAGCATCATCCGGAACATCGCCCAAAAAAGCAAGCTGGAATAGGGTACCTAAACAATCCTCTATAGAGACTTGTTGACTTTCCGCTGCAACAGCAGAGATCATTTTGGCAAAAGCTCCAAAGTTATCCCGAACTTCCTTAGGGGTTAATTTTTCTCGAATAGCCTTTCCCAGGCTATAATCAGATACATTATCTTCATTATTTAAGTGATACGACTCTCTTTGAAAAGCAGAATAAAAAGTTTCAAGAACTTTAATAAATAACTTCGGATCCACACCACTTGTTGCAATAAAATGATAAGCTTTTTCAATACTCCCGACTTCTCCTTGAGAAGAAGACCAGTAATTGTTAGAGGCTATAAAATAAATTACACCGACAAAAAGTAAAGACGCTCCTATTGTAAGAGTAAGGGAGGTGCCGGCAAATGCAATATGTGTCATTTCTAAAAACGTAATAGTCGCAAGAAATCCATTTGAAGAAATCAAACGACTGAGCTTCATTTGATTGGCAATGTGCCTGATACGGCTTTTATCCTCTATAGTCAACGTCTCATGAAAGTGATTGTTTGAAATTTTATCCTGAAGCAGTTTTGCAAAATCCCTTTTAGCAGATAGGCCCAACCTCTCAGGAAATATAACAAATGCATGTCCAAAAACAAAAAAAGCTGAAGCAATAAGCCCAATGCCACAAACTGTATTAGCTAGTATGGGATTTGTCAAAAAAAAGGAAACTTTAAGCACCAATACTACAGAGAAACTAAAGGTAGCAACGGGAGCTAAACAAGTAGCTGAAAAAATCGCTATCATAGCTATTTTTTCAATTCTTTCTCTATGATCAGACATAAACTGAGAAACAGCCGTAGGAATGCTCGGCCTACAATAGCTCAGTAAATTGTTAACACACCCTAATGCCATAAAAACTCTCATCTTCGTTTATAAGTTCGAATATAATAACAGTTTAGTTTATATATCTGCTATGCTAGTTCCTACACCTTCTAATTCATTTTGTGTCTCTACTACCTGTGTCCCCATACCTTCCCATGCATTACCGGTCCTAGTAAGATAGTTTTTATAAACAGCAAGAAGACCGCTAATACTTTCCGTTGTTTCTGAGGAAATTACCCTAGAAAAGGAGCCTGTCGGAGCTGCTCTTTCTAAATGGTCTATTGCAGCTTTTCCAGCTTCCTGAATCACTTCACGACGGGCTTTTAACTCAGCACCAGCTGGAACATCGCCCGAAAAAGCAATTTCAAACAAGATACGTAAATAATACTCCCGAGAGACTTGTTGACCTTCAGGTGCAAAAATTATTTCAGCAAAAGCTCCAAAGTTATCTCGAACTTCTTTAGGGGTTAAGTTTTCTTTCATAAGCCTAAGCAAAGTAAAATTGGACTCTTGAATAGCACTTTGAGAGCTTAAATAAAAAACTCTAAACATTTTACGAGACAAACCTAAGTCCGCGCCGCTTGTTGCAGTAAAAAGATAAGCCCTTTCAACGCTACCTACTTCCTTTGGAGATGGAGACCAAACACAGTTACGAAAAAGTGTATAACTAAGCACAGAAGCGCCAAGTAAAGCTACAGCCCCTATTGGGAAAGCAGCAAAACTCAGACGTGACATAAGGACTATCAAAAAAGTATGGCTTCCCTTAGTAAGAAGTAGCTCGCCAAGCTTCATTTGATTGGCGATAAACCTAATACGGTTTTTTTCTTCCGGTGTCAAAGTCGGCTGAAATTCTTCTCCCGCTTTCCTCTTACTTTGGCATAATTCAGTAAAATCTCTTTCGGCTCTTGCCTGTAAGATAGTCGGAAACACCAGTAATCCACTGCCCTTAATTAAAATAGCTGAGGCAAGATATCCAACACCTACAACCGTTGCAGCAAGTGCAGGACTTGCCAAAAGGCAAGAAAATTTAAATATGTAGGAAGCAGTAAAGACGAGAGTAGCCGCTGTCGCTAAACAAGTAGCTGAAAAAATTGCTATCATAGCTATTTTTTCAATTCTTTCTCTATGGTCAGACATAAACTGAGAAACAGCCGCAGGAACACTCGGCCTGCAACAGTTCAATAAATTATTTACACACCCCGATTCCATGATAAACTCCATTTAATATATAATATTTTACACAATCTTAACATTTTTTTGATTTATATTAAATAGAAATAAAATGTTTTATATTAAAATAAATTAATCATTTGAATAGTGGCAGTCCATGTACTAGGTAGGCTATCTCCCCCTCCAGGGGTGGGGATATAGCTAATTACAGGCTCTAGGTATGTATTATGGAAAAGATGAGCCTGGTAATACCCTTGTAGCATCAGCTCTCTTTTCTCCCTAAAAAGCCTTTGATTCAGCCAAGATAAGGCTAAACCAAAGCCAAAAGAGTCTTTAGGACGGGTCAAGGCAAAGGCTGTCATTCCAAAGCCTACAAACTTATTCATGGGAAGTGTTTTGGCATGGTTATAGCCAAGCTGCCAAAATGTACTAATACCACTTTCATCAATATTGGGATGGCAAAACCAGATGCGCTGAGCGCCAAAAAGGTAAACCCCTTCACACCCTTTTTGCTCTGCGATATCAGGTAAGGTATCTACTTCATTTGGAATTGATAACCTACCCGTTTGCTTCCAAACACCAAGACCTATGTTTCCCGGCTTACGCTCTTTTCCTGCTCGCCACGTTGTCCCCATTTCAGCTACGTAAAAATAGTACCCGTTAAAGTGGGGTCCTTTAAGCCCTGTTTGCTGTCCCCTTGCGCCGTTACCATCATACGCTCCTAAGGAAACGTAGTAGTCATCAACTGGAGCTATGTTAACAGTAATCCCGTATGCTGAGTTATAATAGCCTGGCATTACGCCGATGTTCACAGGATTGATAAAGATAGGAGTATATAAAAGACCACTTACTGCCGGAATTTCAGCTGATTTATTTTGTACGGGGACGGGACGCAACACATTATTAAAATCATAAGTAGGGACGGTTTTTCCAATACGCACTATCAATTTATTATCGAGAAAAACCTGACGAAACCACATTTCATAGAGCTCTGTCCTGCTATAAGGAGGAGGCCCAGGCATAGAGTCAAATCCCTGTACGGAACCTGCCATCGCATTAGAATTCATACCGTTAAACTGTAAAAATGCAGCGCCAAATGATCCACCTTTCCACAGTTTTAACTTCTCTAGATCAAGGTTCAGCCCAATAACAACTAAGTTATTACCGCTCCATTTCCCTAAATCAGCACCCCCTGTTACTATAACATCTCCGTCAGCGACCCAAACGCCCCCAAGCCTAACAGGACACTCTTCTCCGCTTTGGAAAAGCCATCTCCCTACCTCTCCCGTTCCCGTAAGAATATCGATTGTACTTGGATTAGTACTGACACCCAAGCCGGCTTCCCTTGCAAAGTGGACTTCTCCCTCAACTTGCTTTGCCTCAGATGTTTCAGACGAATAGACAAAAGTTCTTAAAGAAATAGCTGCCAAAAAACCCCATTTGCCAAGTTTACCCATAAACTCCTCTTAGAAAAACCATACCACCAAAGTAAAGACATATAGAAAATCTCTTATTTTATCCATCTTTTTAAAAACTTCTAAAAGGTAGATAAAAAATACAACCAATTGATATAGATACGTTAACAGATTGAATTTAAAATAAAATTTTACTTTTTAGCAGTACACAAATAGACTAACTATTAGGTAGTTAATTAATATAAAGGGAGAATTTATGAATAAACACCCTCATGAAAAATTCATGAAAAGAGCCATTGAACTGAGTAGACTTGCCGGAGTAGAAAAAAAAACCGGTGGAGTTTTTGGAGCTGTGATTGTAAAAGATGATGAAATCATCGCAGAAGGATACAATCGAGTCATGGGCGATAGTGATGCAACATGTCACGCAGAAATAGATGCTATTCGTAAAGCTGGTAAAAAACTAGGGACACCTCTTCTTGAAGGATGCGTCTTATATACAAGCGCTTTTTGTTGTCCTATGTGTCTTTGTGGAGCTTATTGGGCTCACATAAAAGAAATCTACTATGCAGCAACAGTAGAAGACTCTATGAAATATGGAGAATTTGCTGATCTAAATTATTATGAGGAAATGAGAAAAGAAATTAAAGATCGTAAGATTAAGTGCAGTGAATTCATGAGAAAAGAGGCCGTTGAGGTTTGGAAAGAGTTCTCACAGATGCCTGATCGCGCTAAATATTAGGATCCAAAAAAAATAAAAGACCGAAATTTTTTCGGTCTTTTTCTACAAAGTAATCCGCTGAAAAACCTTTTACTACTGGTCAAAAATCCTGATAAGATCTAAAAATTAAGGCTAAAAAAAGGAAAAGAAGAAAACGAAGGTTTTCTGAAAAACTTCTTTTTTTTGCTAAATGCTCTAGGGCAGAAATTCCTGCTCTTTAAATTCATTTAACATAAACTTTTTAAAGTACACATAAGAAAAAAAATCGTAGACGAAAAGCACGCGACTACTATATATAGTGTATGTAACAGGTGAATGCTACCAGATGTAGTGTTAGCCAAAAAAGCCACAAAGCTTCTGGAACCCTTTTTTATAAAAAATAAAGGAGAGAAGCTAGAGGACATTTTTCTAGTAAAACAGTAAAAAACGTTTAGATAATCAGGAGCTTTATCTATGTCACAAAAACCTAAATCCTCTGAAGAATCTGTTGGAACACATGCCAATGCTTCTTTGCAAAATCCCCTTGCTGCCTTACAGTCTCTATCTAAGGCAAAAAAGACTACCTCTCATGATGTAGAAAAAGACTCTTTTACTGTTGTTAAACGCAATGGATCTCTTGTGCCTTTTAGAAGAGATCGTATTTTTAAAGCGCTTGAAATGGCCTTTGCTGATACAAAAAAAATAGACAAAACAAATTCTTTAGATGAAGAGCTTTTAGCTCAAATCAACGAAGTTGCCGATGCTGTTGCCGAAGAGCTTATTTATATGGCTTCTAAAGGAAGCTGCCTCACAGTAGAGGGAATTCAAGATATCGTAGAAGTGACCTTAATGAAAAAAGATCACCATGATGTAGCGCGCGACTACATCATCTACCGCGACCAGCACAAAGCATTAAGGGATGACTCTCCACAAAACCTAAAGGTCTCACGTAAAGACGGCTCTATTGTCCGATTTAACCCCATGAAAATAGCTGCAACGATAGAAGATGCTTTTAGAAGATCTAAAAACATCGAAGGACCCTCAGGAGAATCTATTATAGAAGCAGTAAACCTCATCACACAAAATGTTGTAGCTAAAGCTGTCGCCCTTTCCAAATCTCATAGCGTCCTTAGTTTAACTACAATACAAGATGAGATTGAGTACCAGCTGATGAAAGAAAATTATTTTGCCGTTGCCAAGACCTATATTCTCTATAGGTCATCTATTGGCGAGCAATCTGCTACTGCGCTTGCTGATCCTGTAAAAGAAGAAGATAGTCAAACTATATTCATCACTATAACAGAAGAAGGACAAAAGACCTTTGTTACAGAAAACCAGCTGCTTCAAAGACTTAAATTTGCTTGCAGAGGATTAGAAAACACCGTTTCTGCAGAAACCTTACTCCAAGAATCTATTAAAAACTTCTACGAAGAAATGAAAGAAGAAGAAGTGGATCAAGCAAATATTATGGCAGCTAAGGCTAAAATAGAAATAGAACCGGCCTACTCTACAGTAGCCTCCCGCCTTCTTCTTGATGTTCTTTATAGAGAAACTTTTAAATTAAATGCTTCTTCTCCTAATCTAGAATCTGCACATAGACAGTATTTTAAAGACTATCTGCAAGAAGGTGTTAGACTAAAAAGACTAGACCCTAAACTCCTAGAGTATAACTTAGATAAATTGTCTCAGGCAATCCAAATTCAAAGGGACGACCAGTTCACCTATCTAGGATTACAAACACTCTATGATCGCTATTTTATACATGATAATGATAGAAGACTAGAGACCCCCCAAATCTTCTGGATGAGAGTCGCTATGGGTCTTGCTTTAAAAGAAGGCGTAGAAAAAGAAAAAAGAGCTATTGAATTTTACGACCTGCTCTCTTCTTTTGCTTTTACATCTAGCACCCCTACTCTTTTCAACTCAGGAACTCTCCACTCGCAGCTAAGTTCCTGCTACCTTTCTACCATCACTGATGACTTGTCTCATATCTTTAAAGTGGTGTCTGATGATGCTCAGCTATCTAAATGGGCAGGGGGCATTGGCAATGACTGGACTAATGTAAGAGCAACAGGAGCTAAAATCCAAGGCACTAATGGAAAAAGTCAAGGAATCATTCCCTTCTTAAAAGTAGCCAACGATACTGCTGTAGCAGTCAACCAGGGCGGAAAGAGAAAGGGAGCCATGTGCGCCTATCTAGAAACCTGGCACTTAGACATTGAAGACTTCTTAGAGCTTAGAAAAAACACGGGAGATGAAAGAAGACGTACGCATGACATGAATACGGCAAACTGGATTCCAGATCTTTTCATGAAAAGAGTTGTAGAAAGTGGCATGTGGACTCTTTTTAGCCCAAATGATGTTCCTGATCTTCACGACCTTTATGGATCTGCTTTTGATAAGAGATATGCAGAATATGAACAGATGGCAGAAGAAGGGAAGATAAAGCTCTATAAAAAGATAGAGGCCATGCAGCTATGGCGTAAAATGCTTAGTATGCTCTTTGAAACAGGACATCCTTGGATTACCTTTAAAGATCCCTCTAATATCAGATCTCCTCAAGATCATATGGGTGTTGTGCATAGCTCTAACCTTTGCACAGAAATCCTACTAAACACTTCAGAGACAGAAACGGCTGTATGTAACTTAGGGTCCGTAAATCTGCCTATGCATATAGGGCCAAATGGTCTCGACGAGAAAAAGCTTTCTAAAACCATTCGCACTGCAATTCGAATGTTAGATAATGTCATAGACATTAATTTTTATCCGATTAAAGAAGCTGCTAATTCTAACTTACAACATCGTCCTATAGGACTTGGACTTATGGGATTTCAAGACGCTCTTTACATGCAAGACATAAGCTATGCAAGTCATGAAGCTGTTGATTTTGCAGATAAGAGCATGGAAATGATTTCTTACTATGCTATCTTAGCTTCTTCTGAGCTGGCAAAAGAAAGAGGAGCCTATCCATCTTATAACGGTTCTAAGTGGGATAGAGGACTTCTCCCTATTGACACTATTGCTCTTTTAGAAAAAGAAAGAGGATCTCACTTAGAGATGGATAAAACCACTTCTATGGATTGGTCTAAAGTTCGTGAAAGCATACAAAAGTATGGCATGAGAAATAGTAATACCATGGCTATAGCTCCAACGGCAACTATTTCCAATATTACTGGAGTATCTCAGTCCATAGAGCCTATGTATAAACATCTATTTGTGAAGTCAAACCTATCAGGAGAGTTCACAATCCCCAACCTGTACCTAGTAGAAAAACTAAAGCAGATAGGACTTTGGGATGAACAGATGTTAGATGACCTTAAGTATTTTGATGGATCTATTACAGAAATAGACAGAATACCTCAAGAGATCAAACAAATTTTCTCTACAGCCTTTGAAATAGCACCAGACTGGCTTATCGAATGTGCAAGTAGAAGACAAAAGTGGATAGATATGGGACAATCTTTAAATCTGTATCTTTTTGAGCCGAGCGGTAAAAAACTACACCAGATGTATCTTCTTGCTTGGACCAAGGGAGTAAAAACTACATACTACCTAAGAAGTTCTGCTGCTACACAAATTGAAAAATCCACTATGGATATCAATAAAAGAGGATTACAACCCCGATGGATGAAAGCTAAATCAGCATCCGGCAACGTACAAGTAGATAGAGAGGAAACTAAACCTCTTAGCTGTGGCTTAGACGGCACATGTGAAAGCTGCCAATAGAAACATTTTTTGGAGAAAATCATGCTAGATTTTGAAAACGACACAAAGACCCCTTCTGCTACCAAATCAGAAGGGACAGAAAAAAGAGTCAATGTTAACGACAAGCGTCTTATTAACTGTAAGACTGTAGATGTAAATCAACTAATGCCTCTTAAATACCACTGGGCTTGGGAGCATTACTTAAATGGGTGCGCTAACAACTGGATGCCAACAGAAGTTCCCATGTCTAAGGATATTGAACTGTGGAAGTCCGATCAGTTAAGTGCCGATGAAAGACTTGTTATTATGAGGAACTTAGGATTTTTCAGCACAGCAGAGAGCCTTGTTGGCAATAACATTGTGCTTGCCATCTTTAAACATGTAACAAATCCAGAAGTAAGACAATATCTCTTAAGACAAGGATTTGAAGAAGCTATACACACGCATACCTTCCATTACATCGTAGAATCCCTCTCCTTAAATCAAGCAGAGGTTTTTAACATGTATAATGAGGTCAATACGATCAATGCTAAAGACCAGTTCGAGATGAAATTAACAGAAGCTATTTTACAGCCGGACTTTAGAACAGACACACTAGAAGGAGCTCAAAAATTCTTAGAGAACCTTATCGGCTACTACCTGATTATGGAAGGGATCTTTTTCTATAGTGGATTTGTTATGATTTTATCTTTCCATCGTCAAAATAAAATGACAGGGATTGGAGAGCAATTTCAATATATTTTGCGTGATGAAACAATCCATTTAAATTTCGGTATAGATCTTATTAACGGAATTAAAGAAGAAAACCCTGCGATTTGGACAGCTGAATTCCAAGATCACATTATAGATCTTATAAAACAAGCTGTAGAGCTCGAAATTGCTTATGCAGAAAGCTGTCTTCCCAAAGGAATTCTTGGCCTTTCAGCTCCTATGTTCCGTGAATATGTACAATATATTGCAGATCGTCGCTTAGAAAGAATTGGACTTAAGCCTATTTTTAAAGCAAAAAATCCGTTCCCATGGATGAGTGAAACGATCGACTTAGGAAAAGAGAAAAACTTTTTCGAAACAAGAGTCACAGAGTACCAATCAGCAGCAAATTTAGTCTGGAACTAATTTTTCCTCTTTTTAAGGGCAAGATACACTTGCCCTTAACTTGAATATCTTTCTAACTTCACTAAAAGCTCTTTCTTATAAGAACCTATCCCATAAAAAAGCACCTCACCAAAATATCCTAACGTTCTTAATTGAGACGGATATTCTTTAGCCTTAATCTGACTAAGAGCTTCTTCAGCCAGCTCCTCTAAGTTCTCTTGTTTTCCTTTTTTAATCTCTAAAAGCACACCTAGGTTATTCGAAGGATTGGGCATTCTAGGACAAAGCATGATATCATAGCGACCATATCCTGATTCTAGATTAGAGGTAACGATATACCTATCAGATAGCGAGACTAAAAGACCCAAGACAAACAGGTGGAGACTTCTTTCTAGATCGCTTTCTTGCAAATCGTGGGAGCTACAAAAGCTTCTCACAAATTCTCCTAAGAGATTATTAACTACGACAACTTCTCCACTTATAAGCGCTTTCAGTAAGTTTTCTAACTTCAGGGAAGAAAACCTCTTACTAATAGCTCCTAAAACAAGTTTATTATAAAGTTCTTTGATTTCTTCATTAGGAAGAGATAAAGTGTAATAATTACGATTATTCGTAAAGACATGCCCTGTAGCTGTTATATATCCTGCAAAAAATAGAAAACTCCAAGGCTCCACTTCCCTGTGGTCTAAATCTAACAGAATCACATCTTGATTAATCATCTTTCTTTCTAGAGATTTACCTTCCAAAAGTGTTTTAAGCTCATCCTGGGTAGTTGTGCTTGTCTCTGCAATGAGCCTTTCAAGCAGTTCAACACTACCTGTATTAGCCCAGTAAGTTTGGGGCGATTTTGAACCTTCTAAGTAATTTAAAATGGACCAGGGATTGTATACGGAAGCTCCAAGATGCGCCGTAGTAGGGTCATTTAAATACTCAACGCCGCAGATATAGCCGTTATACCAAGATTTTACTAGCTCCCTTTGATCTAGTCGATCTTGCATTTGAAGCAATCTATCAACTTCTTCCTGTGTAAAACCAAACTTATCTGCAAAGTTTTTATCAAGCATAGTACAAATTTTAGGGTTGTTTAGCCCGGATAAAATGCCATCCTTGGCTGTGCGCACAACACCGGTCATAAAGCCTTTATATAATTGAGGATTGCCTTTTAGCCCTTTAGATAGAAGAGAACTCATAAAATCGATCATTTCTTTATAATACCCCTGCATATAAGCGCGTGTAATGGGGGTATCGTATTCATCAATCAAAATGATTGTATTTTGTTTTTTATTTCCCCTAGTTTTTAATACCTCAGCAATAACTTTTGTAATAAAGTCCAAACTGTTTTTAAACTCTGTTAAATCTGCTGTTTTTGTAATGAGGGCCTTATACCTATCTCTATAATCCTCTGCCATGTCAAACTCCAAAGGCTTTAGGACACGGCGAACTTCATCAGCGATTACATTTTTAAATTGCTCATAAGCATCTTCCCAATTACTTGCTTTAATATCTTTAAAAGAGATAAAAATAACAGGGTACGTTCCTTGCTGCTTTCTAAGTTCTTCTTCCTGCCAAATTTGAGAGTTTTCAAAAAGATGAGAAGTTGACTCTTCTGATTTCTCGAAAAAATACTTAAGCATGGAAAGAGAAATCGTCTTTCCAAAACGCCTTGGACGGGTGAGAAGAGTTACTTCGGAACCAGTCTCCCAAAACTCTTTAATAAAAAGAGTTTTATCAACATAAAGGTAGTCACCTTCTATGAGCTTTTTATAATCATCCACTCCGATAGGGAACAAAAGCTTTTTGGATTGTAGTTTTTTCGAAGTGTCAGTCATTTATACTCTCTTAATTAAGCCTCTTTTATAAGAAACCCTCTAAAGCAGGGGTTTCTATGAAATGAATAGTATCTTTCATATAAAGCAATTTTACAAGAAAAAAACGTAAATATTCCTTCACTCTAAGACATGTTTAAATTTCTAAAATCGCTAAAATTTCTTTTCTATAAGAGATAATCTCAAAAAAAAGAAGCAATGCACTTATAGTAAAACTGTTACATTTTTTTCTACCAATAAAAATACCAGATAAGATCCACATAAAACCCAACTCCATCTTTAAATTAATTAATATAAATTGATTTAAATGGGCAATAAATTTATTATTAATATAAAAAAATGAGGACATCTATGATTAGAACAGTTAGCGAACTTAGTAGTTTTATATTACCGGCAGCAGCAATCGGTGCTGTTACCATAGGGATAGTTCCTGGATCTGCTCTTGGGGCTTTTTCCTACCTAGCCACTCAAATAATTGATACTGATGTCGGATATTTCTCAAGAAAAACAATTGTAATTGAATCTCCGCTCGTAAAGCCGGAAACTATAAAAATGCCAACTGACGAAGAAATTTCAAATACAAAGCTAAAAAAAGAGCTACTAAATACCATCACGCGTTTTGTGGCTGCTTGGGCCTTTGCTACAGCTTTCGGGCTTACTACAAGCTCTATTCTACCCTCTCTCGGCATTTTATTCGCTGTTTTCGTAATCCACAGACATTATCAAGAGCTCTTCAAAGAAACCTTGGGAAACACTATAGAAAAAACAAGTAATCGTGTTTTAGGATATGCTAAGTAAAACTCAACTATAAGGAGAGAAATCATGGCTGCAATAGACCATATTAGCGACTTAGGAAGCTACGTTGTCCCAGGCCTCGCAATCGGACTCTTAACGGTAGGAGCTGTTCCTGGAGCAATCTGTGGAGCCCTCCTTTACTTAACAGATAAAACAGTGAACGTAAGTGTCTTAGACATAGTACCTAACTACCTTTCTCTTAAAGAGGAAAAACAAAATCAAGTCGATAAAGTGGCTAGCATTTGCAGTGGAGTCGCTAGCAAACTTTTTACGATGAGCCTTGCCGTTGCTTTGAAGGTCACAGCAGCTCCCCTATTTAGTTTTAGCCTCGGAATCGCTGTTGGCGGGATTAAAGCTGTCCAATATCTAACAGAAAAGGCCACGGGAAAAAAACTCAGCTCTATACTCAAATCGGGACTAAGAAAAGCCTGCAGCTACGTTCCTTGCTCTTCTTCCATTAGCTCTTCTAGAGGTCAAACCTATAAAAGAGGTGATTATCTCGACGACATGAGGGTGTCGTAACAAAACAACTAAATATACTTTCTCCTCAAAAAGCTCTCTTGGCAAAAAGAAGCATATAGCCTAAACTAGCGCTAACTTACTTAAGCAAGGAGCTTTGCGGATATCATAAAATATCTGCTGTGACACATCTATGCATCAAACTTTCTTACAATCTAAGGGAGAGACTTATAAAGACTTTACCCTTAAAAACTGCGCTAAAATAGAAGAATTAGACTGTTTTTTTCGTGAAATTATCCATATCCCAACTGGGGCCTCCATTATTCACTTAGAAAATCAAGACCCCGAAAACCTATTTTGCCTTTCTTTTCGCACTTTACCTAAAAGCTCTAATGGAGCTCCTCACATTTTAGAGCATACAGTCCTTTGTGGATCAGAAAAATTCCCAGTAAAAGATCCTTTTTTCGCCATGACAAGACGTAGTTTAAACACCTTTATGAATGCCTTTACGGGAGCTGACTTCACTTGTTATCCAGCTTCTTCTCAAATAGAAAAAGACTTTTATAACTTACTTGAAGTCTACCTTGATGCTGTTTTTCAAGCTAAGCTTCAAAAGGAAAGTTTCCTTCAAGAAGGTTTTCGCATAGAATTTACAGAAGGAGAAAATAAAGACTCCCCTCTTGCTTTTAAAGGAATTGTCTACAATGAAATGAAAGGAGCCTTAGCTACCGGAGAAAGCAGACTATGGCATGCCATGTTAGAAGCCTTATGCCCGGATCTTCCCTACGCATATAATTCGGGAGGAACCCCCGAAGAGATTCCTAATTTGACTTACGAAGAGCTTCTAGACTTCTATAAAACAAATTACCAACCCAGCAGATGCCTTTTCTTCTTCTACGGGAATCTGCCTTTAAAACCACATTTAGATTTTCTACTAGAAAAAACGCTATCTCATGCAGGAAAGCTTCCCTCTTTACCTTTACTGCCGCTACAAAAAAGATTCACCGCCCCTATCAGCAAAACCTTTCCTTATACGGTTAGTGAAGCAGAAGACTATACACAAAAAACGATGGTCGCTTTTGGCTGGCTTACCTGTCCCGTCATCGAGCAAGAAGATGTCTTAGCTCTATCTGTTTTAGATGCTATTTTAGCAGACACGGACGCCTCCCCATTAAAACTAGCTCTTCTTAACTCAGGTCTTTGCACGCAAGCCGACGCTTTTATGGATGCAGAAATGAGCGAAGTGCCTTATGTTATTTTATGCAAAGGATGCAAAGAGAGCGATGTAGAAGCTATAGAAGCATTCCTTTTAAAAGAACTAGAAGAGTTAAGCCAGAAACCCTTCGCCGAGAAGTGGATTGATGCGGCTATTCATCAACTTGAGCTTGCTAAAATGGAAATAGGAGGAGACCACTCCCCTTTTGGATTAACCCTCTTCTTTCGCTGTGCTTTAGCCAAACAGCATGGATGTGATCCTAAAAAAACACTGCAACTACACGCTCTTTTTGAAGAACTTTCTCTTAAAGTAAAAGAGCCAGACTACCTGCCGGGGCTACTTCGTAAATATCTTGTACAAAATACACATAGAGCAAGAGTTGTGATGATCCCGGACCCGCAACTTAGCAAAAAAGAACTAGAAAAAGAAAAAAATCTTTTAACTAACATAAAAGCAGCTCTATCAGAAAAAGAAAAAAAAGATTTAGTACAAACAGCTCTCGAACTAGAAAAAATACAAGACAGCGAAGAGGAACAAGATCTTTCTTGCCTACCTAAGGTAACACTGTCTGATGTTCCTATACTTACAAGAGATTTTCCTCTTAAAAAAAAGCAGATACAAGATACTACGGTCTTTCATCATGACTGCTTTACTAATCACCTTTTCTATGCAGATATAGTCTTTGATCTTCCTAATATAACAAATGAAGAAATCCCTTACTTACAGCTCCTCCTTTCTCTTTTGCCAGAACTTGGCGCTGGAAATAGAAATTACAAAGAAAACCTCGAATACATGCAAACCCATACAGGAGGTGTTGGTCTTGGATGTGCCTTGCATCCTCAAGCTAAGGACCATTTAACGCTTAAACCGACACTCTCAATTAAAGGAAAATCTCTTGAAAGAAAAGCAGACAAGTTACTTTCTCTTATGCAAGAAATACTTGTAACCCCTGACCTAAAAGACAAAAAACGAATTGAAGAGCGGATCAAACAAACTCATACACACTTACAAAATAGAATATCCAAAAATGCCACACGCTACGCTACTTCTCTTGCCTTGAGCGGGTATTCCCCTTCTACACATTTTGGATATATGAGCACTGGACTCCCTTATTACCACTTCATTTTAGAAATCGGCAATAATCTAGAAAGTAAAATATCTACAATTATGGAAAAGCTACAAATAGTTCATAGCAAACTATTCACTTTTCATAAACCCAAACTTTTACTATCTTGCGATGCCTCTTTTTACGAAAGCATCGATCAGGAAGAGTTCATACAGCTATCTATGCCGGGCAAGCCTTTTATTCCTTGGAATCCTAATTTCCCTATTAATGAAGTTCATTCTCAAGGAAGGGTCGTTCCCACACAGGTAGCTTATAACGTCCAATCTTATAAAGTAGCTTCCTATATACATCCTCATGCCCCTGCTTTAACCGTAGCTACACAGCTTTTGGACAATAAAGTATTACACAATAAGATACGAGAAATCGGAGGAGCTTATGGTTCGGGAGCAAGTTATAATGCGATGCTTGGATGCTTCTATTTTCACTCCCATAGAGATCCTCATATCGACAGCACCTTTAAAACCTTTAACGACTCTTTAAAAATTATTGCAAAAGGCAAATTCAGTGCACAAGATCTGGAAGAAGCTAAGCTAGGCATCATCCAACAAATGGACTCTCCTGTTCCTCCAAGTGACAGGGCTGTCGTAGCCTATAGTTGGCTACAAGATGGCAAAGATAAAAATTTGCGGCAAGAATTTAGAGATAAAATTCTCAATCTAGATGCTAAGCAAATCCAACTAGCTATTGAAGCAGAGCTTTTAGATAAAGCTTCCGTAGCTGTTAGCTTTGCAGGAAAAGAACTTTTAGAAAAAGAAAATAAAATTCTTCCTATCTTGCAAATCTAGCTTGAGCTTTACTACCTTGATAAGTAGAATACGAAATCATGACTTATCAGCCAAGGAGTTGCTTTATGTCGTACTATAAATGCTTAACTACTTTATGTGCTTTCACTGCACTATTTTCTAACAATTGTTTTTCTGAGCAAAAAAAGCTACAGCAAGACTCTGAGATAGCTTGCTCTTGTAGCTGCTCTCCCTTTGTCTCTGTAGCTAAAAAATGTATGCCTTGTGTAGTTTTCATCCGCAACGAATCTACACCAGAAAATGACTCTCCTTATGGAGGAGCCTCACCATTCGATCAGTTTGGAGATGATTTCCTGCAAAAATTTTTCGGATTCCCCCAAAGAGAACAAAAGAAAACACCACAAATCGGCCTCGGATCCGGTTTTTTTGTCACTTCTGACGGTTATATCATGACTAATGCCCATGTGGTAAAAGGAGCTGATAAAATCACCGTGGTTTTACCTGACGATAGAGAAATGGATGCCACACTTGTAGGATCTGATCCACATACAGATGTAGCCATTATTAAAATTGACGGAACAGATTTCCCCTTCCTAGAACTTGCAGACTCTGATAAAATAGAGATAGGAGAAAGCGTTGCTGCTATTGGAAGTCCTTTTGAGCTACAAGCTACCATTACAACAGGTGTGATCAGCGCTAAAGGAAGACAAAATCTACGAATTACAGACTTTGAAGATTTTATCCAAACAGATGCTGCAATTAATCCGGGCAATTCAGGAGGCCCCCTCCTTAACTTAAATGGAGAAGTGGTAGGGATCAATACAGCTATAGTATCTAAGTCTGGAGGTTCTATGGGTATTGGTTTTGCAGTGCCAAGTAATATGGCAAGAAACATTATGACACAGATCATTGATAAAGGAAGTGTTACAAGAGGATTCTTAGGTGTTTCGCTCCAACCCGTAGATAAAGATATAGCAGCGGCCTTTAACTTAGAAAAAGCAGAAGGAGCTCTCGTATCAGAAGTACTGAAAGACTCTCCTGCGGAAAAAGCAGGGATCAAGCAAGGGGACATCATCCTAGAATATAATGGCATCCCTATTAAATCGATTGGAAGCTTTAGAAATGACGTATCCTTAATGAATCCAGGCTCCACAGTTCAGCTAAAAATAAATCGTAAAGGAACCCCTATTTCACTGTCGATTACACTTGGCAAAGTGGCAGATCACCTAGCCGTACCAGGTGGCATTGTACAAAAACTTGGCGTTGAAATAGAAGCTTTATCCCCAGAGCTTCGCAATCAACTAGGCTATGCTAAGGGAGAAGAGGGTGTAGTTATCACAAAAGTAAAACCTGGATCTCCAGCTTCTATTGCAGGTCTAAGACCTGGATTCTTAATTCTTGCAGTAAATCATAAAAAAGTCACAACCCCTGCAGAATTCGGAGAAGCACTCAGCGATCCCGCTAACCAAAATAGAGCTCTTATCTTGGTAAAACATGGATCTATGACAAGGTTCTATTCCATTAAACTCTCTTAATTTTTTTATATTCCTCCTAGTTCTCTCTAGGAGGAACTAACTTTTACGGGATACAAATGCAAACACTACTCAAAACCATTGCTACAATTGCTATACTATTCGGGTTCGAAGAAATTTCAGCGAAGAGTTCCTGCAAAGAAAACTCTTGTCATGCCTCGCCGACATTGCAAAATAGCAATAAATATAAAAAATATATAGAAAATACCATCTGGGTTGTTCCTCCAGATTCGCTACTAGCATTTGAATATAATGAGGGATCTCATACTGCAGCTTCAGATCAAACAGTCTGGGTCATTGACAATTTTAGGCAAGGCTATTTCTTTGGGCATTCCTACGAAAGCATTAACCAATCAGAACTATCCCAGATGAGCATGCTCGGGTCTGTAACAGATCAGGGAGATGTATATATCACATTCTATCCAGTAGATGGAGAGCAAAGCAGCCAAATAGTCTCAGGAATTGGTAAATTTATCAAAAAAGATGGACAATATGTTTTTGTCATGCAAATGAATAGCTCTCCCGATGATACCATTGGTCTATCTCATTGGGCCTATATGGTAAGCGTAAATAAACACAGCTGTTTTTACCAAAACTTACCTGGGGAGAATATGAGCGTCCCAGAATTTCTCAGTCAATTTTAGCATAACTGCTATAAGGGGAGCTTTAATAGAATCGATAATAACCAACTTCAAAAAATATAAAAATAAAAATCCACACCTTGCAAATAATCTAAAATATCTTTAGAATCTTCTCCTTGAACTATGGGGAGTTTATGATTAAAACAATTAACACCATTGCAGATCAACTAGGCGCATGGAGTTTTGGATATGCTATATCTACCGGAGAACAATTCGAGGCAGATATTCGAAATTCAGAAACAAAAGCTCGCCTTGTCTGGGACAGCTTCTTGCTTTTAACCTCTATTCCCTGTGCCATCGCATCTCTTGTTTTGTTAAAAATCTCAGTTTGGACAACTCCTTTTAAAGGTTGCCATATCCTTAAAACAGAGAGCTCTCCTCAAACCGAAGATAAAGAAGGTGAAGTCCATGTAAGCACATGGAATATCAACTGCATACCATTTTCTAAAGTATTAAATAACACAGCTTCTATGGAAAATCGGGTTACAGCAATCGCTAACTATATCTTGCAATTAGAAACGCCCATTGTCTTTGTACAAGAAGCCTACGGCAATACTCCTTACAAGCTAAGAGAGCTCTTAACTCATAAATTTCCTACGATCCTAGATCGCATGGGAATACGTGCAGTAGGACTAGATAGTGGCCTTGCTTGCTATACTACCCTTCCCGTCCTTGATTACGAGTATATCCCTTTTAAAGAAGATAGGGAAGATAGACCCTTTATGTCGCATGGATTTTTAGCCGTAAAAACAGCTAGTACACTATATATTGGCACCCACCTATCTTCCGGAGACGAAAAAGGAGAGCTACGCTTTCGCCAATTTGCACAAATCCGCAACTACGTAAAGGCGCAAAAGGAATATTCTCACTTTGTTATAGCAGGAGATCTCAATATTGGAGAAAACAAAACCTACCCATCTAAAGAATACCAAAGCTTAAATTTAGAAGAGCTTGACGTTGCCTCTAAAAAACAAAGAAGTAAAGAGACCTGCACAGATGAGCTAAAAGTAGGAAAAGAAAACGCTACCTGCACAAGAGATGACTACATTCTCTCTAGTCAAAAATATAAGTTCAGTAAACTATTTCTTACTAACCCCAAAGAATTATCAGACCACTATGCTCTTACTTTTTACGGAGCAAATAGCTGAAAAACTCTCTTGTGGGTTAAATTAACCTATCTTAAAGAGCAATTTTTAGAATCTAAGTCCTTCTCGCTCGCAAGAATATTTTATCGACTAAAAAAAATCCATAAAAATTGAAGAATTTTTAACAAAACACAAACCTAATCTTTACAAAAGCACTCCTCTGCAGCAACCAAAAGACGGCGTCCTTCCTCATTTAAACAATGCGAAATAGCAATGTGTTTCTTTTCGATAAGAGTAAGTTCCTGGATCTTGTTTTGCATACTTCCTTATAACATCAAACTATTAATAAAATAAAAATCAATGCTTTTCTAACAAGACGCTTGTAAAAAAAGAAGTAATTGAGTAAAAAAGCTTTATGGAAAATAAAAATCACGATTCTTGCCCAATCACTCCTCTACCGGAGTACATAGGTCCTTATAAGATCTTAAGAAAAATCGCTTCCGGCGGTATGGGGGAAGTATTTTTAGCGCAAGACCCTTTTTGTAAAAGATCTGTAGCTCTTAAAAAAATTCGTAGCGATAAAATAAATCATCCGGGATTGAAAGAACGCTTTTTAAAAGAGGTAAAAATTGCCGCACTACTATCTCATCCAAGTATCATCCCCATTTACCAAATCCATCAAACAGAAGACGATGTTTACTACACCATGCCTCTTATTAAAGGAGAAACGCTAAAAGAAATCATCAAAACAACCTTGCAACAAGAAAAAAATGGAGAGGCCACTCATCCTATTGGATCTTCTATCCCTGCTTTAATGCGCATTTTTCTTAGCATCTGCCAGGCCATTGCTTACTCCCACGACCAAGGTATTATCCATAAAGATTTAAAACCTGAAAACATCATCATAGGACCCTATGGAGAAGTTCTTATCCTAGACTGGGGACTTGCTACTTTTGTAGCAAGCAATGAAGAACCCGATGAGATAAGCTTAGAAGAGCTTGAAAGGGAATTTTCAGACCTCACTAAACCGGGGAAAATAGCAGGCACACTATCTTACCTACCCCCTGAAAGAATTTTCGGAAGCAAGGCTTCTTTCAGTTCAGATATTTACGCACTAGGAGTAATTTTATACCAACTTCTCACCTTAAGGTCCCCGTTTCATCGCAAGACTATTAAAGAGTATAGAAGACAACTCAAACAAGAAAAGCTAATCCCCCCTTCTGAAAAAGCTCCCTATAGAGACATTCCTCCACAATTAGCTAAAATAGCCAAAAAATGTCTCTCTAGAAAACCGGAAAAACGGTACGCTTCTGTCGAAGAAATTCTCATAGATCTCAATAAATATATTGAAGGACATGCAGAATGGGTGCCTTATTCTAGCCTACAAGTAGAGCGTAAAGCTGATTGGAAGTTTCAAGAGAACGTCTTACTAGCTAAACACATTGCTCTCACGCAGAAATCTGATCTTATGGAATGGGTAAGCCTTATGATAGCTAAAGACCCTCTACCTGAAAAGATTAAACTAGAAACGCATGTGCACATTAAAGAAGAGGGACGGGGAATTGGATTTTTATTAAACATGCACCCCAATGAAAATGAAAAAAACATCCTCCAAGATGGTTTTTTTTTATGGATAGGTTCAGAGCAAAACCCTGGGTGTTATCTACTGCGCTCTAATGTAGAGCTCATGTCCAATCCCAGTTTATCACTAAAAAAACAGTTATCCCACTTCATTCGCATTGAAAAAACAGACCACCACATAAGGCTTTATATCGACAACCTTTTAGCCTTTGATTATTTAAGCTATACCCCATTTAGCGGACCTTATTTTGGCGTTATCTTAAAAGATGATGAACTGGAAGTTGGCACAATTTTAGTCTCAAGTAGCAGCCCAAACATCCAAGTTAACTGTTTAGCCGTACCTGACGCTCTTCTTGCCGTCCATCAATTTAAAGAAGCTCTTAGCAAGTACCGACAAATCGCTAACTCCTTCGCAGGTAGATCAGAGGGAAAAGAAGCTCTTTTTAGAGCAGGCATCACACTTTTAGAAGAAGCTCAATCTAAAAAAGAAAAAAAAGTAAAAGAAGCCTTGTATCAAGAAGCATTAAAAGAATTTGATCAATTTAGAGAAGGGAGCGGATCACCTTTAGAATACTTAGGAAAATCCTTAGTTTATAAAGCCACCCACGAATTACAAGAAGAGTTAAAATGTTTAGAACTTGCACTTCGCAGATTTCATAAACACCCCCTTACTCACCTAGTCAAAGACCAGATCCTTTTTAGACTTCATGAGGCTTCTTACAAGGACAAAACAGCCGCGTACGAATTTGCTTTATTAACACTAAGACAGCTTCCTGAAGCATTTACTAAAAAAGACCATCTAAAATTATTAGAATATTTGCAGAAGCATTGTGAAGAACTTCCCTTTTTATCCCAAGAACCCTCCTTCGAAATACTCCCCTTACAATTGGCTTTTTATTTAGCTAAACCCCTGACTATTTTAGATATTTTAGCAAATACTACCAACGAAAAACAAAAGGTTAACGCTCTTTATTGCCTTCTTTATTTAGGATATGAAAAAGAAGCCGTAGACCGAATCCTTTCTCTGCCTGAGCTTATTGAACCATATCATTTAAAACCAATCCTAGACTACGCCAAAAATGACTTCATTACAGTTGCCAAAAAACATTTCTCCACAAAAAACTCCTTAGATTCTCCTTATAAAATGCAGGCACTTTTATTTTTTCTAAATAAATTCTCTTTTTGCAAAAAGAACGAGCAATTAGCTATGCTAGAAATGGTTTCCCTCTTTGAAGAAAGTTCCCCCTATTTTAAAGAAAAAAAAATAGAATTCCTTCTCTATTTTCATAGAATAGAAGAAGCTTCTTTTTGTTTAGAAACCCTTCCTATTTCCATCAAACAGCAAGAGACTTCCCCTTTTCACTTGCTACAAACTTG
The DNA here is from genome assembly GCA_964439595.1 of uncultured bacterium. Taxonomy (GTDB): domain Bacteria; phylum Chlamydiota; class Chlamydiia; order Chlamydiales; family Rhabdochlamydiaceae; genus CAIJXB01. The sequence goes on along the minus strand of CAYTOK010000005.1, from coordinate 15,882 downwards.
CATTATTGGAGCAAAAGAAGGGTTACCTATTGCAAAAAAAACACTCTTTCGATTTTTTGAAAGAAATGCCCCCCCTTTTTGCTATCTAATAGATTTTTATTTTAACTCTACAGTTTCAGATAAAAATAAATGGCTTGCCAAAGCTTTTTTTTGGGAAAAAATACAGCTTTTAACACAACTATCCCTACTATACCGATCCACCAACTTAGATAAAAAATATATTAGCACAAAAAAACAGATAAAAAAAGAATATAAAATAATTCATACTACACATCCTCTATAAAAAATAAAAAATAGCTTTCTTTGAACAACTACTATTGTGTATCCTTATCTAAAAAAAACAACACACAAAGTGGTTTATGACAGAAATTGCAGAATCTTTAGAAAATGCCATTGCCAAAAGACGTACTTTTGCCATTATCAGCCACCCTGACGCCGGCAAAACCACCTTAACAGAAAAACTGCTACTTTATTCCGGGATGCTTCTTACTGCCGGTGTTGTCAAAGGAAGAAAAGGCAGAAAGGCCGCAACTTCAGACTGGATGGCTATGGAGCAAGAAAGAGGTATTTCCATCACCTCTTCTGCTATGCAATTCACCTATAAAGATATACTCATCAATGTTTTGGATACCCCAGGGCATGAAGACTTCTCTGAAGACACCTATAGAACATTAACAGCAGCAGACTGCGCTATTATGGTAATTGACGCCTCCAAAGGCGTGGAGAAACAAACACGCAAACTATTCGAAGTTTGTCGATTAAGAAAAATACCCGTATTAACATTTATAAATAAAATGGACATGCCGGGACAAGATCCCCTTGATCTTATGAATGAAGTAGAAAACGTTCTTCAAATACACTCCTCTGCCCTTAACTGGCCTATTGGTACAGGAAAGGACTTTAAAGGCGTTGTAGACAGAACTACAAAAGAATGTATATTTTTCGAGAAAACCTCTCACGGTGGAGCCCAAAAAGCAAATATAATCAGGATCCCTTTAGAAAGCCCCGAATCAGAAAATAAGATCGGAAAAGAAAACTATAAAGCACTTTTAGATGAGCTCTATTTATTAGACTCTGCCGGTAATGTTTTTTCTAAAGAGGATTTTTTAGCAGGGGACGTAACCCCTGTCTTTTTCGCTTCTGCTCTTACTAATTTTGGGGTAGAGCCTTTTTTTGATGCTTTTATAGATCTAGCCCCCTGCCCTTCAGCTCGTCTAGCTAATAGACTCGATGGAAAAGAAATAACCATTGATCCTGTAAAAGAACCCTTTAGTGGCTATGTTTTTAAACTACAAGCCAATATGGATAAGCAGCATCGAGACAGCATGGCTTTTATCCGTATTTGCTCTGGAAGATTCGAGCGTAACTTATTAGTAAAAAATGAAAGACTTGATAAATCCGTTCGCCTATCCCGTCCCCACGGCATGGTTGCAGGGGAAAGAACAACAGTAGATTTTGCTTATCCAGGAGATATCATAGGAGTGATTAACCCCTCTTTTTTTGCAATTGGTGATACTATTTCTCTATCTGGTGGATTCTCTTTCAAACCACTCCCTCAGTTTCAACCTGAAATTTTTGCTACAATACATCCAAAAGATGTCGGAAAAAGAAAATCTTTTGATAAAGGCGTCCTACAACTTATCAGTGAAGGGGCAATTCAAATGCTAAAACCTTTGGAAGGGATCGGAGATTTCATCTTTGCAGCCGTCGGTCAGCTTCAATTTGAGGTGATGCAGTATCGTTTAAAAGATGAGTATGGCGTAGAAACAACGCTCTCTAAACTACCCTACCAATGCAGTGCTTGGGTTTTAGGTGACATGAAAAGCTTTAATAAAACCAGCAGCGCCCTCCTTGTTCAAGACAGGCAAGGCCGCCCTATGGGATTATTTACAAGTACGTGGGATAAACAGTATTGTATTAAGCAAAATCCTAAGCATGAGTTTACCGATGTCTCTGTATAGTTTTTTTTGCAGCAAAGCGATAAAAACGAAAATAGCTAGTTTATTTGAAGATAAAACCCAACAGGCTCTTCTTTGGATGAACCTTTCCGCCGAGCCATTTGTCGTTTTATATACGCTCCTGCCTTTTATTTTGCGGAAAGACCTCCAAGCATCACTACTACAAATCTCTATTCTAACAGCCCTAAGACCAGTCCTTCCTATTTTTTCTTTCTACTGGAGCGCTAATCTAACCAATAAAAAGCACCTACTACGCTCTAATCTAATAGGAGCCTGGGCCTTAGCCAGGATCCCTTTTTTATTTATCCCTTGGCTAGATAATGTTTGGTATATTATCTTTTGTTGCGCGGTTTACGAATTTTTTCATAAATCAGGACTTCCCGCTCTTATAGAAATTCTTAAAATTAACCTGACGAAAGAAACAAGAGAAAAAACGTATGCTTTTTATTTTGTTTTGAGTTTTTTGGAGAGTATCTTACTAGGTTTATTTATAGGTGGATTACTAGACCTTCATGAAAAGGCCTGGCAATTCCTATGTGCTTTTACAGCGCTACTAGGGCTTAGCAGCCTATGGGTGCAGCTAAAAGTGCCTATTCCTAAAAAACACAACCTACCAGAAAAACACCCTCTAAAAACAAATAAACTTATTCGCCCCTGGAAAGAAGCTTTTGATCTACTTAGGACTAGAAAAGATTTTGCCCATTTCCAACACGGTTTTATGATAGGCGGGTTTGGGCTTATGCTAATGACTCCAAGCCTTTCTTTATTTTATGCAGATTATTTAAATCTAGCCCATAGCCAGGTAATTACAGGACGCTCTATCTTTATGGGATTAGGGATCGTGCTTTCTACCTATTTCTGGAGAAAGCTGCTAAGCAGCTCCACCTCAGCTACCATTCCCAAGCTTTCTTTAAAAATACTTATAGGATTCGGGCTATTTCCTCTAACCTTGCTCCTATCTCCTTTACATATGGGATGGTTTTATCTAGCCTTTCTTTTTTATGGGATAGCGCAGTCAGGAAGCCACCTACTTTGGAATCTCTCAGGGACTATTTTTGCAGGAAAAGAGGACAGCTCTCCTTTTTCTAGGGTAAATATCTTAATGGTTGGGCTGCGAGGCATTATAGCTCCGCTCTTAGGCGGAGCGCTCTGTGAACTTTTAGGCCCTACCCCCATTCTTTTTTTAGGGGCTTTTATTTGTCTTACAGGGGCCTATTATATGAGACCCAGCTTTAATGTAAAAGTTGCGCTTTCCAAGTAAAGTCTTCCATAGGCCTAAAGTGAACAAGGCCGCAGTTATGTAAATTCCAATCATGATCTTCAATTTGAAGATGGTAGCAAAGAGCTCTATGCACTCCCCCATGAGAGACAAGAAGAGGCACCCCTGGTGTTTCTAATGCTTTATTTACGCCTATAAGAACCTGATTTAAAAAGCACTCCGCCTCAGTTAGCTCTTCCTCTTCCCCTAAAAGCAAGACTTTTTGCCATGTTTTATCATAGCATTCCTTAAGCTCTTCAATCACTTCTCCTTTTCCTTCTGCAGCAATTGCCATGGTCTCTTTAGCTCTTAGCAAAGGACTATGATAAAAGGCGGAAATAGGTAGCTTGGCAATGATTGGTCGCAAAATTTCCGCTTGCTGTTTTCCTTTATCATTTAAAGGAACGTCAACACTTGATCCTGCGAATATTTTTTTTAAATTATGATCAGTCTCTCCGTGTCTTACAAAATAAAATTCTTTTCTAAATCTTAACCCCATTTTTTCACCTTATCCTAGAGTAAATAGCTATCTAACCTGTTGTACCACCCCTTAAGCCACCTGTCTTCCCCTCTTTCCTTAGGAGCATTTTGCACCCTTAGCAAAAGAATTTTTTTTGCTTCTTTCACAAAGTCTTCTAAAATATCCAAAGAAGATTCAGAGATCCTTTCTAAAACGTGAACTAATCCCCATCCTTGACCTTTATATGCTTCAGAAGAAGACAAGCCTGTCCCTTTAAAATTCACATAATCAATAACAGCATATAGGGATTTTGGATTTTCCAAAAGTTTTTGTAAATTCCTATAGATCTGCTCTTTTCCTTGTATTTGAAAGGCCGCGCGCTCCAAACGCTTAGCAATAAATAGAGCCTGAAGTCCTCTTGTCTCAAATAACATTTTCCTTAAAGACTCCACTTCAGGAGATTTTTTTTTCTCTAAAAAATCCTCATAAGAGCTCCAAGGAGCGCTACTTTTCTTCTCTAAATGCTTACTAAGCCAAGAAGGGAAAACAGCTCCTTCTTTTTGTAAAAACTGTAAAAGAGAAGGAAAGGTTTCTTCAAAAGGCCCCCGGTATCCTTCAGGAAACCAAATAAAATGTCCGATACCTAAAGAAGGAAATTCTTCTGCTTTATTCCAATAAACGAGTCCTTCTAAAGTAGCACCACATTCATTTTTCCAAATTTTATCTCCGATAGCAACGACTTCTTTAGGAGAAATGGTAAAAGAGAAGGTAGATATAACAAGAAACAAAAATAGCAGCTTCATAACAACTCCTTTCCTAAGGAGTATAGCTGAAAAGCTATTCTCACATCCACTTTTTTCTATAAAACCAATAACCGCAAAGTACGGAAATGACTGTCATAATTACAAGCAGTATGTAAAAAGCTCCAGACTTATCGGCTATCGGAAGATGAACGTTCATGCCATAAATGCTAGCGATCATATTAGGCATACTAAACACAATTGTAAGGGCAGTAAGAAGCTGTATTGTTTTTGTTAACTTATTTGCAAAAACAATCTGGTAAGAATCGCGTAAGCTCCTAATATTTTTAAGAAGTGTATTACATAAATTATCCGATTGTTTTATGGAATTTAATATATCATCCAAATCATGATACGTTTTCCTATGAAAAATAGGAGGCCTTATTCCAATAAGAGATTCTAAAGCATCTTGAAGAGGATCTAAGGAAGAAAGGTATTGATTTAATATTTCTTCATACTCCGTTAAAGAAAAAATATCCTCGCTCTCCACCACATGAATTTCTTTTCTTTGAGTCATAACACTATGACGTGCCTTCCGAATTTGATTGCTAAACTGTTGAGCCGTCCTTTGAAGTATTTGCGTTAAAAGATCAGAAGAAATAACTCCTCCCGCAAAATCCTCTCCTTGTAGAATTTCATTTATAATAAATGATTTAGACGGCGCTATAGTAACAAAGTAGCGCTCTGTTAAAGCAATAAGTAAAGAAATCGTATGTAAATGTCTTTCTTGCTCTACGGGATGCCTTATAAAAAACAAAACAAAACCATGACCTTTTTCCACCCTAGGAATTTCATGACGATCTAAAGAGTCAATTATATCTGCTTCATGAAGTCCTGTTAACTCGCAAATTTGCTCTAAATCCTTTCTATCAGCTTTTTCTACGTGGATCCAGCACCCTTCTCTAGGTTTTTCTATTAAAGAAAACCCTTCCCCATCTGACTTATCGTAAAATAAAAGCATACCCGTCCCCTAGCTATATATTTTTCACATTCCCCCCTCACTCAGTTAATGTCAATATATTATTTAAGTAAAAAAATATAATACATTATAAATTAAATTAATTTTAAGCATTTAAGTTAAAACTTAATTAATGTAAAATTAATGAAAATTTAACAAAAAAAAGGAGAAGATCATGTGTGTAGACTTCAGCGCCGACCATTGGAAAAGCCAATTCATTCATAATGCAGAGGTTATAGCAAAAAACCATCTCAAAGAAAGAGAATCCACCTGCTGCGGGATTTTTGCTTCCTCTACAGAATCACAGACAGCCAGAATGCATAGTGGCTATGAAGCATCCAGAGGGGACAGCTACTTCCTAAGACCCTTTAGTTGGAACATCCTAAGTATCGGAGATATTAATATAGGAAACACCACTAGGTACTCTTTTATTGACAATAGCTCAAATACCACTACCCATCAAACCCAGGGTAAAAAAGAAGAAGCTGTATCGACCGGCCTTAAAATAGTTGCTGTTGGTGTTTTCTTAGCCACTGCAGCCATACTAGGCTATCAAATAAGAAAGAGAGCGGATCATAAGGACTCGCAAGAATGTTTCGAAGAAATAGACCGTCAAATTGCAAGAGAAGTAGATGTCAATAACCCTGAAAAAACACTTATAAATAATTTCCTCCTTCCTAATCTCAAAGAAATCCTAGAGTTAGAATCCAGAAAAACCAATAGATATGCCCTATGTGCTTTAGCCGGCGTTATTGGATCTTCTGCTCTTGTAATCGGAGCTTTCTTTACCGCTTCTATTCTTATCCCTGTAGGACAAGTAGTTATCATTGCATCTCTAGCAGCATCGATCTTAATCTATATGGCAGATAACAGCGGAAAGAAAATAGCTCGATACTATGAAAATATATTAAAAGCAGTTGATAACTACAAAACTCCAATAGAAACATCTGCTTATTACGCTTCAGAAAGCCAGGGGCCTATTTTTGCGGAAGCTACTATTGTAGAGATTATATTTCCGATAGAACAACCTTCAGCCCCACCAATAAAAGAGGATTCTCTCTAAAATAACAAGAATCACCTCAAAATAAGAAGGCTCTTTTTTCTTAGACAATTAAGAAAAGGAGTCTTCTTATTTCCTCTTTATTCTACATAAAATATAAAACCTCAATATAACAAAATTCCACCTTACGTCTTTATAATCAACTTCTTAAACAATAAAATCATTAAAGAAAAAATAATAAATTTAATTAAATTAATTATAAGATATTCCATTTTAATTAAAATCAGAATATAATATGCTGAAAACATTATTAAACAAAAACTGCAACGCAATACATGCAAGTGCAGATTAAAATACATAAACTTTTTAACCAAAGGTGGCCACACATGCGTACCCCATCCCCTACAGAAAGAACCGACATACCTAGAGAATGCTCACCTCCTCGTGCGCATAGAAATAATCCATTGGACGATTCCATAGCACAAACAGCCAAAAGAACTCTCCCCCTTCCCCCTCTAGAATTCGAGGCTTCGACTCCCAAAGCACGTAAAATAAGCAATACTCCTCCTTTAAGTGATTTGGAATTTATAACACAAACGCCTGAAAAAGCTTTTGGACCTGTTTCCTTTGGAGACACTAGTCAAGACGATAGCAGCATTGGGGGCAAATCCTTGGATGATGAATTTATTGTAAAACCAGACGCATCGTATAATGGCTTTATTGCAAGATCAGCCGCAGCAGGGTTTCCTATGTTTAGGCCTTCACTTGGGAAACCTGCACCAAAACAAATCGTTACAGGCCCCATTCCGCTAGCTGAAATTGCCACTATAGACACTTGGGATTTTGATAAAAAAGCTTACCTAAAAGCACGGAATGAAGTCCAAGAACACTGGGAAATTACAACACAAACTGGAGTAAAGGTTCCTTTGGAGAGAAGCGCTTTCGGTGAAGGAAATTATGCAAGGTCTTACTCTTTGCAGGCAGGTGCAGAAACCTTTTATTCTGACATTGAAAACGAAAGAATTATCTGTAAAATGTACCGAGACTCTGATGCAAGAGGCCACATCATATCTCACAAAGAAATTCTTTTTTGCTCTATACGTCAATATAAAGCCTTAGAGCAAGATTTTGCTGGTCTAACAGAAGAAACAAAACCTTACGCAAAAATCTACAATGAGGAAACAGTAGCAATAGATGGATACGTGCTACAAGAAAAAGTACTTCCTTTAGGTAAGATCCCTACATGGAATAAGGATACTCTCCTAGAAGATCTCTCTGAAAAAGACCGTAGCATTTTAGCGCAAATAAAAGAACTTTTCCATTACAGCTATTGCAAACAAGTACAAAATCCAAATTGGAAAGGTGACATGACCATTTCCTCTTCTTCTAAGGACTCCTATGTAAGCCCAAAAACAATCTCTGCTCCAGGACTTGACTTATCGTTATCAAATCTTGGGATTAGAGAAGGAACCAATACTGTGGTTATTTTTGATTTTAGAGAAGATGACGACACTTTTTCAATTCATGCCAGCTGCCATCTCCGAAATCTTTCATGGGGAAATATAGCTATTAGAGACTACCTCTTGGAAGGGCTTGGAGAAAAAGTCAGAGGAAATGTTGATCTCGAATTTTATTATAACGATCTAATAAGTTCCCTCTAAGCTTAGAGTCTAAAAAAAGAAGAAAAACCTCCTTGTAAAGCAAAGAACTCTCAAGTAAACTGGAGCTTTACAAGGAGGTTTTTTTCTTATGAAGACATTCAAACAAATAGCCCTACTTTGTTTAAGCCTTTTGATACCGTCTTGTTTTTCAGGACACCTTCGAACAGGACCCGACTGGGAATATAAACCAAGAAACGCTCTTAAATCTCAGGCTAATAAAGAAGGCAAGGAATTAAAAATAAAAGTCATAAGCGATGGACTTGGAAGCATTGCAAATTCTAGGGCTAATTGGGGGCTTCTTCTCAACTCTCCTGAAAAAATAACTTTAGAAAAAGTGAAACCTCTTATAGCAAAGTTCATTACTGCTTTAGTGGACACCATGTATGAAAATCCTTTGTTTGCAGACTACTATAAAAAAAGTCTTGCAGAGTCCGGATATGAAAGAACCCACCTAGGACTTCAAGATCTAGCTTTTAGGTTAGATTTTTGGGATGAAAACGTCGACAGGCCCCTTTATCCTTATATAGCTCAAGTTCGTCTTGCTGACGGAATTGTATATTACTACTACGCAAACCCCAAAACAGGAGCTTTAGAAGAAACAGCTAAAGAGCCTTTTTATTACACCCCTAAAGTAAGCAGGTAGACTATTTTGCGCGAAGCCCTTCATAACCTCTACCTTCCGACTATACTTGATGGAGAAGATAAAACTTCTTCCTTAAAAAATAGAATCCGTAAAAACTACCGCCACCTCCGCAAATGGGCTAAAAGGGTACAGACAGATTGTTTCCGTATCTACGGCAGGGACATCAAAGAATACCCCATAATCATAGATTTCTATGCTGGGCATTTCTACGTCCAATACTTTTCCTCTGATCGAGAGCATGACGAGCCTCCTCTTGATTTACAAAAAGAAGTTGAAGAGGCTCTTATCTCCATTTTTGGGACATCTACCTCATCTATCTACTGGAGATCACGTATCAAACGTGCTAAAATAGAGCAGTATGAAAAGCTAGGAGAAAAAAAAGAGTTCTTTCTGGTAGAAGAATATGGAGCTTTGTTTAAAATAAATCTTTTTGACTATCTAGATACAGGACTTTTTCTAGATCATCGAGAAACAAGACAGCTTGTAGCGTCTTCTTCTAAAGGAAAAACACTTTTAAACCTCTTTGCCTACACTTGCTCTTTTAGCGTGCAAGCAGCGCTTGCTGGGGCTATCTACACTAAAAGTGTAGATATGTCCAACACCTATACCGAATGGGGAGCAGATAACTTTCTTCTTAATTCTCTTTCTTTAAAAACTAACCACATAGTTAGAGCAGACTGTTTGAAATTCTTAGAGGAAGAATCTTTAAAAGGTCTCAAATACGATATTATCGTTGTTGACCCTCCAACTATCTCCAGGTCTAAAAAAATGGATCAGCTATTTGACATCCAAGTAGACTACGTTCCCTTGCTGCTAAATGCCTTAAAACTGCTAAACCCCAAGGGAATTCTTTTTTTTAGCACTAATGCCCGCAAATTCATTCTTGATCCGATTCCCTTTGCTTCTTACCACATCCAAGAAATCTCAAATAAAACAATCCCCCCTGATTTTCATGACAAGAAAATTCACCGCTGCTGGAAGATTACGCCGAGGCTTTCCGATAGCTAGTTTCTGTTTAAAAGCACTCTCTGTATCCTAGCCAAGCAAAACTAATTTTAAAAAAATTCCTAGAGAGACCTATCCCTCTAAATCTTTTGCAAGTTTTTATAAAACAGGCTACAATCACTCCTTAAAACCTTAAATATAGAGAGCAGTTTTGGATATACATACTTTTTTACAGCAAGACAGCCCGATCCTCGATGCAAGAAGCCCCTCGGAATTCAATCACGGGCATATTCCAGGAGCTTTCTCCCTTCCCCTTTTCTCTGATGAAGAGCGTAAAATAGTAGGAACTATTTATAAGCAAGAAGGAAAAGAACCCGCTGTAAAAAAAGGCTTGTTTTTTGTAGGTCCTAAACTACTTTCTTTTGTAGAAAAAGCAGAAGAAATTGCAGGACAAAAAAAAATCTTACGCCTTTACTGCGCAAGAGGAGGGATGCGTAGCAGCTCTTTAGCTTGGCTTTTACAAACGGCCGGATTTAACTGCATACTTCTAGATAAAGGATATAAATCCTTTAGAAATTGGGCCCTTGCCCAATTCCATCAAAAGTACCCTTTCCTTGTTCTAGGAGGATTCACGGGAACAGGGAAAACAAAACTTCTCCACATGCTACAAAATAAAAAAAAACAAATTATTGACCTTGAAGATATAGCCAAACATAAAGGGAGCAGCTTTGGAGATTTAGAAGGCTTTAGCCAACCTTCTTCCGAACATTTTGAAAACATCTTAGCCATGAAGCTTGCCCAGCTTGACCCCAATTGTTCAGTCTGGATAGAAGATGAAAGCCGTACAATAGGCTCTTGCTATTTACCGGAAGGCATCTGGACGCAGATGAGGGGAGCTCCTTTTCTTTGGATTGAAAAATCCAAAGAAAAACGCGTTTCACATCTTCTTTCTTCCTATGGAAACTACCACTTAGAAGATCTTCTTAAAGCCACTAAGAAATTAAGTAAAAAACTAGGAGCTGTTAAAGTTTTAGAAATTGGTAGTAAAATCCAAAATGGAGACCTAGAATCTGCAATTTCTACTGTCTTAGAGTACTACGACAAAGCCTACGCCTATTCTTGTCAAAAAAACCCTAGAAACCGCATAAACATCCCTGCCAAAGAAACTGACGATGCACTTATAGAAGAATTGCTATCGGCCTTTTCAACAAACTTAACTTGAATATCTTTCTAACTTCACTAGAAGCTCTTTCTTATAGGAACCTATTCCATAAAAAAGAACCTCACCAAAATATCCTAATGTTCTTAGTTGGGACGGATATTCTTTAGCCTTAATCTGACTAAGAGCTTCTTCAGCCAGCTCCTCTAAGTTCTCTTGTTTTCCTTTTTTAATCTCTAAAAGCACACCTAGGTTATTCGAAGGATTGGGCATTCTAGGACAAAGCATGATATCATAGCGACCATATCCTGATTCTAGATTAGAGGTAACGATATACCTATCAGATAGCAAGACTAAAAGACCCAAGACAAACAGGTGGAGACTTCTTTCTAGATTGGCCTATATCCCATCGTAGGAGATGTAAGCTCTCTAATTCGCTCCTTGGCTTTCTTTACCGACTTCTTAGCAGGTTGGATTTGCAGGTTCTTATTATTGATCCATCTCATCTTGAAACCCAGAAAATCCATAGCGGCTTTCTCTGCCTTTAAGTCTATGACTTTAGTTTTCTCTTTATTGATCTTTAACTTAAACCGCTCTTCAATCGTCTTCTGCACCCAGTCCTGTATCTTTGGAGTCATAGACCTTGCCATGATTGTTGCCATGGCCCACTGTCCAGGCCCTTGTGATGTATGAAAGATTTTATCAAACCAATGCAGGTAAAGATTACTCAGCAAAGGTGATATGACCCTCCTTGCTGAACGCCTTGTTCGTTTCTCGACATAGGCTTGCCCTCTTCCCACACAGGAGCTTCCATCCACACCTTTATGAGCTTTAGAACTCTTGCATCCACTATTCTTCTTTCCACAGCTTTCATAAGCTGATCGTGAGGAATAGTATTAAAGTATTTCTCTAAATCAGCATCATAGACTTCCAGCCTACCATTACAAGCGCTTTGCTTGATGGCATCTATAGCGTCATGTGCTGATATTCCAGGCCTGAATCCATAAGAGCAATCTAAAAAGTCTGCTTCAAATATAGGCTCAATGATGAGCAGCAATGCCATTTGAACCACACGGTCTTTGACCGTGGGAATTCCAAGAGGGCGCATGCTTCCATCTGATTTGGGTATATATACCCGTCTGACAGGATCTGCTTGATATGTTTTACTAAGAAGACTTTCCCTGTATTTCTTGCAGAAAAGCCTCTACTCCTTGACCTTGGATACTTTCTATTGTTCTGCCATCATATCCTGCTGCCCCTTTATTCTTTCGAACCAGCTTCCATGCAGCCTCTAGAACATCCATTCTCAAGACGAGACTATTTAGTGTATAAAACTTAAAGTTTGGTTCTGCTTGAGCTTTCAAGCCTAGCTTTGCCCTTAGTTGAGCAAGTTTTGGGGATAGTCCCTCTTCCGTAGTAGGATTTTCCAATCGGTTTACTCCTCTTGCTTAAAGCATGTTTTATGTTAGAACCCCTTCGCTCCATGGGCATTACCCCACTTCATCACTACTATAAGTCCCTCCGACTCCCTAAGAGGCCATGAACACATTATTTATTCTGTGCTCCTGTTGTTATCTCCTTCCCTCTTCGCTCTGCCTTGTCTTCGCTCACGATCTCAGCTAAGAAGATCACTGCCCTTTAGGGTCTCCCAAGTTCCTATGAATACTTTCTGTACGCGCTTTCTCTTAAAACTCCGGCAGGTCTCATGATTGTTTCTAGTTCTGCATCACGAGTATTGCTTTCACCTCAAGTCGGAGGTTCTACACCTGCATTTTCGATTAACGAAGCCAACGAGTTCACGCTTACGCATTACGGCTCGTACATTTGTTTGCTGAGGCTTCATATGCAAAGTTACCTCGGCATATGCTCAGCTTCCTACGTGACCCCTAGATCTTTATCACGACAAACTCCTTTCATTTTGTTAGTATTCATAAGCTTTGCTTGGCGCACGACTTGTATTCTCGTGAAAAACTCTGCGGGTTGCCACAGTCAATAGGTCGATGGTAGCAAGAGAAAAATCTTTTAGCTACACGCCACGTCCTTTAGGGCGGGGTGCTTGACAAATGACTGCTTTTACAAAATAAAAAAATGGTCTCAGCCTCCCCTTTCGTTAAACCACCATGTGCTGCATAAAAATTTTGCTGAAATTTGTGTTTTTCAAACCACCATACTGCCTGTCCTTCATAGGGCAAAATAACTAAGTTTCCTACTCTTTCTAAAAATCTTTGAGACACGGAAGCCTCTCCAAAAAAACCCTGAGAAATAAGCTCTTCTACTTTCCATACTTCAGCCTTACCTTCTAAAAAAATAGAAAGAACACGATAGGCCTTTTCTAAACATTCTTTTTTTACATGAAGAAAAAAATCACGACAAGATCCTGCGGGAACTAATATTTGTCCCTCTAAATTCACCTGCAACCAATCAACTATTTCTGGAATTTCCTTATTCAAATAAATGGTGTTTTTAGGACTTATTTCAACCATTCCATGGTCTGCGGTGACAAGTAATGCCGTTTTTTTAGTAGAAGAATTAAGAAATAACGAAAGCTCTTTTTCTAAACAGTCAAGACAGTGTCTTACCGTCTTTTCAAAAGGTTTTGTCAAAACACCTTCTCTATGTCCTACAGAATCAATATTAGCATAATAGAAAAAAGCATACGTTTTTTCAGCTCCCTTTCCCATAAGCAGCTCTTGTAAACCTACAAGTCCCTGTTTTAAATTAAGGTATCCTATAGAGTGCGCTCCTTGGCTTACTGTTTGGGAATAAGGACTCCCACTAATACCTACATCTTGAAATATATAAGAACTAATATTTCTTTCATGTAGTTTTTGGTACAACGTATGGAAAGGAAATATAGTACTCGGAGTTTCTATAGAAGCGAGTAAAGATTGGGCCACTGGGTCCCCTGCATAGGAAAACAGTAAAGGAGCTATCATCCTATCTAGTTTAGGTTCATATTGAAACCACTCATAAATACCTGAAGATCCCACTTCAAGCCCAGTATGCACTGTCGTAACATGCGCTGCTGTAGTAGAAGGAAATTGCGTTGTAATCTTAGAGACAATACCTTCCTTAAAAAATCTCTGTAAAAAAGGATGGTCTTTATATTTATCAAAAAATCGGAAGCCAAATGCATCTAAAAAAATAAGAACAACCTGATCATAAGGCCCGCTATCTTCAAAACAGCTCTCCGGCAAGGCCTTTTCCTTTCCTTCTCCTGTCAATAAATAAGAAATCGTGGAGGGAATTTTAGAAAAGCAGTAGGAGTCATACAAAGGTTTAATAAAACAGCGAGAAAAAGTACTCCTCTCTACAGAGTCCATCGATTCTTGATTTAACATATATCCATCCTTATAATTGCTCCCTCAAACTTACGGTAAAAACCACAAAAAAAACAATCCAGATTTTAAGACTTACACCCAGGCAAAAGCAAAAGAGAAAAAGTCTTGAATGAAAAACTACTACTGTGATAACAATTGGCTAAAAAAGCAGTAAAACTTCAAGGAGGAAGCAATGGGAAAATCACAAGACGCCAAAAAAGATGAGAAGAAAAAACCACAAAAAACATTAAAAGAAAAAAGAGCAGAAAAACAAGAGAAGAAAAAAAAATAACTCTATTTTTTCAAGGCTCAATCAAATAGCAATTGAGCCTTGAAAATCCCCCTTATTTAAAGCAGCCACAAAGTAGCAATAGCTAAGTATATACTGGTAGTAATCATATCAGCAAGCGTCAGCACAACAGGTCCTGAAGCCACTCTAGGATCTAGTTTTTTTATATGCAAAATAAGAGGTATTGATGCGCCTATTACAGAAGACAGTGTTACAGAAATAGCAATCCCTGTAGAGATAGTAAGCACAACACTTAAGCCTACTCCCCAAAATAGCGAAATAATTCCAACAAGAATACCACTTGTAACAGCCATTAAAATAGCCACACGAATCTCAGAGAGCATCCGAAATAGAATCTTAGACATAGAAATATGTTGCTTTCTTAAAATCTGAAAACTTTGAGCCATCGACTGCATAGAAATCGACTCGCTTAAAGAAAGAACAAGAGGAATGAACATGGCTAAAATCAGCACTTTTCCTAAAACTATTTGAAATATATAAGAAATAACAGCGCAAGCTACCCCCCCTATCATATTACAAAGGATCCAAGGCATCCTTTTTTTATAGGATTCCCACGAAGACTTTTGTAATCCTTCTTCAAGAGTCATCCCCACAAGTTGAAATACATCTTGATTTCTTTGTTCTTTAAAAAGATCAATGTTTTCATCTAGACACATCTGAATGTCCACAACCCCTTTTAACCTATGCTCTTCATCCACTACAGGAAGGGCTAAAAGTCTGTGCGCAGAAAGCTCCATAACCGCTTTTTCAAAAGTGTCATCTTCTTTTAAACAGAAAATAGCCCTTTCCATGATATCTCCGACTTTTACATTAGGCTCTGCCAAAAGAAGTGCCCTTGTAGAAACAATCCCCTGTAATCTATGTTCTTTATCCACTACGTAAAAATATAAAATTTTGCCATCATATTTTTTCTTACGCAAAGAAGATAATGCTTCTTGGACCATTTCCTCCTCATGCACAATAATTGTTGCTGGATGAATGTGATGTTTAATTGGAATCCCTATCTGTTTTTTATGCATATGCCACCTTCTTTTTTAAGTCCTTCTGTCATAAAGTATTCCCGTTTTTTAAGCAATAAAAAGGCCATTTTTCCATCTTTGCTAACGCTTACAAGATTTTGAAGCTAAACCGATTTTTCAGTAAAAACCGAATAGAATTAAGTCTTATGTTTTGATTTTCTTTATAAATCTGTTTCTAGAAAGATTTCTAGAACTGATTTTTAAATAAAACGGCACACTACTAACTCCGGATAGAATACGACAAGCCTTAATGGGAGTGCTCTCGACTGCTGTTATAGAAAAAATCACACATGCAGAAGGACAGCTGCCGTCAGTTCTTTGACATCCTCCCCTTCGTAAAGAAAGGGGATTCCTACGGCGTTTAGCTAAAAGCTAGCTAACTCACTTCGGC